>MFVE01000001.1 GCA_001785985.1 Candidatus Nomurabacteria bacterium RIFCSPLOWO2_01_FULL_42_17
CTAAGGTAAGCTCGGTGACAGGGACTAAGTCGTAACAAGGCACGGGTAGCGGAAGCTGCTCGTGGAATAATTCAATTTGAAAATCGGGTTCTCGGACTTCGGTTCGAGAACCTTTAGAAGTCGGTATTGCACGCCTCAATTGAGCGTGTAATGGACAATAATTCATCGTCCTAAAAAGAATTTGACATGAGGCAAAGACCCAAAGTTAAAGAACGAAACAAAACAAAGGACAGTTCACCCCGCCATGGCGGGGCAAGTAAAAAATACCTCGCGCAAGCGGGGTATTTTTTGTTTGACAAAATCATTTTTTTGGAGTTCAATAATAAAAAGGGCAGAAAATCTGCGACGCTTCCGACGATTTCGGAATATGCCTGTAACAACAGGTGAATAGTCCTTTTCAAAAGGAAAAAGTATTATGATCAAGAAACTGTTTAGTAATCTTGTTGTTCGGGCTACTGATGGCACACAAACGTTTGAGAGTGCTGGCTTTTCAGTGGGTTTGGGAACTCATCACACCTATAAGAGTACTCCGGGGCGTTCCAGCCGGAAGGCGCTAGTCAATGTTGGCAAAATTACCAGACCCGGAGGAACCGCGGAGGCTTTTGAAAGTTTTGCAGGAAGAAAGCGTCGGCGATGGCGAGGTGAGAATCAGATAGGGCAGTTTTGCATTGAGCATAAAGACAGGCTCGGAGCGAACTGCCACAATCTTTTTGAGCTGTCACACGGTTTTTACGTCTCGGTGGAAATCGTGAATTACGGACCGCTCAAACTTTTTGCAAACGTTTACTTGGAAAAAGGCTCGGGGCACGGAGGAGAAGAAATGTTTACTGGTGGCAACCCAGTTCCGTTTCCACGTATTTTCGTTCTTCAATAATAAAAGATACAATGTATCAACAAACCGTCAAACAAGAAGAACCGCTTGGAGGACGGTTTTTCTTTTTGTGGTTTGCGCAAAAGAACGGTTCTTGTGCAAACCTACCCCGTCATGGCGGGGTATTTTTTGATAATTTTGTTGTTGACCAAAACTTCTCCTTAGTGTATAAGGTAATGGAACAGGTTCAAAAGTTATGAAAACTAAAGATGAAACGTCAAAGCAACAAGATCAAGAAGATCGGGAAACTTCAGAAAAAATTCCCGTATTCCGGTCCTGGGATCCCATCAAGTATCCTGGAGACCCGAAAATGAGTATCAACAATCCTTGTCGTGATCAATACGCAAGTTAGGTCAGGCCGTGTGGTGTCTCTGTGACGCCCGCGGCCGATTTTTTTTGTGATATAATTCTTTTGTGCAAGAAATAAAATCTAAAAAAGATAGTGTCAAAAAGAGGGTAGGAGTTTTGCGAGGCGGAACAGGAGAGCATTATCATTCTTCTTTGCGCAAAGGCGGAGATATAATTTCTCATATTTCAGAAAATTTGGCGGATAAATATAAAACGATCGACATTTTGATTGATAAAGAAGGGGTTTGGCATTTAAATGGCATACCGATAAGTCCGGCGGATTTAATACATAAAGTTGATTTGGTCTGGGACACGACGCATCCCAGCGCAGGAATTATTTTAGATAATTTTTCTATTCCCAATATCGGTAGCGGTTCTTTTTTGGGCAACAATGTGGATCTCATACGGAAACATGTAAAAAGTATTGGTTTAAATATGCCGCGGCAAATAGTTTCTCCAAAGACTGCGAGAGCAGTTTTTGAAAAATTTGGCGCACCGTGGATAGTTGGGGACGAATTGGTGAAAACTTTCGCAGAATTAATTGAGCTAATTGAAAATAATGAAAATATTTTAGTGGAAGAATTTATTGCTGGCAAAGTGGCTTCTGTGCACTCTCTGCCGCATTTCCGCGGGCAAGATTTTTATACTTTTCCAGTCGTGAATGTTTTTGGCATTCTTTCGGGCGAAGAAAAAGAAAAGCTGACTAATCTAACTAAAGATTTACATAAACACATCGGCGGGGAGCACTATTTAAAATCAAATTTTGTTTTAAATAAAAGGGGTAAAATTTACCTTTTAGAATTAGATTCTACGCCAAATTTAAAATCCTATTCGCATTTTGCGCAGGCGTGCGAATCCGTCGGCGCCAAGATGCATCAGGTGGTTGAACATATACTAGAAAAGGCGCTATAATATTTAATATATATAAATTGTTTTTATCTGTAGCGGGTGGTCGCACTCACATAGGCACATATGTTGGAGTTTCGCCATCACCCGCTTCAAATGAAAATAATTTTTTTTTAAAAAAAGTTATCCACACTTTTGGATCAAAAGTATTGTGTTGTGTACTCAGATGCGGGATAATTAAGATGTTCCCGCAATAAAAATTTTTGGTCGTTTTATTGCAAACTAACATTAGAAAATTAATTTATAAATTCTATGGCAAAGAAAAAAAAGCGAGTAGCAAAGAAGGGTAAAAGAAAGGCAGCGAAAAAGACTAAGAAGCGAAAGGCTGCGAAAAGACGAAGATAGTTTCTGGTTTTCAAAAAATCCTCCATTCGGAGGATTTTTTATTTTATGTTAATATATAATTTAGCTCTCCCGTTAGAAACCGCGGTCACGGTTGAGCCTATTATGTTAATGAAATATCGTAAATTTAATACTTTAATTAAGCAAAATCGAGGTTTTTTGACCGCGACCTGCTTCTAACGGGATGAATTTATTCAGCAAAATGTTCGGTAACGAAAGTTCCAAATTTATTGGAAACGCATCGAAAATAGTAGATAAAATCAATGTTCTAGAGGCGGATATTTCGAAGTTGGCAGATGCAGATTTTCCAAAGAAAACGCAGGAATTTAAAGATAGATTGGCAAAGGCAGAAGATAAGAAGCAAGCTTTAGACGATCTATTGCCCGAGGCTTTCGCTCTGGTGCGAGAAGCGGCCAAAAGGAACCTCCGCGAAAGGCATTATGATGTCCAATTAATAGGAGGTCTTGCGCTTCACAGCGGCAAAATTGCAGAGATGCGCACTGGTGAAGGAAAGACTTTGGTGGCAGTGCTTCCAGCTTACCTGAATGCGCTTACGGGTGAAGGGGTGCACATTGTGACGGTGAATGATTATCTTTCTCGCATCGGCGCGGTCCTCATGGGGCAGGTTTATAATTTTCTGGGGCTCTCTGTCGGAGTTATTAATTCTAATAATGTTTCTTATTTATATGACGCTACTCACAAAGAAGAAGATGAAGAACGAGATACAGTTGGAGAATTTAAAGTTGTCTACGATTTTTTAAAACCATGTTCTCGTAAAGAAGCTTATGCGGCGGATATTACTTACGGCACCAATCATGAATATGGTTTTGATTATCTGCGAGACAATCTGGCGACGAACGTAAATGATCTGGTGCAGAGGGGCCATCACTACGCCATTGTGGACGAAGTGGACTCTATTTTGATCGACGAAGCGCGCACTCCGCTGATTATCTCCAGTGCTTCTGGAGATTCCGGAGATTTTTATATTAAATTTTATCAAATTGCCAAACAACTCAAGCGAGAGACTGATTATCTTGTTGATGAAAAACTAAAAGCGATAACTTTGACAGATGTCGGCATCACCAAAGCCGAGCAACTGCTTGGGGTGGATAATATTTATACGGAAAAGGGAATCAAATATGTGCATCATCTGGAAACAGCTGTAAAAGCGCAAGCTATTTTCGAAAAGGATAAAGATTATGTGGTCAAAGAAGGCGAGGTGATCATCGTGGACCCTTTTACCGGGCGTCTGCAGCCCGGCCGACGCTGGTCTGAAGGGATTCACCAAGCGATAGAGGCGAAAGAGGGCGTAAAAATTGAAAAAGAAACTCGCTCATCTGGCTCGATCACTTTTCAGAATTATTTTAGATTTTATCAGAAACTCTCGGGTATGACTGGCACGGCCCAAACTTCGGCGGAAGAATTTTTGAAAGTCTACGGGCTAGATGTGATCGTGATTCCGACCAATCGCCCGATCGTTCGCATAGACAATAACGATTTGATTTTCCAGACAGAAAAAGGAAAATTTCAAGCGATTGCTAAAAAAGTTAAGGAATTAAATATGACGGGGCAACCTGTGCTGATCGGAACTATTTCGATAGAGAAAAACGAACTTCTTTCAGCTTATTTGAAACAAGAGGGCGTACCCCATGTGATTTTGAATGCCAAGAATCACGAAAAAGAGGGAGAAATAATTGCTCAGGCCGGCAAAAAAGGTGCGGTAACTATCGCTACAAATATGGCAGGACGCGGAATAGACATCAAGCTGGGAGGAAATCCGCATACACAAGAAGAATATGAATCTGTGAAAAACGTCGGAGGACTTTTTGTTTTGGGAACAGAGAGACATGAGGCGAGAAGAATTGACAACCAGCTCCGAGGCCGTTCCGGCCGACAGGGAGATCCGGGCGGAACGCAGTTCTATGTCTCGCTTGAAGATGACTTGATGCGAGTGTTTGGATCGGAGAGGATAAAGACGATGATGGGACGCTTTGGCATACCTGAAGATCAGCCGATTGAAAATCGATTTATCGGCAAAACTTTAGAAGGTGCGCAGAAAAAAATAGAAGGTTTTCATTTTGATGCTCGAAAACATACTCTGGAATATGATGATGTGATGAATCATCAGAGAAAAATAATTTATGAGAGGCGTCAAAAAATGTTGCGAGCTGACAAAGAGGGGATTGAGAAAATTTTAGAAGATATTTCTTTGGGACGAGAAGGGGCAGAAAAAATAATTGAAGGCAAAAGACAGAAATTAGGTGAAGAAGCTTTCTTTGAAACAATACGAAGGATTGCTCTCTATACTACAGATACACTTTGGATGGAACATTTGGAAGCGATGGACTATCTGCGAAGTTCCGTAAATTTGCGAGCTTATGGCCAACGAGAACCCATCGTAGAATACAAGAAAGATGGCTTGGCAATGTTCAAAGAAATGGAAGAGGCTTTCAAAGAACAAGTATTTTCTTTGATTAGCACGATTCAAGAGCCCGCAAAAGGAGATGATGCTCCATCGAGACAGACCTTGGTGACGAGTCATATAGAGCCCTCAGAGCTTGGAGGAAAAAAAGACAAAATTCCGCAAGGACAGTCCTTACGGAATGAGCCGGGCAGAAATGACCCTTGTCCCTGCGGAGCAATCAATCCAGCTACTGGCGAAGTCTACAAATACAAAAAATGCGGCCTCATTAATGCGCCGCAACACCGGAAGTCTTTGATAAATTAGAAAGTTTTATGGAAAACTTGGAACAAAGAGTAAAAAACATAGAGGAAAGGAATAAAAGAGTAGAAGCTGATAAGGCTTGGGAATTATCACGAACCAGAATGCTATTTATTGCAGTATCGACTTATCTTCTGATTATGATTTTTATGTTTTTGATAAAGGATGATCATCCATTTTTAAATGCCTTTATCGCTTCCACTGGATATCTTTTGTCTTCTACGACTTATAAAGTATTAAAAAGATGCTGGTTAAAAAATAGAAAATAAATTGTATGAAAAATGAGGGACAAAATTTAGAGCAAATGGGAGGATTGGTTCGGCCATCTTTGGTTTACAAGGATAGTTTTATCGAAGCTGCTAAAGAATTTGAAGATGCAGGAGAAAATATTTACATGCGTGGTTCAAAGCCAAACGATGATTTCAATCAACTTCTTATTAAAATCAAAGAAAGAGAAGAGGGCGCAAACTTGCCAGCAGATAGAGTTCCGCAAACAGAGCTATGGTTCGTTTCAGGAGGAGAATTTATCGGATGGACTAAAATCAGACATAAGACCAATGAGAAATTGCTTCAGGAAGGCGGGCACATTGGTTATTCCATTCGACCATCTAAAAGAAAAATGGGTTTTGGAAATAAAATTTTGAACCTAGCTCTCCAGGAAGCAGAAAAGCTTGGGATGGAAAAAGTACTTGTTACCTGTGATGATGATAATGAAGGTTCCGCAAGAATAATTGAAAATAATGGTGGTGTTTTGGAAAACAAAATTTCAATTGAAGGAAAACTTAAACGCAGGTATTGGATAGAATTTAAATAAATTTTATGAAAATTGGAGTTGGATCAAAAAATAAAACGAAAGTCGGTGCGGTTGCTAATCTATTAGGGGACTACCCGATTTTTCATGGCGCGGAAATTATTTCTGTTGAAGTAAAAATTGATGAATTCGGCCACCCTAAAAGTTTAGAAGAGACTGTTGCCGGAGCGATAGATCGCGCCAAGCAGGCATGTAAAGGCCATGACTATGGTTTTGGTATTGAAAGCGGGCTGATGAAAGTTCCGCAAACAAAATCAGGATATATGGAAGTCGCCGTCTGTGCTATTTTTGACGGCAAGCAAATTCATATGGGAATGTCCCAAGCATACGAGTGGCCGAAAAAAGTTATTGAAAAAATTTTACACGACAAGATGGATGGAAGTCAGGCGATGAAGGCCACTGGTATTACTCATCATGAAAAGTTGGGCGAACACGATGGTTTCGTTGGTATTTTTACAAAAGGTCGTCTTGATCGAACAGAATACAATAAAGCTGCTGTTGTTATGGCTCTAATGCATTTAGAAAATCCAGAGCATTACTAATTTTTTTATTGAAAAATATTATGACTAATAAAAAGTTGGTAACAACTCTTTGCATAGTTCATCAGCATCCGAGAGTATTGCTTGGTATGAAAAAGCGCGGGTTTGGGGCGGGGAGATGGAATGGATTTGGTGGCAAAATTGCAGATGGAGAGAGTATTGAGGATGCGGCTAGACGAGAAATAGAGGAGGAAGCAGGAATAAAGATAAAAAATATAAATAAAGTTGGAATTATCCATTTTGAATTCAAAGGTAATCCAGAAATATTGGAAGTGCATATTTTCAAGGGAGACGATTTCATAGGAGAACCAAGAGAAAGTGAAGAAATGAAACCGCAATGGTTTTATATCGATGAGATTCCATTTGCGGAAATGTGGCCGGACGATATACATTGGATGCCATTATTTCTTAAAGATAAAAAATTCAAAGGCAGATTTCTTTTTGGAGAATCTGATATAATTCTCGAGAAAGAATTAGAAGAAGTTGAATATTTGTTATGAAAAACTTTTTGAAAAATCTAAAACTTAAAAGGCGAATAATTGCGGTGTTGGCGGCGATGCATTTTTTTGGGAATGCGTCGGTAAAGTTGAAGATTGTTGGAGTGACGGGTACGAATGGTAAGACGACGACATCTACGCTTCTATATAAAATTGCTACTCAGCTTGGGCATAAAGCTGGGCTCATCGGCACTGTGGAAAATATTATTGTGGATGAAAGAAGGCCAGCTTTAATCACGACTCCTAGTCCGATAAATTTGAACAAATTACTGAACGAAATGGCATCAAAGGGCTGTGAATATGTTTTTATGGAAGTGAGCTCGCATGCCCTAGATCAAAAGCGACTTGCGGGACTAAAATTTGCTGGAGGAATTTTTACCAATTTGACGCATGATCACTTGGACTATCACAAGAATTTTGCCAATTATTTTAGAGCGAAAAAGAAATTTTTTAAGATGCTTCCAAAGTCAGCTTTTGCTTTAACAAATGCTGATGATGAATCTGGCCAGAAGATGCTGGAGGGGATAAAAGCGCGGAAGTTTTCTTATGGATTCAAAGAAAATACAGAGGTTAAACCTATGTATTTTAATGGAGAAATAAAAAGATTAGATTTTAATGGTCTTGAATTGAAATTTAATCAGACACAAGTAAAATCAAAACTTCTCGGCAAATTTAATGCCTATAATTTACTAGCTATCTGGAGCGCGAGTAAATTGCTTGGTTTTGATATGAATAAAGTAAATAAAATTTTAGAGGACATTGATCCGCCACGTGGTCGCTTTGAACATTTTACATCTAAGAATGGAGTTCTCGTTATTCTGGATTATGCCCATACGCCGGACGCTTTAGAAAATGTTTTTATGACTATTCGGGAAATAAAACCAAAAACAGGTAAGATTATTTCTGTTTTTGGATGTGGCGGAGACCGCGATTCATCTAAACGCCCAAAGATGGGAAGTATTGGGGCTTCATTTTCTGACATTGCTATTTTTACTTCGGATAATCCGCGCAGCGAAGATCCAGATAAAATTATTTACGATATGATGGATGCTTTATATCCGGATACGCGCGCCAAAGTAAAACTAATTTCAGACAGAAGGGAGGCGATACGCGAAGCTGTGAAATTGGCTCAAAAAGACGATGTTATTCTTTGCGCTGGAAAAGGTCACGAAAACTATCAAGAGATCCAAGGCGTCAAACACCATTTTGACGATATGGAAGAGTTAAAAAAAGCTTATGCAAAATTATAAAGAATTTTTCAAGAATAAAAAGGTGACAGTGGTGGGCCTAGGGCTTCTAGGGAAGCGTTTAGGCGACATTACATTTCTTTCGGAATGCGGTGCGGAAGTGCTCGTAACGGATCTTAAAAATGCGGATGAGCTTGCGCCCTCTTTGGAAAAATTAAAGGGATACAAAAATATAAAATACAGCCTTGGTGGGCATAAATTTGAAGATTTTGAAAATAAGGATTTCATTTTAAAGGGACAGGGGACACCCTTTGATTCTCCTTATATCTTGCATGCCAAAGAGAGAGGAATTCCTATTGAAATGGATGAATCTCTTTTTGCCAAACTCGCACCCAAAGTAAAAATAATAGGAGTCACGGGTACGAGAGGTAAAAGCACCACTACAATGCTGATCTATCAAATTCTAAAGACAAGTGGCGCGCGCGTACACCTAGGAGGCAATCTGAAAGGTCTGGCAGCCTTGCCGCTTTTGAAAGAGGTAAAAGATGGTGATGTCGTAGTGTTTGAATTATCTTCTTGGCAACTTCAGGGTTTTAGGGAAGCAAAGATTTCTCCGCACATTTCTGTCTTCACTAATTTTATGCCGGATCATATGAATTATTATAAAAATAATTTAAAACAATATTTCGGCGATAAATCTTACATTTATAAATTTCAGAAAAAGGGAGATGTTCTGGTATTAGGGCCCAGTATGAAAGGCAAGGCAAGAGAAGTAAAGAGTAAAATAGTGAATGCAAGTATAAAAAACATTTCCAAGTCTTGGAAAATTAAACTAAGGGGGAAACATAATTTGGAAAACATCGCTTGCGCAGTGGAAGTTGCAAAGGTTTTAAAAATCAAAGAAGAAATTATAAAAAATACAGTAGAAAATTTTAAAGCAATTACAGGCAGACTGGAATTGGTTAAAACTATTCATGGCGTAGATATTTATAACGACACAAATTCGACTACACCAGAGGCTACAATAGCGGCCTTAAATTCTTTTTCCAAAAAAGTTATTTTAATAATGGGCGGGATGGATAAAGAGCTTGATGTGAAAAAGTTGCGAGCTGTATTAGTTGAAAAAACCAAAAAGGTATTTTTGACTCCCGGTTCAGGAAGCGAGAAAATAAAAAATAAAAAAATAAATTTACAAAAAGTAGCCGATTTAAAAGAAGCTGTGAAAGAAGCCATAAAACAAGCCAAAGCTGGCGACGTTATTCTTTTCAGTCCAGCTTTTGCTTCATTCAATATGTTTAAAAATGAATATGACAGGGGAGATAAATTTATGAAAATAGTCAAAAATTTAAAATAACTAAATTTAGGTGTTCGACACCTATATTATGAGAAAAGTACCATTATTAAATGAAGAAATATATCATATCTATAACAGGGGCGTAGATAAGCGTGATATATTTTCAACGAGTGCGGACTTAGATCGTTTTCTAATAAGTATCAAATATTTTAATACCAAGAAACCCATTGGAAGTATTTATCAACATAAACTTCAGAAAAATAAATACAAACAAGACGATCAATCAAATCCTTTGGTTCAAATTATTTCATATAATATTTTACCAAACCATTTTCACTTTATTCTAAAACAGAAAGTAGATGGTGGTATCAGTGAATTTATGAAACGTCTACTCGGTGGATATACAAATTACTTCAATGAAAAGAGTGATAGATCGGGTGCTTTGTTTCAGGGTAAGTTCAAGTCCGTTCATGTTGGCGACGATAATTATTTACTTGTCCTGCTTGGGTATGTAAACTATAATGATTTAATTCATAATATTCCGAAGACCAAAAAGTATTTTGTAAGGTCAAGTATGAAAGAAATTGAAACTGGAAAGTACTATTTTTTAGACAAAACCGCAACGATTGAGTACATATTAGAAAAATTTAGTAGTGTTGACTTGTTTAAAAAACACTGTAGAGAGGTAGCTGGAATTATTAAAGCTAAAAGAGTGGAAGAGATTATACCAGAAGGTCATTTTAAAGATTTAGGTGTCGAACACCTATAATATGAAATATTTAGTTATTAAAACATTTTGGTTTTTTGCTACCCCATTAAGAAAAATTTATTGGTTCATCTTTAGGCCTCATACTCGTGGTGTCAAATGTTTGATTGAACATAATGGTAAATTTTTATTTATTAAGCTTAATTATGCACACAAGAAATGGACAGTTCCAGGCGGAGCAGTAAAAAGAGAAGAATCATTTATAAATGCAGCCGTTAGAGAAACAAAAGAAGAGACAGGAATTGATGTTATTGATCCTGTATTGATTGGTTCTTATGAAAGTAATACAGAATATAAAAAAGATATAGTCGAGGTATTTTTAGGAAATCATGATAAATTAGATGTTAAGGTTGATCCAATTGAAATACAAGAATCTAGATGGTTTCATAGAAATGAATTGCCGGAGGATCGTTCTTCTTCTGTAGATAAAATTTTTAAATTTTATGACAAATATAGATCTATCAAAAATTAAAAAAATATTTTTTATCGGCATCGGGGGGATAGGTATTTCAGCTATCGCGCGGATGATGTTTTTAGAAGGCAAGAATGTTTCCGGTTCGGATATGTCCGAAAATGAATTGACTCATGAACTGAAAGAATTAGGAATCAAAATAACCATTGGTCAGAGTTTTGAGCTTATACCCAAGGATGTAGATTTGATTGTTTATACCATTGCCATCCCACATTATGATCCAAAACTCTTCACCCAAATTTCGGATTTGAACATTCCAATCAGAAGTTATCCTCAAATGTTAGGTATTATTACCGAAAATAAATATACTATCGCGGTCTCTGGTACGCATGGCAAGACGACGACCACGGCGATGATTGCCAAAATTTTGATTGATGCAGGAGTAGACCCTTCTGTGATCGTGGGCAGTTTATTAAAAGAATATAAGACCAATTTAATTACGGGTTTTGGTGACGTCTTTGTGGCGGAAGCTTGCGAGTACGAAAGATCATTTTTAAATTTAAAACCAAAAATTTTAGTTATTACAAACATCGAGCCGGATCATTTAGATTATTATAAAGATATTAAAGACATCGAATCAGCTTTTTCCGAATTGGGAAGTCAGACGAAAAATTTTATCGTCTGCAATCGAGAAGACAAGGCGACAGCTAGCATATTAGCGCGCGAATATGGTGCAAAAATAATTGATTACACGCACTATTTAGAAAAAGTTCCCGAGCTTTCAGTACCGGGGCTTCACAATCGGATGAATGCCGCCGCCGCTTTAGCTGTGGCAGACCTTTTGAAAGTTCCTGAGACAGAAGCGCAGGTTTCGGTGCAAGAATTTTCTGGCACTTGGCGACGGCTTGAGAAAAAAGGAGAA
>MFVE01000002.1:0-3200 GCA_001785985.1 Candidatus Nomurabacteria bacterium RIFCSPLOWO2_01_FULL_42_17
AACTTACCACCGCCAAGGCGGGGCAAGCAGGTCGCAAGATTAAACTTCTATTTCCTACAAAAGAACTCGCAGGAGATAATTCGCTAATGATCGGCATTGCTGGATATTTGAATTACGTAAAAAACAAAAAGAAAGTTCCGAAACTGAGCAGTATAAAAGCAACTGGTAATCTAAGACTTTAGCCTCGCCAAAGGATGTGCAGATATGATATTATTAAGCAGATATGAGTGTGAACGAGAAATTACTGAAACCCTATAATCCAAAAGAAACTGAAGAGAGAATCTACAAGCTATGGGAAGATAGCGGTTTTTTTAACCCAGATAATCTGCCGGGAGAAAGAAAAGAACCATTTACAATAATAATGCCACCAACCAATTCGAATGGCTCTTTGCACGCAGGCCATGGTTTGGTTATGACAATTGAGGACATTATGGTGCGCTACAAGAGAATGCGGGACTTTAAGACACTGTGGTTACCAGGCTTTGATCACGCTGGCTTTGAGACGCAGGTGGTGTATGAAAAAAAACTGGAAAAAGAAGGAAGAACTAGATTTGGGATGGATCCTAAAGAATTATACAAAGAAATTTTGGATTTTACTCTTAGTAACTCAAAAAATATAAAATCCCAGATAAAAAAAATGGGAGCCTCCTGCGATTGGTCTCGTGAAAAATTTACACTCGATGATAATGTAATAAGAACGGTGCATCAAACTTTTAAAAGAATGTATGATGATAATTTAATCTACCGAGGAAATAAAATTGTGTCGTGGTGTCCAAAACATCAAACATCTTTCTCTGACTTAGAAATAAAGGATGAAGAAATAATTGATAATTTGTATTATTTAAAATATGGGCCGTTCACTATAGCAACTGCAAGACCCGAAACGAAATTTGGCGATAAATATGTGGTAATGCATCCTGATGATAAACGCTACAAGAAATATTCTGACAAACAAAAAATAAAATTGGAGTGGATCAATGGGCCAATCGAAGCCACTGTTATAAAAGATGAAGCTATAGATATGGAATTTGGAACAGGAGTAATGACTATCACCCCTTGGCACGACAATACAGACTTTGAAATTGCAGAGAGACACAAACTAGATAAAAAACAAATCATTGACGAAAATGGAAAATTGCTTTCTATCGCAGGAGAGTTTGTAGGGCAGCATATAAAGAAGGCTAGGCCCTTGATCATTGAAAAACTTCAAAAAAAGGGTCTGGTAGAAAAAATAGATGAAAATTATAAACATGTTGTCAGAACTTGTTATAAATGCGGAACAACGATAGAACCACAAATAAAAAGCCAGTGGTTTGTAAAGATGAAACCTCTAGCAGAAAAAGCCCTTCTGAAAATAAACAACGGAGAAATAGTTTATATTCCAGAACACTATAAAAAAATAACTATTCATTGGTTAGAAAATATAATAGATTGGAATATTTCTAGACAAATCGTTTGGGGTATTCCCATTCCCGCAAAAATCTGCACTAAATGCGGATACGGTATGGCGGATTTAGAAAATAATGTAAAAAAATGTGAAAAATGCAGCGGCGCTATTGTAGAGGATAAAGATACTTTCGATACTTGGTTTTCATCCGGCCAATGGCCTTTTATAACTCTCGGTTATCCCGACTCTCCTGATTTTAAGACATTTTACCCAACTGATGTTATGGAGACAGCTGGAGAAATAATATTTTTCTGGGTTTCGAGAATGATTATGCTTGGACTTTATATAACCGGGAAAGTTCCATTTAAAACTGTTTATCTGCATGGACTTGTGCTTGACGCCAAGGGACAAAAAATGAGTAAAAGTAAAGGAAATGTTATTGATCCATTAATACTCACAGAAAAATACGGCACTGATGCATTTAGAATTGGTATGGTTATCGGAAATACACCAGGGACATCTTTGGCACTGGCAGAAGAAAGAATTAGAGGTTATAAAAATTTCGCAAATAAATTATGGAATATTGCGCGGTTTATTCTGGAGAATACAAAGGGTGAAACAATGGCAGGTGGTTTTCCTGAACGAAATAAATTTGATGAAACGTTGCGCACTGAACGTCGAGCTCTTTTAAAAGATGTGACAGAAGACATGGAAAATCTGCGATTCTACCTAGCAGCTGAAAAATTGTATCATTATGTCTGGCATAATCTGGCAGATAAAATAATTGAGGAGAGTAAAGTAATTTTGGAAACAGGAACAAATGAAGAAAAGACTCGACGTAAGCAATTTCTGCTTCACACGCTAGACATGATTCTAAAAACACTTCACCCCTTCATGCCTTTTGTTACGGAAGAAATATGGTCGATGATGCCCAGTAAAAAAAATCTTTTAATGGTTGAAAGGTGGCCTATATAGAAATGTCCAATGATCCTAAAATTTTAGCTATAGCGTTTCTAGGTGGAATTATTCCAGCTCTTTTGTGGTTATGGTTCTGGATTAAAGAAGAGGAAAAAAAATCTGAACCAAAAAAAATCCTCACAATAGCATTTATTATGGGTATGATAGCAGTTGTTTTTGTTTTACCAATTCAAAAATTTATACAAGGAAATGTTGATTCATACCAATGGCAACTCATCCTATGGGCAAGCGCAGAAGAAATAATTAAATACATTGCGATTATGGTTGTTCTTTATAAAACAACTTACGCCGATGAGCCAGTAGATTGGCCAATTTACTTAATTACCGTGGCTTTGGGCTTTGCAGCCCTTGAAAATGTTTTATTCCTTCGAAAATCACTTTCTTTGGATCAAACCACAATTGGTCTATTTACCGCGGCATCTATAGGTCAGCTCAGATTTCTCGGATCTACCCTTCTCCACGCTGTTTCAAGCGGAATTCTGGGCATTGCGCTCGGAATTTCCTTGCGGATGGGAAGATTAAAGAGAAAACTTTACTTTATTGTAGGCCTTACATTGGCTATTGCCTTGCATAGTGTCTTTAATTTTTTTATAATAAAGATTAAAGGAAATGATTTTTTAGAAGTATTAAAAGTGTTTGCTTTTTTGTGGGTCGTCACTATTATAGTCATCTTGCTTTTTGAAAAAGTAAGAAGAATGAATTAAAATTATCAATTAAATTAAAAATATGGAAAAAAGAAGTTTATGGGAGAGACTGACTGGAGGTATTCATGTTGAGGAAGAAAATGAATATGAGGAATCAAGGAAGGTTTCAGTAGGAGGAAGCAGAAAAGACA
>MFVE01000002.1:3338-3497 GCA_001785985.1 Candidatus Nomurabacteria bacterium RIFCSPLOWO2_01_FULL_42_17
ATTGGGGGAAATTTTCCCGCACCATATCGCTCCCTGCAGAAGTTGAACCAGAAGAAGTTGAAGCAACAGAAAAACACGGACTTTTAACTATTAAAGTCAGAAAAGTAGACAAAGAAAAAACAAGCAATATAAAGGTGAGATCTATATAGAAAATCTTTT
>MFVE01000002.1:3511-17295 GCA_001785985.1 Candidatus Nomurabacteria bacterium RIFCSPLOWO2_01_FULL_42_17
GCAGAATCGCACTGCCGACCTATCCCTCTTCAGGGGAGAGCTCTACTACTGAGCTACCCAGGCATATTTTTTATCTAACGAAATTTATTTCAAACTATTTGAAGTTATTGAACACACTGCCTGCTTTACCATATACGTCCTTTAATTGATCTATATATGGCTGAAGAAGATAATATCCCCCCACAGCAGAACCGATAATAAATACCCAATATATTCCCCTGGCGACGCTGGACCGACGCATAGACTTTCTCATAGAATGTAACATTCTATTGTTGTCTTCTGCGAGCTTAACGCTTTTTTCCAAAAGCTCTCTTTCTTCCGGCGACATGAATAAATACTAGCAAAAATCCCAAAAGAAATCCAGCCAAATCGAATTCCCAATACACGCCTTATGTGTTAGATTATATGAATAGTCCTCGTAGTTAAATGGATATAACGACTCCGTCCTAAGGAGTAATTGTAGGTTCGATTCCCGCCGAGGACACCCGCAACCATATGGAAAATCAAAAGAACAACCTAATAAAAGATATCGGCATAATCATTCTCAGCGTGATCGTCGGGATTATTTTGATAAAGACAGGAACAATCGAGAAAATTTTAGAGGAAACTCAAAATCTTTGGTTCCTGGACAGTTTTGTCGCTGGTATTTTCTTTACTTCTATTTTTACCACTATTCCTGCAATAGTAGCGCTTGGTGAGATAGCCCAATTATCTGACTCTGTAATGCTCGTGGCCATTTTCGGCGGCCTTGGTGCTGTTTGTGGAGATCTGATTATTTTTCGATTTATGCGAGATAGATTTGGAGAAGATATTTTAAGTTTAATCAGAAATTCAAAAAATAGCAGACTGCGATCCATGGTCCGCCTAAAATCTTTTAAATGGATGACTTTCATTTTGGGCGCGCTTATAATCGCATCGCCATTACCAGATGAATTGGGACTAACCATGATGGGTTTTTCAAAAACAAAAACCTGGCTTTTTATCCCGGTCTCGTTTGTCTTTAATTTCTTGGGTATTTTAGTGATCGGCCTGATCGCGAAGAATTTATTAGGCAATTAAATTATTCAGCAAATTATTAATGAAATTAAGATTTAACAATGATTCAAAATAAAAAACTTATAAAAAATTTGCTGATCACTCTCTTCTTGCTTGGTTTGCTCGCCTTTTTGATTTATTCTTTTATCGAATATCAGAAAAGCGGTATTGCTAAAGATGGAGTAGTCACCTGCGTAAATGAACAATGTTTTTGGAGCGCGCATATTCATCTCAACGTCCCGATCCAAATTTGCGGCGAGGAATACGCTCTGCCTAAATTCAAAGGATCTCTGGCAGATCACCATACCCATGGAGATGAAAACGTTATCCACTGGCATGACAAGGTCGCTTTCGATGCGGAGAAAAAGCAATTTTCCGGACCGACTCCCTTTGTGCTCGATTTAATTTTCAAAAACCTAGGACTTCCAATTACAGATGAAAGCCTGCTTAATAAAAAAGACGGTGATGCATGCCATGGCTTCATTTCCACCTGGAAGGTTTTTATAAATGGAGTGTTGCATTCTGGGCATTCTGACTGGAGAAATTACGAGTGGAAAGATCGGGATATTATTATGTTTATTTTTGACGAACGGGAAGCGGAAGAAGTCGAAGCAGAACTTCGACAAAAACCAATTACCTTCCCAAATGTTGGCGAGGGTTAAAGGAAAGTGACGCAAGAGTGACACAAGAGTGACGATTTGTTACAAATAAGCTATAATCAACTTATGGATCCAATTAGAAATTTAGATAAAAAAATATGTTCAGGGTGTGGTAAAAAGGAATGTGCTAAATGCGTCGAAGAAGGAGACAAAAGCTTCTGTTGCCAGACTTGCTGTGACGAATACAAAAAAGAGAAAGAGGAGAAAAAAGAGGAGCCAATCAATGTCTGCCGTTTTTGTTAAAAAATTATAATTCTTATGGAGATAACTAACCTAACCATACCCATCTTAGTGGGAGCCGCTATCATCGACAGCATCAATCCGTGCGCTTTCGGAGTGCTAATTTTTTTACTTGCCTACCTTTTTAAAGCTTTTCATTCTCGCAGATCAGTGCTGTTGCACGGCCTTACTTACATCGGCGGTGTTTTCATTACCTATCTTATAGCCGGCCTAGTGCTTCTACCCATCATCAGCCAATTGGGAAGGGTCAGCACCGGAGCTTATATCGGGATAGGCGTCATCTTGATCATTTTCGGATTGCTGGAGATCAAAGATTTCTTTTTCTACGGCAAGGGATTTTCTC
This sequence comes from Candidatus Nomurabacteria bacterium RIFCSPLOWO2_01_FULL_42_17, assembly GCA_001785985.1. GTDB lineage: Bacteria > Patescibacteriota > Minisyncoccia > Phycocordibacterales > UBA9973 > UBA9973. The sequence goes on from MFVE01000002.1 coordinate 5,789, forward strand.
TAGGGATCTTGCCATCAGTCGGCAAGCGCATCGAAATGCTTGTCCGCAAAATTACCGGAAAACTATCCACTTCTTTTTTTCTCGGTGTCTTTGTGGCGCTGGTGGAACTGCCCTGCACGGGAGCAGTGTATCTGGGAATATTGGCGCTGGTGTCACTTGCTGGCCTGACTGCAAACAATTTCATTTTACTGGTGATATATAATCTTCTTTTCGTTTTACCACTTGTCGTCATTCTCCTCTTCATCCACCGAGTAGGCCAGACCGAAAAATTTGAGATGTGGCGTGAAAAGTATCGCGGTTATATGCGTTTAGCTATAGGATTACTCCTCGTCAGCCTGGGAGTATGGATGATTAATTTTATTTTGTAAAAACAAGTAAAAGCAAGATTAGAGCCCAAGCAGTTGCACTATTTTGGGCTTGTTGAATCCGATAACCATATCGTTGTCTATCAATATAACTGGCACGCCCATTTGACCAGACTTTTCCACCATTTCTTTTCTTTTATCCGGGTTCCCCGCCACATCAAACTCCGTATAAGCTATATTACTCGCCTTAAAAAACTCTTTCGCCATGTGGCAGAAATGGCAGGATGGAGTCGAATAAATTGTTACGTTATGCATAAAAACATTGTAAATAATTTGTAATATACTTATTGTATCACACTTGCCCTGAAAGCAAAATAAATATAATATTTCTATGTATGCGGGATTAGTTTAGTGGCAGAATGAGTCCTTCCCAAGGATTAGACGGGGTTTCGATTACCCCATCCCGCACAATTTATTTAAACCAATTTTTCCAGAAAAACAAAAAAGAAAAAAATCCCCCAGAATCTTCTTCTCGCACTTCCACTTGATTCTTATCTTCCACCACGACTATCACACCCTCACCCTCTTTAGCTAAACCAAACTTTTCTCGGATGCTTTCCTCGACTCCGCTATCCGTACTCAACTTTGCTATATCCGAGGAAAGTTTTTCTTTTTCTTTGCTTAATTGCGCCACTTTATTTTCAGCTAGAGCTCTATTTTTTATCGTCATTTGCATTTTACCCATAAAACCAAAAACTGCCCAGGCGAAAATCGAGACTACAATACCCAAAAAGACTAAAACAGGCCTCGACTGTAAAATATTTCTCCATCCCCTTTTTCTTTGAAAACTTTTCATGGTGTGCTATATTAAGTATATGCTTTTCAACAAAAAACATCAAAAGAAAATACAAATAGCCTGGTCAATCGTCAGTATTCTCATCATTATTAGCATGATTCTGTTGTATTCGCCGATCTTTAGTCTTTAATTCTCTCCGCTGCGCATCATCTTCAAAAACACATCTTGCGGAATATTTACTCGGCCGCGTTCTTTCATTTTCTTTTTGCCTTTTTTCTGTTTCTCACGAAGTTTCATTTTGCGAGTGATATCGCCTCCATACATATGAGCAGTGACATCTTTTTTCATGCCAGATAGCGTGCGTGAGGAAATGATACGCCCCAATGCCTTGCCCTGAATTTTCAGAGTAAACATCTGTCGAGGCAACAAATTTTCTAATTTCAAGACAGCCTCCTGCGCTTCTATCTCGACTCTTTTTTTAGAAATAACCTTGGAAAAAGCCGGCACAATTTCGTCGGCGACCAGTATGTCGAGCCGGGTGACATTCGCTTCACGCATTTCATCCATTTCGTACGAGATCGAGCCATAGCCCGAGGTTGTGCTTTTTAATTCATCGAAAAAATTGCGCATCAATTCGCGAAGCGGGAGCTTTACAGATACCGAGGAACGATTGTCTCCAAAATTTTCCGTCTCCCCGACTTCCCCCTCATGATCAAACAAAAGTTGCATAATATTGCCCAAATATTGAGCAGGAGTGATTATTTTCGCCTTCACCCACGGCTCAAAGACGGTTTTTATATTAGCTTCATCCGGGAAAAAATAGGGCGAATAGATTTTTTCCCGTTTGCCATTATTATTTTCTACCTCATAAACAATAGAGGGCGTGGTAATCACTAAATTCAAATTAAATTCTCGCTTCAGCCTTTCAGTAATGATTTCTAAATGGAGCATCCCGAGAAAGCCGCAGCGGAATCCCCTCCCGAGAGATCCGGAAGACTCCTCTTCATATGAAAAAGAGGAATCAGAGAGTTTCAATTTACCGAGCGACAATTTTAGTAGAGCAAAATCATCCGCGTCCTCGGGGAAAATACTTGCCCAGACCACCGGCAAGGGCGTCATATAGCCAGCGAGCGGAGGCATCGGATTGGCGAGTTTGGTAATGGTATCTCCGACTGAAGCAATGCCCGGCTTCTTGATGCCTGTGACAATATAGCCGATTTCACCGGAGGATAGAGACTCGCGCGCAGTCTCTTCTGGTGAAAAAGTGCCCACCTCTAGCGCGGTAAATTTCTCGCCGGAAACCGCAAAAACTAGACTGTCGCCCTTCTTCACTTTGCCGTCAAGAATTCGTATAAAAACTATCACGCCTCGATGATTTGAATATTTAAAATCAAAGATAAGCGCACGCAAAATATTTTCTTTGACCTCCTCCGCCCTTGGCGCGGGAACTCGGTTTATAACTTCTTGTAAAAGATTTTCCACCCCTTCTCCCGTGCGGCCTGACACTAAAAGTATTTCGCTCGGATCGCAATTTAAAAGCTTGACGACTTCTTCTCGAACTTCGGGAACTCTGGCCAAAGGCGAATCAATCTTTGAGAGTACTGGAATAATCTTCCTTTGCCCGCCAAGGCTATCCCCGCTCGCCATGGCAAGCGTGGTAAGCGTTTGCGCCTGAACCCCCTGCGTAGAGTCAATTAGTAAAATAGAGCCCTCTACGGCCAAAAGTGCGCGGGAAACTTCATAAGAGAAATCTACGTGTCCCGGAGTATCGATAAGATTTAGGACATAAACCTCATCCCCCGCCTTCCCCTGAAAGGGGAAGGGGCTTCCTCTCCTTTCAGGAGAGGATTGAGGTGAGGTGAGAGTGTATTCCATGCGAACTGGCTGCATCTTGATCGTGATCCCCCGCTCGCGCTCGAGCTCCATAGAGTCTAGAACTTGATCGCGCATCAGACGCTCTGGCACGGTATGCGTAATCTCCAGCATTCTATCTGCCAAAGTGCTTTTACCATGATCAACGTGCGCAATAATTGAAAAATTTCGTATATGTTTTAGATCCATAAAATTTTATTCCAAAAATCCCCCAGTTTGATGACTCCAAAGGTCGGCATAGACACCGGACTTTCCTAAAAGTTCCGTATGTGTCCCCTCTTCTACAATCTTACCTTTATCTAAGACAATAATCCTATCCATTTTCTGAATAGTAGAGAGCCGGTGAGCGATGACTATCGTGGTTCTTCCCTTCATTAGCTCGCCAAAAGCGTCTTGGATATATGATTCACTAATACTATCGAGTGAACTGGTCGCTTCGTCTAAAATCAAGATGGGCGTATGAGTCATCATCACCCTCGCGATCGCGACACGCTGGCGTTCGCCGCCGGAGAGCTTTACTCCGCGTTCGCCGACCAGCGTATCATAGCCATTTTGCAGTGCAGAAATAAATTCGTGCGCATGGGCCTTCTTTGCCGCCTCGATTATTTCTTCTTGAGTCGCTTCTGGCTTGCCATAAGCTATGTTTTCAGCAATAGAGCGATGAAACAGCATCGGCTCTTGCGGGACATAGGAGATCGTCTTTCGCAAATCATCCTGTAAGACTGCGCGAATATCTTGCCCATCGATCTCGATTCCTCCTCCGGAAACATCCACAAACCTCAAAAGCAATTTAGTAATCGTCGATTTGCCAGCTCCCGAATGTCCGACCAGACCGATCTTTTCGCCGGCTTTAATTTTTAAATTAAAATTGTTGAAAACTTTCTGCCCAGAATCATAGATGAAAGAAATATCCTTGAACTCTATATCTCCAGTCTTCATTCTTGAAATTTCAGGATTTTTTGAGTCCAAAATATCCGGCTGAATTTCAAAAATATCTATCACTTCTTTCATATCCGCCGCCGCTTCCATGAATTTTGTGGTCGCTTTTCCTAAATCCCACAATTTATCAAAAACTATGATCATATAAGTCTGAATGAGGACGACTGTACCTGTGCTCATATCGCCGGAAATCCAAAGCTTTATGGTCAAATACAAAATAAATGCCTGAACAATCACCATCAGAGCTGCTTGGACACCGTCTTGCAGGTTCCCAAAATACCAAGACTTGTTTCTGTGTTTCTGTTCGTTTTGTGTCACTTCACCAAAAGAATTTTGCTCGCGTTCTCTAGCTGAAAAAACTTTTAACGCAAAGATATTGGTAAAAACATCCGCCAGCCTCCCGCCGACTCGAGAATCCGCTTCCGCTTTATTGAAATCATATCTCATTCTTTTCTTTACAAATAAAGAAACTAAAGTTAGATAAAAAAGAACCCAGATGAAGAAAATCAGGGCAATTTTAGGGGCCTGAACAAATAAAATCACAAAAACGCCCAATAAAATAATGAAAGTGCTCCAAAAACTATACACGGATGTGTCATACATCACCTCAAAAGCTCGGATGAAACGCCTGGACTTGGTGACCAAACTCCCGACAAAACGATTAGAAAAAAAATGATAAGAATTATTTATTATTTTTTTAAAAGAATAATTCGAAAGCTCGCGCATGATATTGCTTTGAGAATAAACTATCGTCCAAGCCCCAAATCTTGAACAAGCATAGTCGCCTATGATGATTAAAATATTTATGAAAACTAGATAGTAAAGCTCGTGAGCCAGAGCCACTCTCGTCAGATCAGGTGAAGAAATCAGATCAATTATTTTTTTGAAATAAAAGGCTTTTAATACGGAAATCAAAAAAACCCTGAGGCCATAAAAAGCAAAAGTCAGGTAAAAAGACCACTTATATTCCATTATTTTCGGCCAAATGTGCCGAAAAAGCTTTCTTACAAACATTCTCTCAGTTTAGCAGAAAAAGCTTATATTTCAAAGCCCTTCTTGAGAAGGAGCGATGATTTTCGCGCGCCAGAACTTGGTTTTTAAAGTTCTTGTGAGATCGGATAACTCCTCGTTCTTCAGAAGATGCAAGACTAAAATAGCGGCGATGATACCAAGGATTCCAGAAATGAAACCTTGTAAAAAGACTCCCCAGAAAGTGGTCGTGCCAAAAATTGGGGAAAGAATATTTAAACCGATATAAGCTGTCAGTCCGAGGAAGAATGAAGCGCCGAGACTCTGAAAGAAAGTCTTGGTGATAAAACTTTCACCCTGCATAAAATCCCGGCGGACAAAAAACCACTGCAAGACGGCATTTATGATCGTGCCGACCGAATACGCCAAGGGCAACATCAAGACTTCTGTGCCCGGAATATTGCCCACCTTGAGCAATGATTCGATAAAGAATCGAAACATTGGCATATTTTGGAAAAGGTGGGTAAAGAAGAAAGACAAGATAATAATTAAAATAGCGCAAGCAAAGTTTACAATCAGGGGACGTTTCGTATCACCCTTGGCGTAATAAGCCCGCGACAAAAGCGTGATCATCCCCTGCGCCAGAATGGATACAGAAAAAACCGCGAGACAAGCCGCCACCAGACGAGTATTGTCCCAAGAAAAACTTCCAGAGCCAAGTATCACGCGCACGATCTGCGCGCGCACCACAATAAAAAGGAAAATTACCGGCAGAGACCAGAAGACCACCGCGCGCGCGGCCGATTTCAGATGATTTTTAAATTCATCCATCCGGCCAAGCGAGAAAGATTTCGCCAACGTCGGAAAAGCGGCCACCGCATAGGAAATCCCGATGATATTGAGCGGCACCGATTGGAGGCTAAAAGCTAGATTGAATAATGAAATAGATCCGCTTGTTAAATAGGAAGCAAGCGCAATGATAGAAATAAGCGCGATGTTGTTAAAAGCAAGCCCAAAAGTCCTGGGCAGCGAAGTCAAAACCGCGCTTTTTATATCAGCAAAGTTAATATCAAAAAGCCCGAAAAGTCTGAAAAGCCTAAGAGAGAATTTGGGTGTGAAGCCGCAAGAACGGGCGGAGATAACTTGGATCACAAAATGCATGAAAGCGCCGAGGGCGACACCCACGGCTAATCCATAAATTCCAAAAACTGGATAAATAAATATCACGCCGATAATAATCCCAAAATTATAAAAAATAGGGCTGAGAGCATAAATGAAAAACTTTTGGAAAATCTGAGTCACTGCGCCGAAAAGATTCGACAGACCAAGTAAAATCGGCGACAACAACATGATGCGCGAGAGCATGACCACTTTGGCTTGCAAGAGAGGAGTAAACCCAGGAGCAATAACTTCCGCTAAATACGGCATCAAGAAAAAAGCGACGACTGAGACGAGCACCATAACCATTAGAAAAACGGTGAAAACATCGTTGAGAAATTTGCGCGCCCGATCAGTAACAATCCCTCCCTGCATTCTGGCTACAATAAAAGGAATAATCACCGTAAAAGAAGCCAGCGAAGCAATAGAAATAAAAATCAAATCCGGCACCCGAAAAGCCGCATAATAAGCGTCGAGAGAAGACGAAGGTCCGACGAAATGCGCGATGGCGCGATCGCGAAAAAGCGCCAAGACTTGGGACAACATCGTGAAGAATCCTAAAAGGAGCGCTGCTTGATTTATATTTACAGATTCTTTGTTAAAGATCTTCAGAAGTTTCTCCATCGGGATCTATCTATTTTTTCTTGGTAGTTGGTGCAACAGCAGTGGCTGCTCGTCTTAGAGTTTCCACATATTTTATCAAGTCCTCATTGTCAGGATCGAGAGAGAGGGCCGTCTGCCCATACGAGAGCGCGAGAGCATTGTCGCCTTCGCTCCTAGCTATTTGGGAAAGAATGATAAAAGCATCGAGGTAATTTGCCTTCAAAGCCAGAGCTTCATTAGCATAATCTTTAGCTTCTTTGGTCCTTTTTTCAGCTAAAGAAACATTTGCCAGCGCGAGCTTGAGCCCGGGATTGTTTGGATTTAGAACAACAGCTAGTTTATATGCTTCCATGGCTTTGCTGTAGGCATCTTTGACGCCAAAGGAAGCTAGACTTTGATATAGAGAACCAAGTGTTTGAAAATTTAAATAATTATTCGGATTATATTTTATTGCCAGCTCCGCGCCGTTTATCGCCTGGTCTAAGGTTGCTTGCAGAGTGACCTTGTCTTCTTCGGAAAGAGACGAGCCCTTAGTAACCAGAGAATTTAATTTCAAAAGATATATTTGGGCGTAAGTGCGCAAATATAAATCATTTTGATGCAGGGCCAGAGCCTTGCTGATGGAAGCTTCTGCCACCGGGATACTGGGAGCAGAAAGCGCTCGGCCAAAGTAGGAGACGGACATCAGACGCTCCGCGTATTTGAAAGTTAGAGCGGCTGAAACCAGCAATAGAAAGACAATAAACAAGATAGAGAAGAAACTTTTTCTATGATCATTTAGATATGATATGGCAATTTCTCCGCGCGAATGCAGAGAAGCGGATAAACCTATGAAAATCCCAGCGAAGGATAGAGCTAGGAGGAATATTACCGCTCCTCCCGAATAGAAGAAACAGGCGACAAACATATACAGGGCGAGCACAAAAAACGCCATCGTCTCCCAATTTGAACCATGCTTGATGCTTGAAAAGATAGATTTTACGCCGCTCTTTAGAAAGAGGAAGAAAAAAATGAGTAGTGCCAAAATACCGAAGCTCCCCGTAGTAGCGGCAAAGGTCGGCAACAATCCTGAACCAGAGTTAAAGGAAACATCCCAAAAAGGAGTCAAATTGACAGAGACAGGTTTGTGCATTGCCCAAGCTTCCCCAAATCTATTTGGACCGGAACCAAAAACAGGATCTTCTTTCAGAACCGACTTGGTCACTGATATCGTAGCACTCAAGCTGGGACGAACTTCACTATTCGTCAATCCTAAACGATTCGGCAAGTATCCTCCGATGAGCTGTCCAGAAATAAAGAACAAAAGAGTAATCAAAATTATGATAAAAGAAAATACGGGAAAAGGCGTCTTTTCCGCCCCTTCCGCTCGTCCCTTGGAAGCCAGAGAAACTTTATAAACAAATATAATCAAAGCAAAAACTCCGATGAGTTCCCACACAAAAGGAAAATTCACAGCTGCCACTATCACCATCGAGAGGATAGTCAATACTTGCAGTATTATTTTTTCGATTTTAGTGGTAGAAAAAAATTCGACAACTACCAGCGACATCAGAGTAGAAAATCCGGCAAAGATTCCAAGCGCATTCCAAGATCCGAGCGCATTGCCAGTCTTGCCGACCAAAACTCCAAAAGACAAAAACTCCGGCAGAAAAAAGCGGGCCGCTTGAAAGATCATGACAAAAGCGCCGGAGAGTATCGCGCCAAATAAAACTATTTTGGCTTTTTTGGGGTCTCGTAAAATAATGGCAGACATCAACATCAATAGAAAACCGGCAAAGACAAACCAGAAAGTACCGATATCAAACATCGTGCCAAAAAAAGACACTTGCGAAGCTTTCGAAAAAATAGCCGATAAGAAAAAGGCCAAGACGATTCCTCCGCCGGCGAGCAGATTAGCGGATCTCGGTAAAATTATCCTGCCATCAAAGAACCGCGCTAAACCCCAGCCGATGACACACACCGCGAGTCCCAGCACTAAAAGAAGCCCTTTGGAGGTTTCAACTGGAATATTAGTGAAAGGCAAAAAGAAAAGGGGCAACAAAACTATTACTAAAAAAAGCGACACAAAAGAGATCCTATCAAATATACTTGAACTCATGGCTTTATTATACTATTAATTAATTTTGAAAAGCAAACTAAAGTTATAAAACGATGTTGATAAGTCGATTGGGAACATAAATTATTTTTTTCACATTTTTGCCTTCAATATACTTCAAAATATCTGCCTTTTTTAGGACCTCGGCCTTTATGTATTCCTCGCTGTCTCCCGCCTGTACCGACATAAAAGCTCGAACCTTGCCGTTTACCTGCACGACGATTTTTATTTCCTCGTCTTTTATCAGATTCTCGTCGAAAGTAGGCCAAGCGGAAAGATTGATGCTCTTTTTTTCTCCAAGTATCGTCCACAATTCCTCTGTCATGTGTGGTGCGAATGGTGAGAGAATTTGCAAGAATTTTTTATATACATCTTTCGACACAGAATCCACTCCCCCCAGATCATTTATAAAAATCATGAGAGCAGAAATAGCTGTATTGAATTTCATTGTTTCAATATCTTCCGTCACTTTCTTTATCGTTTTCTCAATCTTAAACTCAGTATACTTTTTATTTTTTTCTACTTTATATTGCAGATTCCAAACACGTTCCAAAAATCTTCTAGAACCAATAATGCTCTCTGTGGACCAAGCGGCGGACTGATCGAAGGGCCCTATGAACATCTCATATAGACGCAATGTGTCTGCTCCATATATTTTAACTATATCATCAGGATTTATTACATTTCCTAGAGATTTGGACATTTTTACTCCCCCTTCGCCCAAGATCATGCCGTGCGAAGTACGCTTCATGTATGGCTCATTTGTAGGCACAAGTCCTTGATCAAAAAGAAATTTATGCCAAAAACGAGAATATAAAAGATGCAATGTCGTATGCTCATTGCCGCCGTTGTACCAGTCCACCGGCGTAAAATATTTTAGATTTTTTTGCGAAGCAAACTCTTTATTATTTTTAGGATCGGCATAGCGAAGATAATACCAACTTGATCCAGCCCAGTTTGGCATTGTGTCTGTTTCCCTTTTCGCCGGCCCCTTACATTTAGGACATTTCACATTGACCCATTTTGCAATATTCGCAAGTGGTGATTCCCCGCTATCAGTCGGCTGATAATTCTTAACTTTTGGCAACTCTACTGGCAAATCTTTCTCCGGCACTGGCACTATGCCGCAACTCTCGCAATGTATTACCGGTATCGGCTCGCCCCAATATCGCTGACGCGAAAAAACCCAATCGCGCAGCTTGAATCTAGTCACCTTTTTTCCATAATCTTCAAAACCGGCCTTTGGATAATTTTCAATTATCGGCAATTTATATTTTTCCGCAAATGCCTTATCGCGCTCATCATCGGCCGGCACTCCCATGATCGCCCCGGTACCGACATCACCCATCACATACTGCGCTTCCCAAACAGGGATTTTTTCTTTGGTCGCCGGATTCGTGACATAACGACCAGTAAAGCGATCTGTATCTCCGGCAATAGCAACAAAAGTGACGCCGAAAATCGTATCTGGTCTGGTTGTAAAAATTTTAATATTATCAAATTCAATTTCTGCTCCCTCTTTTCTGCCTATCCAATTCCTTTGCCCTAGTTTAATCTGAGGCAGATAGTCCACACCGTCCAAGTCTTTATCGAGCCGCTCGGCATATTTGGTAATCGCGAGCATCCATTGCTCTTTTTCCCTCTGCTCTACGACAGTCCCACATCGCTCGCATTTTCCATCCACCACCTCTTCGTTTGCGAGTCCGATCTTGTCTTTGGGACACCAATTTATTTTCATTTTGGCCTTATACGCCAAACCTTTTTTAAAAAACTGTAAAAATATCCACTGCGTCCATTTGTAATATTTAGGATCAGTGGTATTTACCTCGCGCGACCAATCGAAAGATATGCCGAGCGATTTTATTTGTCTGCGAAAAGTATCGCTATTTTTTTTAGTGACCACGCGCGGATCTTTACCCGTCTTTATCGCATAATTCTCCGTCGGCAGACCAAAAGCATCCCAGCCGATCGGATAAAGCACATTAAAACCCTGAAGTCTCCTTTTTCTAGAAATTACGTCCATACCTATATACGGCCGCGGATGCCCTACATGCAACCCATCGCCTGAGGGATATGGAAACTCGATTAAAGCGTAATATTTTGGTTTTTTAGATTTATCTTGTGCGTGATAAATTCCTTTTTTCTCCCAAGTATCCTGCCACTTCTTTTCGATTTTCTTATGATCGTATTCTTTCACTTTATTTCACTTTATTTTTATTGATTATCTTTAAATTTCTTGAGTGCCACCCAAACTAAAATCCCCAAGGCAATAGCCAAAATAATGACCTTTACTAGATCATCCGCCGAACTCCAATATCGCATTGAAGCAATGATAAATGACAATACTCCGGCAAGAGAAAGCGCAATGCTGATGAGCATATTCTTTTTCAAAAAAGAACCGATCGCGACACAAAAAGCGCCCAAGATAATGAGAGTGACAAACACATTTCGATCGTAGACTTTTTGCGCAGCTTCAAAATTATTTCTACAAGTAAATTGTAAATCACAATATCCAGCAGGCTGGGCTTCTCTATCTGGAAATGGCTTGCCATAATAAGTATTATTGGTCCATTGGCCGCCCCCTGCTACACAAGCATTTTGGGTGTCGGGAATGGTAACGACTGGCGCAGTATTTGGGCAAAAAGCCTCATAAACCGGCTGTTTATAAGCTAGAGAAAGAGCATAATTAAAAAACATATTGATTACAATAATGATCCCGATAATAAGCGCCCATTTCAAAACTTTTGATTGTGTTTGCATGAGCCAATTA
>MFVE01000002.1:17308-96924 GCA_001785985.1 Candidatus Nomurabacteria bacterium RIFCSPLOWO2_01_FULL_42_17
TTTGATTGTGTTTGCATGAGCCAATTATACCTCCCAGACGGCTGTATTCGCAAGCGGAATTATGCGATCGTTGGATTTTTCCAAGACGCAAAGTTCACCGGCTTCAATCGTGCCCTCAAAACCTTTCATCATTTCCTCTAGAGCATACCCAAGCGGAAGTGAAGAAGAATCAATCGCGTAAGAAGTCAAAATGACAAAAAGAGGTTTGTCGCTTAAAACTTTTTGAACTGCAGAAAGAAGTTTCGGCAACATTTCTTCTATTTTCCATACCTCTCCTTTTGGTCCTCGACCAAACTTCGGCGGGTCCATGATTATCGCATCGTATTTATTTCCCCTTTTGGATTCTCTTTCTAAAAATTTAATTGCATCGTCTTCTATGATTCTCATTGGCGCTTCGGCTAGCTCAGCATTTAATTTTTGATTTTCTTTCGCCCAATTTAGACTTTGCTTGGAAGCATCCAAATGCGTCACCTCCGCGCCAGCACGCAATGCAAAAAGACTTGCGACTCCAGTGTAACCGAATAAATTTAGAAACCTCACTTTCTGCCGAAGCCTTGCTTCGGCACTTTTGATTCTTTGTTCTATAAAATCCCAGTGGCTCGCCTGCTCTGGGAAAAATCCTAAATGCCGAAATGGCGTGGGCGAAGCAAAAAATTTAATGCCCTTATATTCCATTTCCCATTTCTCTGTAATTTTCTTTTCCATCTTCCATCCAGCTTTCGCACCTACTTTGGAACTCCAAAACTTACCATCCGCTTTTTTCCATTCGGCCTCTGGCAGAGTTTTCTTCCAAACCGCATTTTCATACGGCCGCACAAAAGTATACGGGCCAAATCTCTCCAGCTTCTCCCCTTCACCTGTATCTAAGAGTTCGTAATCGAGCCATTCTTTCGAACAAAAAATTTTAATTTCCATAAATTTATATCAAAAATTCTATCACATCGCCGTCTTTGACGATATATTCTTTGCCTTCGGTGCGGACCCAGCCCTTTTCTCGCGCTTTCGCGAAACTTCCGGCTTCTATGAGTTGATCATAAGACACGACTTCCGCACGAATAAATTTCTGTTGGAAATCGGTATGGATTGAACGTCCGGCAAAAGGCGCTGAAGCCCCGCGGAGTGTCGTCCAAGCCCTCGATTCATCTTCACCGGTAGTGAAAAAAGTTATGAGATTCAAGAGATCATATCCGGCTTTAATTAAACTATCTAAACCTGTGCCAAAAATAGGGTCAACTTCGATATAAGGTCCTGGGAGCTTAGAAATAAAATCTTTTTTAATATTCTCCGCCGCCTCGGAAGTATTCAGAACATAAAGCGTTGGTTTTTTAATCCCCGCTTTTTCTAATTCAAAATTTATAACTTCTATATCAAAAAGTGGATCAATCTTGTCATGCACATGAATCATATCTTTATCCTCAAAAATTCGTACGACTTCAATAATGGCATCAACCTCGCGAATGTGAGAGAGAAATTTATTGCCGAGTCCAGCGCCTTCCGATGCCCCCTTGACTAGCCCCGCAATATCTACAAATTCCACAACTGCCGGAATTGTTTTTTTTGACTTGCTAATTTCAGAAAGTTTGGTCAGGCGTTCATCCGGCACAGGCACGATGCCCACCGAGGGATCGATCGTACAAAAAGGATAATTTTCCGCTGGCACGCCCTTTTTCGTAAGAGCGTTAAAAAGCGTTGATTTACCAACGTTTGGCAGGCCGACAATTCCGATTTTCAGTGACATGGAGATAATATAGCATAAATATGCAAAACTCTTTCGATAAATTTCTATCCCGTAGTAGATCTGCTTCGCAGATTCACTACAGGATTCTACTCATCTAAAATCTTAAAATCGTCCCCGGGTTTTGACAAAGTCCTCTTTTGGCGAAGAAAATAAACAGCGCTGGCGGAAGCTCCGATAAAAATAAGAGAACTAATCATCGGCAAATACGAACCGCCAGAATTATCTTTCGTGGCTCCACTTTCCACAACTAAAACTTCAAGATCGGAAGCAGAAATCCCTTCTTCAGACATAGGCAAAGATATTTCCGGCGACGCAACCGCCCTAGAAGATGCTCCGGTAGAAACTCGAGCGATAGCTCCTGATCGCGCGGAGCGCGAAGCCGAATAATCAAAAACCAATTCGCCGGTTGCTGAAAAAAGTTTTAGATTAGATTGATCACCGTAGCTAAATCCGGTGGTTTTACCAGAGATGGTCATCGGTTTCTTGGATATGATCACGCTATTTTTTGGCAAAATAAAAATTTTTCCATTCGCGTTGATAATCCAGTTTGAAACATCCATATCGAAACTAGCTTGATTGGTCAATTCCACAAAAAAATCTTTCACATCGCCTACTTTAGAAATAACTACAGTCGTGGGAACAACTTTTATCACTATTTTACTGGTCGCTTCTGGAGTTTGCGAAAACTTGCTTTGGTAGTATTCTAAAAATACAACGTAATCGCCAGGATAGTCATAGGTATGGTACAACTTCTCAAAATTATCTTTTTGTTCAAGTGAACTTCCGTCTCCAAAGTTCCAAAAAGCTCTACCTAAGTCAACATTTTCATTTGAAGAACTAGAAATATTTACTTGCACCCCATGTGGTTGCCCGGTAAAAGCCAAAGTGTTAGCTAAAATTTTTGCCTTGAATGCGGGCTCTGGCGCTTTTTTAGAAGAAGCGCTCTTGCTTGTGCTAGAACGTGCAGAATTCGTACCTGTATTAGTAGTTTCATTGTCATCGCTTGTATCATCTGTATCCCCGTCGCTACCATCAGCATTATTGTCATCTCCATTGGCCGTGTCGTCATCGTCAGTGGCATCATCTGTATTGTTTGCAATGAATACGTTGACTGATCCAGGAGTGGGCGTAGAGGCAATCCACGAACCATCGATCAGTTGAAGGGACTGGCCGTCTCCGACAGCGCCTTGCGAAGAATTATAGGTGACAGAATCTATGGGAACATTTTTATCTCCAGCATTGATCTCTACTTGAGCCGTCTCATTCGGCAGAGAAAAAGAACTGGTGAAGATATTTGTAACATTGCTCCATCTGGACAGGAACGAAGATATTTGTGAAGTGACGACAATGACACCATAGTCCCCCGCATGCAGTACTTCGGAGCCGGAATCCTTCACTATCCCGTGGTTTGAGGTGGAATTGCTGATCAAAAGCTTGAGCGCGGTCAGGTCTGCATCCGCCTCGCCGCTATTATAAACTTCCACCCAATCAATATCGGCACCATCCAGATCATACATGATCTCATTTATCACCAATCCCGCCTGAGCCATCTGAAACCCAGTAAAGAAAATAAAACTGGCAACTAGAATGATCTTTTGTAAAATTATCTTTTTGGGCATAGATTATTTTCTAATTTTTTTAATATGATACAATAGTAACATGAGTGAAAACAAAACTGAAGACCAGAATAAAATAGATTTCTTGGCAATTGGGGATATCGTTATCGATGCTTTTATAAAATTAAAACAAGCGGAAATCGTGGGAGAAGCAGACACTCCGAGCTACAAGATCTGCCTACCCTTTGCGGAAAAAGTGCCCTATGAAGATGTTTTTGTCTGCCCGGCGGTCGGCAATGCTTCTAATGCCTCCGTTTGCGCTAGTAGACTGGGACTCAAAAGCGCGCTCGTTTCTAATATTGGAGCTGATTTGGATGGAGAAAAATGTCTCGAGTCTTTAAAAAATGACGGGGTCAGAACTGACCTAATAAAAATAAATACAGGTATGAAGACAAATTACCACTATGTGCTGTGGTATGAAGCCGAGCGCACTATCTTAATCAAGCACGAGATCTATCAGTATGCATTGGGAGAGATGCGAAATCCGAAATGGATTTACTTCAGCTCGGTAGGAGAAACCGCTTTTCCTTTTCATTATGTCGTCGCAGACTATCTGGACCTTTACCCCGAGATAAATTTTGTCTTTCAGCCCGGGAAATTTGATATAAAACTAGGTAAAGATAAACTCGAGAGACTATATAAACATTCAAAACTATTTTTCTGTAATGTAGAAGAAGCGAGAAAAATATTGGAGGAGGGTAACGGAGAGATAAAAGAGTTGCTGGTAAAAATGCACGATCTCGGACCTAAAACTGTCGTCATCACCGATGGACCAAAGGGCGCATATGCCTACGACGGCGCGGATATGTGGTTTATGGTTCCTTACCCTGACCCAAAACCTCCCTATGAACGTACCGGGGCCGGCGATGCATTTTCTTCCACTGTTGTTTCGGCGATTATTTTGGGCAAAACTTTACCAGAAGCCCTCGCCTGGGGCGGAGTTAACTCTATGTCCGTCGTCCAAGAAGTCGGAGCGCAAAAAGGACTTTTGTCTCGTCTTAAACTTGAAGAGTACCTAAAAAATGCACCAGCAGATTATATAGCGAGAAAATTATAAAATATGAAGCATTTCTAGTAGCTCATCTTGTACTTCTTGTGGCGGTCGCTTTTTATTCTTTTTATATTCTTCTCTTAACTTCTCCAATCTTTCACTTAACTTCTCAAAATTACTTTGCAGTACCGCATATTTTTGAGGAGTATAATCTGGAGATTTTTTTAAAAGGAACATTTGCCCATTTAAAATCGCGACTCTGGTGTGAACACAATCAGGCCAAGTATTACCCGATTTTGCATACTGCACCTCTATCTGGGCGGGAGATTCTGCTATCGTCTTTCTCAGTTTTTGAATTACTGGCGATTCGACTTCGACATTTGAGAATCCTTCCATTATATTTTTATATTATCTTTGAATAATTTTCTGCACTGCTTTTTTAATAGATGGAGTACCCATGCCGTAATGTTCTACGAGCTCGTCCGGCGTGCCGGACTGGCCGAATTTATCTTGCACTCCAATGAATTCGATCGGCACAGGGTAATTTTGTGCGAGAACTTCTGCCACCGCCCCTCCCATTCCCCCTGCTACTTGATGTTCCTCTACCGTCACAATCCTTTTAGTTTCTCTAGCAAGAGTGATAACAGCATGCATGTCTATTGGTTTGATAGAAGGCAAATTTAATACTTTTGTTTTTATTCCCTCGGCTTCTAATTCTTTGGCCGCCAAAAGCGCGCGATACATCAAATCCCCCGTAACTATGATGCCCACCTGCGCCAATCCCACATCGGGCATCCAGTAAATTTCCGCTTTTCCTAGCGCAAAAGGAGTTTCTTCGGTGGTAATGATCGGCGTCTTCTCACGAGCTAGCCGCAAATACGCTGGCTTCACACTTTTGGCTAATGCGAGCGTTGCTTTCTTGGCTTCGATGGCGTCACAAGGAGAGACAACATCCATATTCGGCATCACTCTCATCAAACTAATATCTTCGAGCGCCTGGTGCGTGCCACCATCCGGCCCGACGGAAATGCCCGCGTGTGAACCGACGATCACAACCTTCCTATCGTTATACGCTATCGTTGTCCGTATTTGCTCCCAATTTCTACCCGGAGAAAACATCGCATAAGAAGAACAAAAAGGAATTTTCCCCATCGCCGCCATACCGGAAGCGATCGTGACTAGATTCTGCTCTGCCACACCGACTTCGACGAAACGTTCAGGAAACTTTTCTTTGAAAAAACTCATCATAGTGGACTCCGTCAAATCCGCGCAAAGCGCGACGACATTTTTATCCGCCTCCCCCGCCTTCTCTAACCCCTCGCCGAAACCTTTTCGAATCGGCACCTGCTCGACGTCTTGATTAAATATCCTTGGATTAAGTTTTAAATGAGGGTTTAACATCTTAAAAATTCTTGTCCCGTACCAAGCTTTGCTTTGGTTCGGGATTCGGATTAAGTTTTAATTTCGGGTTCAACATATTGCTAATTCATTATACTATCTCTTTCTTTTTTATTTTTTCTGCTTTTTCGAAAGAAAAAGATTGTAAACCCAACAGATATAAGTAGGGTAATCAAATCATTAAGATGTAGACCTCCCATTCGGAACATTCCCCACAACAAATTTAAAGAATAGATAAGGCCTAAAATCCACGCAATGTCTATAAAAACATTGTTGCCATTTGCTGCACGTATTTTGAGTTTCCCGTAAAGCCAACCTAGAGCGGCGCCTACTAAGAACCAGAATGCGGCAGTAATAACATAATAAAATATCATTTCCACATTGTCGTCCTGGAATGGCGTTTGGCCACTCCAAACATTGTATCCCATTAAACCATACACTGCTGTCACCGGAATGAGACTTACTAATGCAAATCCCATTCCGAGCGCATCGAAAGGTCCGGTAGCCAAAAAGCGTAAAGGTCCACTCTCCATCAAAGAAGTTACTATGCCAAGTACGACAGCTATACCCGCAAAGATTGTCCCCCCTCTCAACCAATATCTTTTTTTATTCATAATTCTTATTATTAACTAATTTATAATTCGCTTTCTACTGGTGTTCGCTTTTAATTTTGCCGCCAAGGGTACGAAGCTCATCCAAAGCCATTTTGGCTTCTTCTTTATTTGGCGGTTTGCCATGCCATTTATAATCTCTTTCAAATTCATGCACGCCTTTGCCGGGGATCGTGTGAGCGATGATAACGGTCGGTTTTTCATACACAGCCTGCGCTTCTTGCACTGCTTCATTTAATGCGCGAAAATCATGTCCGCCGACTTCGATCACATGCCAGTTGAATGCCCGCCACTTGTCAGCAAGAGGTTCGAGCGGCATAATATTTTCCGTGAAGCCGTCTATCTGGATATTATTTCTATCCACTACCGCAATCAAATTCCGCAGTTTATTTTTCCCCGCGAGCATGATCGCCTCCCAAGAATTTCCTTCATCTTGTTCGCCATCAGACATAAAACAATAAATAAATCGGTCTTTGTCTTTGCCATCCATCCTGTCCGCTAGCGCCATGCCGGTAGCCTGCGAGAGCCCAAGACCGAGCGGTCCGGAAGAAGTCTCGACATAAGGCAGATATTCTCTGTGCGGATGCCCCTGTAGACGAGTGCCAAATTTACGCAAAGTTTTCAATTCTTTTAACGGGAAATAGCCCACGTGTGCCATCGTTGCGTATAAGACCGGACAAATATGTCCATTGCTTAGGACTAATCTGTCTCGATCTGCCCATGCTGGATTTTTTGGGTCATGTTTTAAAATGTGAAAATAAAAAAGTGTAAAAATATCCGCCATGCCGAGAGGGCCAGCTGTATGTCCACTCCCCGCTTCTAAGAGCATCTCGATAATACTTTTACGAATATCATTCGCTTTTATTTCTAGTTCTTTTATTTTTTCGTCAGATAAAAAAGACATTAAATTAATTATACCCGGTAGTAGAGCTTTTATCAAAGTCTCACTACCGGGTTATACCAAACTTTGGAAATTTTGGAGTGTTCCTATCGGGTCTCCGCTTTTCCAGATGCTAGAACCAGCTATGAGCCTATCGGCCCCGGCCTCCAAAATACTTTCTGCATTTTGTAAATTAATACCAATGTCTACCGATATCACGACTCCGGGCAAGTTCTTTTTAAGAAATTTTATATTTTCTAAAGCTTTTTCCGAAAAAGCTTCCCCTTGAAAACCGATTTTATCAGAACCCATACAATGTAAAAAATCAGCCTTATGAGACAGTCTAGACACAACCGACAAATCGTCGCTCGGTCTAAAAGCAATCCCTATCTGCACATTGTCTCGTATATACATATCCAAGCCTTCTAAAAAATTCTCAAATTCTTCTACTTCCCCTCCTATGTCGGGGTGAAAAATCAATCGCTTTGGCCCCAATTTCATATATAGATCAAAATTCAGGGCGGCATCCGCAACCATTAAGTCAAATTCAAAATCGAAATCTTCCCAAAATGGCATCCCCTCTTCCTCGTTCATAATTTTTCTAAAATCAAAATCATTCAATCCGCCCGAAGTAAAGGGCCAAGTCTGGCTCGGCACGGCTACCCCATCGCAAATATCAATATGCACGCACTTTACCACCTCTCGCAAGGCAGTAAGTTTATTTTTTATTTCACTAAAACTTTTTTCTAAAATTGCCGGAATTATTTCTGCCATATGTCTATATTATACCCGGTAGTAGAGCTTTAGTAAAAGTCTCACTACCGGGTTATACCCAATTTTGCGATTTGTCTCTTAACTTCTTCCACAAGTAAATCGTGGAAAATTCCGTTCCCAGCGATAAAATGATTATCCGGAAATTTCCAAGGCTGACCGTCGAGCGTTGTTACTTTCCCTCCGGCTTCTTGTACCAATAAAGTTCCTGCACTAAAATCGTAAGTATTTAAGCCAAGCTGAATGTTGGCTTCTAACCCTCCGCGAGCAACATAGGCGAGTTCTAAAGCCGCGCATCCGAGATATCGCACCGAGCGGACAACATTTTTAGAAAAAGAATAGAGCAACTCTTGAGTCAGATCTCTGTCTATGTCTCTTTGGCTTGGAGACATGGTCACAATAGCATGATCTTTATCGTCTTTGGAGACAGATATTTTTTGGTCATTAAAATAGGCTCCTTTGTTTTTCTCAGCATAAAAAAGAGAACTAGTCGCGGGATTGTAAACCACACCCACGATCACCTCATTCTTGTGCACCAGAGCAATGGAAACGGCAAAAATTGGAATCCCGTTAGCAAAATTCCTAGTGCCATCTATTGGGTCCACATGCCAGACATATTCACTTTTCTCCTCCCGAGCGCCTGTCATTCCTGTCTCCTCACCCAAGATAGAGTGTGTTGGAAAATTATCAAATATTATTTTTTTTATCACTTCTTCGGATTCTTTGTCCGCCAAAGTCACTATTGTTTTGTCCTCTTTGAACTCCCTCAGAATATCAGTCTCAAAGTGTTTCTCCAGAATCTTCCCTGCTTCTGTGGCCGCCCTGATTGCCACTTCTAATTCTTTAGACTTATTCTTCTGGCTGAAATTTTCTTGCATATTCTGTCAAATCAAAGACATTATTCGTTGATCTTTATCGCATCTATCTTAGATAGACGGCGAACGTGCCTTTCTGTTCCTGTGTATGGAGTCTTGAGCCACAAGTCCACCGCGCTCATCATTTCTTCTTCAGTTAAAAACCTAGCCCCAAGAGATAAAATATTTGAATTGTTATGTTCGCGAGAACGGACAATAATATCCGCTTCGTCGTCCACGACACAATTTGCTTTTCCGTAATACACCACTGCTCGAACATGCGGAAATTTATTTGCCGCAATGGCTTCACCCTGACCAGTCGCTCCGATGATGATACCTTTGACTCTGTCCGGATCTTTACTCACCGCCTCTCCCACCGGTATAACAAAATCAGGATAATCATCGTGCTCGTCATATGTATAAGCGCCCTTATCTATGACCTCGTGCCCTTCCCCTTTTAAAGAAGTCACCAACTTTTCCTTGAGCACATACCCCGCATGATCTGTTCCAATAAAAATTTTCATATTATTTCCATCCTAACTTGGGTAAAACATCATCTGCAGTTTTAGCTTCAAAGATTTCTTCTAAAAAAACATTGGCCAGTTCAACAAATCTTTCTTTGACTTGCTTCACAGATTTTCCGGAAGTAGATAGATCAAGCGCAGGAGTAAAGGCCACAAAACGCTTATTTTGCTTAGTAATCAGAACAGGAAGATTAAAAGATAAATTATTTTTTAACATATTTGGATTATAACAAAACTGGGAACTTTTTACAATCCTGAGCAGAGACTACTCTTGCTCACCCACTTCAATCCAAACCCAGCATGATCCCCGCCGATGTAGATTTTCATTTTAGGTTTTTGATATTCTTCATTGTACGCCATTTTTTAAAAAGAAAAATGGTTAGAGCGGCTAATGCGAATAAAATAGGAGCGAACAAAAAAATATCTTTTCTAATAGCTGAGTTACCACTGAACATTATAACCACATGCAAAAACACCCACCACAAAAGAGTAGCTCCAAAGCTCAAAATTAAACCAATGTTCGTAAAAAGCCTCCACCTTCGGCTCTTTCGCATGAAAAATACGGTCAATCCTATAAAAACAATCAATATTGCCCATGCCACCGGATTTGATAATGATGAATCGATCATTAAGATAAACAACGAAATACTAGCGAGCAAAAAGACGACCGTCGAAACGGTAAAAAATAAATTCCTCTTGCTGGGGAAAATTTCTTCTTGCGCAGGGGTAGTGCGAACTAAAAATGACTGTTGATTCTCTTTTTCTAATTTAATTTTTGAATAGACATAACATAGCAAAACGCCGATCAGAATTGATAATTTGAATCCCCAGGATGCCAAAATTCCAAGAGGGAAATATGCAATAGTGAATGGACTAATGCCAATTGCAATGATTACGCCTCCAATTATTCGATATTTCCATTTATTCATATTACTTAATTGTATTTCCTGTCTTAATCACATGATCAACTAATGTATAGGTATACCCCATTTCATTATCGTACCAGCCCATGACTTTCACAAGATTTCCGCCAACAACACGAGTCATTTTCAGATCTGCGATTGATCCATACGGACTCCCTAAAATATCCGAAGACACCAGGTCTTCTTCGGTTACGCTGAAAATTCCTTCCCATCTTTTGTCTGTCGCTGCTTTTTTGAGAATTTCATTCACTTCTTCTTTGGTTGTTTCTTTTTTGGAAATAAAAGTGATATCCACGATCGAGCCCGCCGGAACCGGCACTCGCATCGAAATGCCATCAAAAAGTCCGGAAAGCTTAGTAAATGCCTTAGTCACTGCGATCGCTGCGCCAGTCGAAGAAGGTACAATATTCTGCGCCGCCGCTCGGCCCTCGCGGAAATCTTTCTTGTTGGGCCCATCCACAATACTTTGACTGGCAGTATATCCATGCACGGTATTTAAAATTGCTTTTTCAATTCCCAAACTCTCGTCCATGATTGCGATCAAGGGCGAAGCGGCATTGGTCGTGCAAGATGCGTTGGAAGTAATGTCGCAAGTACCAAATTTATCTTCATTCACTCCCATTAAAATAGTCTCACCCATTACACTAGGATCTCCATCTTTAGCTGGAGCGGAAATGACCACCTTCTTCGCGCCCGCGTCCAAATGCGCTTTTGCTTTGTCGTAAGTGACAAAAAGTCCGGTGGATTCTATCACCACATCAACACCCAAATCTTTCCAAGGAAGTTTGTTGGGTTCTTTTTCAGCTAAAACTTTTATTTTCTTCCCATCGATAATTATCTCCTGCCCTTCTACTTTGATATCATGTTTCCATTCTCTATAAACTGTGTCGTATTTCAAGAGGTACGCCATATTGGACACAGACCCAAGGTCATTCACCGCCACAATTTCAATTTCTGGTCTATCCCATGCAACTTTTAAAAATGCTCTACCGATTCTGCCAAAACCATTAATGCCAACTTTGATTGTTTTCATGTTATTACTATAACACTTTTTAAACTAAATTTTAATCTCCAACTTTCCACCAAGCGCGGTGGAAAGTTTCTTTAGAAAAGAAAGTGTCGGATTGTATGCGCCAGATTCAAATCGAGCTATAGCAGGTTGTTTTGTGCCAAGTTTCTTTGCTAAATCTTTTTGAGACATTTTATTTTTTATTCTCATTTTTATCATTGCCTCAACAATAGCAAACTCTGGTTCCCAATCTTCGTAGGCTTTTCTATATTTAGGATCTTTCATCCATTTTTCATGCAGATCGGAAAATTTAGTCATATCCTTTATTGATTTTTTTTGTTCTTTTTTCATACTTTACAATATAACATATACGTTATATTAAACAAGTGGATAACTATGAGATAGCAGTCTGCCTTCTTTTCGCTAAATCTAATTCCCTTTTTGCTATTCTATCAGTCTTTTTTGCGAAAGCATGAAGTAAAATAGCACAATTCTCATGAAAACAATATATTATCCTGATAGGAACTTTACCAGATATACGCAATTCAAAAAGTCCCCCACCTAAGCTTTTACTGTAAGGCATTTCTATTTCATTTCCAACCATAATTAACATGTGCAAAACTTTTGAAACTTTACTTCTAGTAATTTCTTCCAAGCTCTCTAAGAATTTATCTACATCAGTTGAAAAGTTTCTGATTTCCATCGTAACTAAATACCTTTATTTCTATTTTTAATTTTTCCGTAAATCCAGCCAATCAGAGCCCCGTAAGCAAAACCATTTAATATGACAACAATAATCTGTCCTAATATTGGCATTGTTCCAAGTATCATGCCTGGTCCTGAAAGAACGTACATAGTTGTTGGCAGATAAAAGTAGTTAATGGCATCAGCCAGATTACCATCAGTCCCTTTGAAAAGATAAATAGGAACCGAAATAATCCCACACATAAGACCTATCCACAACCAATATTTTGTTTTCATCTTCACATTATACCAAATAATAAAAAAAAAGGTATAATCACAGAAATGGAAAAAGACTTAAAATTCATACACCTCCACACCCATTCCCACTATTCTCTATTAGACGGGCTTTCGAAGCTTGAAGATTTAGTCGCTCTCGCCAAGAAGGCGGGAATGCCGGCGATGGCCATCACAGATCACGGCAACATGTATGGGGCGATTGAATTTTATAAACTTGCTAAAAAGGAAGGTATCAAGCCCATCATCGGAGTGGAAGCATACATGACAGCGGGAAATCGTAAGGACAAAACGACGGAAGCTGGAGGCACGAAGCGATATTATCACCTCACCTTGCTCGCAAAAAATCTAGAGGGCTATAAAAATCTGATGAAGTTGGTGACCATTGCCAACCTCGAAGGATATTATTACAAACCGAGAATGGATAAAGAAATCTTGCGAAAATATTCTGACGGAATTATAGCTTTGTCTGGATGTCTCGGCGGAGAACTATCACAGACAGTAATGAAGGGCGACACGAAAAAAGCGGATGAACTCGTCCGCGAATATCAAGATATCTTCGGCAAAGAAAATTATTTTATAGAAATTCAATGCCATCCCTCAGTAGAGAATGATAAGAATGTTCGGGAAACATTAATTGGACTCGCCAAAAAGCACAATATCCCAGTTGTCGGCACACAAGACTCGCATTATCCATGCAGTGACGACCATGACGCGCACCACACGCTACTTCAGATAAATACCCAGGGTGATGGAAAAGATGGTGCGAAGTTTGAATTCTCCAATGATGATTTTTCTTTTATTGATACAGAGAAAGCTTTAGAAGTGTTTAAAGATATTCCAGAAGCCGTAGAGAATACAATGAAAATAGCGGATATGTGCAACCTAGAACTCGAACTCGGTAAATGGGTCTTCCCTGATTTCAAGATTGAAAGTGGAAAAAGTTATGACGAAGAACTGCGCGCATTAACCTATCAGGGCTTCCAAAGATTGCAATTAAAAGAAACACCAGAAATAAAAGAGCGAGTGGAATACGAATTAAAAATAATCAAAGACAAAGGCTATGCTCCGTATTTTCTAGTAGTGGGTGACCTCCTAAGATACGCAAAAGAAAATGGAATTTTGACTACTATCCGAGGCTCGGTCGCTGGCTCAATGGCGACCTATCTGCTCGGAATCACCAACGTCAATCCGATAGAATACAAAATACCTTTTGAAAGATTTTTAAATCCTTTTCGTCCATCTGCGCCGGATATTGATATGGATTTTGCTGATAATAGAAGGGATGAAATGATCGAATATGTTAAAAAGAAATACGGCGAAGATAAAGTGGCACAAATCGGAACTTTTGGTACGATGATGGCCAGAGGCGCAGTACGCGATGTCGCTCGAGCGCTCGGCTATCCCTACACCATCGGCGACCGACTCTCTAAAATGATTCCGATGGGCTCACAAGGTATGCCAATGACCATCGATCACGCAATGGAAATAGTGCCAGAGTTATCACAAGCTTATAAAACAGAAAAAGATACAAAAAAAATAATAGACTTGGCAAAAAAACTAGAGGGATGCGTCCGGCACATCTCCGTCCACGCCGCGGGAGTGGTTATTTCTCCTATGCCACTTATAGAATACGTTCCACTTCAATACGACCCGAAAGGCGAAAATAAAATAATTACTCAATACGACATGTACAATATTGAAGAGGCGGGACTTTTAAAATTTGATTTCCTCGGCATTAGAAACTTATCTATTTTATCCGATAGTGTCAGTCTCGTAAAAAAATTTTATAACATTAATATAGACATCGAACACGTCCCCCTAGATGATAAGAAAACTTTTGAACTTTTGGCAAATGGACAAACAGAAGGGCTCTTTCAACTAAATGGTTCCGGCATGACCAGATATTTAAAAGAATTGAAACCCACGTCCATCCACGACATCAATGCGATGGTCGCCCTCTATCGTCCAGGACCAATGGAGACAATTCCAGAATATATCAAACGCAAACATAATCCTAGACTAGTAAAATATTTAGATCCGAGAATGAAAAAATATTTAGGAGAGTCTTATGGACTCATCGTGTATCAAGACGACCTTTTATTCTCTGCCATAGAGCTCGCCGGCTACAACTGGGAAGAAGCCGATAAATTCCGCAAAGCTGTCGGAAAAAAAATCCCCGCAGAAATGGCAGCGCAGAGAGAAAAATTTACTAAAGGAATTATATCAAACGGACAAACTCCAGAATTTGCCGAAAAACTTTGGAAACTTTTTGAACCATTCCAAGCTTACGGCTTCAATAAAGCTCATGCAGCCAGCTACGGAAAAGTCGCCTATCAGACGGCTTATATGAAGGCAAATTACCCTGTCGAATATATGGCTGCGATTCTGACAGCCGAATCCGGCGACGTAGAAAAAATTTCCGAAATAATCAATGAATGCAAGAATATGAATATTTCGGTTTTGCCTCCGCACATAAATGAAAGTTATGGCGGCTTCACTTGTCTGCCTAATGAAAAAGACACGACGATCAGCGACAAAAATAAAAGCGTAAAAATAAGATTTGGATTCTACACTATCAAGCATCTGGGCACGGACATCGCCGATAGCATTATCGCTGAAAGAAAGTCGCAGGGTAAATTTAAATCAATCAGCGATTTCTTGGACAGAATTAAGCATAAAAATTTAAACAAAAAGTCCTTGGAAGCACTGATCAAGTCCGGCTGCATGGACGAATGGGGCGATCGAGGCGTAATGCTCTCAAATGTAGAGGCCATGCTCGCATACAATCACGAAATAAACAAACAAAATCAAAATCAGGTTTCTCTTTTTGGTGGGACCGCTAAAATCAAAGCTCCAGAATTTAAATTACAAAACGCACCGGCGGCGACCCAGGCAGAAAAACTTCTTTGGGAAAAAGAGTTGTTGGGACTTTACATTTCCGGACATCCGCTCGATCGCATTCGCGAGAAATTGGAAAGCCGAGATATGAACATAAAAAAAATAAAAGAATCTGTGGGCAATGGCATCCAAATAACTATCGCGGGAATTATAGAAACCGCCAGAGTTGTAATCACGAAAAATAATGAAAGAATGGCCTTCTTGAAGATTGCCGACTTGACTGACTCTATCGAAGCTGTCTGTTTCCCCTCCATCTTTAAAGAATCCGTCGAAATATTTGTCCCCGAAAAATGCATCGCGCTGTCCGGCAAAGTCTCTTTGCGTAACGGCGAAAAGAGCATTATAATAGAGGCAGTGAAGGAGGTCTAGATTTTATCAGTAACTTTTTTAAAAATAATGAGACACACAATAGAAAAATCTCCAAGTTCCTCGCCAGATCAACCAAGCCCAGAAGAAAAGATGGCAAACATTATACGCGCCAAACTTGCCCGAGGATTGACACTCACAGAGACAGAAGAAGCATTTCTAAGAGAACAAAAAAGAGAAAATTGGCGAGATGATAATCCTAGATACGAGCATTAATTATATAAATACTAGAAAGGAAGTTAAATTGCTATGAGATTTTCTTTATTCACATTTACGCCATGGCTTAAATGTGTAAAGAGGATTTTACAGATTACTTGCCTGTAGTATACGATCTTGCTAATTTGAACGTTTTTAATTTATCTTTTAAGCCAATAACTTTTATATACTCTAGAAATTCTTTTGGTAAAGTTGATGGACCAACCCAGACACTTTTTTGAATCATTATATAATCAAAATTTACTAATTGCCTACGAAACCAATCGCGCTCTTTTTTCTTATTTTGAGGAATATCATACATAACGATCAAATTCTTTGGTGCATCCTTTTTGAACTCTGATTCAAAAGTCAGATAATAGAATTTCCTTTTTCTGTACTCCTTCTTTATACGAGACTTCTGGCCACTTCCACTTACTGGCAAGCCAAAAATATTTACTCTCATACCTTTATAGGAAAAAGTTCTGCTCATATTATTATTTTACTACACAATACATATATACGCCATGGCTGATATATGTAAAAATATTATTTTTTCTTCTTTAGAATCCACGAACCTATCAAAGTACCCATAATTGGTATAATGATTACTGGCCAGTATGAGGAATTAAGAATCTTGAACACAAATTTATAACTCACACAAATATCACCACCAGTTTGATAACCACATCGAGATGCGAGCATTAATCCTAAAATGTTAGTGTTAAAAATTAGACCGACAATATAATTTATTGCTAATATAATCAGACCAATTGTCATCAACAAACATATCGCATATAACAAAAATAAAAACCAAAAAAGTGTCGTCGGAATCCGTGCTTTATATAAAGAATTACTATCTTTTTTATCTGGATTCATAATTTAATTATACAAACTCATTGCCTTCTCTTTACCTTCGGAGAAGATAGTTTCCACTGCTTCGGCAACTTTCTTAGAAAGTTTTTTGATTGTCTCTAATTCTGATTTTTTGAATTCGCCCAGTAAAAAATTTAATATCGCCTTTTCGCCTTTTGGTTTTTTCACCACGCCCTTTGGGGTAGCTGGTGAAATACCGACTCTAATACGCAAAAATTCTTCACTCTTGAGCGCTTTGATTATTGACCCCAAGCCGTTATGCCCGCCCGAAGATCGATTAAAAGAAATTTTGATTTTCCCTAACGGCAAATCTATATCGTCGTAAATTACAATTAAATCCTTCAGAGCTTTCTTGCCCGCCAAAGCCTTGGCGACGGCGGGACCCGAATTATTCATAAAAGTATCTGGAGTGATAAATTTTATTTTATGGCCCTCTATTTTTTTTTCCACCAAACCAACCATAATCCGCCCAGTATTATGTCTGGTATTTTCATATTCATTTCCCGGATTTCCTAAGCCAACAACAAGTTTCATTTTCTTATGATAACACAAAAAAGAACCTCTCCCAACCCTCTCCTTACCAAGGAGAGGGCGAAGGGTGAGGTGAATTTATTACAAAACAAATAACAATACTATGTCAAGGATTTTTTGTGTTATATTACAACGATGGAACCAACGAAAACCAGAGGTCAGTCGTTTTGGGAACTCGTACGTTTTATATTTCTGGCGCTAATAATAGTCATTCCCGTCCGCGTACTGATCGCGGAGCCATTTGTGGTTTCAGGAAATTCTATGGTCCCTACTTTTGAGAATGCAGATTATTTAATTGTAGATAAAATATCTTATAGATTCAGCGAACCAAAGAGAGATGACATTGTGATCTTTCGATATCCAAATGATCCGACAAAATTCTTTATCAAAAGAATAATCGGCCTGCCACAAGAGACGGTGGACATAAAAGGCAGTACAGTAACTATAATCAATGAAAAATATAAAGAAGGATTCACTCTCAATGAACCTTATGTAAAAAATAATGCAAACAATCTGACTCATTTTGAACTGAAGAATGATGAATACTTCGTAATGGGAGACAATCGAAGCGGGAGTTCGGATTCCAGATCTTGGGGAGCGGTAAAAAGAGAGCTGATCACAGGCAAAGCCTTCTTGCGATTATTGCCGATAAAAAAACTTAGTATCTTGCCGGGCAATTATAAACAAACAGAGTAAACAGTCAAATTAAAATGAAAAAACCAACTAATAAAAACAGGATGCAAGATATTTCATCGCCCAAAGGAATGAGAGATTTGATGAATGAAGAATATTATTCTTTTCAAGGATTTTTTGAAAAAGCGCAGGAAGTGGCAGTGTATTATGGCTTTAAACCAATCGACACTCCGATCTTAGAACACGAAGAAATTTTTACCACGGGGATAGGCGAAGGAACAGATATTGTGGATAAAGAAATGTACACGCTGAAGACCAAAGGCGGCGACCACTTGGCGCTCCGACCAGAGCACACCGCGCCACTCGCTCGCGCCTATGTCGAACACGGAATGCAAGCACTCCCCCAGCCAGTAATGCTTTACCAATACGGTCCGATCTTTCGACATGACAAGCCTCAGCGCGGACGCTACAGGCAATTTTGGCAATTTGATTTGGATTCACTAGGAAACGATAAAAGCATTATGGACGCGCTGGTGATCAAAGCTGGCATGAGCATTTTAGAAGAAGCTGGAGCTTCGAGCCTTTCGATCGATATCAATTCCATCGGAGACAAAGAATGCCGAAATGGATACATCAGAGAGCTGACAAACTACTACAAAAAGCACATTGGCCAACTCCCGGGTATTGATCGAGAACGCCTGAAGACAAATCCGCTGCGCATCTTGGACTCCAAAGAAGAAAAGACAAAAGAAATAAACGAGGGCGCTCCAGACTCGATATCTTTCCTTTGCCCTTCTTGCAAAAAACACTTCAAAGAAGTCTTGGAATATTTAGAAGAAATGAATATTCAATACAATATAAACAAAAATTTAGTGCGGGGGCTTTCCTATTATACCCGCACTGTTTTTGAGATAATGGAACAAGGAGGCGCTGAGGATGGCGGAGCGCTCGCGCTGGCTGGCGGCGGACGCTATGACTATCTAGCTCGCCATCTTGGAAGCAAAAAAGATGTGCCAGCAGTCGGGATTTCGATCGGAGTAGACAGAATAGTCGCCTCGGCTTGGTACAAGAAATTAACGCCGCGCATATTAAAAAAGCCGAAAATTTATTTCATCCAGCTCGGGTCTGAAGCAAAATTGAAAAGTTTGAATATAATTGAGATATTAAGGAAGGCGCATATCCCCATCGCCCAATCGCTTTCCAAGGATAGCCTAGGCTCGCAATTGGCCATCGCCGAGAAGCTGGCTATCCCTTACGCGCTCATCTTCGGAGTCAAAGAAGCCCTAGATAATTCAGTGATAGTGCGAGATATGAGCAATCGATCCCAAGACACTGTGAAATTGCCGAAGCTTCTGGAATATTTGAAAGAACTAAAATAAAGCTAGCTTGTAGGGATTAGTAAAATACAATGCTAAAAAAAATTTTACAATTTCAAAAAGAACCTGCCCGCAATGCTTCGCATAGCGATGCAGGCGGGGAAAAAATTCTGCGCCAAGTCGCGAAAGAAGTGCCTCTGCCTGAGATCACAACCATTAAAATAAAAAAAATATTAAGAGAGATGTCCGAAGCTTTGGAAAGCCAAGATGATGGCGTAGCGATAGCGGCGCCGCAGATCGGATACTCACTGAAGATATTTTTAGTGTCTAGTAGGGTTTTGAAAGCAGGATTCGCTAAGAATCAGGAAGCATTCGAAAAAGAACCTCACCCCGACCCTCTCCTTGTAAAGGAGAGGGAGAAAATAGTAAAAGACCTAGTTTTTATCAACCCAAAAATATCCAAACTCTCCCGTGAAAAGAAATGGGTGCCAGAAGGCTGTCTCTCTGTCCGCCCTCTCTACGGTAAGACATTTAGATCTATCAAGGCGACAGTCACAGCCTATGATGAAAATGGCAAGAAATTTAAGAGAGGCGCCTCGGGATTGCTCGCACAAATCTTTCAGCATGAGACGGATCATTTAAATGGAATACTTTTTATTGATCAAGCCAAAGATATAAGGGAAGAGTTACCGAAAAAATAATATGCAAAATTTTGTATTTTGGGGAACTCCAGACGTGGCATCCGAAACACTTGAGATATTAAAGCAAGCCGGATTTTTACCTTCTCTCATTATTACTTCCCTAGATAAACCTCAGGGACGCAAAATGCTTATAACTCCCCCGCCGGTAAAAGTCTGGGCAACTTTAAACAAGATTCCGTATTTACAACCTGAGAAACTAAACGAGGATTTTTTTAATCAGCTACAAGCTACCAGCTACAAGCTATCCGTCGTCGTCGCTTACGGAAAAATCATACCAGAAAAAATATTAAATATGCCTGAATTTGGCTCAATCAATATTCATTATTCTCTGCTGCCAAAATATCGCGGGGCTTCCCCTGTAGAATCAGCTATCTTAAATGGTGACGTAGAAACCGGTGTGACTATCCAGAAAATGGAATTTAAAATGGACTCTGGTCCGATCATCGCTCAAGAAAAAGTGAAGATATCGCCAGATGAAAAAGCGCCAGAGCTGCGCAAGAGGCTCATAAAACAAGGCGGGGAGATTTTAGTGAAAATCCTACCAGAATTTATTTCTGGAAAAATCAAACCCATCCCGCAAGACGAAAGCCTTGCTTCCGTTTGCGGAAAAATTAAAAAAGAAGACGGACTGATAAATTTGGGAGCCGAGCTCCCAAATGTTTTATATAACAAGTTCAGAGCCTATGCCACCTGGCCGAGGATTTTCTTTTTCAAAGACGGCAAAAGAATTATCATCACTAATGCCGAACTGATAGACAATAAATTTGTAATTAAAAAAGTTTTACCTGAAGGCAGAAAAGAGATTACGTGGGAGGAATTTAAAAAGACTAATACTTCGAAGTAAAAGGATTACGCTTGGAGAGGCCTTTCATCATTTTTTTGACGCTCCTGGCTCCGCGATGCAAAAGCGTCTGACTGCGGTCTTTGTTTTTATTTATTTCATAATAGAGACTGTCTTTGATAGCATCAATGGCTTGATACAAGTCTTCTTTGTCAGCGCTGCCGTAAAATTCTTTGCCATCTATTTTGATCAAACAATCCGCGTGGAAAATTTCCCCCGATTTATGATGATTGGTAGACTTGCTCACCTCAAAATTTACCATCACTTTCCCCTGCCTTTCTTCTATCCTAGATAGCAATTTTTCCAAGTTGGTCACCCTCTTGGAAACATAGTCCTTAATGGCCTCCGTCAATTCAATATTTTTACCTTGTAGATTGATTTGCATAGCTTTATTGTATCATTTTTTAAGATGCCTAGTAAGAGCTTTCAAAACAATCTCAAGTTCAATTGTTGCCACACCGATTACTGTGTCTGCCGCACCATAATAAATGTAAAGGAGGTCGCCCTCGCCTTTCCGACGCTCAGGTTGTAGAGCCATACCGCACGGAAAAACAACATTATTAACGATCCCGACTTTTTCGTAAAACTCTTTTGGCTGAAATATCGGGTCCGTCGTGCGAGCTAGAACTATTGCTGGATCATTTAAATCCAGGAGCACCGCCCCTATGCGATAAGTACTATGGCTTTTAGAAACTCCATGATAAAGAAGCAGCCAACCGGATTTTGTTTTTAGGGGCGGCGCAGAAATGCCAACTTTCGAGTTATCCCAAGAGTTTATCCTTGGTCCTATAATCCTAATGCATTTTTTCACAAACTCTGTTTTGAAATCGAGCGATTTAATATAATCCCCGCATAATTCATTGCCAACACGATGCAAGATGAAGTATCGCCCTTTGATTTTTTCGGGTAAAATACAGGTGTCTTTATCATCAAAACCAGCAGGAGTGATCAAAATAGGTTTTTCCCATTCCCATTTTTTTTGCAAAAAGTTTTTCTCCGTGATGGAAGTGATAGCGACTCGCGGCGGACCGATGCCATCAAAAGCCGTGTAGCACATATAAATAATCTTCCCTATTTTGGTCAGACGCGGATCTTCACAACCAGAATTAGCTCCAGCTATTTTTTTTGATTCAAACTCTTCTCTCGGGCCATAGATGGGCTCTAGTAAACGTTCGTCGATATTCACCCCATCTTTGGTTGCGGCATAGCCGATATAAGAAGTGTTGTCGTCGGAAAATGTGCGGTACAATATGTGTGTTGTATTTCGAATTCTAAGCACGGCTGGATTGAATGTCGCTTTGGCTTCCCACGGATGTTTTTTGTCGGGAGTAATGATGGGATTTTTGTCGGAACGTTTGAAATACCAGCGAGAATTCTCTTCTCTACGCATAGTGCCAAGAAGGTCGCTCAAATTCAAATGGGCGACGCAATTTGTCATATCCGCTGCTCCGTAATAAATATAAAGAGTGTCCCCGCCTGCCAATCCGCGGGCAGGTTTTTTTATAATGGCGCCTGTTGGGAAAATCACATCGGGAACATGTCCCAAAAGTTCGTATGATTCTCGAGGAGCAAAGATCGGGCCGTGAGTAAGACCCACAATTTTAAGCGGATCATTTATGTCTAGGAGGACTGCCTCAACCCCAAAGATACGAGGGAGACCACTCCCGCCAAAATAATTTTGAATGTGTGAATATATCAAGAGCCAGCCATGCGAAGTTTTGACAGGCGGAGCGCCGACTTCGATATGGTCATAAGGAGATCTTTTAGGATCAATAACGTGCTTATCGACGTTCTTGTACCACTCTTCCCAAAATTTTGGATTCCACAATTCCTCTATCTTGTCGCATTGCGCTATAGCAATTTTTACGGGAGGCATATCTGTATTGACGGATACGATCACGGTAATCTTACCATTGATGCGCTCGGGGAACAGGGTCATCGCTTTAGCATTAAAGGGAGTGACTAGATGACGTTCCTTTATTTTTTTGAGATCTTTAGAAATAGCGACAGCGACTTTGATCCCACTAGCTTCAAATGGATATTTAGAGAGTGCCGTATAAAATATATAATATTCTCCTTCAAAATAAGTCACCCTCGGATCTTCACAACCATAAATTTCCCATTCTTTTTCCGGTATTATAAAAGGCATTCGTTCCTTAAAATGTCTGCCATCCCTGCTTTTCCCAATCCCAATGATCGAAATCTGTTCGGGTGTACGCAGTCTGTCTACCGCCGAAATAGCGCGATAAACGCCATAAAACATTCTGCCCGCTTTGACGACACTCATATTGAAAGAGGCGTAAGCCTCCCAATAATGGTCTTTGTCCGGAACAAGAATTGGATTGTGATGTGATCTTTTTACGACAAACATAAATTATCTTTTAATAATATTAATTTTTAACTTGGAACCACTCCTTTGAGTCAGTTCTTGCAAAAATTTATCCAAATCTGCGGTAGCGACGCAGGAAACTTTGTCCGCGCCCCCGTAATACACAAATAATTTTCCATCTTTAATAATTGCCCCGCAAGAATACACCACCCCCTCTTTGTATCCTTCGTTTTCATACCATTCATCTGGCTCCAAAATTGGCTGCTTGGAATCATAGAGAATCTTGGTCGGATCTTTCAGGTCTAAAATCATCGCCCAGAGCTTGTAGCGATGCGTTTCACCCTTTTCCATCTTATGGTATAAAATCAGCCAGCCATATTTCGTATGAAGCGGTGTGGGCCCGACTCCCCTGATCAACTTATCTCGCGCTCCCCACATGGGACTGCCCTGATGAATGCTATAAATGTATTTAGTCCCATCAAGTTCATCCAGACTGTCGAGGTAATCTATCATTATTCGCGGAGAAATACTGTGCAAGATCGCGTATTTTTCTTTTCCGTCTTTTTTTATTTTTTCTGGAAAAAGCACCCAATTTTTATTTATCTGTCCGGGAGGAGAGATCAATACCGGGGACCGCCAGTTCCAGCGATGCGAAATAAAATCTTCCAAACTGATAGAAGTCAAAGTCATGCGGACAGATCCCCATCCGTCAAAAGCCGTATAGATCATGTACAGCCTATCGCCTAAAAGAGTGAGACGAGGATCCTCACAGCCGCCGCCCCATCCTCCGCCGGAGCCATAAGAGATAAGAGAAATAAGTGGAAAAGTATCTCTATTTTGTGGCGGGCAATGAAAATAGACGGGTTCTGGCAAACTTTTAGAAATCGTTACCCCATCCTTGCTCACCGCATAACCCAAAACCGAATTATCAGAATCTCCGATTGCTCTATAAACAATGTGCACCTTGCCATCATGATAAAGGGCAGTAGGATTGAAGGTAGCTTTTGATTCCCAATATCTTTTACTGGTTGGTTCGATAATGGGATTTTTTTTAAATCTTTTGAGGTCAAGAACAGTTACCTTTCTGCCAATTTTTATAATTTTTGCAGTTTTTATTTTGCGGCGGCGAACTTCCGCCCCGACGCGACGCACTACTCGCTTAGAGCTTGGGCTCCTTTTGGCTGAAGATTTGATTCGAGATCCCGACCCATTCAGGCGTTTTGTTGTCTTTTTTTTAGGCGCGGCCATATTTATCTTCTATTCTGACAATATCATTTTCATCAAAATCCCCAGAAGAGATTTCCAAAATTTCCGCATCAGTAGAGGCAGCATAAACACGATGATTTGTTTTTGGTAATATTACAAATTCATCTCCGAACTTTGCATTTATGATAGATTCGCCCAAAGTAATCTCCGGAGTACCAGAAAGAACTTTCCAAAACTCAGTCCGATGATTATGATATTGCAAACTAAAAGCCTCACCCTTTTTTACAAAAATAATTTTTACAGTTGATAAACTATTATGAGTAAACTGTCTAAAATTACCCCACGGACGCTCCTCTTGAAATGGTTTAAATTCTGACATATTCCTAATATTGTATCATAGAATCCTTTTAATGATTGCCTTGGTTTCTTCGGGTCCCTTGACCTGCAGGTGATCAACTCCGGTTTTTACCACAGCATAGTCATTCCCACCCGGAAAAATCGCGTCCCCAATAAAAAGCATTTTATTTATTGGGATTTTTAAGTGTTTTTCGATCTGGTGAATACCGTAAGCTTTATTAATCCCTTTTTTGGTTATATCAATTGTTGTAAATCCAGCGGCATGAACCTCTAGATCGGGAAGTTTTTTGGATAATAATCCGGCAATTTTCATTTTAAGTTTAAAATTATTTCTAGACCATTCTTCCTTCATTTTCACTCCTTTATCACCCAATTCTGCTACTAGGTCCTGTCCATAGACAGAAAAAGAAATTTGAGTTCCTCTGTGTTCAATTATTTTTCCATAAGTTTTTTGCGGATGCTCATAGCCAATTTCTTTAAATACGTC
Source organism: Candidatus Nomurabacteria bacterium RIFCSPLOWO2_01_FULL_42_17 (assembly GCA_001785985.1). Classification (GTDB taxonomy): domain Bacteria; phylum Patescibacteriota; class Minisyncoccia; order Phycocordibacterales; family UBA9973; genus UBA9973. The sequence goes on from MFVE01000002.1 coordinate 42,338, forward strand.
TTTAAATGCTTTTGTAATCTTTTTTGATTCCGAAACAGTCAAATGTAAAGCGTAAACTTTTTTCCAACCGCTACTGTACCTATAAAAAGCAGTGGCGGTAGTTGGAAATAGAAAAAGTTTTTTTAAAAGTTCTTTAGAACATTTTAGTTTACGCAAGAAGAGTTCTTGAAAGATAGAATATTTTCCCCCGCCGATGATAGCGACTTTCTTAGCCACGAGGAGCTTCGCCATCAATCGAGACATATCCGCTTCCATCGGCGATTTAGTCCGGATAATCGTGCCGTCTAAATCAAAAACAATTAAATCTTTTTGCTGAAGTTTTTTTAAATTTAAAATTTTCATCTATTTCTTGCTTATTTTTATTTTTCTTTTTTGCGCTTTTTTTACCAATTCTGAAGAACTTTGGACCTTGCCGCCAAAACCGACATCATTGACTATCTTACAACCTATTTTGTCGCAAACTAAAACTTCTGGGGTCGGAAGATTCCCAGTATGGCGATCGCCTCCTTTGGCAAAAATGTGTGGACGCAAAGACAATATATCTTTGCTGATACTGATATCTTTTGTATTTTTTTTGTGACTGCTTAAAATGACGCGATCAACCGGTTCGAAGGCTTCGATGATTTCCTTGCGCTCGTGTTCCGGCATAAAAACATAACCCTTCTTCAACTTGAGCCAATTATCATTGTTGATCACAACCACGAGCTCATCCCCCAAGCGTTTGGCTTCTTTGAAGAGCCGGACATGGCCGATATGCACCGGATCAAACCCCCCGCTCACCATGACTATTTTCTTTGATTTTTTTTTCTTCATATATTACTGGGGTTATTATATATTTATTTAAAGTAACTATCAAAGTATATCGCATGGCAAGTGTATCCGCCAGGATTTTTCTCTAAATAGTCTTGATGGTAATCTTCCGCCGGATAAAACTTTGCTAACGGTTCTAATGTTGTCACTACCGGATCACTCCAACGCTTGGATTTATTGACAATGTCTATGAAATCCTCTGCTTCTTTTTTCTCCTCTTCATTACTATAAAAAATAGCTGAACGATAGGAAGTGCCCTGGTCGTTGCCTTGCTGATTGAGCGTAGTGGGATTGTGTATTTGGAAGAAAAAATCGAGCAACTTTTTGTAAGAAGTTTTTTGGTCGTCGTATTCTATCTCTACTGCTTCCGCATGACCTTCGTGATCCTCATAAGTCGGCGCTTGTGGTGAGCTTGTCGAACCACCCGTATAGCCAACGGTCGTCCCTATTACGCCTTCTTGTTTTCTAATTAAATCTTCTAAACCCCAAAAACATCCTCCTGCTAATACAATTTTTTTTGTCATATTACTTTGATAAAAATTTCATTGATATCGAATTCACGCAATGCCGGATATTTTTTTCTGTTAAATGTTCGCCTTTGAATAAATGCCCCAGATGCCCGCCGCATCTAGCGCAGGTGATCTCGGTGCGCATGGCGTCTTTGTCTAGACTTTTATTTATTGCGCCCGGTATCTCATCGTCAAAACTGGGCCAGCCGCAGGTGGACTCAAATTTTTGTGCGGAAGTATAAAGTGGCGCATCGCACTGACGACAGACATACATGCCGTTTTCTTTGTTATTTACATACTCGCCGGTAAAAGGCGTTTCTGTCCCCTTTTCAATAATCACTCGCCTCTCTTCAGCTGTAAGCTGATTCATGCATAAATTATAACATAAAATAAATTATCCTAGCCAAACTTGCGTTAGGTCTTGCCTAACGCAAGTTAAGCCACTCAAATATTTCTGCAACAAATGAATTTTTGTTAGGAAAATAATTTGGAAATGATTCTATATTTAATATTTTATTTTGAATTCTTTTTTCTTCTATATAATCTAGATAACTTGAATAAGAATATTGATTTAAATAGACTACGGCTTCTTTTTTATTTTTAATCCCCTTTTCCTTCCAATCCTTTTGAATTAATTTGATTGGATTTAAATGTATATATGAAAATAAGTATTTCAAATGACGATCCGTGTCTGCGTGTTGTGATTTAAACTTACCCTCAAATAATCCGCCGGTTCTTTCATATTTTTTATTGTAATACATTGAATAAGCAGTGCCCAGTTTCTGCATAAATTTACTTATTCCGCCTTCTGTTATTTCGGTTATTAAGATGTGAAAGTGATTGGGCATCAAACAATATGCTCCTATATTAACGAGAAGATTGTTCCTTTCTATCTCATAAATATTAAAATTGTGGTCTCTGGCTAAATCATAAAGATTAAAGTTTTCACTCGTATTTGAAATATAAAGTAAAGAAATAAATCTTAAATAATCTTCCTTGTCGTGAAAAATTTTTTGTTTACTATTGCCACGATTGTAAATGTGGTAATACTCACCTTCAACAAAAGGTGTCAGCCTGATAGACATAAGAATATAATAGCAAATAACTCTTGCGTTAGGCAAGACCTAACGCAAAATCGTATCTAATTTTTTGGCTCTAAACTTGAGAAGATGTTGTAAATACTTTTATTAAAAAAGGTATGCTAATATTGATTAAATGGAAAATATTAAAGTAATTGTGAGTATTTTTGCCATCCTATTAACATGCGTGGCATATATCCCATACATTAGGGATACCCGAAAGGGAAAAACTACACCACATGCTTTTACATGGTTTGTGTGGGGGCTGTCCACTACGCTTGCTTTTGCTTTACAGTTAAGCGCCGGCGGCGGCATCGGCTCATATGTAACTTTAATAATCGGGGTTGCTGCCTTTTCGATTTTTGGATTAAGCTTATTTAAAGGAGAAAAACATATCACCAAATCCGATGTCGTGTTTTTTATTTTAGCTCTAGTCGCCTTGGGATTTTGGGTAATCGCTGAAAAACCAATTATTTCTGTAATATTGATATCTCTCACGAATACTTTAGCTTTTGCGCCAACAGTACGAAAATCTTGGAAAAAGCCTTTTTCGGAGACATTATTCACGTATATATTAAACTGCACAAGACAATGTCTAAACCTACTCGCATTAGAGAATTACAATCTTATCACTTCCCTTTTCCCTGCATCACAAATACTTGTTACACTTTCATTTATTATCTTTATTTTGATCAGAAGAAGTTTACAGAAAAAAGAAATACAAAATACAACAAGATATTAAATCCGTTTAGACGAATCTTGTAAAAATTTTATAGGCTCTGAGGTAGGGATATTCTGCGTTAGGTCTTGCCTAACGCAAAGTTTATCGAGACTTCCTACGGAGAGCTTTTTTCGCAAGCATTTCTCTCTTTATCCCAAGTCGCTTCTTGGTCTTATGAGAACGTCTGGACCTATTTTTAGGACTAAGTGTGGTGTTTCTTTTTGCCATAGCCCCATTATAACAATAAGTGAGGAGCATAAGCAAATACATTTGTTTGATGTCCGAGCGCCATTGTTATATGGTAATCCATATAGCACATTTCCCTACTCGTGTATAACCCGGTAGTGAGACTTTCTTAAAAGCTCTACTACCGGGTATAATGTATCTATGAATTATAAATTCTTCACTAATTCAGAGAAAGCTTGGGAAGCGATGTTTAGAGACATAACAAACGCCCAAAAATCCATTTATCTGGAGATGTATATTTTCCAAAACGATATGGAACAGTTTAATTTCTTTAACTTGCTGAAAGAAAAAGCCCAAAAAGGCCTGCAGGTTAAAATAATCATCGATGCTTTCGGAAGCGTCTGGTTGAAGAGCAGCGCCGTCTCTGAATTAAAAAAAGCAGGGATAGAAATTCTCACCCTATCTTACCTGCTCCACCACATGCACAGAAAAGTCTTGGTGGTAGACGAACGAATTGCCTTTATTGGGGGCGTGAATCTTTATCAAACTGCGAGATTTTGGAATGATCTAATGGTCAGAATAAAAGGCAACCTGGTAAAAAAAGTGGTGATGTCTTTCGCAAAATCTTACACAAACGCCGGAGGCAAAGACCCAATGCTCCTTTCGAAAAACAACAGGAGGACAAGAACCAAAATGGATACTTCGATAGTGGAGCATCATCCTTTCAAAAAAAAGTTTCATTTCAAAGGGATGTACAAAAAATATTTTAACCAGGCAGAAAAGAACATCACCTTGATTACTCCGTATTTTTTACCAAAACGTTGGCTCGCCGCGGCTCTGCATCAAGCAGTCTTGCGCGGAGTTAGAGTGGAGGTACTAGTGCCAAAGAACGCTGGAAACTTCATGATTGACCGCGTAAATTATTTTTATATATACAAACTCTCAAGGTTAGGCATCGAGTTTCATATGGAAGAAAAAATGAATCACGCCAAGGCCATCATCATCGACCAGAGAGAAGCGATGGTCGGATCGCAAAATCTAGACTTTTGGTCTTTTGATTTTAATTCAGAAATAGGCATTTTCTTTAGGGACGCAAAGGCAGTCTCAAAACTTTGTTATATCGCAAGCGAGTGGAAAAAGGATGCTGTTTTATTTGACTACAAAATTCATAAGCCAAAATGGTTTGACTATATTATGTCGCCGATCATAAATCTTTTTTCTTTCTTTTCCAGAATCTTTTTAGATTAGCAAAAAAGATTAAGATTGTTTTTTCAGCCAATCGATCATTGCTCGGAAGGTGTCAGCGCCTGCCTCTCCATCAGCATTTAGTCCTGAGGCTTTTTGGAAGGCCATCACTGCTTTCACTGTCCCTTCGCCATAGTCATTATCAATTTTATTGGAGGTATTGTTATAAATATTTAAAAACTTTTGCACCGTGCCGACTCTCGTCCCCCGAGACTTCAGCTTCAGAAAAATATTATCATCGATGAGTTTTTGCAACTCATTTATAAGATCCTGATATTTATATACGATCACCGCGCTCGCCGCGGGAGCGGGTGGCGGCGTCAGCTCTGCCAACTTAAACTGCAAGGTGCTCTTTTCCCCGCTTAGTTTTTTTATTTCTTTCGCTAGCTCCGCATTCTGTTTTTCGAGCGCCTGAATTCTCTGTCTTGCTTTGCTCTCCGGTCCGGATTGCAAGGTGCTGATAGACCAGTATCCGAGAATTCCCACTAGAGCCAAAGTAACAACTGAAAATAATATGAATTTTAATTTTTCCATATACATTATTCTAACAAAAATATTTAGAAATGGGTAGACGGATATTTATAATGATATTTAGAAAAATATCATTAATTATGTTTTGCCATTCGAAAACCCTGAAAAGAAAGATAGAAAGCTACCACAACTGCCACAAAGCTAATCCACATCGGAATGACAAAGCTACCTATCTGAGCTTCCCAACCATTTAATAAGCGCAAGATATGCAAAATGCCTATAATTAAAAATATAACGGAAACGACATAAACAAATTTATTTTTAGTCATATGTATATTTTATACCAACAGTTTTAAATAGCAATCCTTGCAATAACGTTGTGTAAAAAGTATTATTCTATGTTGTTTTTTTTATGATTTCTGATAATATAATAGGGTTCTTTGAATTTAAGTAAATTCCGGGGTAGCTCAGCGGTAGAGCGATCGCCTGTTAAGCGATTGGTCGTAGGTTCGATCCCTACCCCCGGAGCCCCCGGTTATAAAAACAAGGGCCGTTAGCTCATCTGGTAGAGCACCTCATTTGCAATGAGGGGGTGGCAGGTTCGAGTCCTGTACGGTCCACAAAAATTTGCCTTTGGTGAATTTTTTATATGAAAAAAAATCTAGAAACCTTAGAATTCATTTTGAAGAATTATAAAAATTTCAACGCTCGAGCCACCCGCGACGCGCTTTTGGCTTATTGGCGGCACTTAGAGAAAGGTGGGAAAATGTTCTGGGCGATGGCGGGAGCGATGTCTTCCGCCCAGCTCGGCATCACGCTGGCGCCCGCTATTCGAGAGGGCCTCATCCACGGCCTGTCCGTCACCGGCGCCAACCTGGAAGAATCGCTTTTTCGCCTAGTCGCGCACGATAGCTATAAAGATTTTCCAGATTATCGCTATTTTACCAAGGAGGATGACACAAAGATTCTAAAAAATAGAATGCGCCGAGTTACAGACACTAGCATTCCGGAAGATGAAGCATTCCGCGCGGTGGAAAGTCTAATTTTACCAGTTTGGGAAAAAGCAACCAAAGAAAAAACACGAAAATTCTGGCACGAATATTTTTATGATCTAATCCAAGCCATTGATAAAAAGAAACATGAAGGGAAGGCCGAAGAATGCTGGCTCTTGGCGGCCGCTCTAAAAAACCTCCCGATAGTGGTGCCCGGCTATGAAGATTCTACTTTCGGAAATATTTTTGCTTCGCATGTAAAGCTGGGCGACGCGAGCGCGAACATCGCCAAAAGCGGCATCGAATATATGGGAGCATTTTACGACCAATATCAAAAGCTCTCGGAGGGCAAAGGTATCGGATTCTTCCAGATCGGCGGAGGCATCGCCGGAGACTTCCCTATCTGCGTCGTGCCATCCTTGAAATATGACATGGAGGTTTCCGCCAAACCCTGGGCATATTTTTGCCAGATCTCAGACTCTACCACCTCGTATGGCTCGTATTCCGGCGCCACCCCGAACGAAAAAATAACCTGGGACAAATTGACCAAAGACACCCCCATGTTCGTCATCGAGTCAGACGCCACCATCGTCGCTCCGCTCATCTTGACTGCCCTCTTGGAATGCAAAGCAAACCCGAAAGAAGCAAATAAATTGATAGAGAAATATACAGCTTAACGTGTTCAAAATGAAATCCATAAATATCGCGCTGGTGCAAACAAAAGTTTCAGAGAATATCGAAGAAAACGTCAAAAAAACTGCGAAATTGATCGAACAGGCAGCTAAAGCGGGCGCGAAAATAGTCGCCCTGCAAGAACTTTTCCAGACGCCGTATTTTCCGCAGTGGAAGAATAAAAATAAGGATGATTATGCGGAAAAAGTCACCGGACCCACCGTCACTGCGATGAAGAAAATCGCCCGAAAGTTGAAAATTACTCTGATCGTACCATTTTATGAAAAAATTTCCGCCCAAGGCGGACCAGCCTCTGGCTGGAAAGATAAATATTTCAACACTGCCGTTGTGATTGATAAAAATGGAAAACTGCTGGGCCGATATCACAAAATTCATATTCCCCAGGACCCGAGTTTTTATGAAAAAGAATATTTCAGAGAGGGCGAGTTGGGATACAAGATATTTTCAGTTGACGGAATCAAATTCGCCGTACTGATCTGCTACGACCAGTGGTTCCCCGAGGCCGCCCGCCTGGCCAAGCTCTCCGGAGCGGAAATAATTTTTTATCCGACCGCGATCGGCAATATCATCGGAGATGATGCGCCGGAGGGCGATTGGCATGACGCCTGGGAGACAGTCCAACGCGGACATGCGATCGCAAACAGCGTCTATGTGGCCGCGATCAATCGAGTCGGCAGAGAAGGACAGACGCGATTTTTCGGCCAGTCTTTTATTTCCGATCCATTCGGCAAGATTATCAAACGAGCGAGCCCGAGCAAAGAGGCAGTCCTTGTGGCCAAGCTGGATTTGGGGAAAAATAAATTTATAGAAAAAGGCTGGGGCTTTATGCGAAATCGTCGGCCGGACACCTACAAGCCCTTAGCCATAAAAACTTTGAAAAAATAAATGCGAGAGACGCCGACACAACTTGGTTTTTTGATGCCCGCTGAATGGGAAGCGCACGAAGCGGTCTGGCTCGCTTGGCCTCACGACCAGACCACTTTCCCTAATCGATTGTCCAAGGTAGAAAAAGTTTATTGCCAGATAATAAAAACCCTCGGAGATCAGACAGGTAGTGAGCGAGTTCACTTACTGGTGCTTCCCACTATAAAGAGTAAAGTGGAAGAAATTTTAAAAAGAAGCGGAGTTGATTTGAAACAAATCACATTTTATCCGACTGATTATGCCGATGTCTGGACTAGAGACTACGGACCTATATTTTTGATCAATCGGAAAGAAAGCACCCTAGGCTGGGTCAAAGCGCGACACAATGCTTATGGCAAAAAAGAAAACGCATTTTATGCTCCCCTACTCAAAGACGACGAAGTCTTTAATCGAATCAAGACAGAGGGGCAAAAATTTAATCTAGATATTGTGTTAGAGGGCGGTTCGATTGAGGTGAATGGAGCAGGCGTTCTCGTAACGACTGAACAATGTTTATTAAATCCAAATCGCAATCCGCATCTCGATCGCGGCGAGATTGAAAATCATTTAAAAAATTATTTCGGATTAAATAAGATCAGTAGGATCGTCTGGCTGAAACGGGGGCTCACCAATGACCATACAGACGGCCACATCGATGATCTGGTGAAATTTGTTTCCCCCAATAAAATCCTTTGCTGTTATGAAGACGAGGAGGAGGATGAAAATTATGAAATTTTAAAAACTAATTTTGAGATTTTAGTAAAAGAATCTTTCGAAGTGATCAAATTGCCCATGCCGCATATGAACTATGATGACAACACCAAAGCGCCGGCATCTTACGCAAATTTCTATATTGGCAACAAAGTCGTTTTGGTTCCCACTTACAATGACCCAAACGACGAAAAGGCTCTAAAAATAATTGAAGATTGTTTCCCAGATCGCAAAGTAGTCGGCATAGATTGCCGCGACCTGATCTATGGCGGCGGAGCAATCCACTGCATCACTCAGCAACAACCTGCGGTTTAAAGTGTAAGCAAAAGTGTTCTCTAAAATATCGTACGGAGGCTGACGAGCCGTAGTCTTAGCAAATTTCAAGCCTAAAAATTATGCGGGTATTTTAGAGAATACTTTTGCTGGAACTCATGAAAACAAAACCCCGTCTTGCGACGGGGTTTTGCGGCACTTATGTTGTTTACGATAAATGTAAGAATTGCCTTACACTCACTCCTCTAGCATAGCATACTTGCCCAAAGAACGCAAGTTTTTACCACCTAATATTTATAACGTTGTTGTTATTGTTATTATTGTTGTTGTTATTAACATTCGCCGGAGGAGCAATAACTGCTGGAGGAGGAAGCGCGTAGCGACAAGGCAAGCTGCCACGATAATTTATCGCGCCCGGATCTTGGCAAAGTTCGGCATGGTATAGACAAGGAAGCGTCCCGCCATAATTTCTTGCGAATGGATCTCTGCAAAAATTATTTTGAGGAAAATATACACAAGGCAAAGTTCCCCCGTAATTTATTGCAGTTGTATCCAGACAAAGATGAGGAGCAGCAGTCCCGGGAGCAGTGCGGAAACTTTTTATCTTTCCGGACTTATCAAACAAAATATTTTCAGCTTTCACTCGATAATAATAGACAGTATTTGGAGTGAGTCCCTCTAAAGTGACGTCGATAGTTACCGGCAGTGGCGCCGCCACCTTACTCGTGGAATTCCCTAAACTGCGAGTAGTCCCCCATTGAAACCATGCGCGAGTATCCGGAGCTCCATGCGGATTGACATATCCATTCAAGCGGGCAGAAGTCGCAGTGATGCCGCTCGCGTTTTGTGTTTTCACAACTGGAACTAAAATAGGCGAAGTCACTAGATCGAGCGGATTAGGCAATGTTGGGATACCAAAATCTCCTCCTAACCCCGGCAATCCAGGCAGACTAGGAATCGGCGGAAGTGGCAGTTTACCTTTACTTAGCTTCTTGATATGTTCTTTTGGGTTTAAAAAGTCCACAACGTCGTCAAAAAAGCCCGCCTCTGCCTTCGTGCCTGCATAGATACTCCCCGAGAGGACGATGATGGCCAACACCCCCAAACCCTTTAAAAATAATGTTTTTGAGCTTTTCATAATCTGTTTCAGACAAAAATTATAATCTATATTTCAAGTTCTATCATATAATGGTTTAGATGTCAATAGTTAGATGCAATAGAAAAATCCTCTCTTACGAGAGGATTTTTCATGTTCTTGGTCTTGTGCCTATAAGCCGAATTCTGTGTCCGTAAGGCAAGGCCTTGCGGAGATAGCAATTTGTCTAGGTCCAGCATTACTGCGAGACTCAAGCGATTCTCTCTGACCGAAGTCAGAGCGCGATCTTGCACGCGCGTAAGGATTTTGCCGTTTCACCCGAACTTAATCGGTTCGTCACTGTTCGCACCTCAACCCTTGCGGGCGGCGGGCGTTACCCGCTACGTTTAATTCTTTACAGAACTACGTGTTCGGACTTTCCTCTCCGACTTTGTATATCGGAGTAGCTATCCAGCGCAGGACCAAATCCAATCATACCATAAATTATTAATATGTAAACTGCACCCTATCCCCTACCTTTAAATTAAATTTATCGGAAAAACCAGAGACGACTTCTAAAACATATTTAACCTGCTCATCAGGGCCGAAGATACCAGGATACGACTGGGGCCTAGCGTCTTTTTTTAGGTAAACTATCTTCCCCTCTTCACTAATCCAGATGATGTCTATCGGGAAATTCATATCTTTCATCCAAAAAGGATAATTACCGGGTTGTGGAAATACAAAGAGCATGCCTTCATCTTCTTTTAGTCCACTCCTGCCCGAAAGGCCAAGCTCTCTTTCTGCATTGGTTATCGCGAGTTCAACTTTGATACTCTGCCCTGCAATTTCGACTGACTTGATTGCGGAGGAGTTTCCTCCGTATGGAAAATGGTTAATGAGAAAAAATCCTAGTAAAAATAAAGTAGTAACTAAAACAAAACTGCCTTTTTTATTCATGTTAATGAATCCCATTCGTCCAGCCGAACATTTTCCCGATAGAATCAGCCGTCTCGCGCTTGCGAGCAATTTTGATCATTCCGTCGGAAGCCACTATCTTCATCGGCGAGGAAAGAAGGCAATGATGGGAAGAAAGTCCGTCTTGATACGCCCCAGTATCCAAAACCGCCACAAACTGCTCCTGATTTGCGTGAAGTTTAGGCAAAAGAATATAATTGCCCCCGGCCGTATATTTATCATCCGAATCGCAAGTACTGCCCGCGAGCCAAGTGGTCTTCAAAACGCCGTGCATATTGTTCGCCGGAATCACATGCCACTTTTGATGGATCGCCCACGTATCTTTGAGGTCGTTCATAAAACTCCCGTCCACAACATACCAAGATTTAGCGTTTGCCTTCGGTATGATTTTTTCCGAAAGCACTTTGTAGATTGTGATCTCCGCCGGAGCGACGATGTATTGCCCCCATTCCACCACCAGATTCGGGTGCCGAATCCCCGCCTTGTCCGATAAATTTTTAAGTATTTTGATGATCTTACTGGAGACCCCTTTGGCGGTATAAAATTTCTTTTTTTCATAGGGAATGCCGAATCCGCCACCGATGTCGAGCGTGTCTAGGTTTGGATGTGTCTTTTGCAACTGCGCATAGAGTCCAAAGGCCCGTTTGACTCCTTCGAAAATGCTTTTCTGAGTCTTGATCTGCGAACCCATGTGGTAATGCAGAATTTTCAGATTTTTCATTTTGCCTAAATCCAGAATATCTTTTTCCGAAAGCCCGAAACGGTCGAATTTTTTATCCCAATGCGTGTCTGCTTTGATATTCAGATCCACGCGCAAGCCGATGTCACCGCGGTATTTCAAAAGCCTCTCGATCTCTTCCGGACCCTCGATGATCGGGACGATATTCATACCTTTCCCGCGAAGCTCTTCGATCAGGTCGAGATAGCTTTCGGTCTTTGGGCCATTGCACAGCACGCGGATCTTGCTGTTGAATTTCTCCCCTTCCCAAAGTTTTTTCACCAGCCAGAGTTCGTTGGCAGAAGTCACCTCCAAGTTCGCCCCTTCAGACAAAAGCGGCAAAATAAATTCTTTATTCTGATTGACCTTCATCGGATAATGATAAAAGAACTTGCCTTTATAGCCGTAAATTTTCATATAAGCTTGAAAATAGCCGATCAGATCTTTCAGCCGATCTTCTAAAATGAAAGGAAAGATCACTTGCAAAGGCGTCCCGTATTTACTCGCGATGTCGTGGAGATTATAGATATGGTGGCCTTCGGTCACTGTCAACTCGCCGTCCTTGCTCACGTTGAAAAACTGCGTATTCCATTCATCCACTCCTAGCTTCCAAAATTTTCTCCAATTCTTTCCCGGTTTTTTTATTTTTTTCTTAGCCATCAAATTAGAAATCAAGTATATCAAGCGCCTAAAAAATGTAAAGAGCATTTTTGCTGGAACTATAGCCTAAGAGGGTTTGCATTCTTGTCCTTAATATGCAATAATCGTGGAATGAATTTAGTAGCATCAATACTGCCTTATGCCCAGATCATCCTTTCGGTTGTGCTGGTAGCGGCAATTTTATTTCAACAGTCTAGCGCCGGAGTAGGCGGAGCCTTGGGCGGAGGTGAAGGCGGAAGTTTCCACCACACTCGCCGAGGCTTTGAAAAGTTTCTTTTTTATTTGTCCATCGTTTGCGGAACTCTTTTTGCTTTATTTGCATTGTTAAGTATAATAATTAAAGCTCACAGCTAACTAGCAAGAGCAATTTTATAAAGTTTTTTCGGGTCCTCGGTTCCCCGGGGCCCCCCACCCCGGCCAGACCAGCTCAAAAACTTTACAAAATTGCTCTTGCTTATTAAGATTTTAATCTGTATGCGTAAGTTTAAATTGCCTTCAAAAAAAGAAATAAATTTTGTCTTTTCCTCTTTCTCTAAAAAAGAGCGAGCTCTTTTTATTGGATTCACCGTGGTCTTGCTCCTGAGCACACTCCTCATCTTGGAATCGATCAATAAATCTTTCCTAGTGGAGGTGCCGATGAAAGGAGGCTCGGTAGATATCGGCATCGTCGGAGTGCCACGTTTTATCAATCCAGTGCTAGCGAGTGCAGAGGCGGACTTGGATTTGGTCTCGCTCATTTATTCCGGTTTGATGAGAAAAAATGGAAACGAGCTCATCCCGGATTTGGCGTCAAAATATGAAAGATCAGAAAATGGACTCATCTATACTTTTACTCTGAAAGACAATTTGTATTTTCAAAATGGCAAACCCGTCACTGTCGACGACGTGCTATTTACTATAAACAAAGTCAAGGACGGAGTCATCGAAAGTCCGCGCAAAGTGAATTGGGACGGCGTCAGTGTCGAGAAAATAGATGAAAGAACTGTCAAATTTACTTTAAAACAGCCCTATGCGTCATTCCTAGAAAATACGACCCTCGGCATCATGCCGTCGCACCTATGGGACAATGCTCCCCTAGAGCTCAACAATGCAAACACAAAACCAGTGGGTTCCGGACCATATATGGTGAGCTCGATAGGCAAAAGATCATCCGGCATCATAGATTATTATGAATTGATACCCTTCAAAAAGTTCGTACTAGGCGCCCCCTATATCAAAAATATAACTTTGCATTTTTATCAAAATGAAGAAGGCCTGGTCAAAGCCCTCGTGAGCAAAGAGGTAGAAGAGATAAGCTCAATCACACCTATCAACGCGGAGAATTTAAAAGAAAAAAATTATCGGGTGGAGTCCTCAGTCCTGCCTAGAATCTTCGGACTTTTTTTCAATCAAAATCAAAACCAACTTTTTATTGATAAGACTATCATCCGCGCGATCGATCAAGCGATCGACAAGGATAGGATCGTCAGAGATGTGCTCCTTGGATATGGGACCGTCATTGATAGCCCGATACCGCCCAACCTGACTGAATATCACACATCAAAGAGCGGAACCAGCATTACTCGGACAGAAATACTGCAAAAGGTCAAGGATGATTTGGCAAAAGCCGGTTGGAAAGCTGGTGCAGATGGATTTTTAGAAAAAACTACAACTGAGAAAAAAAAGAAGACAACTAAAAAACTAGAATTTTCTATCTCGACGGGCAATGTCCCCGAGCTCGCCAAAACAGCCGAGCTGATAAAACAAGATTTGGCTGCTGTCGGCATAAAAGTCGAGATAAAAACTTTTGAAACCGGCAATTTAAATCAAAATGTAATCCGACCGCGCAAGTACGATGCCCTATTGTTCGGAGAAATTGTAAATCACGAATCTGATCTCTTTGCTTTCTGGCATTCCTCGCAGAGAAACGATCCGGGGTTCAACATCGCCATGTACACCAGCGCCAAAGTGGATAAAATATTGGAAGACGCCTCAACCACGGTCGATGAAACCTCTAGAATAAAAAAATACGTCCAATTCAACGAAGAGATCAAGAAAGACATGCCAGCAATCTTTTTATACAGTCCGGATTTTATATATGTAGTGTCGAAAAATCGCAGTGGACCAAGTGGATCAAGTGGACTCAGAGCAGAAAATATCATAACGCCTTCAGACCTTTATCTCGACATATACTTGTGGTACATAGAAACAGAAGAAGTTTGGAAAATATTCGCCCCGACGCCAAAATAACAAAATTAAAATGAAAAAAACAAGACTACCTTTCAGTTCGCTAAGTAAGGATTCCACGGAACAAAAAACCTCTCTACATAATGCAGGAGAAACTAGAGAAATCAGAGAAACCGCAGGAGGCAACCATGCTGCGCCTCCCCGCTCGCAAGAACGGTTCTCAAGAGAGCACAGAGCGCACAGAACAGAAGACAAAAAAAAGCCGATGAAAAGCTCTACTTATCAGTATCGAAAGAAAAGATACGGGGGGGGAGCTCCGAGCCAATTCAAGGGAGGGCCTAAATCAAGCGCAAGTAATATAAAAATCCCGCCGGTAGAGCCGGGTATCATTCGCATCATCCCGCTAGGAGGCGTGGAAGAAATCGGCAAAAATATGACAGCCATCGAGATCGGGGATGACATCATCGTCATCGACGCCGGCATGCATTTTTCCAACGAAGCCACGCCCGGAGTAGACTATGTTATTCCAAATACGACCTATCTCGAAGAACGCAAAGGCAAAATCCGCGCGCTCATCATCACTCATGGACACTTGGACCACATCGGCGGCGTGCCGCTCGTTCTCTCACGCATCGGAAATCCTCCGGTCTATTCCAGAAATCTTTCTATTCTGATGATGCGCAAGCGCCAGACGGAATTCCCCCACTTGCCGGCAATGAAAGAAAATATCGTTGAAAAAGATGAAACGATAACCTGCGGAAAAATAAAAGTCAGGTTCTTTGGGGTTACCCATACCATACCGGACTCCATGGGCATCATCGTAGAGACAGAACATGGATGGATCGTCACTCCCGGAGATTACAAGCTCGACCAAGTGGATGGAATCGTCTCGAAAGAAGAAGAGAAAGAATATGCCATTTTTGATAAAGCAAAAGTTCTCCTCTTGATGACCGACTCCACCAATATAGAAAACGAGGGCTTCTCCCTGCCAGAGATAAAAGTGCACCAAGGACTCGAAAATCTGGTGAGGAAAGTTCCCGGCAGAATGATCATCGCCGCTTTTGCCTCGCATATCACCCGACTCGCCCATGTGGTGAAATTTGCGGAATCACTCGGGAAGAAAATAGTGCTAGATGGACGTTCGATGAAGACCAACATAGATGTAGCAATCGAAGCCGGACTCTTCACTCCGAAAAAAGATACAATCATACCGATCGAAGAAGCGGACAATTATCCTCCAAATAAAGTGGTGGTGTTGATGACTGGCGCGCAAGGCGAAGAATTCGCATCGCTAAATCGGGTGGCGAACAAAACTCACACAAAATTCAGACTACATACGGGAGACACCGTCATCCTCTCTGCTTCGATCATTCCGGGGAATGAAAGAGCGGTAGAAAAAATGAAAGACGGACTGACCAGGCAGGGCGCGCGGATCATCAGCTACCGCACCGCCGGCGAGGATTTCGTCCACGCCACGGGACACGGCAATCAAGAAGACGTCAAATGGCTGCACCGAAAAACACATCCAAAGTTCTTTATTCCAATTCACGGCAATCACTACCGTCTCGTGCTACATAAAGAACTCGCAATGGACCTCGGTATGAGTGAAGAGAATGTCGTCGTCCCAGACAATGGCTCAATTATTGAGATATCCGCTGACGGACAAAAAATAGTAACTCGCAAAGAGAAAGCGCCTTCGGGCCTGATGATGGTAGACGGCACATCCGTCGGGGATGCGCAAGACGTAGTCATCCGCGACCGGGTGATGCTCGCGCAAGATGGTATGTTCGTCATCATCGCCTTGCTCGATCAAAAAACTGGCAAATTAAAAAAGTCCCCGGACCTGATCTCGCGCGGATTTGTCTACTTAAAAGAAAACCAGGAGCTCCTGCGCCAAGTGCGAATAATTATCAAAAAATCAGTGGAAGATGGAGCGGCCAGGATTCCTGTCCGATCTCATTCTGCCCCAAACCAAATAGATTTCGACCACATCAAAGCAGACCTGGGAGAAGTAGTTTCAAAATTCTTATATCAAAAAACTGAAAAAAGGCCTCTGGTCATACCAGTGATCCTAAGCGTCTAGGAAGTAGTTGAAGGTTATAAAGTTCATAAAGTTATAAAGAAAATACTTTGAATAAAAAAAGAAAAATAATATATTTAGTAGGTTTCATTTTTTCCCTATCGATCGCGCTGATGGCCTACATAAACTCGAGCTTCATCGCTTCTTTTATCGATGAAAAATCGGTGGGAACAGTCTACACTCTCGGATCCGTCGTTTCAATATTTGCGCTTCTCGTAGTCCCAAAGATTTTTAGGAAAGTGGGCGGGTATAAGTTTCTACTCTGGGCGATCGCCACAAATGCCCTCGCCACAGCGCTTTTTGCCTTTGCCCAAAATGCTTGGAGCGCAATTGTGCTATTTACTATCATCTTCACTCTCAACATCCTGATATTTTTCGCCCTGGATGAACTTTTAAAAATAATTTCAAAAGATTCTTCAACTGGCAAAACCAGAGGAAGCTATCTGGCCCTCGCTAGCCTGGCTTGGATCATTGCCCAATTACTCCTCGGTACAATTCTGGGCGAATCTTCCTTTCAAATGATCTATCTGACCAGTTTTGTGGTAATGCTATTATTTTTTAAAATTGTGCATGCATACCTCCGAGATATACCAGACCCGGAATATGACAAAACAAATACAAAAAAGTATCTCGGAGAATTTCTAAAAAACAAAAATCTATTTCGCGCGTATGTCTTGGCTCTCTTGCTACAATTTTTCTACTGCTGGATGGTGATCTATACGCCGATATACCTTTCTTCCTACTTGGGCTTTTCTTGGAGCCAGATCGGTATAATTTTCGCCATCATGCTCTTGCCTTTTTCCATCATCCCCTTCCACTTGGGCAGATATTCGGATAAAATCGGCGAAAGAAAAATATTAATGTTCGGATTCGCCGTCGCCTCTGTTGCCACTCTATCCCTCTTTTTTATAGGACAGCCGGAGGTATGGATATGGGCAGGACTGTTATTTCTCACCCGAATCGGGGCCGCCAGCATCGAAGTAGTGGGCGATGCCTATTTTTTCAAACATATCAGGCCGGAAAATGAAGAATTTGTGGGAGTCTATCGTAGCGCCACTCCAGTCGCTTATATCTTCGGGCCGCTCTTTGCTTTTCTAGTTTTCATTTTCGTTCCGTCTTTTAATTTTCTCTACCTCGTACTCGGCGCTTTTCTGCTATACGGAATTTATCTCTCCTCCACTATTGCTAAAAGCGATATTTAATTCTTTGAAATTTTTTGACATAAGACCCTAGATATGCTATAATAAGCAAGTAGGGACTTTGTATTTTTGAAAACAAAAAATGTCGTTGAAGCAATCGACATACAAAAAACAGCTTCAAAAATGAAAGGAGGCCAAAATGGCCAACAAGAAAAGATCTGTCGGGGTGATACTCGTCAGCTGGACAGAAATCGGTTTTGTCGCGGTACTTCAGGTACGAGCCAAATGGAATGAGGAGAAGAATGCTCCAGAATCCTGGCCCGGCGCATGCCAGGTCACCGTCCATGGAAAGCTCGAGGGAGAGGAAGGTTTCCTTGAAGCTCTCATACGAGAAATCAAGGAAGAGTTAGGAAGTGCATCGACCTCGGTGATCAACGCGTTAGTCAATAACGGGAGATTGACCAGGTTGGTTAACGATGAGACCGAAGATAAACAAAGCCTGACTTACGGGGGTGTGGTCAAAGAGCAGGTAGTCGGAGCGCTCTTGGCAATAGCAAAAACCCCCACTTGCGGCGGATTCCAGATTATCCGCAGTAAAGATGTAGACAATATTGTCGACATACATACATTCGACAAAGCAAGTGGCGTAATGGACGAAAATGTCATCGCAATGTTTCCCGACGAGAAGGAAGCCGTCAGGCTCGCCTTCGAGAAACTCGGCTGTGAAAAGAAGCCAGCGTAAAATTTTCCCCAAGTCGCTAGGGTGTAGCGACAAAAACCAAACAACCGCGCTAGTATCACTGCGCGGTTTGTTTTATTTTTGGGCGCGGATTAGGTGATTTTTGTATAATTTTTCCTTATAAGGCTTCAAGCGCGCCAGCTTTATTTCTATGCCCCTGCTTTTCAAATCCTTTTTCAGATTTTTAACATACGCCTTCTGATCATACCCCAGAGCAATAATATCCGGACTTTCTTTGATGATATGCGGAAGATGATCGCGGGCCCCCGACAAAACCACTTTGTCAACTAGAGGACAATTTCTGACTAGAGCCATCCTTTTTTTCTCATTCAAGAATGGCCGCTTCCCTTTTATCTGTTTTACATTTTTATCTCTCGCCACAGAAACAATCAAAAATGGTTTCAAAGGTCTCTTGACCAATTTTTGCGCCTGCTTGAAAAAATTAAGATGCCCTTGGTGTAATCCATCAAAAGTGCCGAAGACCATTATTTTCTTACTGACTCTCATTGAAAAGAAATACTTTTTATGACCACTGCGGTGATTGGCCGATCAGCTTCTCCGGTCGGCGTATTTACAATTTTTGTTACAACATCCATTCCAGATGTCACCTTCCCAAAAACGACATGCTTGGTATCTAGAAAATTATTTGCCGCCACGTTGATGAAAAACTGGCTGCCATTTGTATTTGGACCCGAGTTCGCCATCGATATCGTGCCAACATCATTCCTATTTTGAGTGTTTGTAGAGCCTAATTCATCAGCAAAAGAGTAGCCCGGTCCACCCGTGCCCCAGAGAGCCATCTTAGAGTCGTCTTTGGTAAGAGGGTCCCCTCCCTGAATCATAAAACCTTTGATCACTCGATGAAACTTGGTCCCATTATAAAACCCCTCCTTGGCCAGCTTGATGAAATTCGCCGACGTCTTTGGAGTTTGCGATTCAAAAAATTCTATTACGATGTCTCCCATGCTTGTACGTAGTGTAGCGGTTGTCATTTTTTTTGTATCTTCCATGTTATTTGTATTTTCTAAATTATCCCCAGTTTTTATTTCAGAAGTGATGCTTAAATTGTTTCCCGCCGTTGTAAATTCATTGTTCAAAGATTCTTTATTCTGCGTTAAAAAACTAATAAATAAAATACTTGAAACAAGAACAACGCCAATAATTATATATTTTTTCATGGCTCTATATTACACAATCAATCAATTAGTCGCAAACCACCACCGTCATGTTATAACTTGCTGTTGTATCATGCATTGAAAATGCAGTACTACTTGTCTCTGTTCCAGATCTATCATCAGTTACCCAAGTACCGTCTCTATTGCCGAAGACAGTGCTTGCTGTGCCCTCACCTTGTGTGCCTACGTATTCGTTATTACCGGCCCAAATTGATGACCATGTACTGTTAGCAAGTTGTTTATAAAATGAAGGTTCAAAATTTCTTAGTGTGCCAGCGGTGGCGATAGTAGTACCCCATATCGTGCACCCATCATCATCCGCACAAATATTTTGTCCATTGACTAACATAGTAACCGCAACATATGAAGGATTACCACTAGTGCTCAGAGGAGCTGTACAAATACGTTCTGCTGTCGTCGCCCCCGTCGCCCATGAGGCATTTCCTGATGCATCAGATGTGAGCACTTTATTAGCACCCGCGCCTGTCGTCATCTGGAAAGTAGAAGTCTTTGTCTGTCCAGATACATCGAGCTTGGCCGCAGGGGCAATAACTCCGATCCCCACATTGCCATTTTCTACGATTAATCCATTCGCCAAAGTTTGACCCGCATCGTTTAATCCCTTCAACCAGAGACTGGCCTGTTTGGTTTGTCCGATTCCGCCGACGTTGAGAGGAGCAGGTGTGTTTTCATTTGGCGGAGAAGAAGGCGGATTGGTCCAATCTGCCATCACTGAAATAGCCGAGGCTCCGATGATCAGACCGAGAGTCAAAGTTCCTAAAGCTGTTAATAAATGTTTTTTCATATTTTTTTATTTGCTATAGATTAATTTATTTATAATGGGAATACTTATGATGTCTTGTTGATAAGCTTCATTCGTTCTTCGTCGGTCATTTTTGGATTGGCTGGAGGAATGTTTGATGTTTTGTTGATGATTTCAAATCGCTCTTCGTCAGTCAAAGTAGGTGGCGGGGATTTGGAACGAGGAGAATAGAAAAAAAGAAATACGCAGAGGAAAACTACAATTAAAATAAGCAGTAAAATTTTCGCATTTCTAGTCATACCTAGATAAAGTATATAACAAAAGGGAGAGGGTGAAAAATATGGGTGTGGATAACCCGTTATGGCATGATTATTCCTTCGGGGCCCTTGCCTCTGTTGCGTAAAATAAACTCTAGTATTTTTGCTTCATCATAACTGTCCAACTTCTCTAGCCTAGTCCAAGATGCTAGTACAATCTTTGAATCATTGGCGTCTCTAGGTGACAAGATAATATTGCCACCATTTGCTTTGGTAATTTTTTCTAAATTTTCCTTTGTATCTGAATCAATATCTTTATAAGTGATCCATATACCGCCATGTTCTAGATTGTGTATTGCTTGTTCGTCCGCGAGAGGTCTACCATACACTCCCCAATTCGCTGGCAGTACATAATGCCAGCCCGAAGTCGGAGGATTGGAATTATATGAGGGATGCGATTCGCCATTTTTTATGTGCACTTGCCCTTGGTTTTCAAATTCTTGTCCGATAGATTCTAGGTTTTGAACATTTTTGCCGACTCTGTAATTGACATATTTAGCATCCTGAATGCTTGTAAGCCAGATAATTAGACCGATCGATACAAACGCGATTATCAAAATAATGATAAATTTTTTCATGTCAAAAATATATCATATTAAAAAAGCTTAGGCAAGAAAATAATCAGTCCGATAATGACAGCCGTAAATACAGAAAGCAAAACGGCCGCTGCGGCCACGTCTTTGGTATCCCTGGCGTAAGGGTGATATTCGGGCGAAGTCAAATCTATATCTATTTCGACTGCTGTATTCAGCGCTTCGGTCACAAAGACAAAGCCAATTGCAAAGATGAGCGCTAGCCATTCATAGAGAGAAACCTTAAAATAGAACCCAAAAACTACCACGAGCAAAGCTGCTATTATATGTATAAACAAATGCCTGGTAGTTTTAGACAAAACGTACAGACCTCGAAAAGCGTTAGCGAATTTTTCGCTGTATCTCACCTCTCGCCAAGCCTTTTTTTCTTTCTGTGTTTCTTTGGAATTCATTATTTACTTTATAACTTTATGAACTTACGAACTTTCTACTCGACTCGGAGAGTCCCTTTCATGCCGGCCGCTCGGTGACTGCCAACAGAGCAATAATATTCAAAACTTCCAATCTTATCCGCCGTAAATTCTAAAACTCCGGTATTCGGTGACTGCGCTTGTTGTGTGGCAATCCCGAATTCATCTATCTTAAAATCATGAAATCCATTTTCATTTTTGAAAATTATTTTTACCCTATCTCCTTTTTGCACTGTCAAAAGAGACGGAGTGAAAGAAAAATTCTGGCCAACGACGGTAAACTCTCTGACTGCTGGGGTAATTACAGATGCAGTTATAGTCGGAGTGAGAGTTGTATTTATTTGATTGTTCTCCACTCCGGCAGGCGCTTCAGCTCTCTTGCCTTTTCCCAAAAAAAACACTGCCCCGGCTACTAAAATGATCAAAATAATTATGATTATGTAATTCTTTTTCATGGTTCTATATTATCACCATGACCCTGAGTTTGTCGAATGGGTCATGGAATTATTGTAGCATAATTACTGATATTGTATATAGATAGGCTGTGGGCGCAATTGAAGCAGGTCATGCGGAGTCATGAGGGTAGTGCCGGGGGTGAGAAGATCATTTTTATAAAACAATTTAAAGCCGGTAAATTGAACTGGCTCTGGAAAAATAAAATTCCGATAAGTACCGATTTTTTTCGCCATCACTCCCCAGCCGTCCATGTGCATGACGATTTGCACTTCGGGCAACGGTTTTATTGCTTGATAATTAGTCAACATTTTTTGAGTGTAGCGATGAATTACCAGGACTTTCGGCGGAATATTATTTTCTCTAACAATCTGGGCTAAGTAATTGGCCGTAAAATTTATATCTGTAGCGTCCAAGGTGCCGACAATTTTCCCCGGCCGAATGCCAGTCTTCATAGAAAATTCTGGATCGACGCCCAAATGCACATTTGGCAATTTTAGGTATTTTTGTAAACGCGGAACTTCCGTTTGTAAATTAGAAAAACCAACTTGAATATCTAAAAAAACAATCGCATTCCCGCCTGCATCAGCTATGCCTGAAGCATTGCGAGCAGGTATTTTCGCCGCAATCGCTAAAACTTTATCTATTTCCGAGTCTGGCATTCGAAATCTGTATTTGCCGTCCGCCCCAGGACTCCCCTGTGCGACAACCGCGATATAGTGAAGCGCTGGTACAACTGGAGTATCTGGGTCTGCCGCTTCCCATTTTTTTACTTCCGCGTCTAGCCTCGCGAGCATTTCGGCTTCGGGATATTGGCCCAGAGCTCCCATCTTGGTGGAATATAAATTGCCATAGTAAGCGATGATGCGCCGAAACGGCAATATCGCCCCCGCATTCGGATAAACTGTTTTCACCGGCCAAATGTTGGGCGGAGCAGGCGGAGGCGGGATGGTCACAGTCGTTTCTTCTCCAGTCTTTGGGTCTTTTACAATTTTGGTTGTAGACGCTTTGGGTGGCGGATTATTTGCTAAGGCTTCCAGCTTTTTATCATATGCCGCGGTATCGAGTGGCGGAAGAGCAGTAAGTTTCTTTTCTTTTTTATTCTCTGTTAGTGTATTGGCATTTTGCTCATCTTTTATATAGGAAACACCACCAAAAAACTTTGGAAATACAAAGAACAAAAGTACCAGCAATAAAAGTAGAATTGCAAAGAATTGCAAAATATTTTTTTTCATTACAAAGACATCATAACAGAGTTTCATCTGGATTCACAATTTGATTAAAGAGCTTCTTTGTACTATTGTACTTATATTGCCGGATCATCTAAAAAATTAGTTGCTGTGCAAAGCTGGGAGATCGTCTAACGGTAGGACACGTCCCTCTGGAGGACGTTATCTTGGTTCGAATCCAAGTCTCCCAGCTTTGCACAGCAACAATACTTGAGATAGCAAAACACTCGACTTGTATGCTATACTAACAACATGAAAAATAGTGACTTAACTAAGATTTTAAATAGAGATCATGAGAATAAATGGGTGGCCTTGTCCGCAAATAGGGACAAAGTTCTTGGTGCTTCGTCTAGCCTAGTTGAACTTAAAAATAAAATAAGTAACAAAGATGTTATATACATGAAGGTGCAGCCTCGTGATGTATCATTTGCCTTCTAAACAAAATGCAGGACTGGAAAGAGTATCAATACACCGGTCAATTTAGCGCCAAAAGTGGTGACATAAGATATCGTCCAATGATATCGGCTACTATCACTGCTAATAATAAATCAGACAATTGTTTCTCTTTAATTGATTCAGGTACTGATGATACCCTTAACCATGCAAAAAATAACTCCACATTTTTGGTTTGACAAAGAAGCCAGAGAAGCCACGGCTTTGTATGCATCTCTTTTTCCAGATTCAAAAATCACAAACACCACGACGATCACCGACACTCCTTCCGGAGATTGCGACATTGTCACCTTCCGTCTTGCTGGCCAAGATTTTATGGCCATCAGCGCGGGTCCGTATTTCAAATTAAATCCTTCCATATCTATGTTTGTAGTTTTCGATAATGAAAAAGATATTGAAAAAGTTTGGAATAAATTAATCGAGGGAGGCAAAGCCTTGATGTCTTATGACACTTATCCTTGGGCGCAGAAATACGGCTGGTTGCAGGATAAGTATGGGCTTTCTTGGCAACTATCCTGGAGCGAGCATCATCAGATGGAGCAAAAAATCACCCCATTTCTAATGTTCACCAAAGAAATGGCTGGCAAGACCAAGGAAGCGATCGCCTATTATGCAAGCATCTTCCCAAACTCGAAAACAGAAATGCTTGTGCACTATGGGAAAGGCGAAGGCGATAAAGAAGAATTCATCAAACACTCCCGTTTTACGTTGGGTGGACAGAATTTTATGGCAATGGATAGTTCTGGGCCACATGATTTCATTTTTAATGAAGCAATATCATTTGTCGTCAATTGCGATACTCAAAAAGAAATAGATTACTACTGGGAAAAATTATCTGCGGTCCCGGAGTCGGAACAATGCGGCTGGTTGAAAGACAAATACGGCGTGTCCTGGCAGATCGTGCCAGCAGTTATGAATACAATGATGACAAGCGGCAACAAAGAAAAAATCGCACGAGTAACTCAAGTATTTCTCAAAATGAAAAAATTCAATATTGAAGCTCTCGATCGAGCGTACAAGGGAGAATAAAAGACCTTGAATAATAGGCGCATCTGTGTTAAAATAGCCAAGTGAGATACATTTTTACCATTATCGGTAGTGTTGTTTTAACCGTCACCCTGGTTGCATTTTTTTTTAATCTCCGGCAAGTCAACGAGGAGCGCGCAACACTGACGATCAACTTGGAGCAACGAGCAACCTTGCTCGCCGACAGCTTGAAAGAATCTGTGGAACCTTCCTATGTAAATTCTTCCGGAGCTTCCCTGCATACCGCTCTCCAAAGAACCGTGGACAAATTCGCCAACCGTGAGAGGTTGGCGGGCATTGCTCTGTACGACAACAAAGGAGCACTCCTAGCCACTTCCTCGGGTCTGCCAAAAACAATTATTGAAAACACCAAATCCGTTTCCGACGCGATGGATAGTAATAAATCAAAGAGCGACTTTGTGGACGCCGACGGAGAGACGCGCTATGTCTTTGTCGACCCCTTGCACAACGATGAGGGAAGCATCCTGGGAGCTTTGATGATCGTCCAAAATGCCGGATATATAAATAATACTATTGCTGAAATGTGGCGAGGCAGCCTGATACGACTAGTCACGCAAATCATAATCTTCTCCATCACCATTTTTATAATCCTGCGATTTTTCGTTTTCCGGCAAGTTGTCCGCTTGGTCGAGTCTATCAAGCAAATCCGCATGGGCAAAAAGACTGAGATTTTCAAGGACACGGATAAATATTCTTTCTTTGCGCCGCTAGCCAAAGAGATCAACCAGATAACCAAAAGCTTATCCCAGGCACGTTCATCGGCCAGTGAAGAAGCGCGCATGAGGCTGGAAAAACTTGATACACCTTGGACAGCCGAACGTTTGAAAGAATTCATTAAGGCATATTTAAAAGGTAGAAAGATCTTTGTTGTTTCTAATCGTGAACCGTATATACACAATAAAATTAAAAATGAAATCAAATATCTTGTACCCGCGCACGGCATGGTCACAGCTGTTGAATCAGTCATGGAAGCATGTGGAGGCTTATGGATTGCGCACGGCAGTGGAGACGCTGACAAGGAAACATCTGATAAAAATGGAAAAATTCAAGTTCCACCCGAAGAGCCTAAATATACCTTGAAACGTATTTGGTTAACTCCTGAAGAAGTGCAAGGACACTATGTCGGTTTTTCCAACGAAGCTCTCTTCCCTCTTTGTTTGATGTCTCATACCCGCCCAGTATTTCGAAAAGAAGATTGGATGATATACAAACAAGTCAATGGCAAATTTGCGGAAAGTTTACTAAGAGAGATAAAAAATGTCTCCCAGCCGATTGTATTAGTGCAAGACCTCCATTTTGCGCTAGTGCCAAGTATAATCAAAAAAAATCGTCCTGATGCACAAGTAGGGCTCTTTTGGCATCATCCATGGCCTTCACCTGAACAATTTAGCATTTGTCCTTGGCGACATGAAATTATTAAAGGAATGTTGGGAGCAGACGTTATCGGTTTTCATATTCAACAACATTGCAACAATTTTCTCGAAACAGTCGGACAAGAGTTGGAATCAATAATAGATTTCGAACGCTTTTCTGTAACTCACAATGGCCACACTACCATCATTCGTCCTTTTCCTATATCAGTTGCACTAACAAATGATGTTTCTCCTAAAGAAGATAATAAAAATATTAAAACATTCAAATCATTCGGCATAAAAACAGAATTTCTAGGACTCGGTGTTGATCGACTTGATTACACGAAAGGTATCCTCGAGAGATTTAGGGGTATTGAATATTTTCTTGATACCTACCCAGAGTACATAGGAAGATTTTCTTTTTTACAGATTGCGGCACCGAGCCGAGAAGGCGCCCAAAAGTATAAAGAATACGCAGAAAGCGTTAAACTAGAGGTTGACCGTATAAATAAAAAGTTTGAGTTTGGAGATTGGAAACCAATTATATTTGAAAAAAAACACCACTCCCACGCAGAGCTTACACCTCTGTACCGTGAGACACATTTTTGCCTCATCACTTCACTACATGACGGCATGAATTTAGTTTCAAAAGAGTTCATTGCGGCACGAAACGATGAACAAGGAGTACTAATACTGAGTGAACTTACAGGAGCGGCAAGAAGTTTAAAAGAGGCCATATTATTTAATCCCTATAATATTGCTGAAATTGGCGAAGCTATCAAGCGCGCTATCCAGATGCCTCCTTCTGAACAGCATGTGAGAATGAAAACTTTACGCGGAAGGGTAAAAGACTACAATGTATACCGTTGGGCGGCAGAATTTATAAAAGAAGTTACTAATCTCGGCTAGAAATCAAAAATGAAAATCGAGCATAGAATGGAGCAACCAATGAGAAATCTTTTTGAAAATATTACTGAAATAAAAAGTCAGATCGAGCAAGCTGGAGGGGCTACCCTGCTTCTAGACTTCGACGGCGTACTCTCGGCTATTGCGCCCACTCCAGATGAAGCATTCATTTCGGAAGAAAATAAAGCACTTCTAAAAGCGTGTGCCGAGCGTTTTCCAGTCGCTGTGATTACCGGTCGGGAACTTTCTGAGATAAAGAAAAAAATGAAAGTCGAAAATCTTTTATATATCGCTAGCCACGGCCTCGAATGGGAAGAAGATGGCAAGGACCATGCCAAAACCGTTCCGAAAGAAACAATGGAAGCTATTAATTTAGCAAAAGAAAAGATCAAACCCCTGCTCCCTCGCTATCCAGGAATGATTTTCGAGGATAAATCTTTCATGTTTGCGGCTCACTACCGGATAATGGACCCAGCGCTGATTGATGCTTTCGTAAAAGAAGTAAATTCTATTTTAGAACCAATTGTCAAACAATACAATCTCCGCCTGGATCATAATCTAATGACTTTTGAATTACGACCAGAAATTGATTGGGACAAGGGGGATAGCGTCAAATTTGCCGAGGAGCATTTAAGTAAAAAAACTGGGAAAAAATTCATGCCTATATACATTGGAGATGGCCTGACTGACGAAGACGCTTTTGCGGTATTAAAAGAAAAAGGCATCTCCATTCGCGTAGGTGAAGATAGGAAAAGCGTCGCAAAGTGGTACATGAAAGATCAAAAAGAAGTGGCACTTTTCTTGAAGTGGTTATTGTCTTTAAAGCAATAGCTTATTTCTTTGCGTTTAAGGTACAAGCTTTGATGAAAGCAGTGAAAAGCGGATGCGGGCGGAGTGGATGGGCAAGAAATTCCGGATGAAACTGGGTACCGAGGAAAAAAGGATGCTTATCTTTTGGAAGCTCTGCAATTTCCATCAGTCTTCTGTCTGGCGAGACGCCAGAAAAAACGAGACCGCCTTCGGTAAACTTTATATGGTATTGCGGATTCACTTCATAACGGTGCCTGTGACGCTCGATGACCTCCTGCACGCCATAAGCCTCTTGTGCGATAGAACCTTTCCTTAAATGCGCTGGGTATACGCCGAGACGCATCGTCGCGCCGTAATTTTTGTTGGCAATCTTTTCTTTTTGTTCAGGCATGATGTCGATCACCAGATTCTTGGCATTCGGATTGACTTCCGAAGTATTCGCATCTTTCATGCCTAAAACATTGCGCGCATATTCTATGACCATCATTTGCATACCGTAACAAAGCCCGAAATAAGGGATTTTATTCTCGCGCGCAAATCTAATGACTTTTAGATTGCCTTCCAGGCCGCGAGAACCGAAACCGCCCGGCACCACGATGCCATCATATTTTTTAAGTTCTTTTAGTTTGGCCCCTCCATTTTCATAGTCCACAGAATTCAACCACGAAATAATCGGCTTTTTATTTTGAGCATAACTCGAATATTTGATCGCCTCAATCACCGAGAGATAAGAATCAGACAACATGAAATCCCCTGTCTCAAAATACTTGCCAACCACGGCGATCTTGATCGTATCTTTGTTATTGTGAGCTTGTTTGGCAAAATTTTTCCATTTATTCCAAGACGCAGCATCTGGTTTTTTACAAACCATTCCCATAATCTCGCAAAGTTTGTCGGAAAGTTTTTCTGCTTCAAAATTCAGCGGTATATCATATATGCTATCCACATCCGGCGCGGAAATGATCCGGTCATGAAACATATTGCACAAAACAGAAAGCTTTTCTTTTCTTTTTTCATCCATTTTCGTCTCACCCCTCGCGAGAAGTATGTCCGGCTGGATACCCGAAGCATTCAGGGTGCGGATAGCATGCTGGGTCGGCTTGGTTTTCATCTCGCCCAGCTTGCCCGGCGTCGGCAGATAAGAAACCATCACAAAACTCACGTCTTTGGGAGCTTCGAGTTTCATCATTCTGGCCGCTTCGAGGAATAAAATATTTTCATATTCCCCGACCGTGCCGCCGATTTCAATGATCACCACATCTGCTTTCGCGATGACTCCCGCTTTTTTAATTCTGCCTATGACCTCGAGCGGAATATCCGGCACGACTTGCACATTTTTGCCCTTGTATTCTAGATTGCGTTCTTTAGCGATGACAGTCTGATATACTCGCCCAGTCGTCATATAATTTGCCCTGGTTAAATTTAAACCCATGAATCTCTCGTAATTTCCCATGTCTTGATCCGTCTCGTCTCCGTCAGAAAGCACAAAAACCTCTCCATGCTCCGTCGGATTCATCGTGCCAGCATCGATATTTATATAAGCGTCGATTTTTACCGCAGTCACATTCAGCCCGCGATTTTTTAGAATAAATCCAATCGAAGATGTAGTAATACCCTTCCCCACTCCGGAAATAACTCCCCCCACTACAAAAATATATTTTGTTTGTTTTTTCTCCATACTTTATGACTTTATGAACTTTCCACTTTATAACTACTTATTTAAATATCTCCTCACCGCCAAGAAACTGGAAATCACCCCAAAGAGTATACCTGATAATAAAATTATTGCAAAAATTTGGAAGAAATTTGAAAGATAATAATTGTACAAATTGAGACCCAGGAAAGCGGTCATATTACGCCCCAGCCAAGCCGTAACCGGCAGAAATAGCGCCAAGGTTACAAAGGTAGCGACAATACCATAAAGCGCGCCCTCGATCATAAAGGGCCCTCGCACATGCATTTTAGAAGCGCCTACCAGACGCATCACCCCGATCTCTTCCCTAGAGATATAGATCGTCAGTCGAATAGTATTGAAGGTGATAATAATAGAAGAAATTATCAAATAGAGCGTCAGCAGAAATCCAAGTTTTTGCGCGCCAGATATTATTGTTTTCAATCTTTCAATCACTAATTTATTGTCGTGATAATTTGAATGATTTATGATATCCGATGAACCCAAGACGAGCGCATTATCGGACTTTAAAAAATTCGCAATGTTTTCATATTGAGAAATTTCTTTGGTTTTGATGTTCAAAGTGGCGCCGAGCGGATTTTCTCCTATTTCATCCAAGGCGGCAATCGTCGAATAATCGCTCGCATGGCGTTCTCGGAAAAGTCTGATCGCTTCGTCCGCGCTAGTATAAGAAATATTCTCTACTTCTGGCAATTTCAAGAGGGATTCTTTTAAAGACAGGATCTGAACTTCAGGCGCACCGACATTAAAATAAATTGTAACATCCACCTTGTCTTTTATGACGCTGAGCGCAGAATAGAGCACTGCCTGCAAAAGAATGATGGTGACGATCACAGCTAGAGTATTCAAAACTTGCAAGACAGCCGCGAAAGAAACCAAACCGCCCCGTCTGAAGTTTATAAAACCTGCTTTGATAATTCTTTTTAATTCAGTCATGGCTATAAGTTTATAAAGTTATAAAGTTGAAAGTTATAAAGTCAAATTATAATTCATTTGCTCCAGTAATTATAGCATATAGTCACGCATTTTACTTTACGAACTTTATGAACTTGATAACTTTCCACTATTTATGGTGCTTTGTGTCCCTGATAACTTTTCCATTTTCCATTGTAATAACTCTTTTGCCGATCGCATCAATGATGCCCCTGTTATGCGTAGCCAGAATCACGGTAGTTCCGAGGTCATTTATTTTTTTCAGGATTTGCACTATCTCGTGGGTATTTATGCTATCTAGATTGCCAGTCGGCTCGTCGGCAATGATGAGTTCGGGCTGATTGATGATAGCTCGCGCGATCGCCAGCCTTTGTTGTTCGCCGCCAGAGAGCTGGCTCGGAAAATGGTGCGAACGGTGGCTCAAATCCACCAGCTCCAGCACATGTGGAACATCTGAAGCTATCTCTAGATCCGTCTTGCCCAGCGCTTCCATCGCAAAAGATATATTTTCATAAGCAGTTTTATTTGAAAGCAATTTAAAGTCTTGGAAGACTACTCCGATGCGCCTGCGCAACTTGGTCAGATCTTTATTTTTAAGCGTATGCACATTGATAGATTCAAAAAAGACGGTGCCGTCGGAGGGATTTTCATCTGCCACGATCATTTTGGTCAAAGTCGTCTTGCCCGCGCCGGAATGCCCGACAATCGAGACAAATTCTCCCGCTGTGATAGTGACGCTGACGTTATCTAACGCCACCGCATCCTTATAAATTTTAGAAACATTGTTGAAGTAGATCACCTACCTATTTTAGCACGAAAATTATTTTTATCGAAACAAAGTGGAAATTTTAGCCAAAATCTCTTGCACTTCTAATTCACTAACTTTACCTGCTAACCTTTTCACTCTTTCTATAGTATCAAAGGATCGCACATGGTCACATAAAACAAAAGACTTTCCATCCGGTCCGTCTACAGGAACTTCAAATGGATGGTTTTTAGACTTAGTTGTCATAGGACAAACAAGAACTATATTAGAGAAAGAATTATACTGGAGTGGAGAAATTATAACAGCTGGGCGTAAACCTGACTGTTCATGTCCTTTTGTAGGGCTGAAGTCAATCCATGCTATATCGCCCCTCTCTAAAATCATGCGGCTTTTTACCATACTTCTTTTCCTCTCGGTTCATCATCTGGCCATATAAGTTTATGACGATTTTTAGGAGTAATGCCAGCAACAAGCTCCTCCAATGTATACTTTGGAACTTTTACTTTAATCTTAGGTCGAACTATAAAACCATCATTGCTCGTAGTAAAAGAAATTTGTGAACCCGCTTTCAAGTTGAAGCTGTCCGCTAATTCCTTAGGCAATCGCATTGCCAAACTATTTCCCCACTTTTGTATTTTAGTTGTCATACTTTAAGTATATACAATGTATCTACATTGTCAAGCGATTTAACTACAAATTCTTCTCTGCCTCGATAAACACGTCTAGCTCACCATCCAAGACAGCGTCCACATTTGAAGTTTCAGCGTCCGTCCGATGGTCTTTGACCATTTTATATGGATGAAGTACATAGGAACGAATTTGATTCCCCCATTCTATTTCGGTATTTTTCAACTTCATACTCTCATCTACAGATTTTTTTTCTTCCTGCGCTTTTTTGAATATTTTTGCGCGCAAAATGGCCATAGCCTGTTGTCGATTTTGCTCTTGTGAGCGTTCCTTTGAAGCATGAACCGCAATACCGGAAGGAATATGAACAATGCGAACGGCTGTTTCTCTTTTATTTACATTCTGTCCCCCCGGTCCCCCGGCGCGAGAAAATTCTATTTTTAAATCGGTTTCCGGAATCATTATATCTTTCTCTTCCAGCTTGCTGAATTTCGGCAACACCTCAACTAATGCAAAGCTGGTATGGCGCTTTTGATTTGCGTTAAAGGGAGAAACGCGCACGAGACGGTGCACTCCGGATTCATTTTTTAAATTTCCGTATGCATTTTTGCCGGAAATTTCTAGAGTGATATTTCGATAACCTCCATGATCATTTTGATGCTCGTGAATAAAAGAAATTCCCCAGCCTTTTTTATCCGCGTATTTCAGATACATCGATAAAAGCATTCCGGAAAAATCTTCGGCATCGTCTCCGCCAGCACCGGAAATGATAGCCATAATCGCATTTCCCTTGTCATATTTTCCAAAACCTTCCAGTTTTCCTTTTAATTCTGATAGTTCTTTCAGGGTCGCCTGTGCTTTATTTTTATCACTCCAAAAATCTGGACTCTGCATGAACGCTTCAAGTCTCTTGATCTCTTCATTTATTTGCTTGGTGTCTTCCATGATTTACTTAACTATAGAAAACACTCCGCTTTCCGCAAAAATAGCTGGCTTCGCGCTATCTGCAACTCTAATTTTATAATTTCCTAGAGGGAAATTTTTGGGAATTATCCAGGCCACAGCTCCATCTGGAGTTTTCTGGATATAACCTTTGTTTATGACAAGTTTAGAAACGCCATCTTTATAAACACTTATTTTCGTGCTTTTTACATTCTTTGCATTCCATGATATCGGCACACTGCTACCCAACTTGTAAGATCCGCCGCTAGGAGGAGCATTAACTACAATTTTACCTAACGGTGCAATCGTTATTTTTAGAACATTGCTCCACTTACTGTTAAAGGCGCCGACTTTCAAATTGTAGGTGCCCATCGGTACAGTTGCTGGTATTTTAACTGAAATTGTTTTGCCGTCAGCGCTTGAAATAGAGAGAAGCTCATATACCTTCTTTTTATCTTTTATGTCTATGAGCTGGACACTGTTGGCTTCCTTGGTAAAACCTGAGCCAGAAATAACCAGGTAAAGGGCATCTTCGCTTGATGCTCCAGTGCTTGAGCCAGCCGCTATACCTTTCGAGCTATCCTCCAAGGACAGGAGCGCGCTCGCGGGTAATGACAACGAATCCCAAATACTCGAAATTGCAGCCATCAAAGAAGGTAGTGAAGAGGTAGCATTGGGTTGAGACTGTAGTTGGATTGTTTTTATTTTCGGCGGATTGCCAAGTTCCGGAAGACCTTCTTTAATCGTATCGGATTTAGCAAGGCACTCAGGCCAATATTTCTGGGCATTAGCCTTTGTCGTCGGCTCGCCTTTGATTGCGGCGACAATGTATCCGTAAGAGATGCAGTTGAATTTAAGCGGGTTATTCTCATTCATCAGGCCATCCTGACTGGGCCTATAAAAATTAAGGCCAAACTTAGACTTTAAATATCCACATCCTTCAAATCCAGTGCCAGCCGCTGTGGCTCCGCCATATATTCGATTATCAAGACTACTTCGAAAATCAATAAATGGCACTAGACTGCAATTTCTAGGGTTAGACTCCCAACCACCCCAAAAGGTACTAGGCGTGTCGGCAATTTTATATTCATCACGCAAATCGCCAATGACGTGACCAACTTCATGCATAGCGGTATTCAATCTTTCTCCAGAAACAAATGCCATTTTGAGAGTCGGCAGAGCCCATGCAAGATGAAGATTTCTAAAATTTTCTGCAAAAGAGAATATATGGACTGAATTCTGAGCAACCATGTCGGCGCAGGCAGATTCTTCTTTTAAGGATGATTCAAAGACCCCTAAGGTTGAGTCCAAGAAACCATCAGTGCCAAAATAATTTTTCCCTCCATAAACATAAGTAGAAAAAGCCGAGTCGTCAAAATTTTGTAAATCTACGAAAAAAGAAAACTGGCTCAAATAATCCTTGAAGGGACTAATCGTTCCGAAGCCTTGTTTGACAATAGGATTTACAGTGGAGGTAAAATAATCAGACGGTGTTTTTTCAATACTCTTTCCTTTCATAAACACAAATTGTCTCGGGCCGGTTCCTGAAATCTTGGCGCAATTGTTGACTGAGACCTCATTGCTATATCCTGAAATACTACCATCAGGAAATGTAGCATATACTCTATATGATTCATCAGGAAAATCAACGGGGGAAGTATTAAAATTATCCAAAAAAGGATAAACTGTTGCTCCCGGTAGTTTCTCCCACTCACCATTGCCATGCTTTCTCTGCACTGTAAAGCCAAGCTCATTTGTCGAATTATCTTGCCACTTCAACTCGACGCCAGCTTTGGTCCGATCTAAAATAACTTTAGCCGTCAAATTTGATGGGTCAGGACTTAGTGTTTTCGCTGAGACTGTATTCGAATAATCAGAATAACCAGTAGCGCCGAGCGAGGCGCGGACGCGGTAGGCATATGAGGTATTTCCCGTTAATCCAGAGTCGGCATAAGAAGATTTGTTTGGAGCTAATATATCAATCGGGCCAAACGGGCCAAATTCTCCTTTCTTTTCTGTTTCGGTGGCGCGTTCTATCTGGAAGTTTGTTTCATTAGAGGAGTTATCCTTCCAAGAAAGATTGATCTTATCAAATGCCGCAACTTTGGCAGTGAGATTAGAGGGCGGATTGGAAATGATAGGACTAGCAAGCACTCGGACTTCGTCTAGAGTGAATAAGCCCCGTCGCGTGATACTGGTACCCGTTGCCTGCTTGGAACATTTATGAGGAGGAACATTGTCTGGACTGAAAACACCTGGCCCAGTCAAGACCATAGTAGACTCCTCTCTATTTGGAGAGGCACTATCGCAAATCACCTGAATTGAATCATTGGTTTTGAGCTTTACATAATTGATACAGCCATTAAGTTTTTTTTCACTGAAAAAATATTGCGCCTGATTATTAATTTTATAAATCGGCACTTCCAATTCGGGATAAGAACTATTCATCGGTCGCTCTCCGCCGCTTTTACTGAAAGAACAGCTCGAGGATTCGCCCTCATTTATTCCCATATAGCCAATTATTTCTTGAGTCGGGATTAACTTCACTATACCAGAATGAAAATTCCATTTATCATAATCAGAATCAGAACGGCTTTGGCTATATCTGGAGGCACAATCGCTATTGGGAAAATCTTTGCCCGTAAATGTTCCTGGACCCTTTAAAACAGGTCCGAGATAGTCTACCGCCTGTCCCTCGGAGTTAATTTTGTAGCAAATTAATTGTAGTTGGTCGTTAGTATCGAGTTTAAAATAGTCTAAGCAATTATTGTACTTGGTTTTCGAATTGCTATATTGATTTTGGTTGTATATTTTATATATAGGCAATTTTGAAACAAACTTCCCAGTATTTTGGTCCTGAAGTAGACATCCTGTTGTGTCGTCATCATCTACTCCCATATAACCGATGATTTCTGGAGTCGATGATACAACTTGAGCCGTCTGGCCCTCTGGCGAGAGAGACTGATTCTCAATCAAAAGAATTACACTAACAAACCCGATAACAATAATAGCAACGACAATAGCTACATTCAAGTATGATCTTACATTCATATTTTTATGATATTATTTTAATACTATAATTCTACAATAGAATTTCTTTTTTAACAACAAGGAATCCTTATATGTATAGGCGGAGCCGATGGACAGGATTGAACTGTCGACCCTCGCTTTACGAAAGCGATGCTCTACCAACTGAGCTACATCGGCTGGAGCCGTTGGTGGGGATCGGACCCACGGTCTCGATATTACCAATATCGTGCTTTACCACTAAGCTACAACGGCATACAGACATACTAATTTAAATTAGCTTATTTTGCAAAATTAGCTTTTGACTCGCTCGACTCAATGTACGAAGTTAGAACTCAATTTAGTGCATTAAATGATACACCAATATACATTCCTACATTATTATCATACTAAAAACATCTTCCCTTCTTTATCCTCTTGAATTAGGTCAGCAAGTATTCTTGGATTTTAAATGAAAGATACCCAAGCAAACCAAGCTGAATGGCTGGGGTCAATCCCACTGAAAGAAATGGAATAATTGGCATATAAACATTGTAAGACCATCTATTTGTTTGTAGAGCCCACCATTCAATATTTATAGCAACGATAAATCCGAGAGGAATGATAATCCAACTTTGTTTTTTAAATGAAGGAAAAAAAATAAAAGGTAAACACAAAACAACTATAATAATTGCATCAACCAAGGTAGCTCTTAAAAGAATAAATTCTGTAATTTTGCCACCAATATAATTATCATATAGGAATGAATGGAGATTCTCCCAAATTACATTCAAAATAAAAGCAACAAAAAAAATTAGAAATACTTTTCTAAATATATTCATAAAAAAATAATACCACAGTTCTACATCCAATCAGTAGCAAACAAAAAGAACCATATTTCTATGGCTCTTTTTCAATGCGCGGACTAGTGGACGAAGTTGGAACTGAATTTGAGAGGAGAAACGATAGCGGTATCTTATTCCTATGTTCTATTCCACCCCAAGACTCACTATTTATTCCCCTCGCTAATTTTGAGAACAAAACTGTGCACCAGACGATTCAAGTTTCCCAGCCTTTCGGCTATTGGTATGACCTTGTCCTTATATTTTATTTCCATTTCTAAGTATGTCTTCCTTAGAGCCTGTCTTTTCTTATTTTTATCACCATGAAAATCGTCTTGGGACATCACCTGTTGATATTCGGCCGAGGAGATAATCAGCTTTTTGACTTCATCCGTTCTTAGCACAATAAAGTCAAGAAGAGAATTCCATTTGCTCTCGAGATCTGTCCGTCCGAGATCATGCAATAAATACATAACTCTACCAGATTCAATTTCCAAATATTTTACTGAATCTCCAGTAGTATCATTCCCAAAAGGAACTTGAGTGTTGGTAAGAGAATTACCTGTTATTGTATTAATAAATTTTCGTGTATAATTAAACGTGGTCACTGTTTCTTCAACATTAAATTCTTTAGGATAAACACCGGCATCAATCAGCTTTTGAATTTCGATCTTCTTTTCCTCTGCTGTTTTACTCATATGATCAGGAATCTCACCCAATGCTTCAATATTACCTGCTCGATAAGCCTCGATTAGCCTGTGGCACAAGTTAGATTCAACTTCAAATCCAGTCAACCCATTCAATAAAACCGAGTGAGACTCGCTTGTCCTAGGAACACATGTATTCAATTTTTCTGGAGGTAATGCCCTTGCCGCATCTGCAACTGTAAGTAGCTCAATTTTCACTTCAAAGAGTGTCTTATCAAACTTCTCAAATTCCTGAACATTACCTTTTTCAGGAATTATAACTTCTTTAACTCGAACATCCTCGGTTGGTTCAATTTCCTTCATAACAAAAGTATGTCACTGATTCGAAATCCCGTCAATCGTTGTATTTTCTGCGGCTTAGTGAACGAAGTGGAAACTGCGATACGCAACCATAATGGTTATATTTACATACCTACTTTTCATTCGTAAAGGGATATTTTTTATACATCAGAGCAATTTGGTCTGCTAAAGTATCCATACCCATTTTAGCTCTCCTTATATCAACATTCTCTTCATCTTCAATTGGTTGTGGAATATGTTTCCCTCCCTCTTGAGTAAATTGTGTGCCGTAAATTTGTCCCTGTTTTTGATTTACTCTAATTCTATCTTCAAGATAAGCAACATCTCTTCTCGCAACTTCTTGAGACGGAAGTCCTTTCATTAATTCCAGACACATTTTTTGAAATTCAACATCAAGGTCTGCGTGCTGAATCAAAAGCCACGCGTTGTGGCTCGCTTCTTTACCAACTTTAGAAATAGTTGGAAAGCCAATTTTTGCAATAATTTCTTTCATCCTTTCTGTGTTTCTTTTGTCCACTTCATCATCCCAAAAATCTGGCTCAGTCTCACTTCTGTCTCTCATGTCTTGGTCAACATCAGTCATGCTCTGAAGCTCAGAAGCAATGTCTGGATAATGTATTTTGGGTTGAGAATCTTCTATACTCATATTTTTATTGTTTTACGCTAATCTTTTATAAAACGAACTTCATCAGAGTCAAAAGTATACCAAGTTAGAACTACAATCCATAACGCTAAGCGCGATTCTCTTCCCACCTTTTCTGGACTTTGCCCTTAAAATAATCCTTCAAATTCATCGTGCCCTCCATATTTTTGTAATTTTCAGGCTCAAGAAAAGCGCTGATTAAAAGGCGCGCATGCTCCCTTTTAATACTAAAGTATCTAGAAAAAATCTCTCCCCATTCGCCTTCAGTAAGCGTTTGTTCCATCTTGAGTGGAGACAGAAAATCACCGTGTTCATTTGAGACGGTAAAGTCTTCCAAAGCTTTTTCCTCTTTTAGGAACTCATACGCGGCGAGGAAAACATATGCATGATCATCGTCTCGCATATCCATCAATTTCTTGCCATTGGGTGTATCGGGTTTCTCGGTAACAGCAAAAAACCCCCGTAAGTCTTCCGGGGCAACTGGGAAAAAACCTTTTTCGTTCCCAAACTTTATCCCATGACGCATGAGAACAATTTTTTCTCTGTCTGGACCTATGATTGAAGGGTCCGGGTCGGGAGAATTATATCTTCCGTCTTTGCCAATTGCCGTTTTAAGCGCTTCGTCAAAGGCTTGCTCCGAAACAAAGCTTCTAAGCAACGTATAGAGTATCCTGCTTGTTCGGCCATTGCCGTCATTAAAAAGATGCACCTCATTGATCATGGCTGGAAGGAGGTATGCTCTATCCTCCAAAGAAAGGCCTCCCAAGGATTCATACGCCTCCCTCAACAAAATCTCTTTGTCTTCATGTCGTGGTACCGCAGAAGTGCTCATTCCTTCAAGGCGGACTCTCTCGCCATCGGTCCTCCTTTCATGTATTGGTATATCTCGTGCAATACCGTTGATACGAACCAAAAAGTCCTTAAACTTTTCAAAAGAAAATTGGTTTGCGGCTTCAGGAGAGGCAAGAAGATGCTGAGTATATTCATACGCACCGATGCGGCGCAATAAATCTACAACTTTGCCCGACTGCTGTTCGCGCAAGGAATTTTCGTCAATTGTCTGAGGCATTTCATTCATAGCGGAAGTATACCAAACTAGAATCAAAAAATCCCCGCGAGGGGATTTTTTGATTCGCTCGAACCTCTTCTTGAAATCCAGCCTGGCATTTGGAAACCCTTTCAAACATTACGCTTCGCTACGCGAAGCGCGCCAAAATTTTGCCAAAAATGACCTGAGTTTGATTCTTGCGCGATCGACCGGACTTGAGGGTCAAGTTTCTAAGTCGCTACGCTCCTAAGAACTTCCTCCCCGGGCTCGCCTGTCGCCATGCGACAAGGCTCCGCCTGTTCAAACCGGACGCAAGCAAAGCAGTTTGCTTGCTTACGCTCGCGCTAGAATTAAAAATGACTTAGCAGAAGCTAAGCCATTTTTAATTTGCGCGATCGACCGGACTTGAACCGGCAACCTCGTCCGTGCACTTATCCAATATTTTCATAAAGGCGTGGACTATATCTTCACCATAAGTTTTACCTTTTAGGTGCTTTGGTATCTAGTCTCTACGGCGCCCCCGACCTTGCATCGGGGTTCCCTCGGTATTCGCATGCTGTGATATTAAATCAAAGTTTAGCCTTCACCGATATCCCAAAGAGTTTCAATTCGTCCTTTCGACGAAAAGCTGCAGTAATCTACAGGGACGCGCTCTAACCAGTTGAGCTACGACCGCATTTTTATAAAACTTTCAAACCGTTCCTTCTTTCTCTTGAGAAACAAGGAACACTTATCATTATACATTATTTTGTATAAAATCAAAGAGTCTTTGATGCTATATTTCAAATCAAACCCTCTTTCTTTTTGAACCAAAGAACCCCCCAAAACTCCATATTTAAATAAAATTTCTTTTAAAACTACTAAAAATTCTCTGCTCCCTGAAGTAAATGCAGTACTTATGGCATAAATTTTATGTATTCTTTGTTTATTCTTAAAACCAACCCATACTCCTCCATCCCCATCAAAATAACCTCGTAAAAAATCAGGAAAATACTTTTTTGGTATTTCCGGCAACAAAATTGTTTTGCTTTTTCTTTCTGTTAAACCAAGATGCATTAGGTCTTCACACATTTCTTTGCTTCCCACCTGCAAACGGTAAGATTGCTTTCGATTATTATATTTTTTCTTTTTTGAAATAATATGTTCTGAATTTATGACTTTTTTTATTTCCTCGAGTATTTCTTTATCATTAATTTGCAAAGACCAAAACCATGTGCCTCTTTTGGTAAAAATAATATTTCCATCCGCATAAATAAATCCCAAAACATATGCCATATCAGTGTTCCACTTTTTAAAAAAATTCTTATTAATTTTTTTATATATTGGCACCTATGTATTATACCCTGTGACAGGACAATATACTAACCAATAATGTGGATAAAATATAACGCTGTGTCGGCGACAGGGATCGAACCTGTGACCTGAGGCTTATGAGTCCTCCGCTCTACCGACTGAGCTACGCCGACATAGTCGGAGAATAACATATTTAAGCCTTTTTTCAAACAAATAGTTGCAAAAAGTATATTTTAATGTAGAATATATCAACAGCGGGATAGAGAAGAGGCATCTCGTAAGGCTCAACCAGTATGGGCCCCCTCTTGGGAAACCTTGAGGTGAGCATTCGCCAAATTCGGAGAAATCCTCTCTTGTAAAAGAAGGACAATTCCGAGCTAAATTTTTCGGCTTATACCGAAAATAAATGTGTAGAGACTAGATGGCGGACCCCTTAATCTTTAATTTATTTTAAAGAAAGGAGATGGTATAGTCCAGACCACAAACACTTATGGTAGTGAAAACTATAGTGGTAAAGCATAACCTTAAGACGGCCGTTCGATTCGGCCTCCCGCAACAATATTAAATAAATCCGTACTCCCGAAAAATCTGCTCATACAAAGCGATCACTCTTTTGGCTTCGTGCTGTGAAAGCTGAAAAGAGGCACCTTCGTGAGCTATCCTATTTCGAATGGTATGCACTTCCCACGCAGACGTAAGGCTGTGAAATTTTTCAGTAGTAGCGGCAGATTTCAGTTTATCGCCCAAAGTTTCGCCCGCAAATCCTAATTGGCTCATCAAATCGTCGAGCATCGAATCAGCTTCAATGATCGCGAGCTTCCAATCGCTGATGTGTTGCGAAAAAATATAACCGAGAGTCTTTACCCATCTTTCATTTTTAGACACTCCCTCCCCTTCTTGGAGTTTTTTCTCTCGCTCGGCCTGATGATGCGCATATTCAGCGATCTCGTGCTCTAGATGTTTTTTCTCCTTACTTCTAATCTCAAACATTCGAACCGCGCAATAAGAAATCAACGTCAGAAAAAATAATGCAAGAAAGAAAAGAACAGTATGGAAAAGAGATAATATTTGCGGCCAATTAGAAATATTAAAATTGGAAAGACTCTGAAAAAAAGAGACGCCTTGATTGAATAAATAGTCCGGATTAAACCATTTGGAACCCAAAAATGAATCTCCGAAAATATTACTTGATGAATCCATATAAAAATTATACCACGATTTTCATTTATTTTATCGCCTCAAAACGCTTCCCGATTTCAAAAAGAGAACTCTCGCAAAAATAAGGCGCCATAAACTGAATAGAAAATGGCAAACCGTCTTTTGATGTCCCCGATGGTAAAGCAATAGAAGGAACGCCAGTTAAATTTGCTGGCGCAGAAAAGATATCACACAAATACATCGCCACTGGATCATCTAATTTTTCTCCTAACTTAAAAGGAAGCACTGGTACAGTTGGAGTAAGAATATAATCAACCTTTTTAAAAGCATTAAAAATTTCTTCTCTTATTTTTTCTCGCACGTTCAAAGCTTTATTATAATAAGCGTCGTAGTATCCATGAGATAGAACATAAGTACCAAGCAAAATTCTGCGACGAGCCTCTTTACCAAAACCACCTCCTCTGCTTTTCTTATACACATCCATCAAACTCTCTCCTTTCACACTATAGCCATAACGTATTCCATCAAAACGTGCCAAATTCGTAGAAACTTCGGCAGGCATAATAATATAATAAACAGCTAAAGAATATTTACAATATGGAAGTTCTATATCTACAATTTCATATCCGGCTTTTTTAAATTTTCCTAAAGATTGCTTAAAATTTTCTTGAACTTCACTATCTACACCTTCTTTAAATAAATGCCAAGGAACACCAATCTTTTTACCACCTAAAACATGATTCCTTAAATTATCTGGCACAGAAGTGCTATCTTCTTTATCATATCTAGATAAGAAATTAAATATTATCTCTGCATCTCTTACATTTTTACCAAAAGGTCCCACTTGATCAAGTGAATTACCCATAGGAATAACTCCTTGTCTAGAGATTGCGCCATAAGTAGACCTCAACCCAACTAATCCACAAAATGCTGATGGCTCTCGTACAGAACCACAGGTTTCAGTGCCCAAAGCAGCCAAGGCCATACCTCCAGCGAGAGCTGCTGCCGAACCGCCAGAAGAACCTCCAGGCACTCTAGATAAATCAATAGGATTACGTGTAACACCATAGGCTGATGTCTGTGTAGAAGAACCCATTGCAAATTCATCCATATTGGTCCTACCTAAAAAAACAGCTCCAACTTTTTTTAGATCTTTTATCACTGTAGCGTCATAGGAGGCCTTATAATTTTCCAAAATTTTTGAGCCTGCAGAAGATATTTTACCTTTAATTAAGATAATATCTTTTATGGCAAATGGAATACCAGTCAACTCTGATGCTACCCCATTTTTAAACATTTCTTGAGCAATATCGGCTTGTTTTAATACATCATCATAAATTTCCAAATATGCATTTATTTCAGGATTTTTTTCTTTAATAACTTTCAAATATTCCCCTGCTAATTCACGACAAGAGTATTTACCACTTTTAAAATCTTGATGCGCTTTTTCT
The DNA here is from genome assembly GCA_001785985.1 of Candidatus Nomurabacteria bacterium RIFCSPLOWO2_01_FULL_42_17. Taxonomy (GTDB): domain Bacteria; phylum Patescibacteriota; class Minisyncoccia; order Phycocordibacterales; family UBA9973; genus UBA9973. Next base: position 85,403 of record MFVE01000002.1, read on the forward strand.
ATTGTTAAATTTTTTAAATCTATCTTCATAATATTTTTTTCACTTTCACAAAGCCATCCTGAGCGTCCGGAAACTGCCCGATAATCAGCTCCTTGGAAAATTCTCTAGGCTCCAACACATCCTCCCGCCAAATATTTGTGAGGCTATATTCCGCCTTTACATCATCTACTTTTACTCCCTCGATCTGCTTGACGTACTCCAAAATACCCTCCATATCCTTCAACATGGCCTTCTTTTCATCTTCTCCCAGCTCGATTCTGGCTAGATTGGCTAAATTCTCGACGTCCTTGATATCCATATGATAACAGTATACATCAACACTTCTATCCAATCAAAGCTTTGACTCGCTCTTCTACCGGCGGATGCGTAGCAAAAAGGCCCAAAAAGACTTTGGTTTTTCTGCCGAAACCCACCCCTTTTGGATCAGCGATGTAGAGATGCGCGATGGCATTCGATTGGCGCGCCATGGGTTTGCTATATTGAGAGATTTTACGCAGAGCATTTGCCAAACCTTCCGGATAGCGAGTGAGCAGAGCCCCAGAAGCATCTGCTAAAAATTCACGCTTTCTAGAGATAGCCAGTTGAATAAGTATTGCAAAAATCGGCGCTAAGATTGAAAGAATAATCCCCACAAGCATGAGTACCCCCGCGGCCTTATTATCGCTGTCTCTCCTGCCGAAAAATAAATGTCTGGTAAAAATGTCTGCGACGATAGTGACAAAGCCCACCAGCACGACAACTACGGTCGAGAGCAGCATGTCGCGATTGCCAATATGCGATAGCTCGTGCGCGATGACGCCCTCTAATTCATTTTTATTCAAAATCGCCAAAAGCCCCGTAGTTGCGCAGACCACCGCGTGATTTTTATCTCGGCCAGTAGCAAAAGCGTTCGGCGCTTGATCTAACACGACGTATATTTTCGGCATTGGCAATCCCGCAGTGATAGAAAGATTTTCCACACTGGTATACAAGTCAAAATATTCTTCTCTCTTTGCTTCTTTTGCCCCAGAGAGCTTCAAGACGATCTTGTCCGAATACCAATAGGAAAAAAAATTCATCAAAACGCTAAAAATCACAAAGAAATACAATATATTCGGATTGTTGTAATAAAAACTAAAAAACCAGCCGAAAAGAATTACCACCACAAAAAACACCGTCATGAGCATCCATGTTTTTGTGACATTTTTAGATTGATGCGTATAAAGCGTCGCCATGAATACTTATTGAGACTGCATTCTATTATAACTCGTGATGACAGAGTCAATATAGGATCCGCTGCAGCCGAGATTTTGAATTTTATTTTTCTCCAAATTATTTTCTACAAAAACTCCGAGACTGCCGTAAAAGTGTATCTGGCTCGCGTATTTAACCGGATTGTCTTTGCTCGGGGCAGTAAACGTTGGAGGGTTTTTACTTTCATCTATCGCCTTGACGATATTCACAGGACAAGAAATAGACTGGCCGGCCAATTTCTTGCCTGCTCTATCAAATAGAGTGCTGTCCAATCCATACGACAATTTAAAATTGCAAGTCTCCCCGGTTTTAATAATTTGGAAGACATCTGGAAATAGATCACTTTTCAAAACAGCTTTAGCATTTTCGCAAGATAAAGCGCTAGTGCCTAGACAATTTAACACAGAAATATGACTTATTGTAGTTGTGGCATTTTTTAGGTCCGGCGCCGTGCTAGTCCCGCAATCCTTTGCGCTAGTTGCATCTGACGCGACTCCATTATTGCTATCTCCCGCGGTAGACGTATCTGCGGTCTCAGGTGTTTTTGGACTAAAATAAGAAGAAAACAAGCCCTTTATATTATCTACTCCACTATTCCAGAAACCGATGATCTGCGGTTGATAGAAATACCAAACGACTAAACAAATCAAAGCTACGATAATAAAAATTAAATTTTCAGAAGTTTTTCTGGATAATTTTTTCTCACTTTTTACCTCTGGATTAATAGTGTATTGATTAGTCGCGCTTGGAGCGACAAAATTCTGCATTGGAATTGCCATTCTGAATCCTTCATTCAAGTCCACTTCGCTCCACCCCCCGTTTCTGACTAATTCGGCGCGAATATCCTCGCGCGTGCGACCTTTCGCAAACTCCCCTTTTATATATCCTATAAGTTCTGGTGTGATCATAAACAAAAAAAATTTCTATTAATAAATTCGACTAAAACTTTACTTCCACTGGATTTTGAGCGACATCATTGTCCGCCAAATCAAAAAATTCTTTTTTGGTAAATCCAAAAATCCCAGCTAAAATATTCGAGGGAAAAGACTCAATCTTAATATTCAAGTCGCGCACATTGCTGTTGTAAAATCTGCGCGCAGCCTGGATTTTATTTTCTGTATCAGAAAGCTCATTTTGCAGAGCCAAGAAATTTTGATTAGCTTTAAGATCTGGATAAGCTTCGGCAATAGCAAAAATAGATTTTAATGCGCCAGTGAGCATATTTTCGGCTTCGGCATGTTCCTTTGTAGGGCCTTGCGCGCCCATCGCCATGCTCCTGGCCTTGGTCACATTTTCAAAAGCGGAAGACTCGTGCTTGGCATATCCCTTGACTGAATTTACTAAATTTGGAATCAGATCGTATCGGCGTTTTAATTGCACTTCAATATCCGCCCAAGCCTCCCCCGCGCGAGTGCGCAAAGTAATAAAGCCATTATAGATAATAATCGCCCACAGAATGAGAACCCCTAAGACTATCAAAATGTATATCATGAGTATATTGTACTACAAATTTATTTAATTTCCATACCAGTCATTAAATTGCTAAAAAGGTACATAAAGTCAGTAGAATTCGCCGGAGCTTTTATTTCCACTGGGCTAGCACCGTCAATGATCACAGATAGATCCATAGTCCCAGTATTTTTCCCCGTCTCATCAGATATTTCTATAGAAGACTTCACTTGAATTGGAAGATAATTCTCCTTATGAACAAGCAATTCAATATTATGAATATCGATCATTTGGAGAGCATCTTCGATTCCGGCTGCGATCTCTAAAGCATCAACTTTCTGACCCTCTCCAGCATTTTTGACTATAACGCCCAAAAGCTCTGTCAGCATATTTTTCAATTCTGTTTTTTCTAAAGTTATACTGAAACGATAGGACGGAGATCCTTCTATTTGTCCATCCCCAAGTTTTTTAATGCGTGCTGCATTTTCATATTTTTCTACAATAGCCAGCTGCTCTTGCCTCTCTTCTTTGGAAACATTGGGAATTCCTCCTTGCTCTACTGCTTTTAATATGTCATCACTTTCCGTTCCACCAAGGTTCTTAACTAATGCTTTTAAATCCATTCTCCACCATTTTCCTTTTATAGAAGAAAGATCCATCGGGAACCCACTTAATTCATTGAGTTTTACATACAAAAGCATATCCTTCGGCATGCTTATTACTTCGGCTGCAAATAAGACAGGATCGTTGGCGAAATCTTCCAATAAAATTCTTATATTGGAAAGATATGGTTTCGTGCCGCCCAGCAGAATGCCTGCATCAGTAGAAACTACCTGGTCCAGAGAAAAATGTATTTTAGGATACACTCCCGCCGGCAGATTGTTTAGAGCAGAGAGCTCATCATCTTTGACCGTGAAAATACCATCTACCCTTTCTCGGATAAATTCCTTGGAAGCAAGTTCTGCTGAAACTTTAGAAAATATTTCTTTAAACGAATCTGTACTTTTATTGTAGGAAAAAATACCCCCAGCCACGATCAAAATCCCCAGAACAACTACTATTATTTGCGCTTTATTTATATTCATAAATTTGTTAATTATATTATATTATTTTCTATCCTGCCATTCCTTGATCCAAACCAGCATCGGTGAAGCAAAGAAAAGCGATGAATAGATGCCGAAGAAAAGACCGATGGTCAGAATAAAGGCAAAATTCTTTGTCGTTTCCGGACCAAAGAAATAAAGCGGCACCAGTACGCCGATAATAGTGAGAGTAATGTTGATGGAACGGACGATGGTCTCCTTAGTGCTCTTGCCGACTGTTTCCGCAAAATCTTTTTGCTCTTCGTCTCGTAAATTTTCTCTGATCCGATCAAAAACGACGATCTTGTCATGAACAGACAAGCCTAAAATAGTCAGTAGCGCTAAAACGAAAAGCGTATCCACCTCCGCGCCCGTATAGTGAGACACCAAGGCAAAAATCCCAGTCGGAATGATGATGTCATGGAGAAGTGTGATAATGGTGATGATTCCGTATTTCCACGATGGCACCGGTTTTGAGACTTTGCGAAAAGCGTAAGTGATAAAAAGAATAATCGCGATAATAACAAAAATCATGGAAAGAATCGCTTTGCGCGCCAGTTCGCTCCCGACCGACGGACCGATAGAAGTATAGCTTTTCTCTGTGGCATTATATTTCCCCGCCTTTGACCAAAATGCCAAAATCTTTTGATGTTCCTCTTCCGTTAGATCCCTAGTCTTGATGAGATATCCCAAGTAACCATCGCCTCCCGTGGGCTGAATGAGAGCCTGGTTGATACCAAGAGAATTCAAACTATTCTGGACAGAATCGGCCTCCGGACGATCTCCTACGAAATCTAACTCTAGGAGTGCTCCCCCTTTAAAATCGATCCCGAGTTTTAAGCCGAAAGTAAAGATAAAAACGATAGAGACGATCATTAGGATGACCGAGAGGGCAAGGAATATTTTTTTGTATTTAACGATAAACATGGTTTAGTGGAAAGTTATAAAGTTCATAAAGTTGAAAGTCATTTTGAAAAGCCGGAACTGAATAAAAATCGGGTTAATTTATTGCTCTTCTTAATGCCCAAAGCGAAAAGGAAAATTCGAGAAACGGTAATCGCCGAGAACATTGAAACCAAAACACCCAAGCCAAAAGTCAGCGCAAATCCCTTGATAAGTGGCGTGCCCAGCCAAAACAGAATAATAGAGGTGATGATACTGGAGGTGTTTGAATCCCGCACAGATGTCCAAGCTCTCTTGAAACCATCATGGATGCCATCGTGAATATTGTGTCCTTTTCTTATTTCTTCTTTCATTCTTTCGAAAATAAGCACATTCGCATCCACCGCCATTCCGAGAGATATGATAAATCCGCCGATACCGGCCGCGGTCAAAGTTACCGGCAGAATTTTGAAAATAGCTAGAAGGATCGCGGTGTAAAATGAGAGCGCCACGACTGCGATCAGTCCAGGCAATCGATACCAGACAATGAGGAAGATAGCCACCAATATGAATCCGATGACAGCTGCTTTCACTCCAGCCCGGACAGCCGACTCTCCGAGAGTGGCTCCGATAGTCTGAGTGGAGAGCAGGGTGATCGGCACCGGCAAAGCGCCTGAATTTAATCTGCCCACCAAGAGTTTCGCTTCCTTGGGAGTAAAGTCCCCCGAGATCACTGCCTGCCCGCCGGTGATTTCTTCACGAACTATCGGAGTAGATACCGGCGCACCGTCTAAATAAATCGCTACTGTTTTGCCGATGCTGCTTCTGGTGATCTCTGCAAAAAGTTTTGTGCCCGTTTCATCAAATTGCAAACTTACTATCGGCTCGCGAGTATTTGGATCAAATTCTAAAGTCGCTCTCTTTAAATATCGGCCAGTAAGTTCGGTAGCAATAAATTGAGGACCGATGTCTACATTTACCTTGCCATCTTTAATTGTCGCCTTTTGCGGAGCTCCCGTAGGTGCCTCTATCTTAAATTCCAAGACTGGAGTCTGCCCAATCATTTCCACCGCTTTTTTTACATCAGTCACTCCAGGCAAATCAACAATGAGCTGCTCGCCCCCACCGGAGATGATACTGCCATGCTGCACCTGAACCACCGGCTCGGAAACTCCGAAAAGATTCACTCTGCGTTCTATCACATCCCGAAGTGCATCCATCGAACTTCCCACTTCATTTGCCGGGATAGCGCTGACATCAGCTTTGTAGATCAAATGACTACCCCCAGACAGATCCAAGCCCAAGCGAAAAGGAAATTTCTTCCAGAAAGCGCCTTGAGTCTCAAAATTTTTATTCAATTTGGGCTCGGTCTTAAAAACAAAAAAAGCTACCCCCGAGCCTAAAATTAAAATTATTAAAGCCAGTATAACTCTCTTTTTTAACATAAATATACAGCTATACTATCTGTTTTTGCTCAAATATGCAACCAGATAAGCACAACAACTAGGCCTTGCCTAGAATCTAGCTATATTAGAATTTATTGTTGTTTTCTAAGTAAACCACTATTGATCCACTCAGAGTGATCTTTAAATTCTTCCCCATCCCATCTAACTAGAAGCTCAAGACCTTTTGTTTCTAAAACAGTTCCTGCTACTCCCATTGTTTTTAAACCACCACTATCAGTGCGTTTAACTTTGTCTCCTGTTTTTATAAACTCTGGAGGCCTCCCACCCTGAGGAAAAGGTCTAGGGTCAAAATTTATTCCCTCTCCCATTTTTCTAGTTGAACGAGGTAGCGGTTCACCCATATTTTCTTTAGACATATCTATATAATACTCCTCTATCAAACACTGTCAACATATCCGCAATACCACCTCATCCCCTACCCCTTCTCCTGGAAAGGAGAAGGGGTTATTGCACGATATCTGGAAACTTCGCCCTCTCCTTTCCAGGAGAGGGTTGGGGTGAGGCTCTTTTTAATTCAATTAAAATTTTATGAATTACCAGAGTTATATTTTTGTTAACTTCATTATTCCAAAATCTCAAGGTTTTAATTCCTAGAACCTTAAACAACTCAGCACGTTCCTTGTCATATTCCTTATTATCCAAATGCTGTGAACCATCGAGCTCGATAACCAGTAATTTTTCGCGACAATAAAAGTCGGCAATATAATTTCCTATACTGACTTGCCTCCTCCATTTATATCCTATTTGATTATTTCTTAATTTTGACCAAAGTAAAATTTCTTCTTTTGTTTGTTTCTTCCGGAGAGTCCTGCGAATTTCTTTCTTATGTAAATTATTTACAATTCTTGGCATCTTCGTATTTTGCCCCTCGCCTTTCCAGGAGAGGGGTCAGGGGTGAGGTTACTAATTAAAACTTAGAAACAATCTCGTCAACAACATCTGCGAGTGGACGGTCAGTGTTTATGGAAATGGCACCCTTGTTTAATATATCTTTTTCGAAATCTTTATACCAACCTAATATCATCTCTTTTTCTGAATTATGCTTCCCAAAATCATGGCTCGTTCTTTCTGTAATTCTTTTAATAAAAATCTCTTCGCTACAGTGAAGCAGAAAAACTTTATCAAATAAATTCCACAGGTCAGAATAATTATAAGCTTGTCCACAAACAACTACAGTGTCTTTTTGATCACTCATTAAATTAATTAATTTTTCCTTATCGCAAATGTATTCATGTTTTTCAAACCATCCACTATCCATACCAGAATGCCACCCAGATTTTTCTAATGTATCATTATTTATCCAATGACATAAACCTTCTACTCCATCTATATCAATAGAATAAATTCCCCTTTTATTGAGCATCTCGGCAACACTGGATTTTCCTACACCCGAAACGCCTGTTATATAAATTTTCATAGATTCTAAAAATTAAACTTCTTCACAAAATGCTTCATGAATAGAGCAACGATAGAACCGAGGATTAATCCACCCAAAATATCAACTGGAAAATGCACACCGGCGGTGATGCGCGCTAGGCCGATGACGAGAGCAAAAAACATAAAGACATAGCCAACTTTTTTGTTAGTAAAAAATAATGCAAAGGCAATAGCCGACGCTACCATCGTGTGGCCAGACGGGAAAGCATATCCAGTTTCTACAAAAAGTGATTGCACTTGCGGGAAAGGGTCAAACGGCCTAGGAGTGTGAATTAAAATTTTTAATATTTTAGCGAGAATATAAGCGGCGCCTCCTGACAAACATACTAAGATAAATTCTCTCCATTTTTTTTGAAAAAACAAAAATAATAGAGCAGAAATAATTACAATATATAAAAAATAGGAAGCAAAAAAAATAATTAGATTATCGAAAAAATCTGATTGATGCGCGAGATTATAAAAAAAATAAAAAATTGTGTTATTCATGAAAGTCCCCCTCTCCTTTCAGGAGAGGGGCTAGGGGTGAGGTTCTTCGCCACTTTCAGCACGTTATTTAGAAGCATCGCGACCGTTACAGGTCCGACTCCGCCCGGCACAGGAGAGACGTACGCCGCTATATTTCTTACAGATTCCAAATCCACATCGCCGACGATATTTTTACTACTTGTCTCTTCTGAAGTCCCAGCATCTATCAAAACTGCCCCGAGCTTAATCATATTGCCAGTAATATATTTTGATCTCCCTATTCCTGAAATTATGACATCTGCTTGTTTCAACATATATTCTTTATTTTCCGTTTTACTAGTAATTGGTTGATAAATCAAGTCCCGAGAACGCAAAAGAGCCGAGACTGGCCTGCCCACTAGCTCTCCTTGGCCTAAGACAATTATAATCTTTCCTTCTAAAGGAAAATCAATTGAATCAAGAAGCGCCATACAAGCCAGCGCCGTAGGAAAGACTAGGTCAGTCGAGCTATCATAATTATTATAAAATTTATCACTTGCCAAAGTACCCAGGCAGTCAACATCGAGATGTGGATCAATACTGTCCAGCACAGCCCTCTTGTCCAAAGACGTTGGTAATGGGAGCTGAACAATAATTCCGCACATATTTGGCACTTTATTTAAAATTTTTATTTCCTTTACTAAATCATCGGTCGAGATCGAGGTGGGAAAAATAGCCTTGTGAAAACTGATACCCACAGTCTCGGCGGTCCTTGCTTTCATGGCCACATATTGTGCCGAAGCAGGATCATCACCCACCAACACATCGCAAAAAACCGGCTTAAATGGAAGTTCTGCAACTTCTTTTTTTACTTTAGTCAATATTTCTCCTCTTAATTTTTTTCCATCTATTATCTGCATTTTACTTTATGGACTTTATAACTTTATGAACTTTTCACTCACGGTCACGCTCCCAAAAACTCATTCTGCATCTTATCTCGGTGGGCGACCCGTCCATATCTGCGCATACTCATTAGAATACCCAACCCCGCAAACTCGAACAAAAGATGCGAGCCGCCGTAACTCATAAAAGGCAGTGGTATGCCGGTGACCGGCATCAATCCTAAATTCATGCCAATATTGATGAGTATATGACTCATAAAAAAAATAGCAATCCCCATGCCAAAAAGTATTTCAAAATTATGCGCTCCGAGAGTCGCCGAATATAGAATCCGCCAAATGATAGCTACATAGAGAAAAAGTACGAGGATCGAACCGATGAAACCCCACTCTTCGGAATAAGCGGCAAAAATAAAATCCGCTTGCGGCTGCGGTAAAAATTTCAACCGCGACTGAGTGCCAAAGCCAAGCCCCTTGCCCACGATCTCTCCCGAACCCACTGCAATAGTAGACTGAAAAGCATTGTAGCCGGAGCCATGTATATCAGAAAGCGGACTGATAAAATTCAGAATTCGAGCTTTTTGATATGGCGCAAAAATCAAAAACCAGAAAGACGCGAAAATCAAAACCCCGGCGCCAAACACCAACAATAAATGCTTTTTGGATATTCCAGAAACAAGCACCATGCCGAGCCAAATAAAAAATATGATCATAGCCGAGCCAAAGTCCGGCTGAAATAATACCAGAATAAAAGGGACAAAAGCGTAGAAACCGGAAACAAAAATGTGCTTTATATCTCTGATCTCTACATGCCGGCGAGAAAAATATTTCGCCAAGATGAGCACCAGCACCAGCTTCATCATATCAACTGGCTGAAAAGAAAAAAAACCAAAATCCAGCCAGCTTTTAGCGCCATGAGAAACATTTCCTAAAATAAAAAGCAAAAATAAAATGAAACAATTCACGAGAAATATAGTCACCAATACATCCGTGCGTTTCAGAAAACGAAAATCTATAAAAGAAAAAATAAAAAAAACGGCAAAACCCACCAAAATCCAGATAATTTGTTTATTAAAAAAAAGGCCGGCATCCTCGAGCGGAGCGAAACTCTTCATGGTGACCAGCCCGGCCACAATGATAGGAAGTATAAAAAAAACTAAAAGCCAATCTATTCTGCTCAGAGCTTTTTCTATCATACCTATTTTAATTGCACCGAGAAAATGTTGTACATCGGAATTATTTCTTTTGCGATAACTTTATTTGAGAAAGGCTCTGGCCAAGTAAAAGTGATATTCTGTACCTCTTCTGGCTTGAGTTCGTCTAGATAAGTGCGGCTAGCAGACACCGCGTTGTGATTGGCATCGTATAAAATAGCAACTACATCCACCTCTTCGATGGTAAAGAATGAATTATTTTTTATCGTGGCCGAGAGCACAGGGCTGGTGTCCTCGCCCACCAAGACAATATTCGAAACCAATACTTTTAGTTGATTTATTTTTTCTTGCGAGACCGTCACCCACTGCGGCACTTGTGTAAACTCGAAAGTGGTGTAAACAGGAATGGAATTTCCAATATCTATCCCCGGCTCAAAAATAGCAAATTTCCCCGATGGAGGAATGAAAGTACTGCCTTCGCGCTTGCCTATATAGACATTATTTTTATCAGCAAAACGAAATTTATAATTTATTCTATTAACAGCGGTATTGCGATTGTGATTTTCCAGATAAGCGACAGCGTTGTAGCGGCCAGGAACGACGCGGAAAGCGCGCGACCAGAGAATAGAAATAGGATCCACTTGGGAAAGACAAGCTCGCGCGCACAACCCTCCGCAGTCTACTCCTGTCTCAGCTCCATTTTGTTTATTATCTGTGCAACTCGGCGCCTTGTTTAATTTTGGATAGAAGATTAAAAATCCAAAGACTGAAAGAAATAAAACAAGAACGATTATATAAAAAAATTGCCTTTTTAAAGCCCATGCCATGAGGAGATTATAACATTTAAAACCTAAAAAACCAGTAATTTATAACTGGTTTTAGAATCAAGTACTCGGTGCTGGCGACTGCCTACTTTTGCTATGAAAAACTATCATCGGCTCAACAAGGCTTAACTTCTCTGTTCGGAATGGGAAGAGGTGTGACCCTTGCGACAAATCACCAACACTGAAAACTCGATTACTAAATTGAAAACTGGGTTTTGGGCTTCGGATTAAACTAAAAAGTTTGAATTTTGAAGCACCAGAAGATGGAATGCACTCCGTGAGGTCAACAACAAGTAGCTAACCTATACTTTATGTGGCAAAACGCAGTGTCAACGTCTGCGAACCACACAGAGTACTCCCAGGTTTTGGCACGGAATGCAAAAAAGATCAATTTGGGTAGTAGTGATTGCAGGCTCTCCGGCCTTAAAGCGTTTTTAGCTCACAATTAATACACATACTCCCAAAACTCAGTTTTCAATTTTATCCCTTAGGTCTTGCCTAAGGGAATGTGGTTTCCAAATTTCTTAACAGGAATCGAAACATTAGTACTTCTCAGCTTAACGCATTACTGCGCTTACACTTAAAGCCTATCAACGTGATCATCTCTCACGGTTCTTAACGATTCCTAATCTTAAAGCTGGCTTCCCTCTTA
>MFVE01000003.1:0-976 GCA_001785985.1 Candidatus Nomurabacteria bacterium RIFCSPLOWO2_01_FULL_42_17
GGACCAATGGGACCACAGGGAATCCAAGGACCTCGTGGTCCATCAGGTAATGTAGACACTTCCGACTTCGTCACTCGAGCTTTCTTCGACGCTCAACTCAATGGAACTTTAAATTCAATCGACAGTAATGTCCAAAGTCTTGCCAAGTCTATGGCAGCAGAAGTCACCACAGATTTTCTAACCCTCACTGGCAGTACTTCAGGTGAAATCATCATTCAACCCGCTGCTATCGCTGGCACATATACTCTAACTCTTCCCACAGATGACGGCACTGCTAGCCAATACCTGCAGACGGATGGGAGTGGAGTGCTCACTTGGTCTACAGTCAGTACCGGACTCACCATCGGCACCACTTCCATTACCAGCGGTACATCCGGACGAGTTCTCTACAACAATGCTGGCGTCCTAGGAGAAATGACAACCACAGGCAGTGGCACGGTCCTGGTTCTAGCAACTTCTCCGACTTTAGTTACTCCAGCTCTCGGCACTCCATCTTCTGCCACCCTCACCAACGCCACTGGACTTCCCATATCTACCGGAGTCTCTGGCCTAGGTACCGGCGTTGCGACATTCCTAGCCACTCCTTCATCTGTGAACCTTGCTTCCGCGGTCACCGGGGAAACAGGTTCTGGCGGATTAGTTTTTGATACGAGTCCAACCCTCGTCACTCCAGCTCTTGGCGCCGCTACTGCCACCAGTATCAACGGACTCACCATCACCTCCAGCACTGGAACTCTTACCATCCCAAATGGAGCAACACTCACAGGCTTTACTCAAACTTCAGCAGGAGATGGGAACACTGCTCTCGGTAGTACTGCGCTTGATTCTCTGACCTCTTCCAGTGGATTGAGAAATACGGCGGTTGGTGCTGATGCAGGCACTGCGGTTACGACGGGGGATGATAATACTGCGGTTGGGTATAATGCTTTGCTGGTTAATACCGCCACTGGTATTTCTGCATTTGGTGCGAGAGCAT
>MFVE01000003.1:999-9247 GCA_001785985.1 Candidatus Nomurabacteria bacterium RIFCSPLOWO2_01_FULL_42_17
GAGCATTGGATGCGAATACGATTGGCACTCAAAACTCTGCTTTTGGAACTGATGCTCTGGGGGCTAATATTACTTCAGCCGATAATTCGGCTTTTGGGTATAATGCGCTATTGGTTAATACCGGTTATGAAAACTCCGCTTTTGGTTCTGGAGCTCTCGACGCTAACACCACCGCCGACAACAACTCCGCTTTTGGGTTTAATGCTTTGGGCCTTAACACCACCGGCACTCGAAACACAGCTGTTGGACGTTCTGCTCTTTACACCAACACCACGGCAAGCTTTAACTCCGCTTTTGGTTATTTTTCGCTCTTTGGCAACACCACCGGCACTCAAAACGCCGCTTTTGGTTATAATAGTTTAGGCTCCAACACCACGGCCAACAACAACTCCACGTTTGGTTTTAATAGTTTAGGCTCCAACACCACCGGCGCCCAAAACTCCGCTTTTGGAGCATCGGCTCTTTATTCTAACAACACCGCCAGCGATAATTCAGCTTTTGGATACAATGCTTTAACAACAGAAGCCACCGGCACCCGCAACTCTGCTTTTGGTTCTCTCGCTCTCGACACCTCAGACGGTGGTGATGACAACTCTGCTTTTGGATACAATGCGCTTACAGCAGTGACGACGGGGGATAATTTGACTGCAATGGGTTCGGGAGCGCTTGATGCTAATACCACTGCAAGTAACAATTCCGCTTTTGGCTATAATGTATTAGGCGCCAATACCACCGGCACTCAAAATACAGCTGTTGGAGCTTTAGCTCTTGATTCCAACACCACGGCCTCTGACAACTCCGCTTTTGGATATAATAGTTTAACCGGCAACACTACCGGCACCCGAAACGCGGCTTTTGGGTCCCAAGTTCTTGATGCCAATACCACTGGCAACGAGAACTCCGCATTTGGATATGACGCACTGGGTAGTAATAGCACTGGGATCCAAAATTCCGCATTTGGAAGAAGTTCCTTAACTGGGAACACTACAGCTGATAATAACTCAGCTTTTGGGTATGCTACACTAAATTCTAATACCACTGGAACCAGTAATTCTGCATTTGGGGCATCGGCATTGATTTCAAACACAACCGCCAGCAACAATTCCGCTTTTGGGTATCTCTCACTAACAGCTAATACCACTGGTGCCTCTAACTCCGCTGTTGGCGCTTTGTCTTTAGATGCCAACACCACCGGCACCCGAAACACAGCTCTCGGCTATTCATCTTTATCAGCTATCGTTACAACAAATGATTCTACTGCGGTTGGCTACAATGCATTGCTTCTTGATACTGGGGGATCCAATACAGCTGTAGGTTCTGGTGCGATGGATGCGAATACAACTGGAATCGATAATGTCGCCATTGGTTTTAATGCTCTTGGGGCTAATAACACTGGTAATGATAATACTGCTGTAGGTAAAGGGGCATTAACAGCTAATGTTGGTGGTGGTCACCAAAATGTTTCTTTGGGTACTAATTCTTTAGGATCAAATACCGACGGTGATAGCAATGTCGGCATAGGAAACGCTGCTCTTTTTTCTAACACAACTTCTGATGGTAGTATTGCCCTCGGTTATCGTGCCGGTGTTCTATCTACTGGCGCAGGAAATATTTTCTTAGGTTATCAAGCTGGTGATAATGTAACTTCTGGTGCAAATAATCTCATCATTGGCTACAATATAGATGCTTCCTCGGCCACAACTTCCAACCAGCTCGTCATCGGTAACACAATTTTTGGCCTTAACGTTAATGCCACAGGTACCACAGTAGACACAGATGCAGTAATCGGAATTGGAAATAATTCTCCTGTCGCATTGCTTACCCTAGGTACAGCAGGTTCTAGGGCAGGCTCTATGTCTTTAGCAGGAGGAACATCTGGAGTGGTCACAATGCAAACAGCGGCCGCGGCTGGCACATATACTCTAACTTTACCCACTGATGACGGTACTGCCAGCCAATACCTGCAGACAGATGGCAGTGGAGTATTAAGTTGGGCGACAGTCAGTGCAGGAATCTCTCAGGCATCTTCTGGCGATGGCAATACCGCATTCGGCAGTACTGCGCTGGACTCCTTGACCGCTTCTTCAGGATTACGCAACACCGCTTTTGGCGCTGATGCAGGTACTGCGGTTACGACGGGGGATGATAATACTGCAGTTGGGTATCAGGCTTTGTTAGTTAATACCGCTACAGGTATTTCTGCATTTGGCGCACGAGCGTTGGATGCGAACACTTCTGGTGTTCAGAATTCTGCTTTTGGAACTGACGCTTTAGGTGCCAACACCGCCGGCACTTTTAATTCCGCCTTTGGATATAATGCTTTGGCCGCTAACATTATCGGCGGCGCAAACGCCGCTTTTGGAACTGCTGCGCTTGATGTTAATACAGCTGATAATAATAGTGCCTTTGGCTACAATGCTTCAGGCGCTAATACCACCGGCACTCAAAACTCTGCTTTTGGAACTTTAGCTCTTAGCGCCAATACCACAGCCAACGATAATTCCGCTTTTGGATATAATGCTTTGGCCGCTAACATTATCGGCACTCAAAACTCCGCTTTTGGATCTCAGGCGCTTGATTCTGCCGATGCCAATAACAATAGCGCTTTTGGTCACAATGCTTTAACAACAGAAACTACTGGCTCTCAAAACTCTGCTTTTGGGTCTCGAGCTCTTGATACCTCAAACGGTGGTAATGACAACTCTGCTTTTGGATACAATACGCTGACAGCAGTGACGACGGGGGATGGTCTTGGTGCTTTTGGTTCCCTTGCCCTCGATGCCAATACTTCTGGCACAAGAAATTCTGCTTTTGGCTATCAGGCTCTATCTGCTATTGTTACAACACATGACAGTACAGCATTTGGATATAATGCATTGCTTCTTGATACCGGGGGATCCAACATCGCCATCGGCTCACAAGCTGGAGACAACATCACCAGCGGAGCAAACAATCTCATTATCGGTATGAATGTTGACGCTCCTTCTGCCACAACTTCCAACCAGCTCGTTATCGGCAACACAATTTTTGGCCTCAACGTTGACGCTACAGGAACAACAGTAGATACCAACGCAGTAATCGGAATTGGAAACAATTCTCCAGTTGCATTGCTTACCCTAGGCACAGCGGGTTCCAGAGCAGGCACCATCTCCTTCGCAGGAGTAACATCTGGAGTAGTCACAATGCAGACAGCCGCTGCCGCCGGCACCTGGACCATGACCTTACCCACTGCAGTAGGCGGTGCCGGTGAACAGCTGACAGATGCCGCTGGAGACGGCATCACCTCCTGGACATCAGCCGCTTCTTCCCGTGAATTAAAAGACATCATGGAAACAGTCACTGATCCTACAGAAGCTCTCACTCAAATCTTAAATACTACAATCTACAAATTCCACTACAAACCAGGCATGGGCACCGGAGATACTACCACCCTCTATGTCGGTGTCATGGCCGACGAAGCACCTTGGGCCATGCACTACAAAGGCAGTATCGTAAACCCTGTAAACACTCTGGGCTACATGGTTCTAGGATTACAAGCCACCAATACCAAACTAGAAGAACTGAATTTAAATCTAAACGCCATCTCTGGCTCTATCACTCCGCTCGAAGGCTCATCTAATGAATCCTTCGTCACTGCTTTCTTTAACAATGTCTATGCCAAGATCACTGCTTGGATGGGGGATGTTACTAATGGCATAGGAGACATGTTTGCGAATGTCTTTAATGCAAAAGAAAAGATTTGTGTAGACGGTGAGTGTTTAACCAAAGATGATATCAAAGCTCTGCTTTTGCTTACTAATCCTGCCGGAAGTGTTTCTGTAACAGAAGAGGATAATAATTCTTCCACCCCTGCCCGCAGTGCTTCCAGCACAGCTGATGCAGGCGGGCCGGCGGCTGAAGCCACCCCAGAAGAAAGCAATGAAGAAATGCCTGTAGCGGAAGAGACGGTGGACGAGCCGGCTGATGAAACTTCTGAAGTTTCTGATGCAGAGGCAACGCCTCCGTCTGAGACGGAGGAATCTGAATCTACTCCTGAAGTAACTCCAGTCGAATCATCCGATTCGACTGCCCCGTCGGATGACGGGGCAGAACCCTCCGCCTCATCGGCGGACGGGGAGCCTGCGCCGGAAATTTAGAATGTTTCACTTTAATGAAAAAAATTCTAAAAATCTTTATACTGCTTATCATTCTCGGGGCAGTAGCCTATCATTTTCGGTTTACTTTAAATACTCTTTTCTTACGATTTTTGGATAACGCAAGGTCTTTTATTTTTAACCCAGCTCCTTGCGATGAGCCGATACCATACACTCTCGGCACATTTGATACTCAATTCGGAATTTCTAAAACTTATTTTTTGAGTGCGCTAGCTGAAGCGGAAGCCATCTGGGAAAAACCCCAAGGAGACTATCTGGGCAAAGAATTATTTTCTTACCAGAGCGCATCTTCTGCGCCGGATACGCTGAAGATTAATTTGATTTATGATTTCAGGCAACAAGCTACGAGCAAGCTCGCGAGTATAGGAATCGTCGTTGCCGAAAACAGAGCCTCGTACGATGCGCTCAAAATAAAATTTACAGAATTAAAAGCAAGGCTAGCTATAGCGCAGCGAGATTATGACTCGCGCGTGCAGAGTTTTAATGAGAGAGTCAAGGCTTATGAAAAGGAAGTTAAATATTGGAACGATCGAGGCGGAGCGGGAGAGAAAGAATATGACCAACTGCAAGCAGAGAAAGCCGAGATCGATGCGCAATTCTCTCAGTTGCAGGCCCAAGAAAAACAAATAAATGAAATGGTCAGCGAGATAAATGCGATGGTTGTCGTCTTGAATCGTCTGGCGAGCGCTCTGAATATCTCGGTAGATCAATACAATACGATTGGCGCGGCGCGCGGAGAATCTTTTGAAGAAGGGGTGTATTCTTCTGACGGGCGGACTCGGGAGATAGATATTTATGAATTTAGCTCCCGGACAAAGCTCGTGCGGGTGCTCGCGCATGAGCTCGGCCATGCGCTCGACCTAGAGCACGTGGAAGACCCAAAAGCCATCATGTACAGGCTGAACCAAGGCAATAGTGAGACATTGACTAAGGCCGACCTAGACGCACTCAAAATGAAGTGCGGAGTGGAGTGATTGTGAATTATAAAACTCTTTTCTTGGCATACTTTTTATAATCATTTTAACTCGAGATCATTCCAGATGATAAGTTTCCACTCGGACTTTTTGAAGAGGTGAGTATTGTATGCACAGATAGCCATGCCGGCATTGTTTATCGGATTCAAGTAACTTAAATTATTATATTGCGAAGCAGTCAGGCTTTCTCCATAGAGCATATAGGAAACTATCATTTTCAGAAAAATTCCATGAGTCACCATGATCATTCTTTCTTCCGGCCTCCGCTTGATATAGGTTAATAATTCTTTTGCCCTCTCTTTCAGATCAACAAAATTTTCCTCATCTCTGTATCGCAGATCATCAGCATGAAAGCTTTTGTCAATTCGGTCTATTATTTTTCGCACATCTCTTTCTCTATCTTCTCGGCCGATTATCTCTGTCGGATTCTTTCTCTCCACTAAGAGATTCGTGTATTCCACGTCCATCCCGAGCTCATGGCCGATAATTTCCGCTGTTTCTTTGGCGCGTTCATAGGGACTCGAGATTATAACTTGCGGGCGCCCCTTTTGTTTTGGGAATCTCTGCGCTGTCGCTAGCGCTTGGGCCTTGCCTTGTTCGTTCAAAAGCCCCTCCGGCCCTTGCCGGATATTTTTTGCATTGCTTTCAGTTTCTCCATGCCGTACCAAATATATTAATTTTGTTGCCATGATTCTATTTTACTATAAATTTCAGATAATCCATAAAAATAAAAACCCTCAGCTTCGTGGCTGAGAGTTCTTATTTTACACTGTATTTTACAGTAGCTTTATAGCTCTAGCTTGATCATATTATCGCTGCCGATATTTAATTTTTGACTGCTTTTGATTTGGAAGTTTAGTTTTACACTGCCATCTATATCCATGCCGATAGTGTTGCTGTCATCAAGATTACCTCCTGAGATAGATACTACACTGCTTGTATTTACGCTTACATTCGCATCACTTCTCGACTCTGTTTTGACCACTGGGGCAAAAATGTAGCTTCCATTGCCTGTCAGGTGGAGCGACTTATCAGCCATGAAGTCAAAATTTACACTGGAAGTCTCGTCCGCCTTTACCATGAGCATGGTGTTTATTTTGAGCTCATTGGAAGGCAGTTTGGCTATTTTTGTCGTTCCATCTTTTTTAATGACAGCGATCGAGTCGATCATGAGGCGGACTTGATCATAACTGCCGGCTTGCGTTTTTATATCCGCTAAAAGTTCTGATTTATTCTGCGCATTCAGAGCCAAAAGGTTGTAAACTCGAGGAGTAGTGGAAACTGTCACCCAACCGCTGGTATTGTTGTGCACAGACACGTTGTTTACCTTCATATTTATTTCGCTGATAGTGCCCATATCAGCTGCCGCATCAGTGACCGAGAAAACTACCCGGCCTTGCGTGTTATTTTTTTGCCCTGAAGTATTTTCGGTATCTTCTTTAGGCGCGCTATTTATAAGAAAATACGCTCCAACCACCAAAACTATTATTGCGATGATGCCAATTGTTTTATTACTCATGTTGCGTTTAATTGTTAATTATTTTTTAATAAAGTTAATGCCAGTTAATGTACTAATAATGAATATCAAAGTATCCTTCGACGATAGATACAATACTCAAGACTTATTATACTACCTGCTGTTCCCAAAAGTCCAGCTAGTTTTCCACAGTTTTAATAGAAAGTTAATATTTATGTATGTGTTGCCTACGGGCTGTGGAAAACTAGCTGGACTTTTTTTAAGAAAGGTATATAATTTAATGTAGATTTAATGTGGTTAGTTCTTCCATTTTGGTCGAATTATAAGCCTCTATTTAATTTAACAAAAAATCCTATGCTTGAAACAATCGCAGTTATCTTGTTGATCTTATGGATTCTCGGTTTGGTCACTTCCTATACCGTAGGAGGGTTTATCCATATTCTTCTCGTGGTGGCCATTGTCCTGTTCCTAGTGCGCGTTATCCAGGGACAGAATCCGCTTAAATAATTTTAAATTCCTGGATTTTGACATAAATGCTCGGGTGGGGTAGGCTTTGTCTATGTTTCAAAATTTTCAAAACACATTGTTGAAAAAAATGCTCAAGGCAAAGGGGGTGCCGGAGGCGCAAATCGATATGTTTGTAAAAATGATAGAGAAAAATCCGGAACTTTTCAAAACCATTGCCAAAGAAATAGAGGAGAAAGTGAAAGGAGGAATGAGCCAAATGGACGCCGGCATGCAGGTGATGAAGAAACATGAACAAGAACTCAAAAAATTAGCTTAGAGGTAATAAAAAGTGCAATATACTATAATGATGCTATAATGGAGCTATTAATAATAACAAATTAATTATATGGCAGAACTAAAAGCTTTGTGTATGAAGTGTAGAGATGCGAATAACAAGCCGACGATGCAGACGATGACCAACCCGGTCGTTACTAAAAATGACAAGGGTCGTTATTCTGCAAAGGGCACTTGCGCTGTTTGTGGCGGAAATATGTTTAAGTTTATGTCGGAAGCCGATGCGAAGACGATGATGTAATCTATTTATTAAATTAAAATTATTTTTATGGCAAAAGGAGACGGACACAGAAAAGAAAAAAAGAAACCAAAGAAGCAAAAATAAAAAAGAGAATAGCAACGTGCGTTGCACTAAAAATGCCCTAGTCATATAGATATGTCGGGGCATTTTTTGTGCTTGACTTGGAGTTTGCCTTCATATATACTTGCCTCTAGCGTCTTTCCTTTCGTGGAATGACGTTTTAATTTCCCCGCCAAGGCGGGGTGAACACCTTCTTTGACAATAGAATGAATTTTTGAGAACAGGTGCAAGTCTGTTCTGTTTTTTTGAGTCAGAAGGTTTTATAATAATTTTTAGAGCAAAAGATTGAACTCTAACAAGTAACAAAAAAATTATAAGCTTCAATGCTTCTGTTTTTTGTTTTGTTTCGTTCCTAACTTTTATTTAGAGTTTGATCCTAGCTCAGGATGAACGCTGGCGGCGTGGATAAGGCATGCAAGTCGAACGGATTTTTCAAAATCGGAGATGCGATTATATCAAGTCAAAGGTCGTGAAAAATTAGTGGCGAACGAGGTAGTAATACATAGGAACTTCCCCCAAAGTCGTGAATAATCCGTCGAAA
>MFVE01000004.1 GCA_001785985.1 Candidatus Nomurabacteria bacterium RIFCSPLOWO2_01_FULL_42_17
CTTATCGCAGCAACGCCACGTCCTTCATCGCCTCTTAAAGTCAAGGCATCCACCGTACGCCCTTAAATTTCCTGTTAAGAAATTTGAAAACCACATCCCGCATTGTTGCGGGAAAAACAAAGCCAAAAAAATTAACAGATATTTCGTTTGCGACCGCTCGCTACCTAAAATATATTTTTGGCTTTTTCTTATCTCTAAAAAGACCCCGAGCATACAGATTGTATACTCAGAAAATTAGGATAAGAATTAAGTTTTCAAAGTGTCATTCCGTGCTGATTTTACAAACAAAAAACCGCCTTTCGGGCGGCTAACAGACAAAAGAAAGTCTGCAATTAAGGCCGCCTTTTGAACTTGTTTCTTGTTATTGTCATACTGATTAAAGGAGTATATACGAAAGGAAATATGATGTCAACATCCTCCTAGCTTCTTGCCTTCTTGCGCCCTAAAAAGTATCCCAAACCTAACGCCAAAATAGATCCAAAGATTGTATATAAAATAAAATTATTAGAAGTTTCTGGAGAGGATTCAAAAACAACCAGTGTCCCTTCATTGGGAACCAAGGCTGAATCACTCTTATAAAAATTGAGATATTTTTTATCCAAATTGCTTACTCCGCCTACTACATGCAAGGATTCGTAGATATAACCGCCCTCCCAGCAATCCCCCTTCGCAGAGAGAAGTAAAACTATTTTTTTATCAAAACCCGGTATTGCATAGCCTGCAAAAACAAAAGGTTGCTCTAAATTACAACCACTCACCGGAAAATCCACAATTTTTTTACCGTCCTGATAAACTGAAGCGATAAAATTAGCGTTTTTTATCTCAGAAATTTCCGGGCTAAAATTTGTATAATTTACAAAAGAAATATCGACAGAGATCTTGTTACTTTTTAAATTTATAGGAATAAGATTTTTAAAATTAGCAGTAATTTTATCAATCGCGGCATTTACGAGATAAGGATCGTAACTACCGCTTCCTTCCAGAAGCTTCTCTCCCTGATCACAAGAAAAAACTATTGTAGATTTACCAGAATTTAGCGACATTTTCAAAAGCTCGGGAGGGCAACCTCTACCGCTTTCGGAATGGAGAGTATAATAAACCGACTCATTGAGCGGATTGTATTTAAACGTATGTATGTAAGTCGGCCCACCAACAGTCGCTAATGCGCTGTTTGTCATAAATAAAATTCCAAAAGTAAGTAAAAATATAAGTAATTTATTCATCTTTTTATTATACACTTCGCATACAAAAATGCCAAACAAAAAAGATGCCAGAAATGGCATCTTTTTTGTTTCTAATTAGCCACAAGCTAAAGCCTACAAGCTAGTTATTTACCCTCGATGAGAAACTTCGTCTGAAACCTTTGCGATAAACTTCGCAGCTGCATCTTTGCCACCCAAGCCGAAAGCGAGGGCGCCGCCGATCGAGATCATCGCGATGATGCCAGTGAAAAGTACACTCATGTAATAATCAGCGATTCCTAGCTGACCGAGCGCGATGATAAGAGCAAATATCCAGACAGAGTATTTTGCGATCGCTCCGAGCATATTTGCTGAACTCAATCCCATGCTTCGGACAGAAGCAGACACTGTCTTTGAGATAGCGTCAGAGACAATAGTGGCAATGATCAAGATGAGGGCAGCTACTACGACTTTAGGCAAGAAACCTAAGACATCGTTTTGTAAGAAGTCCTTGATGCTATTTAGGCCGACCAAATCAAGTGAAGGAATAAGGAAAACTATGATCACAAACCACTTCACTAGTTGACCGACGAAATATCCGGAATTCAGATTCATTCCCGCTTTTCGAAAGAAAGTTTCTACGCCGATAGATTTGAGAAGATTATCTATTTTCAAAGCGGTGAAAACTTGCTCGAGAGCCCTAGCAATAATAGTACCCAGAACCCAACCCACTACAAAGAATATAATCGCGATTATAAGCTTCGGAGCGAATTGGATAAAACCCCACCACAAATCTTGAAGCGATGCGTTGAAAACGTCGCCCCATGTCATCCAAATGTTATTCATAATTTATAAAAACTTTAGCTAATAAGGAAACCTTGTTATGTCTTCGCTCGGACTATATGAAAATGATTACATTATCATTAGCTCCTCGCTAGCCATAATAAACACTTTAAGTATCGACCTTAAAATTTCTATATTTATTATATCAATAAGCGAGGAGCATAGGCAAAAAAGTTATCCACTTTTTGCATAATGTCCGAGCGCCATTGATATATGGCAGATAAACACTCGCCATATATCAATAAGCGAGGAGCATAGGCAAAGAAGTTATCCACTTTTTGGGAGAGGTCAAATATTAACCCTTTTTTACAGTAAGCGCGGGAGATAGCTCTTTCGCCTGTAACAGAACTTCATGCGAGTAGTCTAGAATGTCTCGGACCAGTTTGTCATACATATTTAGTCTATAAATAAACTCTTTGGTGTTGAAAATAGCATAGACAAGCTCTACGCCGAGCAAGGCTTCCAGCTTGCGAATTCCTCTTTCAATCCCGGTTTTTTTCAGTTTGTCCCCGACAATCAGCAAATCCACCCGGCTATCTTGATTTTTAATGAAAACGCCTGAAACCACCAGCAATTTGACTTGTCCAACTTTTTTAAAATTGTCTAGAATTTTTTCTTTGCTCAAGGTGTCAGACCTGATCAAAAGATCTTCAAATTCTCCGGCATATTTAAAAAAGGAATTAAAATACCAATCCAAAGACGCCTTAGAACGTTTTTTAATAAAACCGACAGAAGCCAAAAGCCTGAGTTCTCGGCGGACGATGTCGAAACCAACTCGACTTCGCTTGGCTATATCCCTACTTTTGAATCCCTTGCCTTTATTGAGCAAAAAGAGCCTCATGATCTTCACTCTTGCATCATTGCCTAGTATTTTTCCCAAAATTTCCATTCGTCCATTCTAGCCTTTTTTTAAAAAAAGACAAGCAAAAAAATGACTAGGTCTTGCCTAGTCATTTTTTATCTATTTCAATTCCACTTTGGCCACACATAAATTCCTGCTGGAATTTTGCGCAGCCCCCGCCTCATCCGACCTGCGTCGGATTCCGGCTGAAAAATTGAACCTATTTTAGTTCAATTTTTCCACCTGCCTCCTCAATCTTTTTCTTTAAGTCATTCGCTTCCT
This sequence comes from Candidatus Nomurabacteria bacterium RIFCSPLOWO2_01_FULL_42_17, assembly GCA_001785985.1. Lineage (GTDB taxonomy): Bacteria > Patescibacteriota > Minisyncoccia > Phycocordibacterales > UBA9973 > UBA9973. Next base: position 3,148 of record MFVE01000004.1, read on the forward strand.
CTTTCTTCATTCCCGCTTTTAGGGTAGAAGGAGCGGCATCAACTAAGTCTTTGGCATCTTTCAAGCCGAGACCTAAAGCTTCTTTCACGATTTTCATCACCGCAATCTTCTGTTCACCAGCAGAAGCCAGCATTACAGTATAAGTACTCTGCTCTTCAGCTGCTACCGTCGCGCCTGCGGCAGGACCAGCAGCCACAGCTGCAGCAGATACTCCAAACTTTTCCTCAATTGCCTTGACTAAAGTATTTAATTCCAAGACTGAGGCACTTTCTAATTCTGTTAAAAACGAATCGAATTTCATAATTTTATATACCAATCTACTAATAATTCGAATGATGCGAATGGATACGAATTCGTAATGATTCGTATATTGGTTTTATTCGCATATTCGTATGTTAAACTTTCTTCTTCGCCACTTCATTCACGGCGATGGCTAATCGCTGCATCGGACTCTTGAGCAAGAATGCAATTTTTGAAAGTAATACTTCCCTGCTTGGAATCGTAGCTAGCTCCATCATCATCTCTTTACCGACAAATTTACCCTCAAAAATTCCACCCAAAATTCCCAGTACCACACCCTTGTTGGCTTTCTGGAAATTATAGATTTCTCTCGGGCTGGCTATCTCGTCTTTTGAGTATGCGATGGCGACTTCTCCAGAGAGTTCCGGAATTTCTCCTTCCGCCTTCCCTTTTAGAGCGCGAGAAAGGAGTGTCTTTCTAGAAACCCTGTAGCATACTCCTTCTTTTCGGAGTTCTCTGCGCAGTCTCGTCTCATCCGCGACCTTCAGGCCGTGAAAGTTTACAAAAGCCAGAGACTTGGATTCCTTTATCGCTTTTTCCAGATCTTTTACAATTTCTTCTTTTTTTGATTTTAATAGCATAGTTTGTATTTCATTCCCCTCTTGAGGGGTGGCTCGGTAATCCGAGACGGGGTGGATGAATTCTCCACCTCCCCCTAAAGGGTACTCCTCAAAGAGGAGAATTAAAAAAACGGCTTGCGCCGTCAAAGATATCGACCCACTAAATAGGATTTATTTTGTCTTGCGACAAAACCTACTTTCTTTGCGGTAAACTCATACTAACACAAAATATAACTAACGCAAGATTTCGTTAATGTAACACGATATATCCGTGCTACATAGCTTGAAGTGAGTCACCAAGAGAACCCCAAAAAGCCCGAGAGAAATCATTACCAAAAAAAGAAGCAGGGTCTTAAAAAAATGTTTTATTGACATATTAACGATATTGCAAAAATAATATTATTGCGAGCGAGAGGAGTAAAACGACAATAAAAGAATGCCAGATATCCCAATGAGAATATATATTTTTTTTCTTCAGAAAACTCGCAAACATTTTGCTCGCCTCGATGAAAATCAAAAAAGGCAGAATCGCTATCATCCACCAAATTTTAAAAATAAAGGCGAACATATTCCTTATTGTACATCAGATTCCTCCACTACATCAGCCTCTGGCGCAGGTGCTTCTTCCGACTCGGATTCAGGTTCGGGAGTTACTTCAGGAGTTGATTCAGATTCCTCCGTCTCAGACGGAGGCGTTGCCTCTGCATCAGAAACTTCAGAAGTTTCATCAGCTGGCTCGTCCACCGTCTCTTCCACTACAGGCATTTCTTCATTGCTTTCTTGCTCAGAAGCCTGCCCTGTACCAGACTCAGTAGAGTCTTGGTTTGGGGTGCTTCCCTCAGAACTTCCACTATCAGAACCCACCATCGCCTCAAGTTCATCCCCATTAGCGCAGAATTCAGTGCCGTCGGATTTTGCCACACACAGTTCTTTGGTATGTACTCGATTAGCAAAGAAATCTCCGATGCCATTCCCGACCTCCCCCATCCAAGCAGTGATCTTGGCATAGACATTATCAAAGAAAGCAGTCACGAAGGATTGATTAGATGAGCCTTCGAGTGGAGTGATAGTGCCAGAGATGGCGTTTAGATTTAGGTTTAGATCTTCTAGTTTGGTGTTGGTCGCTTGAATACCGAGCACCATGTAGCCGAGCGTGTTGACGGGGTTCACGATGGTGCCGTTGTAATGCATGGCCCAAGGAGCTTCGTCTGCCATGACACCGACATATTCTGTGATGGTGTCTCCGGTGCCCATGCCTGGTTTGTAGTGGAATTTGTAGATTTTAGTGTTGAGGATGGAAGTGAGAGCTTCATTTGGATAATCTACTGTGCTAATGACGTCCTTTAATTCACGGGAAGAAGCGGCGGATGCCCATGAAGTAATGCCGTCTCCGGCAGCATCAGTGAGTTGATAACCGGCAGAGCCTACTGCAGTGGGTAAAGTCATGGTCCAAGTGCCAGCGGCGGCCGCGGGTTGCATGGTGACGACCCCGGAAGTGTTCCCAGCAAAATTAATTACTCCCTTGGTGGTTCCGGCTAGACCGAGAGATAATAGAGCTCCGGGAGCCGTGGTGCCGATGCCGACGTTGCCACCGAGCAGAACCGCCGAGTAGTTGTTTGTCGCTCCAGTCTGCGCATTGACCGTGAGACCATAACTATTCGTCGCCGTGGACACTCCTCCAGCTTGAATGAGTAGTCCATGAGTATTAGTAATAGTGGCATTGGTACTTTTGATTGGAGCTCCAGCGATTGCGAGAGTAGCAGCATCCGTGATGGTGCTAGATCCCACGAATGAATATGTCGGTTGAGTGATTAATACTTCTCTTTGAGTGGTGAGAGCTCCGGTGGCCCATTCTCTACCGGCAGTGGTAATAGTGAGAGAAGGAATTTCAGTGGATAAGGTTTGATTGGTATTGACGGCTCCGGTGTAGACTATGCCTTTGAGTGCACCGAGGGCTGTAGCTGTCTGAGTAATGGCTAGATTTCCTGTGAAAGCTCCGGGACCTTGGGAGTAGAGCCCGCCCTGCCCGACGTTGATTCCAGTTTGAGCGAGAATGGTATCGCCGATGATATAATTAGTTGCTTGTAAAATATTTGTTTCAACTGAACCAGCATTAAGAGAAGGGACTTCCATACCATTGATGTCGATGATCTGAAGACTAGAGCCAAAAACGCCTACATAAGCATATTTACCAGAGAGAAAGACACCCAAAGCCAAGCTGGGAGTACTATAGCTACCGATGAGAGTTGGTGAGGCAGGATTACTTACATCAATTACGTAGAAACCGTTATTATCACCCACATATGCATATTTGTTAGCAATAAAAACATCATTGGCTTGACCGGTATCATAAGAACCTACAGAACTCGGTGAACTTGGATTAGATACATCGATAATTTGGAGACCCGAACTATTATCGGCTACATAGGCATACTTGCCAGAGACAACAACCTTTTCAGCCGCGCCGGGCGTATCATAGGTACCGACGAGAGTTGGTGAGGCGGGATTGGAAACATCGATAATTTGGAGACCAGCTGTAGCATCCGCTACGTAGACATATTTACCGTAGAGGAAGACACCATTAGCAAGGCCTGAGGTATTATAAGTTCCAATAAGAGTTGGTGAGGCGGGATTGGAAACATCGATAATTTGGAGACCCGAACTATTATCGGCTACATAGGCATACTTGCCAGAGACAAATACATCAAGAGCTAAGAAAGAGTTGTATGTACCAACAAGACTGGGGGAGGTCGGATTAGATACATCGATAATTTGAAGACCTGCGCTATCATCGGCCACATAGGCATACTTGCCAGATACAAAAATACCATAGGTGTTGCCGGGTGTGTTATATGAACTAACTTGGGTTGGTGAGGCTGGGTTGGAAACATCGATAATTTGAATAGAATTATAGTCAGCTATGTAAGCATATTTGTCGGAAACAAAAACGCCTCTAGGAGCACCGGTTGTTGTATAGGTCCCTTTCAATGTTGGATTTCCGGAAGCGGTTTGAAGTATATTGCCTCCCACAACTTCGAGTTTGGAAGAAGGTGTTGTTGTACCGATACCAACATTGCCAGAAGCGTCAATGAGGAAAGGAGTGGTATCAGACGAAGCGTCGTCGACTCGGAGGGAGGCACCCGCTCCAATGTTGTTGACAAAGAGTGGGATAGCAGTGGAAGCAGAGAGAGTGCCGACATTGAGAATGTATTGATTAGATGATCCTCCGGTAGAAGCTGTGGTTTCACCAAGGGTGAAAGCAGATTCAGCTCCAGTCAGCGCCCAGTTCCAGACGATGTTGTTTGCTCCGTTTGCAATAGTGGCATCAGTGGTAGCAGCAGTGACGGCAGAGAGAGTGGCTCCACTTGTCACACTGGCCCAAGTGAGTACTCCACTCCCATCCGTCTGCAGGTATTGGCTGGCAGTACCGTCATCTGTGGGAAGCGTTAAAGTATATGTACCAGCTACTGCGGCAGGTTGAATGATTATCTCACCGGAAGTACTGCCTGTGAGAGTGAGAAAATCTGTGGTGACTTCTGCTGCCATAGACTTGGCAAGACTTTGGACGTTGCTGTCGATGGAATTTAATGTTCCATTGAGTTGAGCGTCGAAGAAAGCTCGAGTGACGAAGTTTGAGGTGTCTACATTACCTGATGGACCACGAGGTCCTTGGATTCCCTGTGGTCCCATTGGTCCTCTGAGT
>MFVE01000005.1:0-232892 GCA_001785985.1 Candidatus Nomurabacteria bacterium RIFCSPLOWO2_01_FULL_42_17
TGTGGTCCCATTGGTCCTCTGAGTCCTGGAGAACCAGAGATGTAGACAGGTGACGGAGTCGGACGAGGAGGAACAACGATAATCTGGGGTTTGACATAACTCCTGAAGGCGTTTAGAAGCTCTGCGCTAGTAACAGCTTGTACTTTAATGGGAGAGAAGCTAAAAACAGAAAAAACCAAGACTAAAAGTCCGAGTAATGATTTTACTGACAGAAATTTTTTCCTTGCCACGCCGTAGCTTTTAGCGGAGGCGGGATTAAGATTTTTTTCTTTCATTTTTCCGGTTTCTAACTCTTTAATTATATCATATACCCCCCCCCGCAAGAGAAATGTGGGGATAACTTGGACAGTCTTCTAACGGGATTTATATTTCTGCAAAAATTTCTCTTTAAACTCAAAAAATTTGTCGTCTAAAATTGATTGGCGGATTTTTTTCACTAAATTAACAATGAAATATAGATTGTGGATCGAAGCCAGAGTGCCGCCCAGCATTTCTTTGCCATGGAAAAGGTGCGCGATGTATGCGCGCATATAATTTTTACAAGTATAACATTTACAATCTTTCTCGATCGGCGAGAAGTCATCGCGAAACTGTTTATTCATAATTATTATCTTGCCTTTTTTTGTGTAGATGGTGCCATTGCGCCCGAGGCGGGTCGGAGCCACACAATCAAAAAGGTCTACGCCATTTTCCACTCCCATAAATAAATCTTCCGGCTCGCCGATGCCGAGCAAGTGCCTGGGCTTACTTTCTGGCAAAATTCCACTTACCCATTTCACCGCCCTTGACATATCTTCTTTAGCGAAACTTCCGCCGATGCCGTATCCATCGAAAGCCAAACCTCCGATAAATTGGGCGGATTTTTTCCGCAGATTTTCATCTCGCCCACCTTGGACTATGCCGAAAAGCGCAGGCGAGGAGAGAAAAGTTCCCTTGCGGGGTGTCTCGCAGGCTGACGAGCCGAGAGGCAGCGCTCCGCGAGCACGCAGAGACAGCGACCCCGCAAGAGAAGCTTTTTCTTCTTCGACTAACTTCTGATGCTCCGCTAAACTCCTCTCTGCCCATCTGTGCGTGCGCTCGAGCGCTTCCTCTTGATATTTCAAATCCTCCGTCGGGCTGGTACATTCATCAAAAGCAAAGATTATATCCGCGCCCAAATTGTGCTGAATCTGGATTGATTTCTCCGGAGTGATGTAATGGATAGAACCGTCTAAATGCGATTTGAAAGACACTCCATCTTGCCCGATTTTCGCCAAACGAGGCGCGTCGGAATCGTCGAAACGTTCCGGGATGAGTAATGAAGGATCAGTGATCTTGCTTATTTTTGAAATTTCTTTTCCATAGGCGGCCCCCAAAGAAAAAACCTGGAAACCGCCGGAGTCTGTCATCATCGGCCCAAAACTGCCATCGCTTCGCCGCCAATTCATAAATGTATGCAAGCCTCCGGCCTTTGCGACCAACTCATCGCCCGGTTGCAAATAAAGATGATACGTGTTTGCCAAGATTACCTCTGCGCCCAAATCTAAAACCTGATCCGGCGAGAGAGACTTCACCGTCGCCTTCGTCCCCACCGGCACAAAAGCCGGAGTATGAATCTCTCCGTGCGCAGTGGTCAAAACCCCCGCGCGGCCCAAAGAATTATTAAGCTTCTTCTCAATTTTAAAATACATTAATTTATTTCTATCTCCACAAACTTCAACTCCTGAATATTCACCGGACTCGTAAGTAAGGCTTTCACAAATGGATCACGCGGGTCGGAAATTATCGTTTCCACCTTTGCAACCACATAAGGAACAATCCCGGGCAAAACCACTTCCTCCCCTTTAGTAATAGCCAAATCTCTCTGGATTATCATCTCGAAATTTCCTCCGCCCCGACCGACCAACTCCATAAATATATTTTTACCAGAAATTACGACTTGCGTCTTTCTGCCGCTATTTGAAAATAAAACCACTTTTGAAGAGTTGGGGTAAGTTTCAGCCACCACGCCGATCGGCACATTGCCCAAACCAAAAACCATATCATTTACTTGAATCCCCTGCTTTATGCCAGCATCGATGATGAGCGTGTCATAAGGGCTCTGATGGGGTTTCGCTAAAATAGCGGCCAAAGTCATATTTATTTTCGGATCTTTTCTATTTAAAATTTCTTTCAAATCAATATTTTCAGCCAGGATAGAATTATAATTTGCCGTTCGCGCTTCCTGCTCGCTCAATTGAGATTTTAGATTTTTATTTTGATGGTCAAGCGAACTTTTAGAAACAAAATACGCTTTCGCGCCGCTTAATTTTTCACCGACACTATTCCCGATCGCCAAAACCGGGCGAAAGACAGTGTGCGAGAGCATCGAGAGGCCGCCCCAAATGCTCGATCTAAAGTAAAACAAAATAATCAGCAAAAAAATCAGGGATGCAATTCTAAAAATCTTTTTATTTTTTATTTTTTTATCGTGGAGGTAGTTCATCCTGATTCCCAATCAAAACTTCTTTATAAAATGGAATGTCGTCTAGGATCACTCCGGTACCCCTCGCCACCGCGGAAAGCGGATCCTCCACCACATAGACAGGAATCTTCAAAATGCGCGCCAAGAGCTGATCGAGCCCGGGCAAGAGAGCGCCGCCGCCCGAGAGGGTGATGCCGCGATGCATGATGTCGGACAAAATTTCCGGCGGAGTTGTTTCCAGCATGTCTTTGACGCCTTCGCATAATCCTCGGACCGACAGCGCGAGCGCTTCTCGGATATCCGCATCAGTCACCACCACCGCCCGAGGAAGTCCAGTCAAAATATCCCGCCCATGCACTTCTGTTTCCATATATTCCATCGGAATGGCGGAACCGATCGCAATCTTTACCACTTCGGCCGTCCTCTCGCCGATCAATATCTTGAATTCGTCGCGCATATAAGTGATGATGTCATTATTCAGTCTGTCACCGGCGATTTTCAAATTCTTGGACTTCACCACTCCGCCCAGAGAAATCACCGCGATGTCCGTCGTCCCGCCCCCGATATCTATGATCATCGAGCCGACCGGATCTTTGATCGGCAACCGCACCCCGATCGCGGCCGCCATGGGTTCCTCGACTAAGAAGACTTCCCGCGCGCCAGCCGAACGAGCCGCGTCATACACTGCCCGGGTCTCTACGTTGGTCGTGCCAGTCGGCACCCCGACCAAGACTCTCGGCCGCGCTAATTTTTTAGACATTTTATTCGCTTTATTTATCAGATACGAGAGCATCTCTTCGGTCACTTCAAAGTCCGAGATCACGCCGTCCACCAGCGGACGAATGGCTTTGATGTGCCCCGGAGTGCGCCCGAGCATCTCTTTGGCTTTCACCCCGACAGCCAAAATCTGATTAGTCTTGATGTTAACTGCGACGACAGAAGGCTCGTTGATGACGATGCCGTGACCTTTCAAATACACCAAAGTATTGGAAGTTCCGAGGTCTATCCCGATGTCATTGGAAATTAATTTGTAAATTTTTTCAAACATTTTTAATTAGCTTTTTAGCTAGTTAGCTTATTAGCTTTTTAGTAAATTCAACAATTCTTCGAGAGAAAGAATTTTACCCTTCTTCTCGTTGCGTTTTTTTATTTCTACGCCTCCCTCCTTTATGCTCCTCTCTGACACAACCACCCGATAAGGCATGCCTAAAAGATCCGCATCAGCAAATTTTTCTCCGGCTGACATGCCGAGACGATCATCAAATAAAACTTCAATATTATTTTTCTGTAAACGCGCATAAATTTTCTCCGCTTCGGCTTTGACCGTCTCATCTTCTCCCAAAGCAAGCAAATGAACAGAGAAAGGAGCGACGGATTCCGGCCAGATTATGCCTTTATCATCAGAGAGAACTTCCACGACTGTGCCCAGCAAACGCCCCAAGCCGATGCCATAGCAGCCCATTAAAACGTTGTGTTTTTGCTCTTTTTCATCGGTGAAAGAAAGATCAAACGGCTTTGAATATTTCGTTTTTAAATCAAAAATATTTCCAACTTCGATGGATTTGCGCTCCACTAATTTCTCTTTTTCTAATTCGAGACTTTTCAAGACTGCATCGTTAAAGACTTCCTTATTGACGGCGACGCTGCTAGCCTCATCGACATAAATAGTATCCTCGCCGGTGCCGGAGAGAGTCTGAAATTCGTGGGAATACTTTGAAAAAGTTCCGCCCGAAGCAAAAGTCAGATAAGTCAGATGCCCGATGCCGACCCGGGCAAAGATAGTCTTGTAAACATTTTTCATTTTGTCATAAAACTTCTCAAAATCTTCCTCCGAGGTATGGAAAGAATACATGTCTTTCATCATAAATTCCCTGCCCCGCAGCATTCCGCTCTTGGCGCGAAGTTCCATCCTGAATTTGTTTTGAATCTGATAAATCGCTAGTGGCGAATCGAGAGAATCTAAAAGAAAATCTTTATACGAAGAAATATAATTTTTCAAAATAGGAACGATGATCTCTTCGTGCGTCGGGCCGAGCGCGACTTCCCGTCCGCTCGCATCACTGACTTTGTATAGGTCATCCATCGAGTCCCAGCGGCCAGTTTTTTCCCAATTTTCTTTCGGCTGAAAAGAAGACAGCAAAACTTCTTGCCCGCCGACCTTGTTCATCTCTTCCCGGATGATATTTTCAATTTTCTGGAGCACCCGAAAACCTAGCGGCAGATAGCTGTAAACCCCCGCCATTTCCTTGTGAATAAAGCCTCCGCGAATCAGAAGCTCTGCGTTCTTTGAAACTTCATCGGCCGGCGCCTCCCGCCTCGTTTTAGTAAAAAGTTTAGATTGTCTCATTGGCCTATCTTAACGCAAATATGGCTTTTGGTCAAAGATGGCGTTTGCAAAACGCCTAGCTTTCTGCTATATTATTTCCATGCAAAAAACAAAGGAAACAAAAGACATTCGAGAAAATTCGGACACGAGCATCGAAAAAATGTTCAAAGTTGGAGCGCATTATGGCTACTCAAAAACCAGAAGACACCCGAGCCTCTCGAGATATATATACGCCACAAAGAATAAAAGTGATATCATCGACCTCGAACAGACGAGCGCTATGCTAGAGGTGGCTACCCTATTTATAAAAAGCCTAGGAGCGCAAGGCAAGACTGTGCTCTTCGTAGGCACAAAACCTGAAGCCAAGGACATCACCAAAAGCGCAGCCGAGAGTTTGAATATGCCTTATGTGAACGAGCGCTGGATCGGAGGCACTTTGAGTAATTTCGTAGAAATAAAAAAGAGAATCACCGAGCTTGAAAATTATCGCAAGGATTCTGCGGAAGGCGGACTCGACAAATACACCAAAAAAGAACGGGTAGTTTTGGCGAAAAAAATGGAGAAACTGGAAAGATATTATTCCGGACTCGTCGGCTTGAAAAAGACTCCTGACGCATTGTTTGTCATAGACGCCAAGGCGGAACATATCGCGACAACTGAAGGTAAAAATAAGGGGGTGCCAATCGTCGCTATTGTAAATTCTGATTCGAATATTAAAGGCATCGAATATCCTATCGTCGGAAACGATTCGAGCATGCCTTCGATAAAGTTTTTCGCTCTCGCTATCGTGAGCGCCTACAAAGCCGGCCAAAGCTCCCTACCTGCGAAAGAAGCCTAAAAAATAAATATGCCATCGCAAATATCAACACAATCAGTGAAGGAACTTAGAGATGCTACAGGCATTTCGGTGATGCAGTGCAGACGCGCGCTGGAAGAGGCTGAAGGCGACATGAAAAAAGCGCTCGCTATTTTAAAAAAAACAAGCTCGGACATAGCGCAAAAAAAAGGGAGCCGCGAAGTCAAGGATGGCGCAGTCCTGGTAAAAATAGCAGATAAAAAAGCAGTGCTAGTGTCTCTGCATTGCGAGACTGATTTCGTGGCCAGAAATGAGGATTTTACAAAACTACTCTCGAGCTTGGCGGACATCGCCCTATCCGGCGGTGTGGAGAAAATGAGAACACAAGCTAAAGATCTGATCGACCCTATAATCCAAAAAACTGGAGAGAACATCCAGCTAGGCGAGGTGTCGGAAATTTCCGGCGATATGCTGGGCGCTTATGTTCATAATAATAAAATAGCAGTGATCGTAAGCCTCGCGGGCGGCAGTGTGGAGCTGGCTAAAGATATCGCCATGCACATCGCCGCGATGAAGCCAGAATATATCACCGAGGCTGAAATAACTCCAGACGCGAAGGCGACGATGATCGAAATATTTGAGAAAGAAATTGCGAATGTTGATAAACCAGCCGAGATAAAGAAAAAAATGCTAGAAGGAAAAATCAACACTTATTTCAAAGAAAAGACCCTGCTCAATCAAGCATTCATCAAAGACGGCACAGAGACAGTGGGCAAGCTTTTAGAAAACTCCAAGGCAAGCATCAAAGAGGTCAAGCGTTATTCAATATGATCTATCTTCTTTTAATTTTATTTTTTGCATCGCTCGTCGCTATCATCATCATGATCGGCAGAAAATTGGCCGTGATAGAGCACGAACAAATACTGAACCATGAAGAAGTTTTATTTGAGATTCCGAACTTGGAAAAAGTAAAACATTTTACTATTCGAAATCTTAAAAAATACGGACACGCTGGCCTAGTGGGAACAATGAGACTTTACCTAAAGTCAAAAAATTTTTTAAGAAATAAATACGAACAAATAAAAATTAAAATAAATAAAATAAGCAACGAAACGCATGTAAACGGCGAAAAGAGAGAAATTTCCAAATTCCTAAAAGTTATCGGAGACTACAAACACAAAATCAGAGAGATCCAGCATAAAATCAAGAAAGAGGAAAATTTGTAGGACTCAAATCTGAGCCGGCAGAGGGGATCGAACCCACGACATCCAATTTACAAAATTGGCGCTCTACCAACTGAGCTATGCCGGCTTACGTATGAATAGACTATCATATCCATCTACAAAAGACTACTTATTTATTTTTTCTCCAGTCGATGCTTTTTCTTGAAGTTTGAAGGACTCTTGCACTCTCTTTTCCAGATCATCCATAGAATGGAAACCGGTCAAAAGCTCATCATCTATCACCAAGGCCGGAAGCTCGGTATCTTTGACTTTATAAATTTGAAGCATGGCGGCCACAGCGGAAAGATCCGTACTGTAATCAAAAGAATACGTGCGGAGCTCTGGGTATTTTTGACTGAGAGCAGCTAGCACCAAACTTTGTTTTTCACATACCCTGCAATTATCTGCCGAGGTATAAAAATAAAGGATGAAAGCGGATTTAACTTTGCAACGTTCAGAAATTTTTTTCGCTAATAAATAATCTTTGATTTGCAACAATGCATAATATTTTTTTAGAGATGATACCTCCTCTGTAGCTACCAAATTTTTCTGGCTCCATTCCAATTTGCCCCCCAGTTCTCCAAGCTCGGGAGAATAAACAGAATCAGAAATATTCTTGCAGGAAAGTTCTGAAAGCAGAGAAAATTGGGTCTCGGAAGAAAGAATGTCAATGGCTATTTTGTCCTGAATTGATTTCAATTGATCAATTTTTTTATTGCCAAAATAGTTGCTCAAATAAATGGCAGTGGAAAAGATACCCACGGTGATGACAAAAGCAATAAGATAATTTTTCCAAGGTATATAAGTCATGAAAATTTTAGTTTATTCATCTCCAGGCGACTTCCTTGCGAGTCACGAGAGTGTTATAGACTGCCTTAAAGAGCCAGACGGAGGCAATGAAATTAAAAAAGAGAAAGAAAAAAATAAATGACAGATCGGGAACAGGTTTTTTACCCCGAATCTTTTTGCCGATGATAGCCATGATAATAAAAAATAAAATAAGCACAATATAAATAAATATGAGCGGGCGCGCATTAACAAAAAAGAAACTTATTTCGCCCGTATGAAAATTGGTGACTAAAAGCCTTGAAACTAAATGATACAGGGCATTCCCTATGCCGAATAAAACAACTGCAGTTCCAAAAAGCGTCGTGACTATATACAATAACCCGATGGGAACAGTAAAGAGCGAGAATACCCCGTATTTTGATTTAAACAAATATCGGCGATAATCGTAGCTATTATTTATAAAACCATACATCCAACGCAACCTTTGTTTATAAAGATCCTTTAAGGTATTAGGGGATGTCGTATGCACAAACGCATCATGGCATTGGCCGATTTTGTAGCCGTTGACTTGCATCCGATATGCAATTTCTAAATCTTCCGTTCGGTGGGCGTTCTTATAGGGACCTAAATCATCAAAAACTTTTTTACGGTAAATGGAAAATTGGCCTTGAGTGACATGGATACCGTTCATGAGCGAAAGCACTTTCTTGAGAGGAATAAACATATTAAACTGGAGATCTTGGGCTTTCTGGAGAAATCCCTTGGGTTCGTGAATTACTATCGCAGGCGAAACCGCCATCATATCTTTGTCGCTTAAAAATTGCCACATTGTTTTTTTGAGAGTATTCGGCTCTATAAATGTGTCTGCATCCAGATTGCCGATATACTCGGTGGTGGCAGTCGCAATGATCAAATTCATAGCAGTATGCTTGCCTCCATTTTCTTTCCTGATCAGATCCACATTCATGACCCCCTGAAACTTTTGTATCACTTGCCAGGTGTTGTCGGTGGAGCCATCGTCCACCACTTTTATTATGAGTTTATCTTTTGGATAATCAACAGCTAGGAGCGAGTCTACTGTTTTAACAATAGTCTCTTCCTCGTTCCAACAAGGCACCATAATGGTCACCGCAGGCCAATTTACATCGGGAGGAAAAGAGGTATTTTTCTTTATTTGCTCGCGTGTTTTAAACACCATGAGCAAGAAAAAAACCTGCACATAAAGGGCAAAAAAGGTCAACACATAAGATATTATGTCAGAAATTGAAACCATATTACTTGGCTACTATCAATTACATACTGCCCCCCTCTTTGACATCAGAGCCACAAGCACATGCACCCATGCACGTCTTGCACCTGCAACCAAATATCTTCATAACAGCTGCTACACCCACAAGGATGTAAACTATAGCCTCAAGAGTCGGCATTGTGCCTAGGATCATTTTGACAACATTCCAATCACTGCCCATCAACATCCCGACACCCACCAAGCCCCAATTGATGCCTCCGACTATGAGTAGGATTTTGACCACCAAAGACGTAGTGCACCCGCGTCCGCAACCACAACTACAATTTGAATTACACATATGTTTATAAAAAACACTATGCCCGAACGACGAATCGGACAATAATTTTAATATTTCAAATATACCACATTTCAAAAAACAATGCTATAATACATGGATGCAGAATAGTGATTCAAAACAACAAATAGCCGGAGCAATAATTATAGCCGGGATCATCATAGCCGGAGCGATTTTATTGAAAGGAAGTAATGGTACGGGAGGTGGAAACACACAGACAAACACGCCAATTTCTAAAATAATCGGTTTGAATGTAAAATCTTTTAATACTTGCCTAGAGAGCGGAAAATTTAAAGACAAAATAGAAGCAGACATAGATGATGGAAATAAAGCGGGTGTGAGAGGCACTCCATCTTCTTTTATATTAAAAGACGGTGTGGTCGTTGATACCATAGGAGGCGCTCAACCCTTTGAAAAAGTGAAAGAGCAAATAGGCGAGGCACTTAAAGATAGCGCAACAGGAAGACCTAAACAAATTAGACCAATCACATCCGACGATCATATTTTAGGAAATGCAAATGCGAGAATAGTGATAGTAGAATACTCAGACCTTGAGTGTCCATTTTGTAAAGTATTCCACAACACGATGCACCAAGTGGTAGAAAAAAGTGGTGGAAATGTCGCTTGGGTATACAGGCACTACCCGATTCCCCAGCTTCATTCAAAAGCTTTCCATGAAGCCGAGGCGACCGAATGTGCATGGGAACAAAAAGGAAACGACGGTTTCTGGAAATATATAGATAAACTTTTCGAAATCACTCCGTCCAATAATGGACTACCCGTCGAGAGACTTTAGTCAAGCAACCCAACAGGCAAGACCTGTTAAACAGGTCTTGCCTGTTGGGTTAGTCGAAGTAATTTTTTAGCCTAGAGATTTTTTCGTGCTGGCGGAGTTTTTCGTGGACTTTGGCTTCGATCTGGCGAATGCGTTCGCGAGTCACGCCAAACTCTTCCCCTACTCGTTCGAGCGTATGCTGAATGCCGTCCAACAATCCATAACGCATCTCCAGGATCTTACGCTCCTTTGGATTGAGCTCATTCAAGACTTCCCGAATTTGGTCAGAGAGAATTCGGCGAGAAGATTCTTGATCTGGACGTAAAATTTTATCGTCCGGAATAAAATTCTCCAGAGTTGATTTATCATCATCGTCTCCGACTGGCTGTTCTAGAGACACTGTCTCTTGGGAAATATTTTCAATGACATGGATTTTCTCCACCGGAATGCCCATCTCGGTAGCTATCTCTTCTGCGAGCGGCTCTCGGCCCAGGTCTTGCGAGAGCCGGCGGTGCGTCTGCTTGTATTTAGAAATCGTCTCCACCATGTGTACAGGAATGCGGATAGTGCGAGACTGATCAGCCAGCGCGCGAGTGATGGATTGACGAATCCACCAAGTCGCATAAGTGGAAAATTTATAACCTTTGGTCCAATCAAATTTTTCCACCGCCTTGAACAAGCCCAGATTTCCTTCTTGAATGAGATCGAGCAGAGTCAAATTTGCAGACCGGCCCACATATTTTTTTGCAATTGAGACAACCAGACGCAGGTTGGCGCGAGCGAGCAGATTCTTTGCCTCCAAGTCGCCATGCTCGATGCGTTTCGCCAGATCTTTTTCTTCGCTGGCGTGGATGAGAGGGTACTGGCCGATCTCTTTCAGATACATCTGGATCGAATCATGCATGCTCCCCTTGTTCAAATCTTTGTCAGTCAGATCGGTATTGAGATTCAGTAAGTTTCCACCCTCCAAGACATCGATGCCGGCAATGGAGAATTTTTCGTAAAGCTCATCTAAAAATAAAATATTATTCTCAATGTCCGGAAAGGTTTTCAGGATCTCATCATAAGTAATGAATCCCCTTTTGCGTCCTTTTTCGATAAGTTCGCTCGAGATACGGGCTAGACCCTCGGCCTTCTTCTCCGCATAAGACAATTTGACTGCTTTATTTTTTAAAACCTTTTTTACCTTAATTTTTCCGCCTTTTCGGCGGATCGCCGTAGAGGCGATTTTATTCTTTTTGCTTTTCTTCTTTATTTTTTTTGATTTTATTTTTTTCTTCATAAAATTTTATTTCTTTAAACGACTATTTTTAATTTCTTCTTTTCTCTTATTAATCTCGTTTATCTTTTTTAAAATTTCTGGCTCAAGTTTGTCATCTTTCGTATTTTTCAGCTCTATCATCTTTTTTACCAGCTCTTCATTTAAATATTCTTCTTCGATGGAAAGCAGCATCTCATCCACATCTTTTTGCAAATTTTGGCTGTCTAAATAAAACGCCTCCGCTTCATAAATCAGATCTTCTTTTATATTTTTAAAATCTTCCTTAGATCTCTGAAGTTTGCTAAAAATCAAATCCGGCTCTATGGCCCTACTCTCCATACTTTCCTGCCAAAAAGCTATCCCTAAAAGCTTGCGTTCGATTGGATCTTTTCTTAATTTTTTCTCTACACTTATTCTGGTAGTCTCTGTGTCTTCTTTTTCGTATTTTAATTCAGATTCAACTTTCTTTAGATCTTCCAGCAAGGCTGTCTCTTTTATGCCCGATTTGTCGCTGATAAGTTTAATGAAATGGGACTTTTCTATGGCGCTTTCTATATCATTTACAAAGGGCAAAAGGCGCCCCTCTATAGCTTTGCCGACCTTCCTCTGGTCAAGAGAGAGCTCCCTCAAAATTCTCTCTAGCATAAATGGGATAAAATGTTTTGAATTTCGAATTGCTTCCCTCCAAGCGTCAGGGCCTTCTCTAGAGATGGTGTCGGCTGGATCCATGCCTTCTTTCATGCTCGCCACTTTCACATCCATGCCGAGCGATAAGGCTATCTTGGCAAAACGGTTTGCCGCATTCACCCCCGCTTTGTCCGCGTCATAAGCCAGAACAATATTTTTTGATAATCGGCAAACAAGTCCCAAATTATTTATAATATTTTCTTTGGATAAAGTTTGATCTGTCATCGCGGTGCCAGAAGAGGCGACTGTATTTTTAAAACCTGCCTGATGGGATAAAACCAAATCCATCTGCCCTTCCACTAAAATAGAAAAATTATTCTTGCGAATGGAATCTTTGGCTTTATCTATGCCGAAAAGTACCGAAGATTTATTGAATATCGGAGTCTCGGGAGAGTTTAAATACTTAGCAGACTTGCCGTCGTCAACCAGAATTCTGCCCGAGAAAGCGATGATCCGCCCGCTGGAATCTGAAATCGGGAACATTATGCGCCCGCGAAACCTGTCATACATTGCTTTTGTTTTTTCCTCTGGTCGTTTAGCGAGTCCAGCCAGCTCTATTTCTTTATCAGAAAAATTTTTTGATTTCAAATAGTCATACAAAATACGCCAATCTAGGATGGCATATCCTAGGCGGAAATCTTTTATAGTTTTATATTCTACCCCGCGGGATTTTAGATATTCTTGAGCCGGTTTATTCGCCGCTAAATTTTTCTCGAAAAATTTAGCGGCTTCTTCCATCACTTCGTATAATTTTTCTTTCTCGCTCTTGGTCTCCCTGGTCTCCTTGGCGTCTCGACTGTAAGTTTCGAGGACGACACCTGCTTTGTCTGCCAAAAGTTTCAGCGCGCCCTTGAAATCAAGCCCTTCAAACTCTTCCACGAAAGTGAAAATGTCTCCGGAAGCTCCGCAACCGAAACAATAATAACTTCCTCGTTCCGGCGAAACGAAAAAGCTCGGCGTCTTTTCATTGTGAAATGGACACCTGCCTTTCCAGCTTTTCCCCGCTTTGTCGAGCTTCATATAAGCCCCGACCAAGGAGAGGATATCTATTCTTGATTTGATTTGATCAACAGATGAGGACATAATTTCTTATTGCAAGCTTATAAATCTAAGATAATTTCAAACTTGACATATATTTTGGATTTGCTATACTGGGGTGGTAAATGGACGCAAGTCCTCCGAGATTCCCCGCTGAAAGGCGGGGTTTCGCTTTTTATGGGAATAATTCTTTAGTTTTAGTGATAATCTCATTAAATTCATTCTCATTGATTGTTTCAATTAAACGTAATAGCCTTTTAGTGCTTAATAAACGTACTTGTGAAAGTATGACAAAAGAACCACTTGATTTCAATTTATAATGAAATTTATTATTTTTTGCAATGGTGGTAAGTGGTAAAACCCATACAATATCTCGATTAAATTTTCTGATAATAAGTAGTGGACGTTCAAAATTTTCATTTTTTCCGTCTTGCTCATAACCAATATTTAGACCGAGAGATCCCCACCAAATCTCTCGTTCGTTGAAGAATATTCCATCAGAAATTTCTTTTTGATCAATGTATTTTTTCTTTTCATTCCATTTGTCAAAATCTTTTTTGTATTCCATTTTGGGTATTTTCACTTTTATCTATTTTCTGGTATAATGCACTTGTATTTGTAAGTAAAAGGGGGTGAGGGGGAGGACTCCCCGATAAAGGTTGGTACTGAGGAAGTCCGTAAATGTACCGTAAACCCTTGTCCCCTTTTGTTTATAATTTTTATTTCTCTGCCTTTTCTAGCACAGCTTTACTTTTGAATCCAGTTCCCGCTGGGATGAGTCGTCCGATGATGACATTCTCTTTCAGTCCTCGCAGATTGTCTACCCCGCCTTTGATCGCATTTTCTATGAGTACGCGGTTCGTATTTTGGAATGATGCGGCCGAGAGCCAACTCTTGGTGCGGAGAGAAACTTCGGTGATTCCTAGAACTACAGTTTCCGCTTTAGCTCCTTTGCCTTCTCCAACTCTTGAATTTTCTTCGATGAAAGCTGTATTCTCAACAATGTCCCCGATGGAGAAATTGGTTTCACCGGCATCTTTTATTTTTCTGCGAGAAAACATCTGGCGAATAATTATTTCTGTATGCTTTCTGGAAATCGAAGCACTTTGCAACTCATAAACTTTATTTATTTCCCGAATGATATATTTTTCAACTAATTCTTTAGTCCCAAATTTGAATATCTCCGCGATATCAGCCGATCCGTCAGTCAAAAGATCTCCCTTTTTCACCTGATCGCCAACTTTTACTATCGGCATTCGATGGAACGCCACCAGATATTCTATTTCATTCGGCTTACCATCCAGTTTTGTATCTCCCAGTACTTTGATAACTTTTTCTTTTCCATCTTTGGCGGTAATAGAAATAATTTCGCCGTCTGTTTGAGAGACAATGGCCGGATTTTTCGGAATTCTCCTTTCAAAGATTTCCTCAACACGCGGCAAACCAGTGGTGATGTCCGTCCCGGCCACACCTCCGGCATGGAATGTGCGGAGGGTAAGCTGAGTACCCGGCTCGCCGATAGCTTGAGCCGCAATGATACCCACAGCCTCGCCCAGCTCCACCAGATGATTTCGTCCTAAGTCGAGCCCATAGCAGTTCACACAAAGACCATGAACAGTGCGGCAAGTCAGAGGAGATCGGACAAATACTTCGGTAAAACCCGCGCCCTCAATATTGTAAGCTTCTTCTTTGGTGACCAAAAATCCTCTCTTGTAAACCACCTTGCCATCTTTATCCTTCAAATCTCCGGCCAAAACTCGTCCCCGAATATTTTTTGAAAGTGGAATTTCAATTCCAGAAATATCCTCACGAGTCACGATCCTACCCTCTTTGGTCCCGCAATCTTCTTCGGTGATGACCACGTCCTGCGCGACATCCACCAATCTGCGAGTCAAATATCCGGCCTTGGCGGTGTTGAGCGCGGTATCAGAAGCACCTTTTCGGGCGCCATGAGTAATGACGAAATATTCAATCGGCGAAAGCCCTTCCTGATAACAAGGAATAATCGGGAATTCCAAAGTCTTACCCTGGTTGTTTTGGATGAGTCCGATCATGCCGGTCATCTGCATGAGGCTCGACATGGTGCCTCTCGCTTTCGAAGTAAACAAATCATAAGTAGAACTATGCTTGTCTAGTGTTTTCGGTAAGACTTTTTCCAAATCTTTCTTGGTGCGTGTCCAAACTTCGATAATTTTTTGGTATTTCTCTTCTTCCGACAAGAGACCCTCGCTCCATTGCGAGATTATTTGTTCTTCGAGTTTCTTACCTTCTGCTATAATTTTAGGTTTCAAAGGAGAGACGGAGACATTGTCCAACCCCCAAGTAGTGCCAGAAACTGTCGAATACTTAAAACCAAATGCCTTGATTTTATCCAAGAATCCGGGAGTGCTGTCCACTCCTGAGTGGATGATAAGTTCATCCAGCAACATCGACAACCTGTCCTGAGTCATCTCATCGTTGACATAAGAAAAATCGGAAGGCAAAATACTATTGAAAAGAAGTTTGCCGACAGAAGTTTCAAAAATTCCTCCATCAAATTTTCTGTATTTAGGTTTGTCTGTTGCTAAAACTTTTATTTTAGCGCGCAGAGAAATAACTCCATAATCATGCGCCGTGATAGCGGTGTTCGGACTAGAAAAATATTTGCCTTCGCCTAGCTCCCCATCCATGGATTTCGTCATCCAATAACTTCCGAGCACCATATCCATGCGAGGATGCACGATCGGATCGCCGTTTTGAGGTTTGAGCAAGTTCTTGTTTGACGCCATCAGCTCTTTGGCTTCGGCTTGCGCTTCTTCCAAGAGAGGAACATACACAGCCATTTGGTCTCCATCGAAGTCTGCGTTGAAGGCCTGACAAACGAGCGGATGAACTTGAATCGCGTTGCCTTCGATCAAGATCGGATTGAAAGCTTGAATACCAAGGCGATGCAGAGTCGGCGCGCGGTTTAAGAGAACATATTTTCCGGCGATAACTTCTTCTAACATCGCCCAGACGTCGGGAGTGCGTTCCTCGATCAGTTTGTTCGCCCCGCGAATATTGAAAGCCAATTCTGCCTGTAAAATTTTTGAAATCACGAATGGTCTAAAAAGCTCGAGCGCCATGTGTTTCGGCAATCCGCATTGATTGAGCTTGAGCTCAGGACCGACGACGATGACTGAACGTCCCGAATAATCCACGCGCTTTCCGAGCAAGTTTTGGCGGAAAAGGCCTTGTTTAGATTTCAAATTATCGGACAGAGATTTTAGAGGACGCTTTTGAGACTGACTCATTGCGGCCGAATCATTTTGTTTGGCAATAGAGTTGTCAATCAGCGCATCGACTGCTTCCTGGATAATTCTTTTTTCATTTCGCAAGATAACATCCGGCGCATTGATCTCTTTTAACTTCTTCAAACGATTATTTCTATTTATCACTCGACGATAAAGATCATTGAGGTCAGAAGTCGCGTGTCGGCCTCCGTCTAGGGCAACCATCGGGCGCAAAACTGGAGGAATCACCGGAATCACCGTCAAAAACATCCATTCCGGACGAATGCCGGCGTAAGTCATCGCGCGGATAAGGGAAAGTCTTTTTTGCAATTTTTCTTTTTCGGCCACGCTCGCCTTTTCGATCATCTTTTCCGTGTGCGCTTTTAATTTATTCAAATCTAGATTTTTGAAAATAGAATAAATCGCTTCCGCGCCGATATTGGCCTCAAAACAAGTGCCATATTTCAAGGAATAATGATGGAAAGAAATTTCATTTAAAACTTTCCCTTCATAAATTTCTCCTATTTCTTTTTTGGTGATGGAAAGCAGATTTTTCAATTTCTCCCGAGTGTCATCGTTGTTGGCATTTTTAAATTTAACTTTATATTCTTTTTCTAGGCCAGTGATGACGGCTTCTTTCTCGGCCTCATGAACTTTAGTGATAATATAGCCAGCAAAATAGATCACCTTTTCAAGGTCTGAAACAGATATATTCAGCAAGATGCTCATGCGAGAAGGCACTCCGCGCAAAAACCAGATATGCGACACCGGCGTAGAGAGCTCGATATGCCCCATGCGTTCACGGCGAACGATCGAGCGAGTCACTTCGACTCCGCATTTTTCGCAAATAATATCTTTATAACGGATTCGGCGATATTTTCCGCAGTAACATTCATAATCTTTTTCCGGCCCGAATATTTTCTCGTCAAAGAGGCCTCCGCGCTCACTTCTGCCAGTGCGATAATTTATAGTCTCGGGCTTCGTTACCTCACCGTATGACCACTCCTTGATTTGTTCAGGGGAAGCGAGTCGTAGCGCGATCGAATCAAATTCAGTTGTGTTTAAGGTTTTCATATGATTTTTATTCTTTGCTTACGCCTTTTCTTAAATTCACATCAAGCGCTAGACCTCTTAAATAATTTAAGAGCACATTGAATGACGCGGGAGAATTCGGCGGTCTGATTTTTTCATTTTTAATAATAGAATCAAAAGTCGCGGATCTACCGAGAATGTCGTCAGATTTGATCGTGAGCATTTCACGCAGTGTGTACGCCGCGCCGTAACCTTCGAGCGCCCAGACTTCCATTTCTCCGAATCTCTGTCCTCCGCCTTGAGCTTTTCCGCCGAGAGGCTGTTGAGTAATGAGCGAATAAGGCCCGATAGAACGCATGTGAATTTTGTCTTCCACCATGTGGTGCAGTTTGAGCATATACATACAACCGACAGCCACATCTTGCTCGAAAGCTTCTCCGGTGCGTCCGTCAAAAAGTTTTAATTTTCCATTCTCTGGCAAACCTGCCTTTACTAACTCTTCCTTTATCTCCTCATGCTTGGCCCCGAGAAATGGCGGAACAATCGCCTGATAATTGAGAGTGTTCGCGGCCATGCCGAGATGCATTTCTAAAATTTGTCCCAAGTTCATACGAGAAGGAACACCGAGAGGCGAAAGAATAATATCAATTGGTGTACCATCCGCCATATAAGGCATATCTTCCTCCGGCAGAATGGTGGAGATGACTCCCTTGTTTCCATGTCTTCCGGAAAGCTTGTCGCCCACGGAAATATTTCTGATCTGGGCAACTTCGATGACAATCTTTTTTATAATCCCCGCTTCGAGCGTGTGTCCGAGGTCACGAGAAAAGATCTTTACTCCAATGATGCGTCCGCGTTTGCCGTGTTCTACTCGCAGTGACGTATCTTTGACATCACGCGCTTTTTCCGCAAAGATCGAACGCAAAAGCCGTTCTTCTGGAGTCAGTTCCGTCTCGCCTTTGGGAGTAATCTTGCCGACTAAGATGTCATTTTCTCTCACTTCCGCTCCAATGCGGACAATTCCGTCTTCATCGAGATCTTTGAGCTTGAGTTCGCCGACATTTGGTATGTCACGAGTGGTGATTTCAGGGCCAAGTTTCGTATCACGAACCACGCAAGTAAATTCCTCGACGTAAACGGAAGTAAATTTACTCTTTTTGACTAAACGTTCAGAGACGATGATCGCGTCCTCATAAGTTGAACCAGACCAAGAGAGAAAAGCCACCAGAATATTTTGTCCGAGAGAAATTTGTCCGCCGACGGTGCTACTCGTATCGGCCAATATATCGCCTTTTTTTATTTTATCCCCCACATTTACGAGCGGGCGCTGGTGGAATACGGCAAAGTTGTTATTCCTCATAAAATTAATCAGATTATAAGTTTTGTCCCCGCCCGCATGACTCGCGTCAGCGTGTCGGGCAGGTTTTTTCTCCCCGCCTGCAACGCTATGCGTAGCATTGCGGGCAGGTGATTTGCCTTCTACCACTATCTTTTTCGCATCTAAGTAAGAGACAACCCCGTCTTCGGTTGCGATAACTAATCGCCCTCCGTCTCGCGCCGCCAACTCTTCAATACCGGTCGCAACCAGCGGAGCTTCCGGCAAAACGCAAGGTACAGCTTGCTTCTGCATGTTTGATCCCATTAAGGCTCGGTTCGCATTGTTGTGTTCCAAAAATGGAATCATCGAAGTGGCGATAGAGAAAGCTTGATTGGGAGAGACGTCAATAAAATCAACTTCCTCTCGAGAAATTTCTCCTGGTTCTGTCTTGATTCTGGCTTCAACTTTTTCTTTGGTTATCTTGCCGGACTCATCATAAGGAATTCCCGCATGCGCAATGTTATATTTTTCTTCCTCTAGCGCATTTAAATAAACCACCTCGTCAGTCAACTTGCCATTCTTGACTTTGATATAAGGAGTTTCGATAATTCCGAAGTCATTAATCTTGGCATAAGTGGCAAGGTGTAAAATAAGTCCGATGTTTGGACCTTCCGGAGTATGAATCGGGCAGACTCGGCCGTAGTGCGAAGGGTGCACATCGCGGACTTCCAGCCCCGCGCGTTCGCGTGTGAGACCTCCGGGTCCGAGCGCGGAGAGGGTGCGCAGATGCTCTATTTCATAAAGCACATTTTCTTGCGCCATAAATTGAGAAAGCTGGTTGGTAGTGAAAAATTCTTTGATGCGAGCTTGAAGTGGACGCTGATTGATGATCGCGATCGGCATCGCGGTATCGACATCAATAATAGACATGCGGTCTTGGATATTTCGCTTTATCTGCATCATACCAGTGCGAACTTTTTGCTGTAAAATTTCTCCGACAAAACGCACGCGCCTCTGGCCCAAGTGATCGATGTCGTCCGCCTTGGCGTCGGCTGTATTGTTCAAAGAAATAATGTGCGCAATAACTGTCGCTAAATCTTCCTTGGAAATTGTGCGGCGCGCCATCTCGGCTTCATCCATCCCCTTGCCGAAACGTTGGTTGAATCTGAATCTTCCGACTGGAGAAAGATCATATCGTTCAGCCGTAAATAATGAATTGATGAATTCTTTGGCATTGTCCGCAGTGGCCATATCGCCGTCTCGGAGACGTTTGTAAATTTCAATATAGGCCTCATTTAAAGTCTTGATCCCGTCTTTGGAGAGAGTTGTTTTAATAATTCCCTCTGCCGTAGCATCCCCGCCTGCATCGATTTGCGAAGCATTGCGGGCAGGCTTTGAAAAAGCCTTGACGATCGCCTCGTCGGTCTCATAACCCATCGCGCGTAGTAGCGCGGTCGCCGGGAATTTTCTCTTTTTGTCTATTCTGATATAAATTCCTCCATCCGCTTCGGATTCTATCTCGATCCAAACTCCGCGAGCTGGGATGATCTTGGCGCCGAAATATCTGTTACCCTTGCTTTCAGATTCCGTAAAGAAAACTCCGAAACTGCGCGCGAGTTGCGGCACAATCACGCGTTCTACGCCGTTAATGATAAAAGTTCCGTGCGAAGTCATCAAAGGAAACTCAGACATAAAAATCTCTTGTTCTTTCACTGTGCCTAAAATTTTATTCGTCAATTTTACTCGCGCCTTCAGCAACCCTTGGTAAGAGAGCTTGTTGATTTTTGAATTATTTTCGTCCATCTTCGACTCACCGAGAGAAAAAGAAGTGAATTCGAGTTGAAACTTTTTACCGGAATAATCATTGATAGGAGAAAATTCTTTGAAAACTTCGCCAATACCCTCTTCTATCAGCCACTTAAAAGATTTGATCTGCGCTTCGATCAAATTTGGAAATTCTACTAGCGGTTTTTTATACCTTGAAAAATACTTCTTCGGACGCTTGGTTATTGTATGCATATTGCTTGATCCAAACAAGGCGATAAAATGCGAAAGAAAAACAGACGAAAAAATGCTTTTCTTCAGCTTCTTATGCTTTATTTAGAAATGATTAAGTTAAAACCCTAGTAATATAAACCTATAATACACACAGGATTCCATCCGATACTCAATCAATGAATCTCAAGTAGCCTACTCTATTTCGTAATTTTTGTCAACTCTTTTCTTCCACTCTTCTATTTTTTTATGATTTCCAGAAAGTAGAACTTTTGGAACTTTGTAGTTTTTGTTTTTGTATTTCAAAACTTCCGGACGGGTATAGACTTCACTACTAGAGACTCTTTCTTCTTCTAATGATTCATATTTACCCAAAACTCCGGGAATCTGCCGAGAAATAGAATCAATCAAAACCATGGCTGGAAGTTCTCCACCAGTCAATACATAATCCCCTATCGAAATCTCTTCTGCGCGCAATATTTTTTGCACTCGAGCATCTATGCCTTCATATCTACCGGAAATCAGAATTATGTCCGTATATTTCTTGGCAGAAGTTTTCGCGTATTTTGTCGTGAATTTTTTACCACTGGTTGAGAATATAATAGTTTTTAGCTTGTAGCTTGTAGCTTGTAGCTTTTTATAAATAGCTTGAACAGCTTTCAAAATAGGTTCAGCGCGCATAACCATTCCGGGCCCCCCGCCATAAGGCTTGTCGTCTACTGGCTTGTAATTATTTTTGGGTGCTTTTATAAAATCTCTAGGATTATAAAAAAGAATTTTAATCTTTTTATCCTTGATCGCCCGCCCAATAATAGATTCTCTTAAATAAGAATCAAACATCTCCGGAAAAATTGTGATTATATGAAAACGCACTAGATTCCTTTCAAATCTTCCATCGCTTCGTCCACTGTCTTCATCGAAATGGGAGCGCTTGCACTATTTGCCCCCACTGATCTATCTGATCTCTCTGGTCTGGTGCTTCCCTCTGGTTCGTTGATTTTCAAATTAACGCGAGCATTATTTTTCATACCGATGATTCGCAAAAGAGTGCGGATAGCTTTCGCCGTGTTTCCCATTCTTCCGATGATCTTGCCCATGTCCGCCGGATTAACGGTTAGCGTTATCAGCACGCCCATTTCATCCACAGTCCTCTCAATCTTTATATCGTTCGGATTGTCGACAAGAGCTTTAACTACGTATTCCAGAAATACCTTATCTGCTTCTTCCATAATATTTTTCCGCCCAAGGCGGATCAGCCTAGGGCTGAAATTAATCTTTATAATCGTGCAGTGTTACGACTTGGTTAGACTGCCTATCCGTATTGTATCAAACTACTTTTTCGCTTTCAACCCGGTAGTGAGACTTTTACTAAAGTTCTACTACCGGGTCAATTCTTTTCTCTTACTTTTTTGCCTTTAATTCTTTGCGTTTTACCGTCGGCTTTTTCTTCGGCAGCACATTTACTTTCTTGCCTGCTATTACTTTGTCATGCACTAAAAAATTGTGAACGGTATCGGAAAGTTTCGCACCCTTAGAAAGCCAATATTTTATTCGGTCATTAACAAAGCTGATTCTTCCGCTCTTGTCTATCGCCTTTGGATTATAAGTGCCAAGCAATTCTAAAAATTTTCCGCTCTTGGTGCTGTTTTTGGAATCAGTCAAAACCACCCGAAAAGCCGGATCGTTCTTTCTACCTATTCTCTGCAATCTTATTTTTAACATAAAATGAGTCTATCATATAAAGACGCTAAATTGCAAGACTATTTTAATTTTTATGCTATATTAAAAAGGCCTGTCCCGTTAGAGATAACGGAATTCGCGCTATATTATATAATTACTTCACGAAAAAATATTTATGAAAATCTCTAACGGGATGAAAAAAAATCTAAAAAATAACCACCAGAACAGATTGCAGGGCGTTATATCCATTTCCTCAAAAGGCACTGGTTATGTAGCCGTTGGTGACAAGAAGGACGATCAGGATCCGGAAATTGATGCTAAACATTTGAATACGGCTCTGCATGGAGACCTCGTAGAGATAATTCTCCACCCAAAAAGCAAAGGTAGGCAAACAGCGGAAGTTTCAAAAATAATCTCCCGAGCGAAAACTCGTTTTGCTGGAGTTTTAGAGCAGGAGGGTCATATGATTTTCTTGAAACCGGACGATACAAAAATGTATACGGACATTCTAATTCCGGAGAATATGCTCCACGACGCAAAAGCTGGACAAAAAGTTTTTGTAGAGATGGTCTCATGGCTTGATCCCCGCAAAGCGCCAGAAGGAAAAGTCACTAAAGTTTTGGGTCAGCCGGGGGACAATGATGCAGAAATGCATGCGATCGCGATAGAGAAAGGTTTTGATTCGCAATTGCCAAAAAAAGTTCACGAAGAAGCAGAAAAAATAAAAGCGAGTGGCATCCAAGAGATTGATTACGTAGGACGAAGGGATTTCAGAAAGACTTTAACCTTTACCATTGACCCATCGGATGCAAAAGATTTTGATGATGCTATATCTTTTAAAGAGCTCCCTCTCCTTAACAAGGAGAGGGCGGGGGGTGAGGTGAATTACGAAATAGGGATCCACATCGCGGATGTTTCGCACTATGTGAAAGTTGGTAGCGCCTTAGATATCGAGGCGCGCGAACGCGGCACTTCGGTTTACTTGGTAGATAGAACCATACCAATGTTGCCAGAGATACTCTCAAACGATTTATGCAGTTTGGTGCCAAATAAAGATCGGCTCACCATGAGCGCAGTCTTTGTGATAGATAAGAATGCAAAAGTGAAAAGCGAATGGTATGGACGCACGGTCATCCATTCTCAAAAAAGATTCACCTATGAAGAAGCCGAAATTTCAATCAATAAATCGGGAACTCCCCTGCATAAAGAATTATCTATTTTGAATAATCTGGCAAAGCTCCTAACGAAAGAAAGATTCGCGCAGGGCGCCATATCGCTCGATCAAGAAGAGGTAAAATTTGTTTTAGATAAAAACGGAGTGCCAATAAAAGTGGTCAGCAAAGAACGCGGGGATTCGAATAGACTGATTGAAGAATTCATGCTTTTGGCAAATAAAAAAGTAGCGGAGGTATTGTCTCCAAAAAAAGTAAAGGGAAGCGAAAAGAAAGACGAAAGCGTATCTATATATCGCGTCCACGATCTGCCGAGCAAAGAAAAGATGGCCGACTTGGCATTCTTTCTGCGAAGCTTGGGGCATAAAATAACTCTCCAAGATGGCATTATTCCTAGCTCTGAAATAAATCATCTCTTAAAAAAATTGGAAGGCAAGAGTGCAAATGAGACAATCAGAAATACGGTGAGTCGAGCAGTGGTGAGATCTATGGCTAAAGCCATTTATTCTACTTTAAACATCGGACATTACGGACTCGCATTCCCCTACTATACACACTTTACTTCTCCGATCAGGCGATATCCGGACATCATGATTCACCGATTGCTCTCTGGTTATCTCGCCAAGAAAAAAGTCGGGAAAGACAGACTGCTCGAATATGAAAAAATCGCTAGGATTTCATCCGAGCAAGAAAAACGCGCCTCGGATGCAGAGCGAGCTTCTATCAAGTACAAACAAGTCGAATATATGAGCAAGCGTTTGGGTGAAAGTTTTGAAGGAGTGATCAGCGGAATCACAGAATGGGGCATTTATGTGGAAGAAATAGAAACAAAATGCGAAGGCTTGGTGCGGGTGAGAGATCTAAGTGATGATTTTTATGTCTTCAATGAAAAGAAACTAGAATTAATGGGCCAAAAAAAGAAAAAAAGGTATCGCTTGGGCGATCGTGTTAAAATCAAAGTAAAAGGTGTTGATTTGGAGCGCAAAACTATAGACTATATTTTGATCTAGCATGTTGAAAAAAATTAAATCGAAAATTAAATTAGGGTTGTGGATAGTATTTCCAATAATTCTGGGCGTTTCGTTGGCGTCGTTCACATTGCTGGTTTTTAAAAATTTTAATGGAGAAAAAACGATTCAGCCTGAGGGCAACGTAGCGGCAGTAGCACAAGCGGCAGTAGAAGAAAAACCAAAATATTTCTATTTGAACAAGACAAGTGAGAAACACAGCGAGGAACTCAAAGTCGGGGCCTTGGCATACTTGGTCGGCGACCTAAACACTGGCGAGGTGATCTTGGCAAAAAATCAAAACCAAAAACTTCCGATTGCTTCGATTTCTAAACTCATGACTGCGCTAGTGACAAATGAGATAATGACATCTGATGATATTGCGCAAGTAAGCAAAAAAGCGCTCCACACCGAAGGCACCAATGGCGAGCTTCGCCTGGGAGAAAAAATAAAAACTTCGGAACTTTTGTATCCACTCCTTTTGGAATCTAGCAATGACGCGGCCGAAGTGTTGGCGGAGCATTTCGGACGGGATTCTTTTATAAGGAAAATGAATCAGGAAGCGCAAAATCTGAAAATGTCTGATACGAAGTACGAAGACCCTAGCGGACTCTCCCCCAACAATCAATCCACCGTTTCTGACATATTCAAACTGGCGGGATATTTGAATCGAGAAAAAGGAGAACTGCTTTCAATAACAAATAAAAGAAGTTTCTCCAATAAAAAGCACAGCTGGTCGAACATCAGCCAATTCTTGCACAAGGACGGTTACTTCGGAGGAAAGAGCGGATACACTGACCCCGCCCGAGAGACGGTCGTTTCACTCTTTTCCCTTCCCCTCGCAAAGTCCGGCACTCGCCCCATCGCGATCGCCCTACTCCACAGCCCCAATCGCTCGAAAGATATATCGAATATTTTAAACTACTTGGAAAAAAATATTTATTACGGGGGAGAAGCTGATGCAAGCACTGATTGGATACAGCAAAAAATAGGAGCGCCGAATATCAAAGACCCGGATTTTGTCACGCTGACTTTTGGCGGCGATCTGATGCTCGACCGCGGAGTCAGAGCTTCAGTCATAAAAAATTTCAACAACGACTATTCCGCGCTTTTTGAAAAATTAGCAATGCTGAAAAAATCAGACATAGTTTTCGGGAACCTAGAGGGCACCGCTTCGGACCAAGGCAGAGATATTCACAATTTATATTCTTTTAGAATGGACCCCGCCGTTGTGCCCGCTATGAGAGGTGCGGGTATTAGTATCCTGTCTGTCGCCAATAATCACATCGGAGATTGGGGACGTACTGCATACGTTGATACTCTAGCGCGCTTGAAAGAAAATGAAATACTTTATACTGGCGGCGGAAATAATAAAAAAGAAGCTGAAACACCTACGATTATCGAAAAACATGGAATGAAAATTGGATTCTTGGGATTCTCGGACGTAGGGCCGAGCTCTATGGAAGCCGGAGTGGACAAGGCGGGACAACTCCTTGCTAACGACCCGCGTTTTGGTGAAATAATCCAAAATGCTTCGAAACAAGTTGATCATCTTGTAGTTTCTCTCCACTTCGGCGATGAATACAAGAACAAGCATAACGCCCGGCAAGAATATTTAGCCCACAAAGCAGTAGATAATGGGGCGAAAATAGTAATAGGACATCATCCACATGTCATAGAAGATACGGAAATTTATAGCAGAAAAGATTGCACTCACAGTTCGTGCATGAGTTTTATCGCTTATTCGCTCGGGAATTTTATCTTTGACCAATCTTGGAGCAAGCCCACAATGCAGGGCATGCTTCTCCAGATAAAACTAAGCAAGGACGGCTCGATGACAGCGAAAAAAGATACTGTGCAATTAAATTCCGCCTTCCAACCGGATCAAATAATCAAAGACAAGGAAGAAAAAGTTAAGTTTCAGGAATAGTACTGAGGCAAGACCTCAGTGTTCTATTTCGCGATCTGGGTGGCTTCTTCGAATTTTACAGAAAGGAGCTTGGAGGCGCCGTTCGTGCCGATGGTGACTCCATAGAGCACGCCGGCGCGAGACATCGTCTCGCGATTGTGAGTGACGACGATGAGCTGAGAGTGTTTGGAAAGTTTTTCGAGCATATCTCCGTATTTGCGGGAATTTGATTCGTCGAGCGCCGCATCCGTCTCGTCCAAGACAAGAAATGGCGGAGGGTTTACTTGCGACATTGCAAACAAAAGCGCGATGGACGTGAGCGATCTCTCGCCTCCAGAGAGAGCGTGAAGCTCTTTGACCTTTTTGTGTGGCAGAGAAACATTTATATCTATTCCCTGCTCTGGAACAGTTTCTTCCATTGCCTCGCCATAGCCTTCGGCGTCGGCGTCGGCGGGTTCGTCTAGATCATCTTCAATACTTTTTTTCCTCTTTTCTGGTACAACGACAGCCAAAGACCCTGTCCCCCCGCCAAACATCAGCGAGAAAAATTCTTGGAATTCAACATTTATTTTTTTAACGCCCTCTTTAAATTCCACATCTATTTTCTCTTTCAGATCGGCGATGAGTTTTTGCAAAGATTCGATGCTTTTAGTCAAATCTTCCATTTCTTTAACCAAAAATTCATCCCTCTCGGAAACTTCCTTAAATTCTTTCATAATTTCCGCGCCACTGCCCATACCCGCATCTTCCAACTTTATTTTTAGGCGTTCAATTTTTTTCTTTTGCTCTTCCGACGGATTATTTTCATTACTTTCTGTAATTTGATAATCCTTGTAAGCCAAAACTTCCTGTCCGATGAGCGCCACACCTTCCTTGATCTCATTATGAAATGCCTCCGCCCGGCTCTTAAGATTTGCTTCCTTTATGTGGACAAGTTCCAAGGCGGAAGATAACTCCTGATGCCTAACTTTAAAGCTAAATCTTTCTCGTTCCAAATCGCGCAAGTCTTCCATCTCTTTATTTATGGCCTGTTTTAACGCTTCTATCTGACTAGTCAAACTTTTTTCTTTATTTTCTATCTCCCTCACTTGCGCCAAAATATCAGTTTGCGAGTTTTTTAATTCTATTAATTCTTTCTCGCTGTTTTCTCTATTTTCTATCTGTTCTTTGCTGATCTCGCCTAATTCTTTTCCACAAGTCGGACATCGGCCAGAAATTTTAACCCTGTTCGCTTTTGCTTCAATCATTCCTTCTATTCGCCCCAGTTTGCGCTCTAATTCGCTTTTTAACCCACGATTTTCATTTAATTTCTGCTCCACTATTTTTAATTCTGCTATTTTTTTGTTTCCCTGAGCGGAATTAGCATCTTCGGTGTGAGAAATTTTTACAGAAACATTTTTTAATTCATCCGTGATTGCCCTCTTTTCAGCTGATAAATTTTCCTTCTCTGCATCTAAATAAACACTTTCTTTTTTTAGATATTCTCTATAAAGAACACCTAACTCCTTTTGCATTTCTTTCACTTTCTCAAATTTTTCCACCTGTTTCTTCAAAAAATTCAAATGGGGAGCATTTTCTCGGCGCAACATTCCTACTTCTTTCATATTTTCTTCTGTCCTTTCCAATTTCCTGACAGAATCTTTTATTTTGTACTGGTAAATTTTGAGTCCGAGCGCGTCTTCCACCATTTCTTTTCTATCCTTTGGGCTGGCATTCAAAATCCTATCTGCTTCGCCCTGCGAGATGATGTGATGTCCGGATGAGCCGATGTTGACTGATGCCAAAAGATTGTGAATATCTTTTAGACGCACTTCCGTGCCATTTAAAATATATTTATTTAATCCATCTGAAAAAACTTCGCGAGAAATACTGATCGTGTCATAATTTAAATTTATATTATCTCCTCCGTCATTTTCGAGCTTGAAAATCTTGTCAGAATTATCAAAATGGATCACGACGGACGCGCCCCTCCCTTTAGGTAGATTTTTAGACCCTTTAAAAATAAGATCCAGGCCCGACTTGCCGCGCATAGACTTCATCGACTGCTCGCCTAACACATAGCGGATAGCCTCCACCACGTTTGATTTCCCAGAGCCATTCGGACCGACGACGCAGACGATACTGTTCTCGAACTCCAAAATAGTTTTTTGAGCAAAAGATTTAAAGCCATTTAATTCTAGTTTTTTGAGTCGCATATTTTTAATCCAACCAATTCTTGACTTTCAGCGCTGCTTCGGCTGCTTTTTGTTCTGCTTCTTGTTTGGATTGGCCCTTGCCTTCGGCAATCAAATTAGGCCCGAAATAAATACCTAAGGTAAAATGCTTGTCGTGGTCAGGACCTGACTCATGCAACACTTTATAGGCCGGTGTGACATTCAAAAATTCCTGCGCGCGCTCTTGCACCAGAGATTTCGCGTCGCGCCACAACTTTTTTGACACTATCTCGGGTGTCTTGGGTAAAAGGCACTTATTCACAAATTTACCTACCGCATCGATCCCTTGGTCCAGATATAGAGCGCCGACATATGCTTCAAATGTGTTGGCTAAAATATAGGACCTGGCCTTGCCATTATCTTTGGCCTCACCTTTGGATAAAAGCAGATAATCATTCATGCCGATAGCAGTAGCAACTTCCGATATGATCACAGCATTCACCAGAGCAGAACGCAAAGCTGTCAATTCCCCTTCCGTATAATTAGAATACTTTTTATATAAAAAATCAGTCACGATCAGTTCTAGCACTGCGTCACCAAGAAATTCCAGCCTTTCATTATGTGACAGCGACGTCTTTGGATTTTCATTTATATAAGAACGATGAATAAAGGCCTGCTCGAGAAGCTTTTTATCCTTAAAAATTATTTTTGTTTTTTTCTCAAAATCTGAAAAATTTATCATAGGTTTTTATTATTTTTTATCCCGACGCCTTCAGGTCGGGACTCCGACTTTGCGTCGGAGCCACTTATTATCTCAACTGCCTTTCCAATCAGCGGAATAATGTCATTATAAATACGAAGTTCCGGTATCGTGGACATCTCGAACCATTTAGCCGCATCAAGTCCGCCAGAATTTTCGAGCACCAGCTCTTTATATTCAGTATATGCTAAAAAATACACAACTTTTTTTAAAGTTTTACCGCTGGTGGGATGCGTCGCGACATATTCATTAACTCCGAGTCTTTCTTCTATTTTTATATCCAGCCCGATTTCTTTCTTGATTGCTTTTATTGTTCCCTCCTCTAGATTTTCAGCTATTTTAACTTTACCTTTCGACAAAGTCCAATAGCCAAAAACATCGTGCACCAAGGCAAACAAAATATTTCCATCCTTCTTATTGTCTTTATGCGTATACACCAATGCGCCGGCTAAATTCTCCACCGGCAATTTGGTGATGTCGACCGGCTCTGGATGCTCCTTGGAATCGGCTCCACTCCTCTTCTTGTCATGATTTTTTTGGTGTTCTTTCTGATGATCTTTGTCGGGCTCGCCGATTTCTTTATAAACTGCTCCGAGCACGCCATTGACAAACTTGCCGGAATTTTCGCCGCCAAAAGTCTTGGCCAACTCTATCGCTTCGTTGATGGCCACTTTCGGAGGCACTTGCGCCCTATCGCCAAACAATAATTCCGTCAAACCAATGCGCAGAATATTCCTATCTACCACTGAAATTTTATCTATCGGCCAATCCGGCGCGGCTTTTTCGATGATTTCATCGATCTTGGCTCGCTTCTTTAAAATTTCATCTATGAGAGCAAATACAAAAACATCATCCTCGAGCCCCGGGGCAAATTCTTTTAAATTTCTTTTTAATGCTTCTTTTATTTCTTGATGGGAAGTTGTAGCATCCTTTTTGTCCGCGGGCAAAAAGTCCCACTCAAAAAGAGTCTGGAGAACTATTGATCTTGAAAGGTGCCTATTGGCCATACATTAGTTCAAAGTTATAAAGTTCATAAAGTTAAAAGAAACTTTACAACTTTACAACTTTACAAACTTGCTGATTTTTTTTGCTTTCTACTTTATAAACTAGCTCTTCGCTGCTGATGCCTTCGCCTTTTCTTTCTTTTGTTTCTTTTCCGTCTTTTTGACTAAATCCAAAACCTTTTTTCCTCGGTAAAAACCGCAAGCAGCGCAAACTGTGTGCCGCCTCTTCAAAGCTTTACAATTTTCACATTTAGTAAAGCTCGTGCTAGAAAGCGCGTGATGCGAGCGCCTGTTTTTCGTATGCGATTTTGTACTCCTCATTCGTACTACCATAATGGGCTTATCCTAGCATATTGCTCATAAAAAGCAATTCAAAGAAAACTTTAGAATAAAATAAAATATGCTATGATGTAATCTATGGAAAAAGAGATTAATGAAATGGATAAAAATGATCATCGAGTGATAGGCAAAGAGTTGGACCTGTTTACTTTTTCCGAACTTGTCGGACCCGGGCTTCCGCTATGGACGCCAAGGGGCACCGTGGTGCGTGAAGAACTAGACAAATTTGTGGGAGAGCTCAGAGAAAAATATGGCTACACCCGCGTGACCATCCCCCATATTACAAAACGTGAATTATATGAGAAATCGGGACATTGGGATAAATTTTCTGATGAACTTTTCCGCATTACATCCCGTGAAGGAAAGGAATATGCATTAAAGCCAATGAGCTGTCCCCATCACACTCAGATCTTCGACCGCAAGCCGCATTCATATAGGGAGATGCCACAAAGATACGCTGAAACAACCATGGTCTATCGCGACGAACAATCAGGCGAGCTCGGGGGCCTAACTCGCGTGCTTTCTATAACTCAAGATGATGCGCATGTTTTTTGCAGGCACAATCAAGTCAAAGAGGAATTTTTAAAGATCTGGGATATCGTTGATACATTCTACAAAACTTTTGGATTTAGTTTAAAAGTAAGATTATCTTTTCGCGATCCGAAAGAACAAAAAAAATATTTAGGCACAAAAGAAATCTGGGATACTGCAGAAAATGAACTTCGTAGTATCGCCGAAGAACGCAAGAAAGAATTTAAGACGGATTACTTTGAAGGTCTGGGTGAAGCTGCACTATACGGACCAAAGCTAGACTTCA
Organism: Candidatus Nomurabacteria bacterium RIFCSPLOWO2_01_FULL_42_17; assembly: GCA_001785985.1. GTDB lineage: Bacteria > Patescibacteriota > Minisyncoccia > Phycocordibacterales > UBA9973 > UBA9973. Next base: position 31,359 of record MFVE01000005.1, read on the forward strand.
TGGCAAAAAATTCTGCCGGACGACAGTGGCAGGTGGCGACAATACAATTGGACATGAACCTGCCAGAGAGATTTGATCTAAATTGCATCAATGAAAAGGGAGAAAAAGAAAGAATAGTAATGATTCATGCAGCCATCACCGGCTCCCTAGAAAGATGCACAGCAGTATTGATTGAGCACTTTGTCGGAGCTTTCCCTCTCTGGCTCTCACCGGTGCAAGTAAAAGTGATTCCAGTGCGTGAAAATCATAATGAATATGCAAAGGAAGTTTTTGAGATGCTCAAAGAAAATAATATCCGCGCAGAATTTGATGATAAAGATGAGAACCTCGGCACCAAAGTCCGCGACGCGAAAAATAACAAGATCCCGTACTGGATCGTCATTGGCGACAAAGAAATAGAAGCCGGCAAAGTCACCCTCGAATCCCGCGACTCCGGCCAGCTCGGTCAAATATCAACAGAAGAACTAGCAAAAAAACTTTTAGAGGAAATAAAAAATAAGAAGTAATTTAAATATCAATCTCGGCGAGTTTGGCATTGGATTGGATGAAAGATTTGCGCGGAGGGACTTCGGATCCCATTAGGATGTCGAAAATTTTATTCGCTTCTTCGGCGTCATCTATGTTTACCTTTTTTAATACGCGGTGCGCCGGATCCATCGTCGTCTCCCAGAGTTCTTCTGGATTCATTTCACCGAGACCTTTATAACGTTGGATGTGAATTTTTGCAGACTTTTCTTTCCCGACGCTCTCCTCTTCTCCTTCCTTTGCCTCGCCAGAGTCGTCCTCGACGTCGGCGGGTTGTATATCGCTTATGTCTGCGCCTTTACCAACAATCTTTATTCTTTCTTCATCTGTATAAGCATAGGAAATTTCCTTGCCCTTTTTTATTTTATAAAGCGGTGGTTGAGCGATGTAAATATATCCAGCATCAATAATTTGTCTAAAATATCTATAAAAAAGTGTCAGCAGAAGCGTACGAATATGTGAACCATCCACATCGGCATCGGTCGCAATGATTATCTTATGATAACGCATCTTTGCCAAATCAAATGTATCTCCGATAGAAGTGCCGAGCGCAATCACTAGAGATTTTATTTCTTTTGAAGCGAGCATCTTGTCTATACGCGCGCGTTCAACATTTAAAATTTTACCTTTCAGCGGCAAGATCGCTTGAGTGCGACGGTCTCTACCTTGCTTCGCGCTACCTCCCGCAGAATCTCCCTCGACTAAGAATAGTTCCGACTCCTCGGCATTTTTGCTCTGACAATCTGCCAATTTACCTGGAAGCGTCATTCCTTCGAGAGCGCCTTTTCGTAGAATGGAATCCTTCGCGGCTTTGGCAGCTTTGCGGGCCTTGAGAGCTAAAATAGACTTATTTATAATGACTTTTGCTTCATCGGGATTTTCTTCTAAGAAATTATTAAAAGCCTCACCGAAAACAGTCGCCACCGCTCCTTGGGCTTCCATACTTCCTAATTTTGCTTTGGTTTGACCTTCAAATTGAATCTCGCGCAGTTTTACAGAAATAGCCACAGTTAAACCTTCCAGCACATCTTCGCCAGTAAATCCTCCTTCGGACTCTTTCATCATTTCATTTTTCTTGCAGTAAGTATTGAGAGTCCTCGTGAGCGCGGTCTTGAAACCTGTCACATGCGTGCCACCTTCGGGAGTGTTGATATTGTTAGCAAAAGGCACGATGCGATCCACGATGTCATCCACATATTGGAGAGCTATTTCTACTCCCACGCCATCCAACTCTTTTTCAACATAAAAAATATTGCTCTGAATCGGTTTTTGAAATTTATTGTAATATTTTATGAGAGAAATTAGTCCGCCTTCAAAGTAAAAAGAGATAGATGGAAGCTCTAGGCCGAGATCTCGGAAATAAAAGACATCACTATCATCCATCCCCTTTTTATCATGTAGTTCTTTTGCGTCTCTCGCATCGATTATTAAGATCTTTAATCCTTTAACTAAATAAGCTTGCTGGCGAATATGGTTGACCACCGTATTCCAATCGAATTTAATATCTTTAAAGATTTCTACATCTGGTTCAAAAGTTACAATGGTTCCATGAAGTTTTGAGCTACCAACTTTTTTCACCGCGGACTTTTTCTTGCCTTGTGAATATTCTTGAACATATTTACCGCCATCTCTATGAACTTCTGCCTTACAAAAAATAGAAAGAGCATTGACCACAGAGGCCCCAACTCCATGTAGACCGCCGGAAACTTTGTAGCCTTCTCCGCCGAACTTTCCTCCGGCGTGCAGAGTCGTCATCACCGTCTCGAGCGCGGAAACTTTTGTTTTTTTATGAGTGTCTACTGGTATACCTCGGCCATTGTCTGCGACTCGTACGCGATTACCTGGGAGAAGCACCACTTCAATATCATTACAAAAACCGCCCATCGCTTCATCGCGCGAGTTGTCAAAAATCTCCCACACCAAATGATGAAGCCCTTCTGGTCCAGTGGTACCAATATACATCCCCGGACGACGTCTGACGGGCTCTAAACCCTCTAAAACCGATATATCTGAAGCGTCATAGTGGTGCCCATTACCCTTCTTTGTTACGTCTTCTTTTGCCATAAATATACCCTTATTATAGCAAAAAACACTATGAAATGCTAGACTAAACGCATGTCGAATTACAATGTAGAGACCCCTGAAGAAAAAGCTTTAAAAAAAGATCTGGAACCCAAGACTGATGCACATTCCATGCGGCTGAAACGTTATCTCAGTATGCCGGACCTTTCTCGCACTCCCGGCAGTCCATTAGAAGAAATAGTAAGAAAGGCAAAAGAAGTATCTTCTCTTAAAAATTTTGATGACATAAAAATACCAGAGATTGTGCCGACGAAGATTCTTTTTGATCTATTCAATATGCCCGAAGGCCATCCGGCGCGCAGTCCGTCAGACACTTATTATGTTGATGAAAATAATGTTCTGCGAACGCACGATACAGTGTTTTGGTATTATTATTTGAACCTTCCAGACATTAAAAAAAGAATTGCGAACAAGGAAACCCTCGGAGCCATTTGTTATGGCAAGGTATACCGTAAAGATGAAATTGACGCTCGTCACATGAATGTTTTCCATCAATTTGGGGGCTGGTTAATAACACCAGACGATAAAAAAACTATAACTCCACAAGATTTAAAAAACACTTTGACAGAAATCGCGACAAGCATTTTCGGAAAAATAAATTTTCGTTTTTATGATCACACCTTCCCTTATACTGATCCAAGCTTTGAGATGGAAGCAGAAATTAACGGAAAATGGATAGAAATGTTGGGCTCTGGAATGGTCAGAAAAACTGTATTGTCCAATCTAGGACTCGAGGGTTATCATGGATGGGCTTTCGGCTTCGGTTTGGAGCGTCTCGCTATCGCTAGTATGCAGCTACCAGATATAAGACTACTCTGGTCAGAAGATGAGAGAGTAAAAAAACAACTTAAACTTGGACAAAAATTCTCCGAGGTTAGTAAATACCCTCCAATTATTCGCGACATTTCTTTCGTAGTTAAAAATGATTTTATACCAAATGATTATTTCGACTTTGTCAGAGAAATCGCTCCAGGTATAGTGGAAGAAGTACAGCTGTTGGATAAATATGAAAACGCAGAAAAATTCGGCGCGGGAAAAATAAGCTATGCGTACCGCATCATTTATAGATCTTTAGAAAAAACACTTACGAGCGAAGAAATCGACTTAATACATAAAAAGCTGGAAAGTGAAACGATAAAAATCTTCGGTGGAGCTATACGCTAGACTTGTACAGGGCTAATCTTTCGCCCGTGCCGAGAGAGAACGCAACCACCAGGACAAAGTGTATTTCCTTCTGAATCGTCAATACACTTCTCGCAAACAATGAAGTGCCTGTGACAGACTGGGTTCGCGCAGTTTACATAATTTTCAGATTCGCCTTTGCAGCTATCGCACTTCCCTACTATTTTATGTTTGGTGTCGTCAGTATAGAATCCCATAGTCACTCTGCCATCAAAAACATACAGCTTGCCTTGAAAATCTTCATTAGGATATTTTTCCATATAGCTAACTATACCTCCATCGAGTTGATACACGTCCGTAAACCCTTGTGTGATCAAAAATCCCGAAGCTTTTTCACAACGCACACCGCCAGTGCACACTGTCAGCACTGTTTTATTTTTTAAATGAGAAATTTGTTCCACCACTTTTGGCAAATCTCTAAAATTTTCAATCGGTGGCAAAATAGAATTCTCAAAATGCCCGACTTTATGTTCATAAGCATTTCGCATATCAACGATATAAAATTCCTTCGGCTCGCCGAAGCCTTGCGCGGAGGCGGCTTGGTTTTCCAAAAGCCATTCATGCAACTCCTCTGGTTTAAGATGTATGCCAGTGATTTGATTCGGGTCTATATCGCAAGTTCCTAAATGTAGTGAGACTATTTCTTTGCGCACTTTGATAGAAAGTTTTGGGAAGGCACTGCCTGTGCCAGCGCTTAATTTAAAATGAATGTTTCTAAATCTTTCGTCTTTCTCTAATTGTTTAATATATTCTTTTATGTTTTCTTTCGTACCTTCAAAAGTAGCATTGATACCCTCAGTCGCAATAATACATCTGCCTTTGAGGCCTAGTCGTAAGCAGATTTCTTCCTGTATCCCTCGCACATGCTCGGGATCCGCTATGCGGACGTATTTATAAAAAAGAATAATTTGATGTTTCATTTGTTTAGAATTTATTTATAAATCTCTGCCATTTTACAATATTCGCACTCAGTATTTTTCCCATAAGAATTGTAATTACAAGGCCTATTTAGCCACTGCCCTTTTTTGATGAGATTATCATAATCCAGAATGTCTTTCACTAAAAGGCTAATTTCGCTGTCAGTTATCACTCTATCATAAATGGATTCCTTTTCATCTTTCGCTTCTATAAATTCAAGCCGACTTTCACGAACATTTATTTTGGAATTATTCTGCAGTAAATACGAATACATCGCGAGCTGGCGGAGATATGAGCTCAGCCTCCCTTCCTCATCTATCTTTTCTATATCCCCTTTTTTTCGCACACTTCCGGTCTTAAAATCTGTCACGCGTAATTCATCTTTTGAAAAATATTCTACTAAGTCTATTTTCCCATAAATATTTAAATGCGGGAATCTATGATCTTTGGTGGAAATACTTTTTTCATTCTCATATTTTTGCTCTATTTTAGACAACCGGCTCTTTACCCATCTTGAAACAATTTTTAAAACTCCTTTATCACCACTCGTTAGCTCTTCTAAGTCTTTTGAGTTCGGAGCTTTTTTAAGTTTGAGAATTTTATCAATCGCCGAATGCACCGCATTCCCATGTTCCAAACTCTCGCTTTTTGCTTCTGGCAACTGAAGTAAATTCCTAAAATACCATTTCCAAGGACATTCAAAAAAATTATTTAGAAGAGAAACAGACACTTTCCTGTCCTCATAGTCTTTAGCAACTAACTTTATTAATTCTGGGAGCCCAGTATTTTTTACATTTTTTTTAATATCAGAGGTTAAAACATAAGCTTTGGCACTAGTTTTCAAAATTATTTTCTCTGTTTCATCTGCGGTTTGTTTTTCAAAATGCTCCCCCAAATCTGCCACGATACTGGCAAGCTCCAAATCTCCGCCGGTATATGAATGCAAGGCATAAGAGAGCGTACAGAATCTTTTGGCTCGCGTGATCGCCACATAGAGCTGGCGTTTCAAGACCTCTGTATCTTTCTGCTCAACCTTTTCTGCCAACACTTCTGGAAGTGTAAAACCACCATGTCTGCCACTACCCAAAGACTTTTCATCCATATGCGCAATCCAGACATAATCAAACTCCAGTCCTTTGGAGCCGTGCAAAGTAAGGACTTTTACCCCCTCGTCTGCCGAGAATACTGCAAGCGGAATATGTTCGCCATAAGTTTCCAGACGATCTATAAATATTAAAAATTCTCTCAAGGCAATCTTCGGATTCTTTTCTATTTGCGAAAGCGCTAAATGTAAAAGTGTACGCACGACTTCTACTCGCACTACCAGATCCGCGTGATTACGCGCCGTATCCAGCAGTAATTCTGAACCAACATTTTGCAACAAAGAATATACATTCAAGTCAGCGGATTTTTGGATCCAGGATTTTAGTTTTTCTATCCAAATTTTTACGAGATTTTCATTTTTGAAAAGCGTTTGCTTATCTTCCTTGATATTGAGAATAGAAAACTCTCGCATATAATTTTCTTTTATAAATTTATGCGCTTCTAGGGGCGGAATACCGGAAAATTTATTAAAAAAAGATCCCGAAATAGCGACTCCATCTGCCGGATACGCGATGATCTTCAAAACTTGCAAAAAAGCTTGCGCTTCCGCCGAATCAAAAAAATTAATTTTGTCTCCTCCTGCTACTAGGATACCCATATCTCGTAAAATAGCGATCGCACTGCGCGCCTGTCTATTTTTAGGCACCAGTATCGCCATTTCATTCACATCTTCTTTATTCTTAATTTTCTCTCTTATCTCTAACGCGCAAGCGATGATCTCGTCTCGCGGATAACTCGCCTCTACTAGACGCAATGGAATATTCTCTTTGAGATTACTTTTTAATTTCCCTTCAGTGAGAGAACTCTGCAATAGACTATGGGAAAGATCGAGAATTCCCTTTGTCGAACGATAATTTTCTTCCAAAGAAATTAATTTTGCTTTGCCAAAAGCATTTTTAAAATTCTCAAAATAAGAAATTGACGCGCCACCAAAACCATAAATGAGCTGGCGGTCATCTCCGACCACGAAAATATTTGGCTTTTCCTCCCCTTGCCAAACTTTCTCCAAGAATTCATTTTGCACTCCAGATGAGTCTTGATGTTCGTCTATTAAAACATATTGATATTTTTCTTTTAAATCAAACGAAGCTTCTTCAGAAATTTCTATGATTTTTACTAAATTTTCCAAAACATCGTCATAATCAATAAAGTTTTTTTCTTTTTTCACTTCTTCATAAAATTCATAAAATTTAATGGCCTCCCGCGTGCGTTCTAATCCTTCTATCTTTTTTTGGATATCTTTCTTCAGCTCCCCCTTGGTAGCGCCACGAGAAGAAACATTTTCCGGATCAGATTCTAAATTCTTAATCTCTTTTTTACTTAAATCTTCAAAAGCCTCCGGGACTAGGCGCTCCCGTTTTAAAAGTGAAATCAAACCCTTTAAATCATTGAAGTATCTGGAAGTATCCGACTTTGGACGAATATATTCCCATTCGTTATCCTGCAAAATTGCATCACTAAGCGCTACCGCATCTGCCTCATCCATTAATTTTGGCATTTCAGGCAAATCTAAAACACGAAAATATTTTTCAAGAATATCCATCCCAAAACTATGGAAAGTAGAAATATGCACCTTGGAAGCTTCGATCCCAATGTAATCACGCAAACGCTCCCGCATCGCTTTTACACCAGAATTTGTAAAAGTAAGACAAAGAATACTGTCAGCTTTGTTATCTGTCTTGGTTAAAATATTTGCCACCCGAAGCGCTAGGATCTGCGTCTTGCCAGTGCCCGGACCGGCCACCACCATCACCGGACCATCAATCGTGTCCACTGCTTCTTTTTGAGCTTTATTTAGCTTTTCATATTCTTCTTTAAAAATTTTCTGCGGGCCTTTCATTGATTTTATTTTAGACTAATTTTCGATTGAGGTGTTTGTTTGATTTCCAAAAGAAAAAACCGATGATGAGAAAGGTAGCGAGCGGAGAAAGATATTCCGGTATGTGAAAACCAAAACTATGCAAGATCATGATAATTCCCAAGACCAAGATAGAATACATCGCGCCATTTTTCAGATAAACATATTTTTTAATCCGCTCGATATTTCTCAATGTTAATTCGCGCACCAAGAGAGCACCCAGTCCGTTGCCCAGTAAAATGAGGGGTACCGAAAGGGTGAACGCAAAAGCTCCTAAAACTCCGTCGATCGAAAAAGTCGTGTCGATAATTTCTAGAAAGAAAAGCTTGCTCAGATCAGAGTGCGCGTTGCCAAGCAATTTTTTCTCTTGCTCCTCGGCATTTTGTTTAAAGCCGTGAGTAATAAAAAACAGACTGGAACCCACGACCGCGCCAAAACCCATGAGGTTGCTTTCTTTGAGTGCAAACCAAGCAATGAGTGCCAGTAAGATGGAAACTGTAGCATAAAACCAAACCCCCTGCGACATGAAAAATTTCTCGGCTTTAGGCAACCCGAAATGTTTCTCTTCAAGAAAAAGCCAGTGCAAAAATAAAAAAAGAAGAAAAACCCCGCCAGCCACTAGCAAGATGGGGGCTGATTTTTCTATCGATTCTAAAACCAGGGGATCGCTAGACCAGGCGGCTGACAGGATCTGCATCGGATTGAGCGACGTATTGAAAGCCCAAATTATTATAAATGGCAGGAGTCCGCGAACCATAAAAACTGCAATGAACATCCCCCAGGTCAAAAACCATCGTCTAGCTTTGGCGCCCATGGTAGCCAACACTTCAGCATTTATGATAGCGTTATCCACAGACGAAACTGCCTCAAAAAGCGAAAGGCCTACGATTGTAATCAGCGCAGAAAGCATTTTTATATTCTACCCGGTAGTGAGCCCGCCAGCAAGTCGGATCTACTATCGGGTTCTACTCCGATTGCTCCCATTTGCCAATTTTTGTCCTTTTGATTGAAAAGGCTAGAGCGGGAATGTTGAGTTTTTGCCCAAGCGAGTGCGCTATCCCTCGCACATATGTGCCACTACTACATTTAATATTAAAATCAGCGATAAAAAACTTTCTCTCCAGCAAGGACTCCCCTTGCTGGGATTTCAACTTCTGGCGCCAGATTTTTAAGATTTCTTTTTGGCGAAAATCCCCTTTCACCTTTACAACTCTGCGCTCGATGTTTTCTAAAAACTTTCGGGCACTTATTTTCTTTATACAAAAAAACTTCAAACTCTTTACCTCCACTTCATGCTTCGGACTCTCTACAAATTTACCCGCTCTCGCGTAAGCAAAAAGCGGTTTGCCCTTTACAGTGCGAGAAGAATACATCGGATAACTTTGCATAAATTTGCCAGTGAAAAATTTTAGATTCTGTTTTATTTTTTTCTCTAATTCTTTCATTCCAATGTTCGTTAGAATGTTAGAATGTTGTATCTTGCCCAAGATATCATAAGTGTCGGTAGTAAAACCAAAAAGAACGCTAAATTTATATTCTTTGGAAAGTTTTAGATATTTTTCTTTTTCTTTTACAGCATCCCCTGCTAGCACTAACAAAAGCCCAGAGGCGAGCGGATCCAGCCGGCCGGCATAAGTCATCTTTGCATCTTTATATTTTTTATTTTTGGCGCGAAAAGCCTGAAGCGCCTCGAGCGGTGTCTCACCCTCTTTTTTATTCAGCAGTAAGATTTTTTTGAGAAATTTTTTCACGGAGAGAGAATGGCTCTAAATGCGCGGCGATCGCGATGGCTACAGCGATGATCAAAAGATTTTTTATAATATATTGCCCTTCGAGAGTAGGCACTAAAAATCCGCTCCAGGTCATTGCTGGCAAAAGGAACAATGGCATAAATGTCGTAGCCATGTGCGCAAAGAGCATCGGTATGACCACCCGCTCAAAACCACGAATGATAAAAAGAATCCCGATGACACATTCAAATATGCCAAATAGAACGATGAAAGTATCAAACGACATAAAACTGATCGTCCTTTCAAAAAGACTTTGTACCAAGGGACTAGCAGAAGATACGCCGATAACTTTCAAAATACCGAACCAGAAAAAAATCACAAACAAACTAAAACGAGCCATCGGCATCGACGCACGCCTGAAAAAATTAATAAGTTTTATATCTATATCTCGCAGTGAGTTTTCTTTCCACATGCTGAAAGTATATACCAAAATTTTAATTTATCAAAATAAATATAAAATAAAACAAAAGAACAAATTAATACAAACTTAACCTTGCATATTGAGCGATTATATGATATAATTGCCTTATGGCAATATTGATTATTGAAGACGAGAAAAAATTAGTGGATATCTTGAAGCGAGCTCTAAAAAGCGAGCGCTATTCCGTGGATGTAGCCTATGATGGCGAGACGGGCTTAGAGAAAGCGATGAAAAATAATTATTCTTTGATTCTACTAGACATCATGCTTCCAAAGAGAGACGGTTTCTCTGTCTGCAAAGAACTCCGAACGCACGCGATCCACACACCCATCATCATGCTCACCGCAAGAGGCAGTACCGAAGATCGAGTGACTGGCCTAGACGCCGGAGCGGATGACTATCTGATAAAACCTTTCAGCACCAGCGAACTGTTTGCGCGAATTCGCGCTGTCTTGCGTCGCCGCAAAACAACCGAATCAAATATTATTAAAATCGGAAATTTGGTGATGGATAAAAAGAAACACGAAGTCACCCGCGCCGGCATCACTATTCCACTGACTCCAAAAGAATACAAACTCTTAGATATGCTCCTTTCCAACAGTGGAGAAGCGATAAGCAGACAGAGGCTCATCGAACACGCTTGGGGGCCGACTTTTAAGGAGACAAATAATGAGCTAAATGTTCACATCAGATATTTGCGCAAAAAAATCGACGGGAAAAAAGACAAGCATCTAATCCACACCATCCGAGGCGTCGGTTTTGCGTTGAAGGAATAAAATAAAACCCGAAGAAGTGAAATTATATCTTTTGCGCAAAACCTTTTTGTGAGTTTTTCATAATTTTAGTCTAATATTACTTTAATGATTCCTAAAGCAGATGATTCAAATAAAGGATTAATATTTCCCAACACATAAATAATTTCATTCTTAAAAAAGGCAAAATAAAGTTTTCCATTTATTGTGTTTTTCAAAACAATAGTTCCATTTATTGTGATCTTTTCATAACCCGAAGAATCTGAGGATATCTTTTCAAAAGTATCTTGCGCCATACTCCGATTATTCATTTGCGCAAATGTACCACTGGCATTACTTTTCGATAGTGAGTTGCCACTATTAGGATTTTCCACGAACTGATTATAATTTTTAGCGGTTCCAAAAAAATTAATATCAATGTCAACTTGCGCGACCGCGCCCACTTCACTCTCTTTTCGCACAGTAGTGTCTCTGCCGACCCAGTAATAAGCACTGCTTCCGTTTTCCTGAAGTCGTTTGACTATCGCACATAGTTTTTGTCCACTTATTCCCGACTGGGTAGATTCAATACAGCTATCATGGTCGCGAGCAATAAAATCTGAGAAAATATTGCTATTTGCTTGATTCGTGTCTGGATTATTATTTACTGAACTAGATCCAGTGTTTGCTGTTTTAAAATAATATACTCCCCCGCCTATCGCTAAAATTGCGATGATTGCAATAATCAAGGGAACCACAAAACCTTTTTGTGAGTTTTTCATAACTTTTATTATATCATACTCTTTCTTATATGCCACCTTACAATCGAAGGGTTGGCGAAGCCCGACTTCGCTAAAGCTATGGCGGGCAAAGGCGGAGGGTGAGGGATTTGGTCAGGCATCTTTTTCTACTGAAAAAGTGCACGACCCTGCCTCGCGCCGTCGCGCTCCGGCTTTCTCATCCCCCGGAATCGCGCAATGATGAGATGTTCGAATGTCATTTAGACATTCTCACAAATCATTGCGGAACCGGAGGGATTCGAACCCTCGAGACCTTTCAGCCTACGCGCTTTCCAAGCGCGCGCACTCGACCACTATGCGACGGTTCCAGACTGGAATTAGTCTAGCATATTTAAAAATTCTGTCTCATTTATTACTTTGACTCCCAGTTTTTCCGCGGTTTTTAGCTTAGAGCCCGGATCCGCGCCAGCGACGACATAGGAAGTATTTTTTGATACAGAGCCTACTACTTTTCCGCCTAAAGCCAAGATTTTCTCTTTGGCTATCTCGCGAGACATGCCCGAGAGTGTGCCGGTCAAAACAAAACTCAGACCCTTTAGCTTGTAGCTAGTAGCTTTTAGCTTGTAGCTTTCTACGATTACGCCGTTTTTCTTCAATTTCTTTATAAAATTCAAATTATTTTCATGATCAAAAAAATCACTCACGCTTTTTAAAACTGCCGGACCTATGTTTTCGATACTAATACTTTGCGTTAGGTCTTGCCTAACGCAAAGTATTAGTTTTTCTAAAGTTCCAAAGTGAATTGCTAAATCTCGGGCTGTTTCTTCACCGACATGGAGGATGCCGAGCGCCCAGAGAAACTTTGGGAGCGGAATTTTCTTTTTGTTTTTTATCTCGTTAATTATATTCTCGGCTGATTTTTCTCCAAAGCGCTCTAAGGGCGCGATGTCTTCCTTTGTAAGCGTAAAAATATCCGCCGCATCGGTGATCAAACCTTCATCCTTGAAACGCCGCAAAATCTTTGGGCCCAATTCATATATCTCAAAGACAGAAACAAAATGTTCTAAATATCTTTCATTTTTCGCGGGACATTTTGGATTCGAACAATAGTAGGCGACGGAAAAGTCCTCCCCCGACTTCATTCCTATGTTTCTTTTCTCAATTTTTCCCCCACACGTCGGGCAATGGGTCGGCATTTTGAATTTTTTTTCCTTGCCGGTGCGCATCCGAGTCAAGACTTCGACTACTTTAGGAATTACATCGCCTGCTTTTTCTATCACAACAGTATCCCCGATCCGCAGACCCAAGCGCTCTATCTGATCCATGTTATGCAATGTCGCCTTAGACACTTGCGAGCCCGCGACTAAAGTCGGCTCAAAAACTGCGAGCGGCGTGAGCACCCCCGTGCGCCCAACATTCACTAAGATTTCTTTGACGATCGTCGTCGCTTTCTCAGCTGGATATTTGAATGCCACCATAAAACGCGGAGCTTTCCCGACTACGCCCAAAACAGCTTGTAATTTTAAGTCATCCACCGATACGACGACGCCATCGGTGCCATAAGGAAAGTCTGGCCTTACCTTTTCGAATTTTTTTATAAAAGCGATTGCTTCCTCCAAGTTTTCACACTTGGCTTCTAATTTTTCAACTTTGAAACCTAAATGACGAAGTATTTCATGTTTGGTGGAATGAAATTTGGGAGCCGAGCTCCCATTTGGGAGCTCGGCTCCCAAATTTAAATCATAAGCGACAAAATCCAAATTTCTTTCTTTGGCAAGCTGTGGATCTAGTTGCCGCAGACTCCCAGCCGCCGCATTTCGGGTATTGGCGAAAAGAGGTTTGCCTTCTTTTTGATTGATAAGGTTTAATTTTTCTAATGTTTTCTTGCTTAAGAGGGCTTCTCCACGAACTTCTAAATATTTGGGGATTTCTTCCTCTCTATCCACCTCACCCCTAGCCCCTCTCCTTGGTAAGGAGAGGGGGATTGAATTTATAGTCTTCAAATTCTCTGTTATATCCTCTCCGATAAATCCATCCCCGCGCGTGGCTCCTTGCACAAATTTACCATCTTCGTAAATTAAGGAAACTGCTAATCCGTCAAATTTAACTTCGCAAAAATAATTCACCTCACCCACCAATAATAATTTTTTAATTCTTTTCTCCCAATCATAAAGCTCCTCGTAAGAAAAGGCATCGTTCAGCGAAAGCATACGAACCCTGTGCTTTACTTTTACAAATTTTTCGAGCGGCTTGCCTGCCACTCTGTTTTCGGGAGCGTTTGGATCATCTACCTTATAATTTTGGGGATATTTTGCTAAAAGCATCCGAAGTTCGCGCGTCAAGGAATCATATACCTCGTCCGTCACCTCGGGCGCATTTTTTGTGTGATAAGCATCTCGCAATCGCGCGATTTCACTTCGCAATTTTATTATTCTATTTTTAACTTCAGATTTGTCCATACGGGAAACTGCCTGATAAATGGATTAATAATCTACATTAATTTCGCGCTCAATCAGGTTCGTGCTAGATGATTCACACGAGCCATCGCCGCCGAGATTATAGCCTTTAGAGATGATATGAGTCTCTTCTGGAGTAATTTTATCCACAGTCACAATAGCGCAACCTTGCTCTCCTCTGCCCAACCCTAGAACAGTAAAAGTCCAAAAATCTTCCGGATCCGCCTCCGGTGTCGGAATTTCAACATCAGCGCAAATCATAAACGCAGGTGGATTGTCCGAAAAAGCATTAGGGTAATTATTAGGAGGTCCGGGAGTTCGATCGTAATATTGAGCGCATTCGGCGCCAGTATCAGCCGCAAAAAAAGCATCATTGGTATCGCGAGCGCTGGTGCCAAACTTCACTTCTTTGAGCGCTATATTAGAAATACCCAGGGCGATTGCTAAAAAAATCGCGGAAAGCGTAACTGCAAAAAGTATCACGAATCCCGAACGAAAGCCTTTGGCTTCGTACGGGACAGGTCCTTTATTTTTTTTTATTATTATTTTTATCATATTACTTGTAGGGTAGTGAGCTTCGCTCTACTACCCTATTCTACCCAATTAAATAAACTTTCGGAAAAAATTACATGAAAAGTGCCCGAACCTTGAGTCCAAGAAACATCCGAAGAAATTTTTACTTCATCTGAATTGGTGACGGTTTTGCTTATTATACGAGAAAAGCTAGTACTGGTAGGAGGATCGAGAGGAGGGAGGGCATCATCTCTAAAACTGCTCCAACCAGCCTGAGCGCCATCTGCGTCATAGAGGACAGCAGTGTCGCGCAGATTTCTAACGTATTCGATCCCCTCTTGCGCCAAATATCCGGCTATTATTTTTTGTTTGCTGTAATTAGTATTAGAAATACCGGATGCCAAAACGGACATTATCCCTAAGAGCGACACGGTAAAAATAGACAGAGCCACCAGCGTCTCTACTAAAGTAAACCCGCCATTATTTTTTTTAAATAATTTAATCATATATCTGATATATCTAGAAGTCTTTGAGAGACTGAAGTTTGTAAAGAAAAAGGTGTGACAGGATCTTTAAGCATTATATGGCCGACTAATTTAATGGTAATAAAAGGTTGCTGTTCATCGCCTTCCGAATGGGGTTCGGCGCCCACGACTGTAAATCCAGAAGCTCCATCAATCACAACCTCGGGCGGATTTAATTGCACCCAAGTTCCTGCCTCTCCGCCTTTAGTAGATTTACTTATATTAAAAGTAAGACCGCCATCTGTTGATTCTATCTTGTACCCCCATTGATCATCTTCATCTGATGGATCCCCATGAGGAGCCTCTTCAAAAAAAATATTCCCGCCAAGCTCACAGCTCCGAGCGGTGTCTATATTGGAAAAATCGCCACAATGATACATATATCCCGTCCTTAGATTTCGAGACATATCTTCCATAATAAAACTCAAATTATCCATAATGGAGCGCATATCTTGCGACTTATTGTGGAGCAAATTAGCATTTAAAAGAGCGCCCATACCGGAGAGGACGATGACCACAAAAAGAGACACAGCGATCATCGTCTCGATTATGGTATATCCGCCTTTAGTTTTATAATTATTTTTTTGCATAATTAATTTACTTGAATTCTTCCTGATAGATATATTTTAATTTTAGCATTGGCTGATTTCGGCGAAGCAATACTGATTTGCACATAGGAAACAGCAGAAGAAAAAGAAGTGCTTGATTTTATTTCTGCGCTCGAGCTGGGTCTAGAAAAAGAAATAGTTAGATCGTCTAAGGACTCAGAACCGCCGGATTGATAAAAAACATCTAAACTGGAAATGTAATTCCCCCTGGTAATAGTAATCGGATCTATGCATTCCCCTGTGCAGTCCGAGCCATCAAACAAGCCATCTTCGTTGAGATCAGAAAAATAAATAAAACTTTCATCATCAGCTGCTTTATCTATGTGGACTCCATAGGCAGGTTTCCAGGTTGAATCTATCTGCAACTGCTGGGTCAAGGGCGGCAATTTGCCGGACAAAGATGACTTTTGCGCTTCCACAATCTTCAAAGCAATATCGCTGGCTAAATTTTTGATATCGACTTTCGCTTGAAATTCCCCGTAATTAAAAATGACAATAGAGGCCATGACAGAAAAAATACTCAACACAACAATGAGCTCTACATAGGTCATTCCTCTATTCAGCTTATTAGCTTGTAGCTTGTAGCTTGTAGTATTTGGTATTTTAAAATTAAAAATCATATATTAAAAAAATTTAATTCAAATATAAACGCCAGAAAGGTTCCCAAAACTAAAAACGGGGCAAAAGGAATTTCGCTTTTCATTCCCCGAAAAGAACTCAGAAGACGAATTTTTCCACTCTTGGAGAGTATAATCATGATTATACCAATAATTGCCCCAGACCAGAAAGCGATCGCCAGCGCAGAGAGAGCGAGAGAGATAGGGAGTAGCCAGCCGATACCGAGCGCTAATTTAGCGTCTCCCAAACCCATCCATCTGCCGCGAGATAAGAGCCAAAATAAAGCAAAAGGGAGAGCCGTGAATATTCCCGACAAGAGAGTAAACCAGCTACTTCTATCAAACAAAAACAAACCCGCAAATGCCAGAATCCCGAAAATAAGGGCGAGTATGTCCGGGATTATTTTATGCCTCCAATCATAGGCCACGATCACCAATAATAAAGAAAAGGTAATCGCGTAATAGACATAAGTAACAGCGAACAAAGGCGCAGAGGTAAATAAAACATCAGAGAATTTAAAAAACAAAAAAGCAAAAATCGTACCAGTCGCAAGCTCTACTAATGGATATTGGATTGATATTTTAGCTTTGCAAGTTTTACACCTGCCCTTTAATCCCAAAAAACTAAATAGCGGTATGAGCTCATACCAGGCAAGCTGACGACCGCAAGAGAGGCAAGCGCTCCGTCCGCTAAAAGACTCAAAAAAGGACTTTCGCGTACCCCACCGAAAAATGACGACATTCAAGAAACTGCCGATGATGAGACCGAGAAGAAAGAAAATAATTGTAAAAGTTAAAATCATGTACTAGCTAAAATTAAGCGCAAACAGTTCCGGCCCCGATACTGACAGCTTCTTGTTTAGACTTGCCCGTACTATCCACACACCATACTTGTCCCGCAGTCTTCAGCGGAACCTCAGCCGCCCAAGCATCCGGGCTGTCATTACAGGTCGCTACTGTTGTAGAAGCAGGAGGAACGTTATTGATGCCATAGCTCGAAAGACCACTGGCTTTTGCAGCCGCTAAAACAAACGAACCGACGCCATTAGCCCCATCAACCAAGCCGTCAGTGCAAGCATCCGTGTAGGTATTTTTATTGGCAGTTCTAGTGTTATATAATATCTCTCCTTGTGATATGGCATTTCTTAAATTTGTTTTCACCCCCGCATCTGCGCCTTTATTTTTAGCATTATTTAATGCCACAAGCACAACGGAAGCCAAGATGCCGATAATGGACACCACCACCAAGAGCTCGATCAATGTAAATCCAGATTTAAAATTTTTGTTTGAATTCATTTTTTATAAAAATCATTAATTATTATAATAAAAGCTTTTGGTATTATATCACATATCTAAACACAAAAACCACCCTGAGTTGCCTCGAAGGGTGGTTTTTGTTCTACTCTTCTTAAGAATTAATCAGAGAGCTATGCACAGACAGTCGCTGCACCAAGAGCATCGTCTTCTATCTTTGACTGACCTGTGGAATCTACACACCAATAGTCAGTAGCAGAAGTAGCGTCTATGACATTTGTTGATTTAACTTCAGCAGAAGCCGCCCATGCAGTAGCTGTATCATTGCAGACAAATGTACCTCCACCAGCCGTAGCTGCCGCCGCACCCGCTGCTGCAATAGTATCATCATCGCATACGCCAGTGTAAGCTTGCGGATCAGCATCATCATAGAAGATCTCTGCTTGAGGTCGGATATTCGCCAAGTTTGCCTTTACCGCCGCATCTGCGCCTTTAGAACGCGCTGTGTTGAGTGACGCCAACACAACCGAAGCCAAAATACCGATGATAGCCACGACCACCAAGAGCTCAATCAACGTAAAACCCAAATTCTTTCTTTTTAAATTCATTTTTTTCATACTAAATTCTATTATTAATAAACTTATAATTTTCCCGCCTATAGCGGAAATTTCGACTTATTTTTAATGGACTTATTATATCACGGACACAATAATGTATAGGCAAGAGAGTTATCCACAGGGATAGCTTATTAGGAATTAGCTGGTAGCTTGTAGAAAAAAGCTATCGCCTACAAGCTAATTAGCTACAAGCTGTTAACTTATCCCTCCAGCCAGATTGTAAATAGGCATAAGTACAGACACAAGCAATATTCCTACCCCCAATCCTAAAACCACGATCATGACCGGCTCGATCAAGCCTACTAATGTATCGATGGCGTCATCCACTTCACGCCGATAAAACTCACTGAGGGTTTTTAAAATTTCTCCCAAAGAACCTGTCTCTTCACCCACTTGCGTTATTTGCACGAAAATACCCGGTATTTCTTCTTTGTGTTTCGCAAAGGCCAGAGAAAGCGAAAGGCCGGATTTTACTCCGTCTGCCACTTCCCCTAGCAGCGCCTTATAGACGCGGCTGCCAACAACTTCGCCAGTGATATCGATAGCTCGCACGATGGGCACTCCAGAGGAGAGCATGGTGTGCAAGTTGTCTGTTATTCTAGAAAGATAAAGCTTCTTATACAAATTTCCTACCGCTGGCGCAGAAAGTTTTAATGAATCCAGATATTGTTTGCCTTTTTCGGTCGCTGACAATCTCCAAACCCAGATGGCAAGCAAAACCAAGAAAATCAGCATGAAAAAACCATATTGAGTGAAAATATTGGAAATCCCGATAACTATTTTTGTGTAAAAAGGAACTGTCTGCCCAGAGTCCAAAATAATAGAAGAAAGTTTTGGAATAACAACCACAAACATCAGGGTCATCACCACAAAAAATGTAACAACAACGAAAACCGGATAAATGAGCGCATTTCGAGTCTTCGAAGTCAGGGAATATTGGCGATCTAGGTAGTCCGCTAAGTGTAAAAATGTCTGGTTGAGCTTCCCCGTCTCTTCGCCTACCTTGACCATATTTACATAGAAATTTGAAAATACATCGGGATGCTTCGCGAGTGAGCCAGAAATAGAAACTCCGGCTTGGAGGTCATCGCTGATGGCATTGAGTTTCTTGGCTAGAAGTTTATTTTCGGTATTGCCTGCCAGCATCGTAAAAGATTTCAACGCCGAGACTTGAGCTTCAAAGAGCGTAGCGATCTGACGGGAAAGAATCACAATTTCCTTATTGGAAACTCGGTCAAAAAAAGAAGCTGAAAAAATAGATTTCTTATCGCCCTCTTCTTTTATCGAAATAATGACGAGTCCCCTCCTCTGGAGTCCGCTGATCGCCGCATCGCGAGTAGACGCGTCGATTTCTCCCTCTTTATTTGCGCCCTCCGCATCGATTGCTTTATATTTAAACAGCATAATTTTAAATTTTTAAATATTGAAATGTTTATATCATTCTTTCGAGGCCTTTCGGATTGAGCGAATACTGGTAAGCATTTTCGATCGTTATCTCGCCGGCGCGCACAAGCTCCATCAGGGAATGGTTCAAGTCTATCATCCCAGACTCTGACCCCGTCTCGATGACCACGTCTATTTCATGCGTGCGTTTTTCACGGATTAAATTTGAAACAGCGCTATTGTTTAAGAGAAGCTCATAAGCGGGAATCAGTCCGCCGGTAATTCTAGGAATTAATCTCTGGGAAAAAATACCGAGAAGCGAAGCCGCCAGCTGGGCGCGGATCTGGTCTTGCTGATCACCCGGAAAAGAATCGATGATTCTATCTATAGTCTGAGAAGCGTTGTTAGTATGCAAAGTCGAAAACACGAGATGTCCTGTCTCGGCCGCCGTGACTGCGGTAGCGATAGTCGCAGGCGTGCGCATTTCTCCTATCATTATTACATTTACATCTTCCCGAAAAACTGACTTGAGCGCTACATGAAAATCTTGAGTATCGATACCAATTTCACGCTGATTAATTATGGATTTATTAGGAACATAGACATGCTCGATCGGATCCTCGATCGTTATGATATTGCGCGCCTGTTCATTATTGATCAAATCCACCATGGCCGAAAGGGTGGTTGATTTGCCTTGTCCCACCGGACCCACAACCAAGAAAAATCCTTGTTTTTTTCGGGCCAGATCAGCAATGATCGGAGGTAAGTGCAATTCACCTATCGTCTTTACTTTCGGCACCAGACGAAAAACTAGGTTCATCAGGCCTTTTTGAAAAAAAGCATTGCCGCGCAATCGCGCTTCTCCTCGAAAATCATAAGAGAAATCCGCCTCTTGATTTTCTATAAATTTATCTATCTTCGCCTTGGGTAAGACTTCGCCTAAAATTCCGAGCGTGTCTTCAGCCGTCAAGACTGGATTTTTGACCAGAAAGATCAATTCTCCCGAGACCCGAATCACCGGCACTCGGCCGGTACCTAAATGCAGGTCTGATCCGCCTTCGCGGATGACAGTCAAAATAAGTTCTTCAAGTATCTTTTTGTAATCCATGATTATTTTTTAATTTGTCGCCTTTAGACCGGCGGGCACCGAAGATTTTTTAGACAAAATATTTATCACCTGACTGATCACTTCGACCGGAGTCGAATTCGCCTTGATAATATAACCCGCTACTCCCAGACTATTGCCTCGGTCGATGTCTGCCTGCTGGCTCTTGTTAGACAAAATGATTTTTACAGAATTCGGAGACAATTTCTCCGTATTTATTTTTTCCAACATTTCAAAACCATCCATCTCCGGCATGATGATGTCTATCAGCATCACGTCCGGAGACAATCCTCCTTTGATCTTCTCTATAGCTTGCACACCACTCCCCTCTGTATACACCTCAAAATTATTTTGGCTAAATTTGAGCGCATACATATCTAAAAGAAAACTGTCGTCGTCAATTATTAAAATTTTTTTCTTTTGTCCTTCCATGGTTTTTAATTATACTATAAAATAATTTGTCAAGCTACTCATTTTCATTGCTAAAGTTATATACCTCGGTAAAAGGAATAGTGCCCTCGATGGATTTGAGCATCGCGTCTTCTTTCATCATCAGCATTCCCTTGCGGCGGGCAACCTTATAAATTTCCCCATTGGTCGGGCTTTTTAATATTGTGTTCTGCATCTCCTTATCCACTTTAAACATTTCAAAAACAGCAATTCGACCCCTGGTGCCAGAAGGACATTCCGAAGACGGTACGGTGTCATACATCTGT
This sequence comes from Candidatus Nomurabacteria bacterium RIFCSPLOWO2_01_FULL_42_17, assembly GCA_001785985.1. Taxonomy (GTDB): domain Bacteria; phylum Patescibacteriota; class Minisyncoccia; order Phycocordibacterales; family UBA9973; genus UBA9973. The sequence continues at coordinate 52,503 of MFVE01000005.1, forward strand.
CCGTCCCCTCGAATTTCCTTTTTAAATTCAGCCGGCAAGTCTTTCATTTGCTGTTCAATTTGCAGTTTAATGCTCTCATCCATCGGCACAAGTTTTCGAGAACTAGGACAAGTCATGCGCGCCAGACGTTGCGCCACAGACAGAATTAGGGTCGGCGCGATCAAATACGGATCAACGCCCATGTCCACCAAGCGAGGCACCGCGCCGATAGCATTATTCGTATGCAGAGTCGAGATCACGAGGTGTCCGGTCAAAGCCGCCTGGATAGCCAGCTGAGCTGTTTCTTTGTCGCGAATTTCTCCAACCATTATTATATCCGGATCTTGACGCAAAATGGAACGAAGTCCTGAAGCAAAAGTATATCCGATCTCCGGCATCATTTGCGACTGATTAATGTCCGGCATGTGGTATTCGACCGGATCCTCGAGCGAGACAATATTGCTTTTCTCTTTGTCGAGCTCATTCATCATCGAATAGAGAGTCGTGGATTTTCCAGATCCGGTCGGGCCAGTGATGAGGATGAGTCCATACGGCTTTGCGATCGCTTCCCGAACCAGCTCCAGATTGACTTTGGATAAACCGAGTTGGTCGAGCGGCTTGACTCCTTTTTCAGAATCTAAAATACGCATGACGATCTTCTCGCCGTAATAGGCAGGCATAGAGGAGACGCGGAAATCAATCTTGCGCCCGTCAATATTCGCGCTGAAACTCCCGTCTTGAGGCTTCCTTTTCTCATCTAACCGCAATTTGGCTAAAATTTTTATGCGCGCGATTATCCCGCCGTAAACATTTGGCGGCAAGACTATAGTGGTGTGCAGGATACCATCCACCCGAAAACGCACCTTGACTTTTTCTCCGGTAAACTCGATGTGGATATCGGAAGCTCCTCCCTCTAAAGCATTGCGCAAGATGACAGCCACAATTTTGATGACTGGCGCGTCTTCCACTATTTTTGCTTGTTCGCCTTCTTTGACATCTTTAATCTCTTTACTTAAATTCTCCTCGCCAATGATATTCTTGACCTCCAGCATGCTGTCTTGATCGAGCTCGTTCAGTGCTTGTTCCACCTGACTACCGATGCCTTTGTAAGTTTGCATGATACTTTCGTAATCACTCTTGGAAATGAGGTAGATCTTGAACGGAATACCCAGCTTGGTAGAAATAAATTGCAAGGCGCTCTGCGCTTCTATATCCTCCCCATTAATGACCCCCACTTCGAGCACTCCATCCAAAAGCTCAATCGGAACAAAATGATAATGCGCTGCTGAATCTTCTGAAATGTATTGCAAAGCCTTGAAAGTCGGTGCGGTCTTATTCAATTTTTTCACCGGCATATTTAAATACTTTCCTTTTGCTTCAAGAATTTTTTCTTCTGCCACTCCGGATTCGATCAAAGCCTGGTCGATGTCGCCTTGGTGTTTCGTCTCCGCCAGAGTTTTAATCTCGCCTATCTGGCTCTTTTTGATTATAGCTTCTTTGACTAGCTCTTCTAGAAAACTCATCCCGTTAGAAGCAGGTCGCGGTCAAAAAACCGTGACTAAGCTTAGTTATAGCTATTAAATTGCGACCGCGGCTTCTAACGGGACTCATAATTAATTTGAGAGCGGAGCAAATGGATTAATTCTGCCTTCCGTTCCGTCCTGGACAAGGGTAATGCTGGAATCATGCAGACTGGTAAACGCGATATCGGCAAAAATAGAATCATCTAGTTTTATACTTTTGACAGAAAGAAGCAGATTTAAGAAGTCCGCCGTCACAGCCTTGTCCACGCCATTTGCCGGAGTACTTTGACTTGTCGGAGTCGGAGCCCCCGCAGAAGAAACCGCAGACGAAACCAAGCCGGCCGGCTCAGGATCGGGTTTGATAAAAAATATATAGATCAGCACAAAGGCTGCTCCGATCGCTACAAATATGATGATGTTTTTTAATTTTGCCATTTTAATTTTTCAACCAATACGTCTTAATTTTAAAATCATATTTATAAGATTCGAGAGCGGTAGAACCGGCAGTCGCGCCGGAACCGCTCGGCGTGGCAGAAGAAAATTGAATGGAGGATATATCCACGATTCGCAGATTGCGCTCCAGGTCTCTCGTAAAATTAAGAAAATTATTATAAGTGCCGGTGGTGGAAAAAGACAAATCCCAGACTCCATAAACCTTGTTTGTAGCGGCAACAACCGGAGTGCCTCCTGCTGCCACTGCCGCGCCAGAGATAGTTTTAGGAGTGGTTTTAGGAGCTTCGGTGGCGTTATATTTGATATCTTTCAAGACCATACCATAAGGCAAAGCTATCTGTTCTATTTCTAGAATCAAACGTATGTTGTCAATATTTTCTGGCAGAAGTTTTTGGATTTTTTCCAAATCATCCTTGCTGATAGAATTATGTTTTAAAGTTAGTTTGTCTCGTTCATTTTCAAGCGCCTTGGAATTAGAGAGAGCTTCATTGTATGAAGCCACCTGCGCCTGCAGGACTCCAATATCCTTTAGAAAAGGATTAGCAAACATGAAAAAGACCGTCACGCTGATTCCTATTAAAATGACCGGCATAATAAATCGCATCATAAAAAATTAAACTGGGCTCTCTGTTAAAAGCGTCTGTTTATAATCCACAAAAGACGGATCGACCGAAAACTCTAAATCAAAAAGCACATTGCCTTTGTCATCCAGCGTCAGATTGGAAAAAACAGGATCAATAAAATTCTTGCCCTCTTCCTTGGTGGTAAAAAGATCGGCTTGCAGAGCGATCGAACGATACCCCACCGCCGCACCGCTCATCCTGATGATCACTTTGTTCGCATTTTTGGGATCTTTTTCATCGCCTAAACTATAACTAAACTTGGTATAACGGATTGTTTGCATGGTCACAGCCGAGAGCGCGTTGAAAACTGGGGTGATGGCTATGTGCTTAGATAATATTTCACTCGAGGCGCGCAACCGTTTGTCGAGCAATTGAAGCTCTGTTATTTTGGAAGGCTCGAAACGGTTCTTGGCCAGATTTAAATCATTCCCCATCTTTGTGATACTTCCCCCGACAACTCCTTTATAGAAAAAAAGTCCGCCGGTAACCAAAAGGACCGTGAATAAAATAAAGATAGAAACAATGGTGAGGATCCCGATGGAGCGCTTCGAAGATGTAGCGCGTTCTACCACCATCGGTTTCTTGGGTATGAATGATGTTTGAAAATTCGGCTCCATTGTACTCTATTATATTACAAAACAAAAGATAACAAAAGCGGAATGTGCATAACTTTCGTCCATGCTTAGCTAAATTTTACTGCAATTTTCTAAGCGCCAGTCCGAGCGCGACTGCAAATTCGGGGCCCATCGTTTCTAGGACTTTTCCTAGAAATTCTGGAGCATTCACCTTGGAGAATGGATGGCCGATTTCTATTTCCGCTCGAAAATTACTTGTCGCGACTTCTGGAATCCCTTTCATGAGAGAGCCGCCGCCGGTGAATATGACTTTGCTGATGGTTCGACTGTATCTCTTTTCATATTCCAATAACACATTGTTGGTTTCGGCAAAAATATAATCAACATGGATTTTAATGATATCAGCCAAGCTTTTCTCTAGCGGATTGCCAAAGAGGCCGAATTCTTTTTTCATCTTTTCCGCTTCGGAAAAAGGAATGCTCAAAGATTGCGAGATGGATTGGGTGATGTCCGCGCCTCCCCTGTCTATAGTGTGATAGCTTTTCACCATGCCGAATTCGACGATAGAGAGTTTGGTGCGAGATGCGCCGAAGTCCATCAGCAAGACCGGCGAGAGTTCGTGTTCGAAATTCGCCCGAATGGAAGAAAATATTTCAATCTCAAAAAAAGAAGCAGAGAGAGAACAAAGAGAAACGAGAGAGCGATACTTTGCAATGGCGTCATTTTGAGTGGCGACCACGAGCACATTTGTCTTGTCCGCGGGTTTTTGCGGAAGATCAGGACCGCTTGGAGTCAGGTTCATCTCCTCAAAAGTAGATTGTTTTTTAGGCAGTAAGAAATAATCCAGAGAGACTTCGGTGATCGGCACTGGGATATATTTGCGAGCCTCGGTGGGAATGATTGCTCCCATCTCGCCTTCTTTGATGGTGGGTGGTAATTCCAGAGTAAAAATCAGACTAGATTGTACAGGAATAGAAAAAGCCGCAGACGAAGCAGTCACCCCGGACTGTTTCAAGACTTCTCGGACAGCATCTGACAATTTCTCAACCGAGAGGTTCGTAACGCGCCCGATATCGAGAGTGTCATAAGGCCCCAGCGCGATCGCGCCATAAGTCTCCAGCATCACCTTGCCTCCTTTTCTTTTGATCTCAACCACCTTGATAGCCGAAGAACCGATGTCGATCCCGACAGCGCTATTTTCCCCACCTGCCCCAATGTTACCTATTTTGGAAATAATATTTTGTAATATATTACTCATTAATTTGTGGTAAAATACCCCTTGAGTATATCATATAAGTGTCCCGTTAGAAAATCAGCATGAGTTTTTTAAACACTATCTTGAATATAATTTTCCCTTTAAAATGCATAGTCTGCGGGGAAAATGGGAAAGATTTTTGCCTAGAGTGCCTTTCGGATGCTCCCCCAGCCCAACGTGAAAGCGAAAAGTGGATTTTCCCTATTTATGACTACCGACATCCGCCCATCAAAAAAGCATTGTGGCTGCTAAAATACAAAGGCAAAAAAAGACTGGCGAATATTTTTGCTGAAGTTCTTTATGAAAAAATCTTGGAAGAATTGGCGGATCTGTCAGTGATGGAAAACTTTAAAAATGCCCTTTTGATCCCCATTCCCCTATCGAAGAAGAGGCGTCGAGAGCGCGGATATAACCAGGCCGAATTAATTTGCAAAGAATTAATAAAGCTGAATCATCTACGCTATAGCGTAGATGGAAAATCAAACTTCAGTTTAGAAAATAATATTTTGATCAAACCAAGAGAGACAGAACACCAAGCGCGCATTCATAATAGAAAAGAGCGATTGAAAAATATTGTGGGTTCATTTTCCATAAAAAATGTAGAAACAAATGCGAACCTCCTGAAAAATAGAAATATAATTTTGATAGACGACATCACCACCACCGGCGCGACTTTAAATGAAGCCAGAAAAACTCTTAAAAATGCCGGCGCACGTAAAATCATCGCCTTCACCATCGCGCATTAGGATATGCTAATATTAATCAATGATCGAAATACTGCTGACATATAAATACGCGCTCATCATACCGCTCGCCATCATCGAAGGGCCGATCATTGCCGTGGTCTGCGGATTTTTGGTAACGCTGAAAGTTTTTAATATTTTTTTAGTTTATCTGGTCATAGTGCTGGGCGATATCGTCGGGGACGGAATATTTTATTACATCGGGCATTCTGGCAAAAGACTCTTGCGCTATTTTAAAGTAACTGAAGAAAAGATGGAAAAAATAAGAAATTATTTTCATCACAACCACATCAAGGCGATCGTCATGTCCAAGCTCGTGCATGGCGTCGGATTCACCGGCCTCATCACCGCGGGCGCATCGCACGTGCCGTATAGAAGATATCTAAAAACCTGCGTGATTATCTCTATCGTTCAATCAGCGCTGATGCTAGTGATCGGCATATTGTTTGGAAATACTTATGTGGTTATAGGAAAATATTTAAACTACTACGCCGCGGGGGCAAGTGTGATAGTCTTGTTGATTCTGTTAGTAGTCTTCATCCGGAAATACAAAGTAGGCACAAAAACTACTTTATAATACTTTTAATTATGCTTGCGCCAAAAAATAAATTGAATATCGCGATGGTCTGCGATCCGATCGGCAATAGCAAGGCTGGCGTAGTCGTCTCCACCCTGCGCTTTGGGAAATTATTGAAAGAGCGCGGACATCATGTCATCTTCATCGGCGCTCGATCTAAAGACCATAGAGAACACAGCGATTATAACGACATAAAAACTTATCGTTATCGCAGCATTCCCCTGCCGAAATCCGGCGGCTGGACTATGGCTTTCCCCAGAGTCAATGAAATAAAAAAAGTTTTGCAGGAAGAAAAAATCGATGTGGTTCATATAATTCTGCCGATGATGGGCGGGCTCGTCGCCATCCTCGCGGCGCGCTCGCTCGGCATTAAGATCGTGGCTCATTCTCACTCCCAACCAGAAAATATTTTCGCGGAGATGCCCGGATTCATTCGCCCCATGCTTTATGCTCTCTGGAATAAATATCTGGCTTGGATATACAACAAGGCAGAATATATTATTTATCCTTCGGAAATGGCGCGCAAATTGTTGGAGAAATTGAATAAAAAGGAAAAAAAGACAGCCGTCATCAGCAACGGAATAAATACAGCAGAATTCAAACCTAGCGCAATCGGTGATTTTTATAATCGATTCAAGATACCGGATAATTCGACCAAGTTATTATTTGTGGGACGACTGTTCCCAGAAAAATCCATCGACACTTTGATCAAAGCAATACCTTATATTAGACAAAAACACGTAGATACGCATGTGATGATAGTCGGCGCTGGCCATCTGCGAGCAAAGCTGGAAAAGTTGGCGCGGGAGCTGGAAGTCATCCAACATGTGACTTTTTTAGGCTTAGTCAGCGATGAAGATAAAGTCTTGGCCTACAACGCCTGCGACATATTCGTCTTGCCATCGATTGCCGAGCTAGAAGGCATGGTAGTCTTGGAGGCGATGGCCTGCGGCAAGCCGATCATTATAGCGGATGCGGAGATGAGCGCGTCTAGATATTTTGTAGATGGCAACGGGTTTTTGTTTAAAAAGTACAATTATAAAGATCTGGCGGAACAAGCGCTAAAATTGATCCTAGACGCTGATCTGCGCAAAAAGCTGGGTGAAGTTAGTCTAGCGAATAGTAAAAATTACGATATTCATCAAAGCGTGGCCAAACTGGAAGAAGTCTATTACTCCGCCCTAAAAAACGAAGTGAGCCCCTGATGAAAGAATATCTTCTGAAAAATGAAATATACTACAGGACGAACGAATTTACCCCGGGCAAACTGACCTTGGTATTCATCCACGGAGTTTCCGGCTCCTCCTCGGCTTGGTGGCCGTATGAGAAAATATTCGAGAATGAACATCAGAATAAATATAATATTTTGACTTATGATATTCGCGGACATGGAAAATCAAAGAAATTTTTTCATTATTCTGATTATCAAATAGAAAAATTCGCAGATGATCTCCATGATCTAGTGCTCCATCTAAACATTCCGAAATTTATTTTAATCAGCAATTCTTTTGGTGGGCTGATCCATCTAGAATATCTAAAACTCTGGAGAGAAACTGTCATGGCGAATGTTTTTACTTCGCCGGAGATATATTTATACGAAACCTTCGTTGCAAAAATCATCAGACCGGTCCTCAAAGGATTCACATGGATCCGAAGTCTTCTGCCTTTTAACCCCAAACCCCGCGGACATGTAGACTATAGCAAACATCTAAATTCGACCGACTGGGACATCAAGAGAAATTTGGCAGATATGATGAACACGACCCTGCTCGTGCATTTTTATACTCTTCGGCAATCTTTAATATTAAATCAAAAATACGAACTGGAAAAAATAAACGTTCCGACTCTGATCATCCATGGAGAAAAAGATTCAATGGTCCCCTTAAAAAAATCGATCAATATGTCGAAGGCAATAAAAGACTCCGAATTCATCAGCATCCAAAAGATTGATCATAACACCGCTCATAATGCTGTCAAAGAGATGTCAGAAGCGATAGAATCTTTTATTGAAAAGAATCGAAGTATGCTAAAATAGGCGTATGGAAACTTATAAAAATCTTTTGACCAATAAAAATTTTCTCATATGTTTCTGCGGTGGCGTGATCTTGTTTGTCACGAGCTTGGTGGTGCAATTTTTTGTCAGCGGTTATGTGAATAGCCTGCCCACCGTGCCTGTGACAGATCTGATATTGAGCAATATCAGAGTCCACGACGTGGGCGGGATTTTTGTTTATGGATCAGTCTTGCTGTTTTTCTACGGCTTTTTATTGGGATTTAGACATCTCCACTACATGCCATTTGCCTTGAAGAGCGTGGGCCTTTTTACTCTGATCCGATCTCTCTTTGTCATCCTCACCCATATCAGCGCTTTCCCGACTCGCATAGCCATCGAATCGCCTTTTTTTAACAATGCTCTTTTCAGCGGTATTTTCACCGGAAATGATCTCTTTTTCTCCGGACATACCGGACTGCCTTTTCTCTTGGCGCTAATGTTTTGGGAAAAGAAAAATATCAGAATAATTTTCCTCGGATTTTCTATTCTTTTTGCGATCGTCGTGCTCCTCGGGCATATCCATTATTCCATCGACGTCCTAGCGGCCTATTTCATCACCTACGGCATCTTTCAAATCTGTAAAGTTTTATTCAAGCAAGAATGGGCATTGTTCTTGAAGAAATAAATTTACTAGAAAAATTCAGACACCCTTTCTTGGCATACTTTTTATAAAGCAATCTATCTGGCACAGCTGTGCCAGCGAACTGCTCGTCGATCAAGAAAATAATAGAAAGAGTACTTTCTTTATTTTCTAATCTCCTGCGCAAGGCTTTCTAAAAAGTACGCCTGCGACGAGTAAGTCTGAATTTTTCTAGATTCTTTGGACTCTAGTGCAAGCAAAAGTGTTCTCTAAAATATCGTACGGAGAGGGGCGGGTCCGAAAGTCTTAGCAAATTTCAAGCCTAAAAATTATGCGGGTATTTTAGAGAATATTTTTGCTGGAACATTTTAAATTTCTGGAGCGGGTTCTGTGGATTCAGAGTCCTCAACTACATCAGCCTCTGGTGCAGATGCTTCTTCCGATTCGGGTTCAGGTTCGGGAGTTACTTCAGGAGTAGATTCAGATTCCTCCGTCTCAGACGGAGGCGTTACCTCTGCATCAGAAACTTCAGAAGTTTCATCAGCCGGCTCGTCCACCGTCTCTTCCGCTACAGGCATTTCTTCATTGCTTTCTTGCTCAGAAGCCTGCCCTGTACCAGAGCTCTGCTCTTGGTTCGGGGAATTTCCATCATTTCCTAACATAGCATCCAGCTGACTTCTAGTATAGCAAGAAGTGCCGTTTGCATCTTTCAAACAAACTTCATCTAGAGTGGCCTTTTCTGCAAAGATATTTGTAATCCCATTCCCCACATCCCCCATCCAAGCAGTGAGTTTGGCATAGACATTGTCAAAGAAAGCAGTGACGAAAGATTGGTTAGATGAGCCTTCGAGCGGAGTGATGGTGCCAGAGATGGCGTTTAGGTTTAGATTGAGTTCATCTAGTTTGGTATTCGTCGCTTGGAGACCTAGCACCATATAGCCCAGAGTGTTCACAGGGTTCACGATGGTGCCTTTGTAGTGCATGGCCCAGGGTGCTTCATCTGCCATGACACCGACATATTCTGTGATGGTGTCTCCGGTTCCCATGCCTGGTTTGTAATGGAATTTATATATTTTGGTATTGAGGATTTGAGTGAGAGCTTCATTTGGATCATCTACTGTGCTAATGACGTCCTTTAATTCACGGGAAGAGGCAGCCGATGCCCAGGAAGTGATGCCGTCTCCTCCTGCATCGGTGAGCTGTTGACCAGCAGAGCCTACTGCAGTGGGTAAGGTTAGAGTCCAGGTGCCAGCCGCTGCGGCTGTCTGCATTGTGACTACTCCAGATGTTCCTCCTGCTAAAGACATAGTACCTGCTCTGGAACCTGCTGTACCTAATGTAAGTAATGCGACCGGAGAATTATTTCCAATTCCGATTACTGCGTCTGTGTCTACAGTGGTGCCAGTGGCATTTACGTTTAGGCCAAAAATTGTGTTGCCGATGACGAGCTGGTTGGAAGTTGTAGCCGAGGGAGCGTCAACATCATAACCTATGATGAGATTATTAGAACCAGAAGTAATGGCATCACCTGCTCCTAAACCAATCGCAATATTATTATCCCCCGTCGTCACTGCCGTCAGAGCGTTGTATCCAAAAGCAGAGTTGTCATCTCCGCCGTTTGAGGTGTCAAGAGCGAGAGAACCGAAAGCGGAGTTGCGGGTGCCGGTTGTTTCTGTTGTCAGAACATTATAACCAAAAGCAGAGTTATTGTCGGCGGTGGTATTAGCGTCAAGCGCCAAAGCTCCAAAAGCTGCATTTTGAGTGCCGGTTGTGTTGACACCCAAAACGTTATAGCCAAAAGCGCTGTTGTTGTTGGCTGTAGTATTGGCACTAAGCGCAAAAGCTCCAACAGCTGTATTTTGAGTGCCAGTGGTGTTAGCATTAAGCGTAAATGATCCGAAGGCTGAATTATTGTTGGCGGTGGTATTAGCACTAAGCGCTAAGGATCCAAATGCGGAATTTCTAATTCCAGTAGTATTAGCGCCCAAAACATCGGGGCCAAAAGCTGCATTTTGAGTGCCAGTGGTGTTAGCGGTTAAAACATTATACCCAAAGGCAGAGTTTAAACTACCAGTGGTGTTGGCATCAAGTGCGAAAGATCCAAAGGCCGAGTTTGAACCACCGGTGGTGTTGGATATTAAAGCGTTATACCCGATCGCCACATTATCATCTCCCGTAGTGATAGCTGTGCCTGCATCAGCACCAACCGCCGTATTTCTTAATCCACTTGCAGCTGTAAGAGAATCAAGTGCGGTGCTTCCAAGAGCAGTGTTGCCATCGCCTGCAGAAGTTTGAGTAAAACCTGTAAGTGTTGCTCCATTCGGGATGGTGAGAGTTCCAGTGCTGGAGGTGATGGTGAGGCCGTTGATACTTGTAGCTGTGGCAACTCCAAGAACTGGAGTGACCAATGTCGGAGAAGTAGCTAAAACCAAAACCGTGCCACTGCCTGTGGTCGTCATTTCTCCGAGAACGCCAGCGTTGTTGTAGAGAACTCTGCCGGATGTACCGCTGGTAATGGAAGTGGTGCCTACTGTGAGTCCGGTACTTAACGTCGCCCAAGTGAGTACTCCACTCCCATCCGTCTGCAGGTATTGGCTAGCAGTACCGTCATCTGTGGGAAGAGTTAGAGTATATGTGCCAGCGATAGCAGCTGGTTGAATGATGATTTCACCAGAGGTACTGCCAGTGAGAGTGAGAAAATCTGTGGTGACTTCTGCTGCCATAGACTTGGCAAGACTTTGGACGTTGCTGTCGATTGAATTTAATGTTCCATTGAGTTGAGCGTCGAAGAAAGCTCGGGTGACGAATTGAGAGGGGTTTAGATTATCTGCCCCCCCCCCTCGGTCCTGCTGGACCTTGAATTCCCTGAGGGCCCATTGGTCCCTGGGGTCCTTGAGGTCCAGCGACGTAAACAACAGGCTTTGTTGTGTTAGAGGAAGTGGGAGGTGCAGGAGGCGTAAGAATAGCAGGTGTTGGGACTGTCTTTACATAATTCCTGAAGGCAGTGAGAAGCTCTGCGCTAGTAACAGCTTGTACTTTAACCGGAGAGAAGCTAAAAACAGAAAAAACCAAGATAAAAAATCCTAGTAATATCTTTACTGACAGAAATTTTTTCCTGAATTCTTTTTGAATCATTTTTTATTTCAAGTTTTTTTCTATAATATCTACCCTCGTTTTTAGTTTGTTATAGTCTTCATATTTGACTTTGTTTAAAGACATATCGTCAAGCCTTCTATTTATCCCTCCAATATGATAAATCAAATTATTTTCAACTCTGGCCATATTTCTACTTGCTTCTTCAAAACCATTGGCAACCATAATTGCTAATTTATCAACGGTCATTTTTTTATTTTTTACGTCCTTCTTCATACAGGCAATTATATCATGGAAGTGTCATGAAAAGTATAAAAATGTGGATAACCCACACACCTAGTTCCAGCAAAAATATTCTCTAAAATACCCGCATAATTTTTAGGCTTGAAATTTGCTAAGACTTTCGGACCCGCCCCTCTCCGTACGATATTTTATAGAACATTTTTGCTTGCACTAGTCTGCGACGAGTTTGTAATTTTACCCCCACAAGTCCCAAATCATTCCAGCAATATTTCTAGGCTTGCCTTCGAGAGCATAGTAATGCAGATCGATAAAAGGCAGGGTGTTGCATTCAATGATGCCCCATTTCTGAGAGGATTCTTCTTTGGTCGGATCAGGAATGATGCAATCAAATCCCACTACAGGCAGGCTCACTATTTTCTCCGCTTTTTCTAAAATAGGAATGAAGCTCGGGTGCAGATCATCTATCATCTCGACAGTTTTGCCCCCAAAAAGTCTGCCGATCCTGTGCGTCAAAGACAGAGATACCCCTTGCGGTAAAATATCATCAAGCTTAAATCCCGAGCGCAAAATATGATCGCATAATTCTTTTGAAATACGTATCGGTTCGACCCGGCTGTGACGATTTTTATCTTTTTCAATAATGAGCTCTCGGATTGTTTTCTTGCCATCCCCTACTAGAGTCGGAGCATGCCCTCGATAAAATCCAGCGAGAACTCCCCCCACAAAGGTCGCTCGACAGACACTGCCCTGCAAATGCTCTTCGACGATCAAACAAGGACAGATCGCTCCGGCTATCCGCAACCCTTCTTGAAACTGCTCTAAGGTATGAATATTAGTGACAGTATGTCTGCCCCGAGAGCCCACCCGCGGTTTGACGATTATGGGTTTTTGAAGCTTGGAAAATATTTCTCTGATAGTTTTACTTTTATTTTTCGGACTGAAAAAATTAAAATCAAAATAAGCTGGGATTGGGAGATTGTGCTTCTTAAATTCTCGCTTCATGATGACTTTATCATCCCAATTTACTCGCATCTCGGGAGATTCCGGCCTGGTCGGGATACTTTCAAAATAAATATTCCGGCCGTTTAATCTAGCGCGATAAAAATCTAAGGGTTTATTTAAAAATATCACTTGTTCCATCAGGATTCCCCTCTTTTTCGCTTCTTCCCAGATGATCCTAGAACGGAAACTGGCCGAACGCTCTATATCCGGAGAAAATTTAGCGAGTTTGAAAAAAGCGAAAGTTCTAAATAAAAATTTGGGAAAGGAATCGGCAAAATCTTTTACAAAAAATGGAACGTATTTTATAAACTTTTTCAAATAATTATCTAAGGTGACGGAAACCACGCTCTCCAAAGCAGAAAGAGCGTGGTTGATCGGAGCATCAGCGCAATACGAACAAGAGCCTTCTTTGATATGAGGTTCAGAGACTGACAACACTTTTTAATGATCTCCTTTAATCATAAAATTAAGTTCTAAAAAATTTCTAATAACCGACCAGAATATTATAACAATAAGCGAAGAGCATAAGCAAATTTATTTGCTTAATGTCTGAGTGCCATTGTTATATGGTAATCCATATACCACCTTTTTATTCGAAGCCAGTATTTCTGTGATCTGATCTATTATTTCATTGGGAGTAACAGTGGCTTTGATCATAAAACGCACCGCCCCGAGACTTTTCCCCTTTTCAATATCGCTTTCTTGCCCCAAGTTGGACAGCAAGATCACCGGTATGTGCTTGGTCTTTGGATCACTTTTGATTCTGCGCAAAATTTCAAAACCATCTATGCCGGAGAGAATGATATCGAGCATCACGATGTCCGGCATTTCTCTATTGATGATTTGTAAAGCCTCTTCACCTTCATTCGCATGAAAGAAAACGCATTTTGTGCTAGAGAGCTTGCGCGCAATTATATCATTCAAAAATTGATCGTCTTCTACCCAGACTATTTTTTTACCTTCCAGACTGACTGCATTCGACTTTTGGTTCATGACGCCCTCTAGGGAATTTTCTGGACTCCCAAGTTCCTCGCTTTTTCGAAATTGCGCCCTCACTTTGACCAAGACTTCTTCCGGGTCAAACTGAGCTTTGACGATATAGTCTTTTACTCCGAGGGCCAGCGCGCGGTTGATCTCGACCGGCTGTCCAGAATTAGAAACGATAATGACGGGGATGAGGGCCAGGGCAGAATCTTTTTGTTTTGCCTCGAGGATCTCGTAGCCATTCATATTTGGCAAGATAATATCGAGCAAAACCAAGTCCGGCTTGAAAGACCCCATCTGCTCAAAACCTTCTTGGCCGTCTCGCGCGAGCATAGTCTCAAATCCTTCACTGGTTAGTTTTTGGTTTAGAACATCTCCCAAAAAAACATCATCTTCAATTATTAAAATTTTTTTCATCTTTTATAATTCTTTACTTTAAAAACTTTATAACTATTTAGGATTATACGGGGACAGTGAAATAAAAAGTGCTCCCCTTGCCTTCGACACTCTCAAACCAAATCTTTCCGCCGTTTTTCTCAATGATAGTTTTGGCGATGTACAGACCAAGTCCTGAGCCATCGGTCTCTTGTTTTACCGCATTTCGAGCCCGGAAAAACTTTACAAAAACATCTTTCTCTTGATCTTTGGGTATGCCGATGCCACTATCGGAAATGGAAATAACCAAATGGTCCGTTTCCTTTTTCGCATCTATTTCAATTTTGCCTCCATCTATTGTATATTTAATCGCATTTTCCAGCAAGTTTTGCAGAACTGCGCGCATGGTCTCTGGGTCAGCATATACCTTTCCTAGATTTTCAAACTTGCTTTTGTATGCAATGGAAATCTTGCGCTTAGAAGCGGTCGGGCTGACTTCGAACAGAACATTGTCCATCAGATCAATAATATCAATATGTTTAAATCCATAATGAATTCGGCCAGACTGGATCCTGTCAGCGACCAACATGTCATTGACTAGGGTGATCATCCGGGTATTGCTCTCATAAGTTTTCATTAAAAAAGTTTTTTGCTCGTCATTCAGAGTCCCCAGATCGCCAGAGAGCAACATGGAGAGAGTCCATTTTATGCCAGAGAGAGGCGTTCGCAACTGGTGCGCGACGACAGATATGAAATCTGACTTTATTTTATCAAGCTCTTGGAGCTTTTCATTGGCTCTGGTTAACTCGAGATCCCTGCGGATGAGCAATCTGGCGCCTTTCTGCTGTTCAGTTAGAAGATTCTTCAGATCCTCCGTGCGTTCTTTGATTTTATTTTCAAGATCATTATTTAATTTTTGAAGCTCCTGCGTCTTTTGAAGCACCCGAGCCTCAAGTTCTTCTTTGGAAAGATACCCAATTCGATACCGCTCCAGATAGCCCTCGGGTATATAAGATATTATCGTTGGACCAACCAGAGCGACTGAATATAACTTTTCTAGTTCTGTATAGATAGCCTCTAAGCGATTCTCGGTAAAATCAAAACCGAAAGATTTAGAAAGAACATCAATAATTCTTTTAACTACATCTTTAAAAAGATCGGGAGCAAAAGATGCTGGAAAAACGCTCCCAGTTTTTTTCGCAAAGAATCCTTTTTTTTCTACTTGCAAAAATATTTCTTTGATCGGCCTGTCTCCGACAATTTCCTCTATTCGAGAGGCATCAAAAAGATCAGACAAACTGCGTATGAGAAGATTGGCAAATTTAAATATAATTTCTTGCTCTTTCTCAGTCATATTTCATATATTGTTATCTTGTCAATCAATTAGCAACCAGCCCGGAAAGTTTGCGAGTAGAAATAACAAAGAAAATCATACCGACACTCATCAACAAGTGATGAATGTCAAGGGTTGCACCAGCAACGATATACATGTGCCCATAAAATGTTGACCAGATAATAGCGACAACATTGGCAGCCATTCCTAAATTGAAAAATCTGATAGCCGAAGAAAGTTTACCACCAAGAGATTTATTAAGGCGAAGAAGAGAATAAATAGCTACAATTCCTACAAGGATAGCGATAGTATCTAATACAGTTTGAAACTGTAGCACACCGGAAGCGACAGGAACCATCTCATGAGTTGTTGGCATCATATAAATATAAATTAACTAATAATAATTTTCTTAATCCGCTAAAACACAGATAACCACGGTTTCATTATGAAAAGCTGAATTGCATTGCTCTATATTTTTGACCTCGCCTCCAAGTGGAGCTTGCTCGCCATAAGTATAAAAACCAATCAGAGGAACTTCTTTGCCGATCGCCTGCTGGATCGCATTTATTTCGTCTCCGGACTTTTCGCCAAAAAGTTTATTGCGGGCTATGCAGTTGAAGATGATGACTGCTTTTGGAGCACTGCCTTCTAATTGCGCGACTGCATTTTCGGCGGCAATTTTTGCCACTTTCACCGCTTCTTCGCGACTGCCCACCATCAAACGGACTTCTGAACCTTCTGGGATTTCCGCGGCGCAAGTGATCGATCCATGTTCATCCACCGTGATCGGGTCTCGAATCAATAATTCATCGCTGCCGGCTACCTTCATCCCGAGCGGATAGGTGATGGCCAGTTTTGCTAGCGCTTCGGTACGCATTATTTTTGCTTCTTCTCCAAAGTAATCCTCGTAGATCTTGACTGCTGGAGCGCCATTAATTTCATGAATAACCGCGCCCTCCGATTTAGTAACTTTCATGGACTCTCCGACCGGAATCCATCCATGCTTGACTCCGATACCGATCTTGAAATTGCCAACCAGCCCGAGCCCCACGACTGCGCCGGAATACACTTTGTCATTGACATACTGATATGTCTTCTTAAAAGCAAAATCGTCTCCCGAAGCTCCGCCCACGACCGGAAAATGAGCGCCGAGAGAATCTAACACCCCACGCACGATGTCCGCACCATTCCCGACCAGTACGTCAGGCATCATCATGAAAGCCTTGAGAGAATCACCAGCTTGCTCTTTTACTTTGTCAGCAGCCATCTTTCCAGCCAACCTCGGATTCGCTAAAATATTTTCTCCGACGCCGACAAAATATTTTATTTCCGGAGATTTTATCGCCATGATAGCGACAGAATGTTCTTTCATCGGGCCAGCAGTCGTGATCTCTCCGGAAGTCGAAGAGCCAACAAGTAGCGCCTCTTTTGCTACTGATCGCACGCCATCGATCACCTTCTGTTGATCATATTTAACCGAAGAAAAAACAATCAATAAATCTGGATTCTTGTCACCCAGCTGATCTATCGCATCTTGGCAGGCATTCACGCCGACTGCATAAGAATCGTCTCCGTATGCCATTCCCACACTCGCCTTCATTCCTTTTGTTTCCATCCCGTTAGAAATCATACCATCTGTACAAATATTGCTATGTATAAAGACAGTTAATTATTGTTAATTTTATAATATTATCCCGTTCTGTAAATTTCTAACGGGATCCATAAAAAAATTGATTATCTGATAACAGCATTTATTATACCAACTGATAGTAAATAGCGCTAGCGGATGAGGTGAGATTCGAACTCACGGTCCTTTTTAGGGGACGGCGGTTTAGTAAACCGCTACCTTAAGCCACTCGGTCACTCATCCTGAACACAGAAAAGTATAGCAATAAAAATTGGAAAATAGCAAAAATATGCAAAAATATGCTAGAGTAATTGAGTTTCAGGATATTTTAAAGGAGCCGTGTTGGAGTGGTCTATCAAGCATCTTTGCTAAAGATGTAGGGGCTTTAAAACCCCTCGAGGGTTCGAATCCCTCCGGCTCCGCCTTTTTAATTTTTACGATGTTTTTTCTTTCTCCTGAAAAGAAAATTAAAGATCACACTATGTCTGACCTCTTCCAGCATTTCTTTGGTAGTGTCTCCGATGCTGTCAATATCCTTTTCTACCTTGCGCATAATCTCAGATAAAACATTGGTGGCGCGAATAAGGTAAAACAAAAATATAAAGGCCATGATTCCCAAGACGACGAAGCCGACGGAAGAAATAAAAAAGAAAATTTGTGATTCTATAATTGCATCCATAATTCATATTGTATCATATTAGTTATATATAGGATACTATATATCAACGGCATTCGGATATTAAATAAGTAAACTTATTCATACTCCTCATTTGTTGCTATAATTCACAAATGGAACTGCACGACAAACTAGAGGTGAAATTCCGTCTAGATCCAATCCAAAGAAGAGCTCTCTCGAAGCTCAAGCTCTTTTCAGTTGCTGATTTGCTTTTTCACTTCCCTATTCGCTACAGCGACATCAGTGAGGTAAAAAAGATTACCGAACTAACCCCGGGAGACATGGCGACGGTATATGGAAAAGTCTCAAAATTAAAAACCAAAAAAAGTTTTCGCTCAAGAATTCCTATGGCTGAGGGCGAAATTGCGGACTTGTCCGGTAAAATAAAAATAATTTGGTTCAACCAAGCCTATTTAGCCAAGATGCTCCACGACGGAGATAATGTGAAATTAACGGGCAAAGTAACAGCAAGTAAGAATGGTGCCTATCTGGCCAATCCAGAATTTGAAAAGATGAAAAATATGCCGATAGATTCGCACGATAGTCTTTTTACACCCTCACCCCGGCCCTCTCCCGAAGGGAGAGGGAGTCGGGAGACGACTGGATTATCCTATCCTATCTACGCTGAAACTCGCGGAATAACTAGCAAGTGGTTTTATCATGCAATAGAAAAAATACTAAGAGAAAAAACTTTGGATAATATTACAGACTATATACCCGGCGATATTTTAAAAAAATACAGTTTACCAACTCTGAAAACCGCGCTGATCTGGATTCATAAGCCAAAAAATGCCAAGGACGCGCAGTCGGCGCGCAAAAGATTCGCCTTCGAAGAAGTTTTCTGCATTCAGCTCGAGCGCCAACATGACAAGTTTGAGTACAGAAAAAATAAATCTTTCCAAGTAAAAACTTCTGAGAAAAATGTGGCGGATTTTTTAAAACGCTTTCCCTTTGAACCCACAAATTCTCAGAAAAAATCGATTGAAATAATCTTGGGAGATATGGCAAAAACTTTCCCAATGTCTCGACTATTGGAGGGCGACGTCGGAAGTGGAAAAACTGCGGTGGCTGCCACCGCTAGTTATGTGACAGTGCAAGAACGTCCGAG
Organism: Candidatus Nomurabacteria bacterium RIFCSPLOWO2_01_FULL_42_17; assembly: GCA_001785985.1. Classification (GTDB taxonomy): domain Bacteria; phylum Patescibacteriota; class Minisyncoccia; order Phycocordibacterales; family UBA9973; genus UBA9973. The sequence continues at coordinate 71,305 of MFVE01000005.1, forward strand.
TGGGCAAAATTTTGGCAATTTGCAAGTTGCCTATATGGCACCGACGGAAATTTTAGCAACTCAGCATTTTGAATCTTTTATCGAATATTTCAAACACTTACCGATAAATATCGGACTCATCACTGGGTCTGGTTGTAGAAAATTCCCCTCCAAAACTCAGGTGTACGGCCCCGCCGGAGGCGGGGTAAACTGGACGACAATCTCGCGAGCACAACTTTTGAAATGGGTAGCTAATGGAGAAATACCTATTCTCATAGGCACGCACGCACTGATTCAGAAAACGGTTAAATTTAAAAACTTGGCTCTGGTCGTGATAGATGAACAACACAGATTCGGCACAGCCCAAAGAAGAAAACTGGTTCGCAAAGACAACGTTGCTCCGCATTTGCTCTCGATGACGGCCACCCCTATCCCCCGCACGCTCGCACTCACTATTTATGGAGACCTCGACCTCTCACTCCTCGATGAAATGCCCGCCGGCAGAAAAGAAATAATTACAGAAATTATAACGCCAAATAAACGCGAAGAAACCTATGAAAAAATAAAAAAAGAATTAAAAGACGGCAGACAGCTCTATGTGATTTGCCCGAGAATTTTCGAGCCAAATCCAGAAAAAGAATTAGCGCTCAATGTAAAATCTGCAGTAGAAGAAGCTAAAAGATTAAAAAAAGGGGTTTTCAAAGAATATGAAATAGGCGTACTCCACAGCAAGATGAGCAAAGAGAAAAAAGAAGAAGTAATGGAAGATTTCGTTTCCGGTAAAATAAATATTTTGTGCGCGACATCAGTGGTGGAAGTAGGAGTAAATGTGCCAAACGCCACTGTAATAATAATAGAGGGCGCGGAGCGGTTCGGCTTGGCGCAACTCCACCAGCTTCGTGGACGCGTAATCAGAAGTACACATCAAGCTTACTGCTTTATTTTTGCAGACGCTAAAAGCGACAAGACCATAGCTAGATTGAAAGCCTTAAAAACTGCAAAAAATGGTTTTGAACTTGCAGAATTAGACCTGACTCTCCGCGGCGCGGGCGAACTCGGAGGAACCAAACAATGGGGCATCACCGACCTCGGAATGGAAGCGATAAAAAATATAAAAATGGTCGAAGCCGCCCGCACGGAAGCGATTCGCCTAATAGAAACCGACCCCGAACTTTCTAAGTATCCGTTATTAAAATCTAAGGTAAAAACTAAGGCAGGAGAATTCCACTTTGAGTAAAAAGCCGCCTGCCCGCAATGCTAAAGCATAGCTTTTGCAGGCGGGGGAATTCCATTTTGAATGATGTTATCACTTTGAGACAGCCGTCAATTTTGATAACATTAATATTTGTTAATAACAGGTGCAAGCGCTATTCCTCTATCAGCCCTAACTTTACAAGTCTAGAACGAATCCCGCCGACTTGGCGACCAGTCTGCACAGAAATATTTTTTAGGGACTTTCCACTTTTAAACGCTTGCGCGACTTCTGTTTCTTCGATCTGCGTCCATTTTTTATAAGCATTTTGATGCTTCTCGCGGATTTGTTCTAGCCGACCAATTGCTGGCGCTTCTTTGATTAAAGAACTTGTTTCAGGTTTCCATTTTCCACCCAAGGTGATGATAAAATTCTTTCGCATTTTTTCGTTATCTTCGGAGGAAATTCTCGCAAATACTTCGCAGGCTTGTTTCGACCCTTCTCGAAAAGCAACATCTTTTTCTAAAATCTGCGGATGAACTTTAAAAGCGCGCTCATTTATACCCAAAAGATAGAGACCCGACAAACGCCGCACCCGAGATAGCGCCACATATCCCTGCCCAAATTCAAACACTTCTGAAAGATCCATCACCGCGGCATCCATACTCATCCCCTGACTCTTGTGCACTGTGATGGCCCACGCCAGGCGCAATGGAACTTGGGTAATCTTCGCTTTGATTTTTCCATTTTCTTCAACACTCCAATCCATCGGCGCTACAGTTATATTTCTCCCATTTTTTGTTTTAATAATCGGGTATCCAGTAAATTGTTCAAACTCTATCACTGTCCCTAGTGTCCCATTCACAAATCTTTCTTTCGGGTTGTTTTTGGTGCACATCACCACGGCGCCCACTTTGAGTTCTAAATCCTCTGGAGAAAGACATCCCCTCTTGAGCGCCGAGATGATTGCTTCCCCACCGCTCGCAGTCATTAGAAAATGCTTTGATTCCATTTCTATTTTTCCGAGCATTCCCCCATTCACCTGATCCACATTAACATTATGCGAAAAAAGTTTCGGTATATTTTCGGGAAAATCCATAGAGACGCTCATGCGCGAATGTATCTGATCAAGATGCGGCTTCTCCATACTACCGCGACGAATAGCGGACAAAACTGAAAGAAAATCCGCATCATCCTGTCTATGTTGCTCGGTGAGATAGCAGACAACAGGCGAGAGCCTCCGCCAAACATCCGAATCAAAAGCAAAACGCGTTTTATCTCTTATTCCCTTTGTTTCTTGTTTGATTAAACTTTGTTGCGCGCTTTTTTCATATAATCTTTTTTCTATGGGCGGAAGCTGAAAAAAGTCTCCAACTAAAATAACCTGTAGGCCACCAAAAGGCAGGGCGCTCTGCTTGATCTCTCGGCAAACTGCATCAATCATCAATAGAGTTTCGGCTCGAAGCATTGACACCTCATCGATGATGAGGACGCGAGTTTTACCAATGCGTCTGTTGAGATATTCACTGCTCCCTATTTTATCTAAATCATATTTCGTCAGAGTTTCTTTTATGCCTATTCCGCTCCAAGAGTGTATGGTCATGCCACCGATATGAGTCGCCGCGATGCCAGTCGAAGCAGTGATAGCCGGCTCTATATCGCGAGCGCGCAAATATGAAACAAATTGATTGATAGTATAAGTCTTGCCAGCGCCCGGTTCACCCGTCAGGAAAACATTCGCCCCGGTTTTTAGTATAGCCAACGCTTCATTTTGAGTCATGATTTTTTCTTAAACTAGATAAATATTCTTTTATTCTTTCTCTATCTTCATTTTCTTTATCGCCCTTAAAGTATATTTCAATATACATAAATTCAAATCTATCATTGTGATAGGCGTAAATAATCCTAATATTTCTATTTCTCAAAGACTTACATAGTATACGCGCTTTTACTATCTTAACATTTTCATCACTATACATTGTTACAAAATTCTTGCCGAAACCTGTCGGATTTTCAAAAATAAAACGCTCAAATATTTTAATATCGTCATTTAAACTTCTAAATTTCTTAAGAAGCTGATCAAACTCTTTTTTAAACTCGGGCAAGTAGTTAGAGTGGTTCATATTCTCCCACAGAAGTTTCTTCTGGTCGATAAAAAGCAAACTCGTATTCCAATTGTTCTTTATCTTTTGCTATTTTCCAAGGAGTATCTATGTGCGATAATTCAGATATCTTTTTCGCTGTCATATCAGACAACCTATCAAGCTCCCAATCAATATGGGCAAGCTCCTGCGCTGACAAAGCTGAAAGATCAATACCAATATTGGGATTTATTAAATACTTCGTCTGGTCATATTGATAAAACTTACTTTTTATAGCTTCAACTTTACCATCATCCTCTAACTCTTTTATTATTTTAGAAAAAATCACTGGCGTAGGGCCATGAGTATTTTTGATATAACGTGCGCCTATTAACTGTTCATCAAATTTCTCATAATAATCAAAATCAATAAAATATAACAATTTATAAAGCACGGTCTGGCCAATGTTTGGCTTACCTCCTACTTTTGCAAGAATATATAAAAGCACTTGTTTAAATTTTTCTACTCTCTCTTGTGGAACTGAAATACGGTCTGCTACTTTAGGGTTGATTTTTTTTATCTTCTTATCTTTTTTGAAAATAACTTCAGGTGTAGAAACTTTGCCATTTTGAATATCTATAATAGAAATATCAAAAATACTACTCAACTCATCAGCTTCTTTCAAAGCAAGCTCTCTTTTCCCCTGTTCAAAGGCAATATATGAAGAACGGGAAATTCCCAACTTTTTTGCGATTTCCAACTGAGAAAAACCTCTCTCTATGCGAAGTGATTTAATAAATGCAAAATATTTATTAGACATACCTTAATGTTATTCTAACAATGTCAGAAAGTCAAGCTTGCATGTGTATAACTATTTGACATCTTAATTCCCCTACTCAAACAAAAAGTTAAATCAAAAGTTTCTGAATTCCACTTTGAATAAAAGCTGCCTGCCCGCAATGCTAAAGCATAGCTTTTGCAGGCGGGGAGAATTTCATTTTGAGTAATTGTAATGTTTTTACTACACTGACGGCCGTTAGTTTGGTAAACATTAATAATTAGCTTTGATATTTAGGTAGATTTTCTAAAACCATAACTACACGAGGTGTACCGTTACCAAAGTAGTTTTCCTTTCGCTCTGTAATTTTGAACCCAAAAGATTCATACAACTTAACCGCCGCTTTATTCTCCGGGTGGGTCACAAGCCAAATCTTTGAAGCATCCGAGACTTTAGAAAGGAACTGCTTCATGGCTTCCTTGCCTAAACCTTTGCCTTGAAAATCTGGATCAATACCCAGCACATTAAGATAAACCACATTGTCCTCCTGCTTTTCATACTGAATCTGCCCGACAATCTTATCCCCAATTTTTACCATATAAAAAAACTTGTTACCTCCGGAAATTTGTTCTTTGGTGGTTTCGGGCCAATAAGTCGATCCAGCGAGTTTTTGTTCTAAAGCAAAAAAGGTTTCAAGATCTGCTTCAGTACCCTCTACTAGAGTAATCGGTTCTAATTCCTGTGGATTGTTTTGCTTACTTAAATTTTCCATATATTTGGTGTCCGCCCTCTTGGACTCGAACCAAGGACAAGACGAGTATAAGTCGTCTGCTCTACCAACTGAGCTAAGGGCGGATATTATTACTAATTCGAGAAATATACTTAAGGCTCATCACTATATATTCCCACAAATCTCTATTATCAAACATAACACAGCAAGTCCCTTTTCCAAAGCCATTTTTATAAGTTATTGAGCTTAATTTAGTCCTTTTAATATATGACTTTCTAAACTGACTGACTGGTATTTTAAGCTCTTTTGACCAAAAACCAATACTCTTTTTGATATTCATATCAGAATATAAATGCAATTTTATTTTTAAATTTTTTCTTTTAACATTAAAAAGTTCTAACCATTTGATGAAAAATTTAAGCATCGATGGATTTGTATTTGTAAGAACCACCGAACCCTTCTGCATTTTAGTACCTTCTCCCCAATATAAAAAGAGTCCTAATAAGAATATCTCCCGCTCAGAGAAAACACCTATATCTTTAGAAACTTTTTGAAAAACTTTTTCCAAACGAGCTTCTCTTTTCGCTCGCATTGTATTCCTAAAACGCTCAATGCGAATAGGACTGTCTGCTTGCAATTCTCTAATTCTTTTTTCTGATAATGGCATATTGTAAAGCCACCCGCTTAAGGTGCTTTTGCTTATTCCAAGCTTATCTTTTATTTGGCTATAACTCATGCCTTTTCGGCGCATGATTAGAGCCTTTTGTTTGTCTAATTTCCTTGCCATAAAAATATGAACCTATGGGTGATAGGTACTGGTATAGTATACCATGGTTCGCATATTATAGTAAACATACTACACTCCCCTTTTAGTTCTTAAAGCTACAATCGCTTTTTTGATGGTATCATACATGACTGGAAGCTCTAAGTAGTCGATGACAATTGCAAACCAAGAAAGCCAAGCAGGTATCATGATCGCTGCGGTGCCCGTAAATTGCGCATAAATAATCTCATCGGTAATCCAAAACAAATGGAGCCACTGGGAGTTAATGAGGAAAAGAAAAAGTATACTGCGCCACTTTGCACTCTGGGCACCCTGGCCTAGAGTATATTGATGAATATAGAAAATAGAAGCTGAAATAATCGCCGGTATTTCTGTATAATCTATCAACGCAATGACAGTATTCCAAAATGCTCCCGGATTCCAAAAAGAATGATCAAATGCTCTCAAGAAAACTACATTCGTGGTCATCCAATATAGATGCACAATCTGCAACAGAAAAAGGATGGCCGTGATGGGCGCGATGACTTTATAATTTCTGTCGTACCATTGCCAAAATTTTTTCAGCATTAAATTGAAACTGGCGCGGGAGTGATGATTTCTTTTTTCTTTAGCACTATTCCATGGAGAGTCAATATCTTTTCATATTCCTCTTGTTCTAGAGTTTCCACTTCGATGAGCTGATGCGCTATGGCGTCAAAAGCTTTTCGATGCGCGGTCAAAACTTGTTCGGCAGATTTCAATCCATCGCTGATGATTCTAGAAACTTCCGCATCAACTTTAGTGGAAACGGATTCAGAATATTCTTTTTCTATCAACTCGCCATACTGTGACCTGCCACCACCGGAGACGAGCGCGATCGGACCGATAATATCCGACATCCCCCACCTGGTAACCATGGCCCGAGCCAGATTTGTCGCCACTTGCAAGTCAGAGGATGGACCAGTCGTTATGTCTCCGAAGATCATTTGTTCCGCCACATATCCACCGAGCGACATCGCGATGTCATCAATAAATTCTTTTTTAGATTGCAGACGTCGCTCTTCGAGCGGAAGTTTCAAGGTATACCCGCCGGCATTGCCCCTGGCGATAATAGACACTTTGTGCACTGGATCTGCATAAGGCAAAACCGAAGCCACCAGCGCATGACCGGCTTCATGATACGCAGTGATTTCTTTTTCTTTTTTAGAAAGCAAATGGCTTTTGCGCTCCGGCCCGAGCATAACTTTCTCGATCGCTCGAATGAGATCAAATTGAAAAACTTTCTTGCGATTCTCCCGAGCGGCCAGAATAGCGCCTTCGTTCATCAGCGAATACAGATCTGCGCCCGAAAATCCGGGAGTGCGTTCGGCAATTAATTTCAAATTGATATCTTCTGCCAGCGGTTTTTTTATCGCATGAATTTTCAATATTTCCTCGCGATCGGCGCGATCCGGCAAATCAAGCAATACTTTTCTGTCAAAACGACCGGGACGGATAAGCGCTGGATCGAGCACATCTGGACGATTGGTCGCCGCCATCACGATGACTTTATCATTCGGCTCAAAGCCGTCCATCTCCACCAATATTTGATTTAGGGTCTGCTCCCGCTCATCATTGCCTCCGCCAAATCCCCCTCCGCGGGTTCGTCCGATCGCGTCTATCTCATCCACGAAGATTATGGCTGGAGCCGCTTTTTTAGCCATTTTGAAAAGATCTCGCACTCGGGACGCTCCAACACCCACGAACATTTCCACAAACTCACTTCCAGATAAGTGAAAAAATGGCACTCCGGCTTCTCCGGCGACGGCTCGCGCCAGCAGTGTCTTGCCTGTTCCCGGAGCTCCGGTCAGAATAACACCTTTCGGAATTCTCGCTCCGATATCTAGAAACTTTTTAGGACTTTTCAAAAAATCCACAATTTCTTTTAGTTCCTCTTTCGCCTCTTTGCATCCGGCCACGTCTTTGAAAGTCACCCGGTTGTTCTTATCATTCGGATCAGTGATGCGCGCTTTGGACTGGCCGAAAGAAAGCGCCTGCATGCCAGCGCCCCGCACCTGCCGCGATAAATACCAAAAGAAAAGCAGAATAAAAACTATGGGCAATAGAAATGGAAGAAGATTTAAAAGCACAAACATAAATCCGCTTTCGTTTTTTATTTCTATTTCTGTTTTTGCCAACACTTCGCCCGTGACACCATAATTAAAAAGTGTCTGTGACAAAGATGAGCCGACTTCTTTCTTGGATGTTTTGACCTCGTCGTTTTGATAAGTGATCGTCAGTTTTTCTCCTTCAACTAAAATCTTTTTTACTTCTCCTATGGATACGCTTTTAGCCAAATCCGATATCGGAATCTCCGGAGCAACTTTGCCGGTATCAGACACAGCCAAATATATCGCCGTAATGAACATGAAGATAATAACCGTGCTGGCAATACTGCCCCCAAAGTTGCCCATTCCTTTCCCCTTTTTACCTTTATTTTGGCCCGTGTTCTGATTGGCTTTTTTATTTAGAAAATTAAAATCCATTTAAATATGGTAGCATAAAAAAATAAAAAAGTGAAATGTTTTTCAGTTGTAAATTTGTGGAGATGGGGGAAATTGAATCCCCGTGCAGAAGGTTTTTGTAAAGAAGTCTACATACGTAGCGCGCTTTTTGGTTTAAATTAAAAAATTAAGAAACGAGCCAAATATTTTTTAATCGAGTTCTAGATTTTCGTGAAATATTCGAACGGATATTTCCTTATCCCGATAATATTGTGCCCCGTCTTATATATCGGAAGTCTATAAGAGAGACATCAGTTACGCCGAAGCGGAAACTGAAGCGAAAGCAAAGTCATTCATACCGAAGTATGGAGAGACTGCCGCTTTCACTTTGGAAGCTAATTTTGCAATTAAGCTATTGGACGAAGTTTTACGAGATTAGCGTCCACACTCGGTATGCATCAATAACAAATGGCCTACTGTCTATGCCTTGCATCCCCATATTTTGCTTTCAAGGTTTTTATTCTTTACCTCTGATTTCGCGTCTGATCTCGCGATCCGTGTCCCGTTTTTTTAGCGTCTCTCGCTTATCAAATTTTTTCTTGCCCTTCACTAGAGCGATTTCTACTTTGATTTTTCTGCCTTTATTATACACTGAGATCGGCACGATTGTCAAACTTTTATTCTTCTCGCTTCCTGCCAACCCGGCCGATTCTTTTTTTGTTAGCAACAGTTTTCTATTTCGCAATGGGTCATAATCTTTCGGAGCATTTTTGGCCTGATATGGGGGAATATTTGCATTGATCAGATATACTTCTCCCCCGCGAACAATCACAAAAGCTCCCTCCAGCGACATTTGACCTCCTCGCACTGATTTCACTTCCGTACCCAAAAGCTCAATACCCGCCTCGTATTTTTCTAAAATTTCATAATTAAATCTCGCCTTTCTGTTTTCTGCGTAAGGAGACATAGTCATATATTATCACATTGTTGACTTTAAGCCCTAAGTACGCTATTATCCTGTAATCAAAGGTTTCAAAGAGACTTATTGAGGTATTTATAATATCCATTGCGTGAAAGAATAAACAACCAAATACGGGCGACGGAACTTCGGGTTTTGGACAGTGAAAATAAAAATCTCGGTGTTTTTCCAATAAAAGAAGCGCTGGAAATGGCCCAAAAGGCCAGCTTGGATTTGATTGAGATAGGGCCGAATGCGACTCCCCCATTAGCAAAATTAATGGATTTCGGTAAATACCAATATGAAGCAAGTAAGAAATTAAAGAAAGCCAAAGCTGGCGCAAACAGAACCGAGACTAAAGGAATCCAGATAAAGATAGGAACCGGAGATCATGATTTGGAATTAAAAGCGAAAACCGCTTCCAAATGGATAAAAGAAGGGCATCGAGTCAAAGTTGAACTTTTCCTAGCCGGACGCGCGAAGTATATGGATGAAAAATTTTTAAGAGAGCGTTTAGACAGAGTTCTGCATTTAATTACAGAGGAATACAAAGTGTCCGATAGCTATAAAAAGGGTCCGAAGGGTTTGACGACAACCATTGAGAAGAAATAAAAAAACGAAATAATAATATGAGTATGAAAACAAATAAATCATTTAGCAAAAGATTGAAAATCACGAAAAACGGAAAAATAATTTCCCGCAAGCCTGGTTTTAATCATTTCAATGCAAAACAATCCCGCACCAAACAGCTCGCTGGAAAGAAAGGTAAAAGTTTTATTATTAAAAATAAGCCAAAATCGCACTTATTACCATTCACATAACAGCTTTATAGCTTGTAGCTTTTTAGCTTCTTAGGAAAATTCCTACCGAGCTACAAGCTAATAAGCTAATAAGCTAATAAGCTATACAATGACCAGAGTAAAAAAAGGAGTACATGCATTAAAGAGACGCAGAAGCGTCCTGAAACAAACAAAGGGAATGCGCCATGGGCGCAGCACCAAAGAGCGCCAAGCAAAAGAAGCACTTTTGCATGCTGGAAATTATTCTTTCGCGCACCGAAAAGATAAAAAGTCTCACAATCGTAAACTCTGGAATATAAAAATAAATGCTGGCGCCCGCGAACTCGGCACGACTTATTCCAGACTGATTGACGGCCTAAATAAGAAAAAAATATTGCTTGATCGCAAAATCCTCGCGGATTTCGCCGAGCATCATCCAGCTACTTTTGCAAAAGTCGTGGAGAGTGTCAAATAGGGAAAACTCTTTCTTGGCATACTTTTTATATTTTATATCGACTAGTGAGGAGCGTGTGAATTTGTACTCATATTCACGACGTCCGAATGACGTCGCATTAAGGTTTTACTAAACCTTATATTCCACTACTTTGTCTTTTTTCACGAGAGCAATGATGTCTGCCACAAGTTTCTTTGGATCATTACCCGTGACAATTTTTGCGTTGGGACGATGACTTTTTTCGATGATTTCTGCCAATTCGGAACCCATTTCCCATGGTCCTTCAAAAACTCCGATGGGCTTCCCATCTTCAAAAGCAATAGTAAACTCATGAATCGTGCCAATACGCCCGCAACCGCAAACCACCGCATCCGCGCAGCGAGTAAGTAGTATATCGCGGCCAGCATATCCAAAGCCGGTATACATGATCAAGTCCATATAATCAATCGGAAGCTTGTAAACTTCTACATGTTCTTTTTCCGACGCGGCTGGAGAGACTCCAATTGAAATGCCGCCTACTTCTTTCAACCCCATAGCGACCCACAAGGGGAACCCCGTCGTCGCTCCTGTCACTAGCACTGCTCCCTGCCTGGCGATTTCCCGTCCTAGCTCTTTGGCTTTCTCTAAGGCATCCACTCCGCAATGACCCGTCTCCGCCGCGCCAGAAACGCATATTTTTATCTGGCTGTGTCCGTGTTTGACATTAAATAAGGGATCCATCCTTCCATTATATATGATTTAGCAAGATAATGAAACAGTACTGCCCTGCTCTGGAAGATAAGCTTCGAGACCCAAGTTATCTCTAAGTTTCTGCACTAAAAACATTGAGGACTTCGGCTCGCCCATCACAACAAAAACTTTTTTTAGGGTTTCTTGCGTATCTTCAACAAAAGTAAGCAGTCCATCTGAATCTTTGTGGCCTGAATATCCGGTGATCGTCACCACATGCGCCCGCACCACTACGTCTTCACCCGTGATGCGCACTGTCTTTATTCCTTCTTGGATCAAACGCCCCGGACTGCCCACCGTCTGATATCCGGTTAAGAGCAAGGTGTTGTTGGAGTCCGGCAAATAATGCCTCTCATGGTGCACCACACGTCCACCGGTAGACATCCCGCTCCCGGCGATAACTATTTTTGGATTAGGCACATTGCTGATCATTTTAGATTCCTCTGATTTTAGAGTGCTATGCAGCCCCGGAAAATCAAATAAATATTTATCGCTCTTCATCGCCTGCTGCGCATTTTCATTCAGGTAACTTTTAAATTTTTTGAAAACTTCGGTCAAACGGATAGCAAGAGGCGAATCGAGGAAAATGGGCATTACCGGTATGCGATTGTTTTCTACTAGGGCATTAAGCTCAAAGAGAAGTTCCTGAGAACGTTCAAGTGAAAAAGTCGGTATGATCAGTGTCCCCTTCCTATTGTAATTATCTTCAATTGTTTCCTCTAAAAATTTCCTGCGATCATCCCGAGACTCATGATTTCTATCGCCATAAACAGATTCCATGATCAAATAATCCACATCTGTGACTTTTTCTGTGTCGGGAAGTATCGGTGAAGGGCTGTTACCCAAGTCTCCCGTAAAAAGGATCTTCTTGCCATTATAAACAAATTTGATCATCGCTGAACCTAAGATATGCCCAGCATTCAAGAAGGACACTTCTAAGTTTTCAGTAATTTTTATCGCGTCATGATATTTAAATCCTTGCCATAGAGAAAACGTTAATTTTATATTTTCTAGAGAATATATTTTATCTAAACTTAAATCCGTATTTTTAGACAAGATCCCCGCCGTGTCTTCCAGCATCGGCAAAGCCAAGGCCTTGGTCGGCTCTGTGGAATAAATTTTCCCACGGAAACCTTCGCTGATGAGTTTCGGAACGAGCCCGACGTGGTCCACATGCGCATGAGTAATAAAAAGGATATCTATTTCTTTTGGATCATAGGGAAAGGGATCCCAATTTATATCGTCCGCCAATTTTGTGCCTTGAGTCAGTCCGCAATCAATCAAGATTTTCTGCCCATCCGCCTCTAAAAGAAAATTAGAGCCCGTTACCGAACCGGTCCCCCCGCAGAACGTTACTTTAGCTGTTTTTTCCATAGGTAAAGAATAGCATATAATCCGCCAGAGAGGTCAAGGATCAGATCCGCAAGTGTATCTAAATAATCGAAAGAATTTTGCGCCAAAACTTCATTAACCAATATTTCAAACACTTCCCAGCCGACACCGACCAATAGCACAAAAAATAATGTTCTCGAAATTAGTGCGCGAGAAATATTCTTAGGGGAAAAAAGGTAAAGGTAGAGGAGTCCAATCCAAAATCCGCCCAGAAAGTGCATCAACACATCCAGCCACCAGAGGGCAGAATACCAATAGAATTTATTAGCGAGAAAATTTACTGCAAGAATTAAGAGAATTAAGCATATCAGGGGTTTTACAAGCTTGGTGCGTTCCATATCAGAATTTTATCACAAAAAAATATTTTGAGTAAGAAAAAATCCGCCAGTGCGGAGTTCTTCTTAGGACTATTTCTGATGTATTACCGTAGCTCATAGCTAGGTGGGTGATAGATGTTTTAGACCAAGGTCTAACCCAATCGAATCTCCCATAAATTAGTGTTCTAGGTAATAACCGGAAATAACCCTACTAAAATTCTAACAAGACCAAAAATAAAAATCAACTAGACAGAGACAAATTTTTGTTTCTGAATTATGTTAGTTATAAAATTGCTATAAATAGAGCTATTTTTTATGTTCTGCATACACAAAATCAGTGTCAATTTTCTTGTATTCAAAGATTTCGTTTTTCTTGAAGAAACGCGCTACTTCAGTAACTCCCGCTTCGATTGTCTCTGATGCGTGCACAATATTGGATTGAGTAGATAAAGAAAAATCCCCACGAATCGTGCCCGCATTGGCTTCCCACGCTTTGGTCGGACCGACGATTAGTCTGATGGCCGAAATTGCATTGATACCCTCTACCGCCATCACGATCACTGGAGATGATTTCATAAAATCCCGAACCCCAGGATAAAATGGTTTGTCTTTTATGTGGGCATAGTGCTCATCTAATGTAGCCGTCTCAATATCCATCATCTTTATGCCTATAATTTTCAATCCCTTTCTTTCAAAACGACTTACGATCTCCCCTACTAGATTGCGTTGTATCGCATCCGGCTTCAAGATTATTAAAGATTTTTCATGATTTACTTTTGTCATATATAGTTATACTAGCACCCCGTAGTGGATTTTGGCAAGTTAAATTTTCTTATTTCTCCTTGGTTTCATTTAGATAATTTCTTAATTCATCTAAGAATTTTTTTGCTAGCTCATCAAAATTTAAACCACATTTCTCAAACACAGATTCATATTTTTTTAATTCAATATAAACATCGTCAACTGAATTAAATTTTCTTTCTATCCCCTGTAATTGTGTTGAAATAACATTTAGTAATGAATCCAAATCAATCCTTGCTTCAGCAGGCATAAAATGCCCAATACTTTCCGAAATTTTACCTAATAAGCTATCCACTAAGGCGTTTCGGAGTTCTTTTTCTCGAATAATATTTTCATCAAAAACAGTATCTAATAATTTTGCCAAATTTTCTGGATTAGAATTTTCTCCCAACACTGAGAGTGCTTCTTTTATTTTACCCTTAGAATCTATCGATTCTTGCTTTGTTACTTTATACTTATCGCCAATCATTTCCCTTCTTAACTCACCTTCTCTAGCTTGTCGTTCTTTGGCTTCAGAAGAGTCAGATCTAATTTTTTGAGGTTGAAAATCAGGTTTCATACAATTATTTTTTATTTAAAGATAGAAATATGAAAAAATTTAAAGATTTAAAGATGGAAAGATTTAATTTTCATAAAAACGCTTATAAACATCCGGGGCTTGGTGACGTAAAATTTCCCGCATTGGATCATCTTTTTCAAGTTTTTTGAACTGGGTGCCAGCGCTTGCGCCCTTTTTCACTTTTTCTGCAAAACTCTGAATTAAACGTGAACATTCGGATACTAGATTATTTAAATATTTAAATGTTTCAAGATTTAAATACCCTGTATCAAGTGCTACGTATAGCTGCGCACGCACTTCGCCCGCAGACCCTTTAGCAATATACAAAAAATTTAAAAATTCATTCTTGGTTCCTCGTTCAAACCCCTCTGCAATATTGCTTAAAACTGAAACACTTGCTCGGGTTATTTGATCTTTGAAACCGAAATCTTTGCAATCTTTAAATTCTTTATAAATAGATTTTGTTAAATCTCTTGCTTTACTAAAACAAATTAAATCTTCAAATTTTGAAATTGTAGCCATAAATTTTTATTTAAATACTTAAAAATGGAAAGATTTAATTTATTTGGTGAAGGTTTAAATTTTTAAATATTGAAATTTTTAAATTTCCTCGAATAAGCATTATTCGAGACTTTTATACCTTCCCATAATTTCCGCTTCCACTTCCGCTCGCTCGCGGCCGTATTTTACATAAGAAAGTTCTTTGAGAGAATCTACAATGTCTGGGTTACCTTTCTCTGGCGCGAGTGTTATTAAATTGAAAGGTTTAGTCGGTTGGCCATTCACCAGCATGTTCATGTAGGCATTGTAATTATCCAGCTTTGTGATGTCTTGTGCTGTAAATTGAGGCTTGAATTTTGGTTCTAAAAAAGTGGCATCTTCGGTGCCAACACGAAACACCGCCATCGAGCCAACGTTTCCAAAGACGGCATTTTTAATTTTTTCTTCTAATTGTGTGATATATTGATGCGCAATGTTTAATGAAAGTCTGTATTTTCTTGCTTCCGATAAAATAGACGCTATCGAGTCGGTAGTTACGTTTTGGAATTCATCAATATATAAATAAAAATCATTCATCGGCTTGCCAAACATGTCTACCCGGGAGAGCGCCGCCATTTGAATCTTGCCGACTAAAACCAGCCCAATCAAGTTCGCATTGATATCGCCCAGCCGGCCTTTAGAAAGATTCACCAGCAGAATTTTCTTCTCATCCATAATCTTTCTAAAATTAAAAACTGAATTCTGCTGAAGCACTACCGGACGCATGATGTCATTGCTGATAAAGTTATCAAACTTGGAAGAAATATAAGGCACAAAGTTTGCCAGAGACTGATCGCCGGTCGTCTGCTCGGCGGAAACCCAAAATTGTTTAATAATCGGATTCTTACATCTAGAGAGTTTCAAATCGCGAAATTCTTTATCCGCCAGAACTCTCGTGATCTCGAGCAGGGTCGAGCCGGATTCCGGATCTTCCATCACCAAAAAAGCGCTATTCCTAAAGTATTGTTCGAACATCGCCCCACCTCCCACCTTCATATCAAAAAGTTTATTAAAAATTCCCATCATTTCGTTCACCACAAAAGTTTTCTGCTCTGGATATTTTGGATCATACTCCAGCATATTGAGCCCCATCGGTCGCGCCGTATACGCCGGATCAAAATAAATAACATCATCAATTCTTTCTTTTGGAATACGAGACAAAATGGTTTGAATGTCGGTGCCGTGCGGATCAATATAACAGCAACCATCGCCATTTTTAATATCCTGTGTGATCATATTAAGCATGATGTTTGTCTTGCCTGTCCCTGTCTGACCAATCACATAGAAATGCCTCATCCTGTCTTCGCGCGCTAGATGAATTTCAGTATCTTTGCCTCGATAGCTGTTTACTCCTAAAATTATTCCTTCTTGTCCCATCTCCATCGGCGCAGGAGCAATACCCGCCTTGG
The DNA here is from genome assembly GCA_001785985.1 of Candidatus Nomurabacteria bacterium RIFCSPLOWO2_01_FULL_42_17. GTDB lineage: Bacteria > Patescibacteriota > Minisyncoccia > Phycocordibacterales > UBA9973 > UBA9973. The sequence goes on from MFVE01000005.1 coordinate 87,249, forward strand.
CTTCTTTCAACTGTGGCTGACTGCCTATGCCAATCGGAAAATGAAAAACGGAAGCCAGCTCTTTTAAATTAAGTGGCAAAACATTATCGCCTGAAAAAGATCGATAGGAGAAATCGTGAAAAAGTTTCTTCAGCTCACTTCCGTGCGCTTCTTCAAAAATAAAAGAATTGCTGGCCGCCTCGGAAAACTGATTGAATGAAGATTTTATCTCCGTCAAAATAGCTTCGGCGCGCTCACGCGTCTCCCCCGAAGCGATGACGCGAATGTTTGCCTTCATGATCGTACTCTTGACCTTGTTCCCTATCTTCTCGACAGCGCCCTCGTCCACCGCGCGGCGGCCTTTCATATTTTTTTCTTTATTATTTTCCTCGGTTTTTGCTTTGTGCCCAAACAAAAGATCCTTGCCGGCTTTTAAAAATGCTTTATTGAACTTGTAAAAATTGTCCGCTGCATGTTTGACGGACGTGCCATCCTTGACTTCGTCCAAGATCATATGAAATTCATTTATGAATTTGTCGCCCGCCGGCGCCACCACTAGCTGAATCGCCGCACCTTCGCCCTGTTTTTTTAATTTAGAAAAGACATTCAAGATCGTATTCATGGGATCATGCTCGATGTTGTCATATGTCTTGATCGGCATCACCCCACGTTCCGATAAATGAGCATAAGCTCCAGCCGATCCGCCACCCTCATTGAAAATATTGTAGTCATCTTTGACTTCATGAATTTTTGCATTATGATAGAACGCCAAAATTTGTTTTTCAAATAGCGTTAGATATTTATTTGGAATACCCGCATAGACCACCACCTCATCACTCCCGCTATCGAGCGCTACTTCTAATGTGAAATAAATTTCTTTCGTATTCTTTGGATCAGCCGAGATAGACTGCATGCCAGCATAAAATTGCTCCATCGCGCCGATAAATTCCTTGAAACCTTTTGACTTGTCGGCTTCTTCCGTAGGCGGCGGAAGAGTGATCTCAAAGAGAGTCATGTTGAGAGACTTCGAGAGTGGCGTGCCTTCTTTTAAATCAGACACTGTCTGTCCGGTTTTTAAATATTGGACGAGAATCCGGTGAAAGTCATCTTCCACATGCGGATTCCCCATCGCCTCGGATACCGACAATGCGTTACGAATGCCCTTGGTGATGACAATACCCAAAAGCTCTTCCATCACAGAGTCATGAGTCTCAGGCTTGAGCGCCAGCACTATCCCCTGCGCCTCTTTTTCATTTATTATATTGCTACTATGCACCACCTCTTCGGCCGGCACGTCTTTGTATGCCCCGACCACATCGTGAACAGCATTTTCTTTCGCATTTTCAAAATGCCCGACATTGATCAGTTCCTCTTCCCGCTTCGCGACATGAGCGCGCAAATATTGCAGCTCCTCCTCTGGAGTCTTAAACTTGGGCATTTCCTTGAAAAAGGATGGCTCTTTCATTGATGTAATTATACAATTTTTATGCTAAAATACACAAATGGACACGAAAAATAATCTTGCCTTTATAGACGGGCAAAATTTATATATGAATACGGCAAAGAAAGAAATTGGCGCTTGGAAAATTGACCTCGTACGTTTTCGAGTTTACTTGGAGAAAAAATACAATGTTGATAAAGCATATTATTTTTTGGGTTATGTTCAGGAAAAAAATCAGGAATTGTATGAGGAAATTCAAAATGCTAATTTTGTACTTTTATTTCGCGAGCACAACCCGGCAATGATTGGAAAAAAGAAAGGAAATGTTGATTCTGATATTATCTTCTCGATAATGAAGAAATTATATAAAAAAGAAAATTTTGATAAAGTTGTTTTGGTTTCGGGAGATGGTGATTATAAGCCGTTGATTGATTTTTTAATTGAAGAAAATAAATTTGAGAAAATATTATTTCCAGACAAAAAATTTGCCTCGTCTTTATATAAAAAGCTTGGTTCTGAATATTTTGATTATCTAGAGAATAAAGATATAAAAGATAAAATTGAGCTGAAAAAGAAAAGGGCTCCTTAGGTAGTTAACCGTTTGGATCCCTTTTCGTCTGAATACCTATATATTAGCAGATATAGGTTGATAATGTCAATATGTCCAAAATATGTGTTTTAGCAAGGACTACCCTTGCTCATTTGTATAAAATTCGACTAGAAATGAAAAAGCTCCTAAGGCACTAGACCTTTCGGATCCTTCTTCGTATTAGTACAAGTCAATATTTCCGCTTCGCCATCAGTGATAAGAATTGTATGCTCAAAATGCGCGCTATTTTTGCCGTCGGCTGTGCGAAAAGTGTAACCATCGGCATCGATCGTCACATTTTTTGTGCCAGCATTTAACATCGGCTCCAGAGCTATAACCATACCCGAGACTAATTTTGCTCCAGTGCCAGCTTTGCCAAAATTCGGAATATATGGATCTTCGTGTATTGCCCGCCCCACGCCGTGCCCAGAGAGAACTTCGACAATGCCATACTGCATATTATTATTTTTGTTTTGAGAACGAACAAAGCTCGCCACGGCATGTCCGATATCTCCGACTGTACCTCCGGAGCGCGCCGCACTAATACCCACAGCAAGCGCTTGCTCTGTGATGTCCATAAGTTTCTTGTTTTCTTTACTCACCACACCGACCGGAACAGTCAGCGCCATATCTGTAAAAAGATTTTTATGTTTCAAACCTAAATCAAGCGAAACAATATCGCCTTCTTGTAATATTCTTTTCTGGCTCGGAATTCCATGGACTACCTCATCATTTACTGAAATACACAAGGAAGCGGGAAAAGGTTTGTTCGCTCCTTCTGGACGATAATTTAAAAATGCAGGAACGTCACCCATCTCACGAATCAATTTCTCTGCATGCAAATCTAAATCTTTAGTAGAAACACCCGGCTTCACCATATCTCTCAACTTGTAAAGCACCGTCGCTAAATGCTTGCCGCCTTCGCGCAGTATTTCTATCTCTTCTGGTGTTTTTATTATTATCATTTAATGATTGTTCCGAAAAATTTCTCCCCATTCAAGCACTTGGCTAGATTATCGATCGGTTTGCCGTTCATGATGATCACTTGAATTCCTTCTTTTTCGGCTATTTCAGAAGCTGTAGGGTCGAATGGAGAATTAAGACCGGAAATCCATTCTTTCGGAATGATTTTTCTGTATTCCGCCCAAGAAATTTGTTCAATTTTTTTAGCATTTGGGTTTTTCTTCGGATCAGAATCATATACATAATCGATATTAGATAGATTAATCAGCTTTTTTGCTCCAAGATTTTTAGCAGCTAAAATAGCGTCATAATCAGAGCTGTGGCCGGGCTCGTAAGCTGAACCTACTAATACGGGCTTGTTGAAAGAAAGCGAAATCGAGAAATTATCCACGACTTTAGGGTGTGCCTTCTCTCCAAAAATTACCCGAAGCAATTCCGCATTTAGTTTGAGAGATGCGATGCCAATCCAATCTAAATCTTCATCCGAAACTTTAGATAGCTGCTTAGCTACTTCCTGATACTTGCGAGCGATTTTACCGCCACCACACACGATAATAAATTTCTTCCCTTTTGCAACATGCGAAAGAATCAAATCCTTAAAAGATTTCAAAAATTCAGTATCTATTTGGTCTGGAATTATCAGCGAACCTCCGAGTGAAATTATTATTGTTTCCATGATTTTAGCTTTTTAACTTCTTAGCTAACTAGCTAATTAGCTACAAGCTATAGCCTAATTTATTTATAATATCTTTATGAACATTCTCAATACTCTGCTCGCCATTGATTGTAAATATCTGGTAATTATCTTTATTTTTAAAATAATTCATCGCAGGGATTACATTATTTTTATACTCTTCAAATCTTTTTGAGAGTCCCTCTCTTGTATCATCCTTTCGGCCACGTAAAAGATTTCTCTTCATCGCCTCCTCCTCACTCAATTCAATATAAATTATTTTTATATTTTCCCTTTTTATGGATTTCACCAAATCGGTAAATTTTTCTGATTGAAATACAGTTCTTGGATACCCATCGAAAATCATATGCTTATTTGGAGATAAATTGGATTCCACGGCCTCCGCAACAAGCTTGTTTGTCATTTCATCGGGTATTAGTCTTCCAGAATGCATCAACTCTTTCACAGCACGCGTATCAAAATTACTTTCTGAAGATTCTACTATTTTTCTGAAAATCTCCCCAGTGCCAATGTAAATAGTTTCTCGGCCATCCCTAGATTTTAGAAAATCGGTAAGGAGTTTGACCTGAGTCCCCTTGCCAGAACCCCCTACTCCAAAAAACACGAAAGTTTGGCTATTTTCATTTGGCATAAATTAAGAATACAAAATTTAGCTTTAATAATCAAGGTTATCTTTTTCCTAAAAAATATGTTTTAATTGTTAGTAATATGCAGAAAAAAGAAATCATAACAATCACCGGCACGATCGGTAGCGGCAAGAGTAGCGTAGCAGACAAAATTGCGGAAAAATTAGGATACCGCAGATTTTCTTCAGGCGATTTCATGCGAAAAATTGCCCTAGATATGGGCTTGACCTTAAACGAACTTAGCCTACAGGCACAGACGAGCAAAGGCATAGATTTAAAGATAGATGAAGAGGTGAAGAAAGCCGGCGAGCTCGATAAAATCGTGATTGATTCCCGACTGGCCTTTCACTGGATACCGAAATCCTTTAAGGTTTATCTGGATCTTCCTCCGGAAATCGCGAAAGAAAGGATTTTGAAAAATTTAAAAGAAAATAAACTGCGCCAAGAAAGTGAACATGCGACTACCCCCGAAGAAGTTTATGGCCAGATAAGAAGAAGAAGAAGAAGCGAAGAATACCGATATATGAAGCTATATGGCGTAAATCATACCGATCATAGCAATTTTGATCTCGTCATAGACACAAACAAAAACGACTTGAACCAAGTCGTCGACATCATCGTGAGAGAATATAAAAAGTGGAGAGAAAAGATAAAGTAAACGACTAGGCACTCATTTTGTAACTAGGAATTTTAAAATTCGGTATCGGTAAATTTTTCCTTAGACGAAGAATAATCCAGCCCTCCAATGCGGAAGTTAAGTTGGTTCGGCATTCTTCCAGAGTTTTTCCGACAGCCCAAACCCCGCGCAAATCTTTGATTTCCGCGTAAAACTTTTTGCCACCATCTATCATTTCGTATTTGGCTTTATTTAAATAAGTTGAAATATATGATTGAAGCATATAAGCCAATCATAACACAAAAGCACGCAAACTCCAAAAAACTAATACTCTCGCATGGAGATCTGCGCGTTTACTTTTTTTATTAGGTCTAGGACGACGGAGACAACGATGAGGACTGAGGTCCCGCCGAGGGCGAGAGCGGTCATGCCTGTCGCGTGTTGCATAATGAGTGGCAGAACGGCGATGAAACCCAGAAAAGTAGCGCCTAAGAGAGTAATCCGAGTCAAGACTTTTGAAATATATTGCGATGTCGATACACCCGGACGAATACCCGGAATGAAAGCGCCGTTTTTCTGCAAATTGGTGGAAAGCGCCTCGGGATCAAAAGTGACGGCAGTATAAAAATAAGTAAAAAGAAATACCAAAATAAAATAAAACACCGCGTAGAGCACCGAAGTCTGAGTGAAAGCAAGCAGTATCTGCGAAATTTTGGCGACGATCACATTGCTAAATCTCGCTAGAAAAGTGCCGATCATTTGCGGGAAAAGAAGAATCGATAGAGCGAAGATTATCGGGATCACTCCGGCTTGGTTGACTCGTAGTGGCAGATAAGTGGATCCTCCGCCATACATTTTCATGCCACGAACCCGTTTGGCATAGGTTACGGGAATCGGGCGTTCCGCTTCAGTGACCAAAACAATGCTCGCGATGACTAAAAGCCCGACCGCAAGAAATACTAGATAAAGAGGGATTTGAGATGTATCAAAAGTAAAGATGAGCTGGCTGACCTGTGAAGGCAGAGTAGCGACGATACCGGCAAATATTATCAAAGATACGCCATTGCCAATGCCGAATTCAGATACGAGCTCTCCGATCCACATCAGCAACATTGACCCCGCGACGACAATGATCAGATTCGTAACTCTGTCAAAAGCGGTCAGGTTCACTAAAATATTCTGGGATTCTAGAATAGCCAAAAGAGCAAAACCCTGGATGGCCGCCAAGGGAACCGTCAACAATCTGCCGTATTGAGTAAATCTTTTTCTGCCAGCCTCGCCTTCCTCATGATAAATCTTCTTCAAAGCGGGAATCATCATCGTCAAAAGCTGCATAATGATAGAACCAGTGATATAAGGGCCAACCCCGAGCATGATTATAGAAAGGGTAGAAAGTCCGCCTCCAGAAAATATATTCAAGATGCCAAAGAATTGGTTGTTGGAGAGGAAACGATTTAGCTCGAGAGTATCAACGCCCGGAATAGGAATAGCGGAAAGTAGCCTGAATAATATTAACGCAAAAAGGACAAACAAAACCCGCTTGCGCAAAGTAATATCTGTCCAGACCAATTTTATTTTATTAAAAAATTTTTGCATCTTACTTTATGAACTTTATAACCTTCTACTTTATAACTATCTTGTTCCCCTTGATTCCTAGGCGCTTTCTGATTTCTGAAAACTTTTCTCCCTTGAGAGCGGGCTTGTCCGAAGGAAGAATAAAATCGCTCTGAATGGATTTGAATTGGTACCCGCGATTCTTCGGCAACCTTTTAATGATATCACGGAGTTCTGGGCGACGCTTGTTTCCAGAACGGGCGGTCTGCCCCTTGCCTCCGCGGCCGGAAGTCTTGGCATGTTTACCTCCGCGGCCCACGATTCGATCTTTTTTATTCTTATGAATCCTTTTTAAATTATGTATCTGCATAAAATTTTACTTTGAATCTTCTATTTTAATCTTTTCGCTAAAAGTCGCCGGTATAGGCACTTCCGGAATTGACGCAGGGATGCTTTCCACTACCTTGTCTGAATGCTTGGATGAAATAGGCACGAGCGCGTAGATGACAGCTTTGGCATTGTTTAATTTATTTTTACTGTTAGACAAAATTTTCCCTGTAACGTCTTTCATGCCGGAGAGTTTGACTATGTCGCGAATGACTGAACCGGCGACGAGCCCGCGGCCCTTGTTTGGCTTCAACATTACATATGAGCTTGAGAATTTAGCGGAGAGCTCGTGAGGAATAGACATCGTCTTGGTCAGTTTTAGTCTGATCATATTTTTCTTGGCATTCCTGACTGCCTTGTTGATGGCGAGAGCAGTATCCCCGGCTTTCCCTAAGCCTAGTCCGACGGATCCTTTCTTATCCCCCGCTACCAAAGCGACAGAAAAAGAGAACCGACGTCCCCCAGCCACGACTCTGGTCACTCTGCGGATGTTTATGATCTTTTGATCAAATTCCGGCTTTGGTCGCGCGAAAGAAGACCCCCTGCGATTGCCGCCCTTTTTGTCTCTGCTATGATCTCTTTTTGTGTCTTGTGTTTTTTCTTTATCCATATTATTTTTACTTTATAACTTTATGAACTTTCCACTTTATAACTAAAACTCTAGACCGCCTGCCCTCGCCTCGTCTGCTACTAATTTGATTCTTCCAGTATATTTGAATCCATTCCGATCAAAAACGACTTTCTGGATCTTGCCCTTCATTGAAATCTCGGCGATCATCTTACCGACTTCTCTCGCTCGCTCAGTCTTGGTACCTTTAGTCATTTTTATATCGCTTGCTTGCGCGAGGGTTTTGCCTGTGGAATCATTTATCACCTGCGCGTAGATGAACTTGTTGGAACGAAAAACTGTCAGCCGAGGACGCTCTGCCGTGCCCTTTATTTTGGTTCTAATTTTTCTCTTTAATCTTATTCTTTTGTCTGTTTTATTTTGCATTTTTCTTTATAACTTTACGAACTTGCTAATTTTTTTCTTGCTTTTCACTACCTAGACTGTCTTCTTACCCTGTTTGCGCCTGATGACTTCGCCTTCATAACGCATTCCCTTGCCCTTGTAAGGCTCTCCTTTCTTTAAGGCGCGAATGGACGCAGTAAAACTTCCGACTAATTCTTTGTCAATTCCAGTAATGGTAATGTTATTTTTATCAGCCGTAGCAGTGATGCCTTCGGGAATGCCGACAATAACGGGATGAGAAAATCCTAGGGCAAAATTAAATTCTTTTCCTTTGACTTCAGACTTGAATCCCACACCTTCCAATATTAATTTCTTTTGATAAGGCGCTTGGACACCCGCAATCATATTTTTAATATGCGAAGCATAAGTGCCCCATAGAGATTTGGAAAATTTATCGTTTCTTTTTATATTTAAAGTCACATTTTTATCTGTGATAGCAATAGTGATGTCATCTCGAAAAGTTTTATTCAGAGTTCCTTTCGGACCGGCCACCGTCAAAACATTGCCCAAAGAAGAAGCACTTTGTGTGATTTTCACTCCCGCTGGTATAATTATTTCTTGTTTGCCTATTCTTGACATATATTTTTCTTTTTGAATTTTCTTTATAACTTTATGAACTTTCAACTTTATAACTACTTCTCTACCAAAGTCTGAACAGCGCTTCACCGCCGACTTGTTCACGTCTAGCTTCTTTGCCTGATAAAATCCCCTTCGGGGTTGAAAGCACAAGCAATCCCGACCCATTTCGCACTTTGTGGATATCTTTCATCCCGAAATAAACCCGCTTTGATTGTTTTGAAATTCTTTCCACTTCGGTGATTTTCGGCTTTTTATCCACATAGACTAAAGCCATCTCCAAGACGGGCTGATCATTTTTTGATTTCTTGGAAACATTTAAAACATACCCCTCTTTCTTTAAACACTCCGCAATAGCATTTTTAAGTTTAGAAAAAGGCATTGATACAGACTCTTTGCCTGCTAGACTGCCATTCTTCATTATTATTAACATGTTTGAAATTGAATCCATTTTTTTAAGCTTATTTGCTGATTACCTAATTAGCTAGTTAGCTACACGCTACCAGCTCGATTTGCGAACTCCCGGCAACATCCCCTCATTTGCTAATTCTCTAAAGCAGATGCGGCATATGCCGAAGTCTCTCATAAAAGCATTGCCTCGGCCACAACGAAAACATCGGTTCTTCTGCCGAGTTGAAAACTTCGGTTTCTTTAAAGCTCTAGCTTTTACTGACGTTTTTGCCATAGATAATTAAACGGGGTCGCTTTGTTAATATCTCACTCTTTTTCTTTAACCCTTTACAAATAAGACTATCTGAAAGAATTAAAGGAGAAAAGTGGATTAATAAAGTCATACTCCCTTGAGCTGATACTAGCAAATTATAAGCCTAGAGTCAACCCGCACAATTTTTATTTCTTTTTGCTGTCTTCTTCTTTTTTGAAAGGAACGCCCAAGAGCTCAAAAAAGGCTGTGCCTTCTTTTTTATTTTTTGCCGAAGAGACTAAGGTGATAGAAAGGCCGAAGACATCACGAATGTCTTCATCAGCCGTTTCTGGGAAAATGGTGTGTTCTTTTATGCCGATGGTGAGGTTGCCGATGCTGTCCACTGATTTGCGGGAAATTCCGCGGAAGTCTTTAGTTCGAGGTATCGCCACGTTGATAAGTTTTTCAAAAAAAGCATACATCCTTTTACCGCGCAAAGTCACAACGATGCCGATCGGATCGCCCTTTCTGGTTTTAAAAGATGCGATGGATTGCTTCGCGCCTCTGGTAGAGGGCTTTTGTCCAGTAATTTTAGCCAGGCGATCGGAGATCGTCTCATTTTTATTCTTGTCTTTCTTGATAGCAGTCCCGGTGCCCACATTCAGCACAATCTTTTGCATTTTAGGAACAGCCATGACATTCTTGTAACCAAAAGTACCCTTCATGGTTTGATATGCATTTACTTCTTTTTGTTTTATTGTTTTCATATAAAATATGTTATGTTTTCTTTACATTTGAAGCGTGGATCGGCATTTCGATATTTTTCATACTCCCCTTCTCGCCAGATTTCTTTGGACGCTGGTGCTTTTTCATCATATTCGCTCCTTCGACAATGACTTTATTTTCCCGCACTAAAACACTAACGATCTTGCCTTTTTTGCCTTTGTCTTTTCCGGTTATTACTATTACACTATCTCCTTTTTTTACTTGCATTTTATTTACTTTATGAACTTTATAAACTTTTTACTTTATAACTTATATGACCTCCTGCGCCAACGAAATAATTTTCTGATATCCTTTTTCCGCAAGCTCCCTCGGAATCGGACCGAAAACACGTCCAGCTTTCGGATCTTTTTTTCCTTTCTCAAGTATCACCACAGCATTGTCATCAAAACGAATATAAGAACCGTCTTTTCTTCTAAAAGCAGCTCGAGTGCGTACGACGACCGCTTGATGCACATCTTTCTTTTTAACTCCTTTGCGAGGAGTCGCTACTTTGATGGAAATAACCACTTCTTCACCGAGAGTTGCATATCTCTTTTTAGAAGAGCCTAAAACTTTAAATACAGCTCCGAGTGTGCCTCCGGCATTGTCTGCGATTTTTACTAATGTTCTTGGTTGAATCATAAATTTATTTTAAAACTCGAAAATGTTTATCTTTTGATATCGGTCTTGTTTCGGCTATTTCCACATTGTCCCCCACTTTGTATTTATTTTCTTCATCATGGGCTTTGTATTTTTTACTCACTTTATAAAATTTCCCATACAAAGGATGCTCGATAAACCTAGAGACAGCGACCACGACAGTCTTGTCCATTTTGTCTGAAACAACCACCCCCTTTAGAGTAGTGCCTTTGTTTGCCCCGCCTGCATCAGCTATGCTGGAAGCATTGCGGGCAGGTGTATTCTTTTCTGGTGCTTTTTTTGTCATATTATTTCTTATTCACTACCGTTAAAATCCGAGCGATATCTTTCCTTAAATTAAGAAGCTCTTTTACATTCTTTGACCTTGATCCTTCGGCCTTAAACCTTATCACTCTCGCATTTTCCTGTAAAATAGCAAGCTTTTTTAGGAGCTCGTCTTTTTTCATATCTTTGAAATTTTCTTTTTTTGTTTTCATTGTATTTTTTATATTCCTACAAGCTACAAGCTACGAACTACAAGCTATCCTTATTGCTTATGCGCCCTGGAAACAATTCTCACCGAAATCGGCAATTTACTACCGGCCTTACGCAAGGCTTCGGTTGCAATTTTTTCCTCTACTCCGTCCACTTCAAAAATGATTCGTCCGGGAAAAACATCAAAACAATATCCTTGCGGATCACCTTTACCTTTACCCATGCCCACTTCCGCAGCTTTAGCAGTATAAGGACGATCTGGAAAAATACGAATCCAATATTTTCCAGCCTTGGTGAGAGTGCGAGCTATCACTTTTCGAGCCGCCTCAATCTGAGGAGACCTCACACGCGCTTGCGAGAGAGATTTGAGCCCATAAGAGCCAAAAGAAAGCTTGGACCCGCGGGTATCCGGCGTAACCGCTTTTGGATTACTGCGCCCGGTTTGCCATTTTCTAAATTTTACTTTTTTCGGAGTTAACATAAGAGTATTATAAAAATTAATCAGACTTGGTCTTGTTTCCCCTGGTTCCTGTTGCTAATGATTCGTTATTTTTCGTATTTTTGTCGGCAAAAATCCTGCCACGATAAATCCAAACCTTAACACCGACAACACCATAAGACAAAGTGGCGCGTTCGCGTTTGAAATCTATGTCTGCGCGGAACGACTGGAGGGGGACAGAGCCACGTTTGAGCTCTTCGGTGCGGGCGATATCTGCTCCTCCTAATCTGCCGGAAAGAACAATTCTTGCACCTTCTACTCCACGAGCGGTCATGACTTTTTCAATCATTGTTTTGATAACTCGACGATAAGGCATCCTCTTCTCCAGACCTTCAGCGATCATGTACGCCACAATCGCGGCATCTGCTTCTGGATTGCTGACTTCAATAATTTCGAGCTTGAAATCTTCGGGCCTAGGTAGCTTCAGATGATCCATCTTCTTTAAGATATCTTCTTTTAATTTCGTCGCGCCCTCGCCATTTCTACCGATGATAAGTCCTGGGCGAGAAGTCTTGATGATAAATCTGGTAGCTTTCCGGCTTCTTTCAATTTCAATTGTCGAAACATACATCCCGCGCAATTTCTTTTCTAAATATTGGCGGACCAGGACATCGCCCTTGAGATAAGAAACATATTTTTTCGGATCGGCAAACCAGCGAGACTTCCAGTCTCTAAGTATGATCAATCTATGCGCATATGGATGAACTATTTTTGACATGAATTTTCTTTATAACTTACTAATTTCTTTTTCGCTTTCTACTTTATAACTGCCTTCTTCTTGGCCTTAGAATTCTTTACAGAAACGACTCTTTCTGCAAGAAGAAGGTTCAGGTGGCTAGTGCGCTTATTTATTCTGTGTCCGCTGCCCATCGCCGCCGGCATCATTCTTTTCATGGTGATGCCTTTGTCTACTCGCAATTCTTTTATAAATAAATTTTCCATCTCTATCCCCATCTGCTTTGCATTAGAAACGGCAGAGAGCAAAAGCTTTTTGATCGGCAATCCCGCTCGCTTCGCCAAAAAATCAAGCTCGGCAATAGCTTGAGGAACGCTTTTCCCTTTTACTAAAGAGGCAACTAAACGTACCTTTCTCGGAGCCTGTCTGTAATTTTTTAAAAATGCTTTCATTTGTTTTACTTTATAACTTTATGAACTTTATAACTTTTTACTACTTTTGGCATCAGCTGCGGCGGCTGTCGCGCCCTTGGCAGCCGCTATTTCAGCTTCTTGTTTCTTTTGTTCAAGTTCTTTCTGCATCTTTCCGCCATGTTTGGTGAATTTCTTGGTTGGAGAAAATTCTCCCAATCTGTGCCCCACCATGTCTTCCGTCACCAGCACATCTACATGGACTTTGCCATTGTAAACGCCAAAAGTGAAGCCCAGCATCTCTGGGGATATGACACTAGCTCTTTTCCAAGTCTTAATAGTCCCGGTAGAAAGCGGATTCTTGCCGACAATCTTTTTTAAGAGCCTTTCGTCGACATATATTCCTTTTTTGATTGATCGGGTCATATTTTGGACAAATAAAAAGCTCGAAGCGAGCTTGTTTTGATATTAGCAAATATGGATAAAATGTCAATAAAATAAAGTGGGGAGATCGCCTATGTACGGACGGCCTCCCCCAACACCCCACCTTATGCCTTACTACCTTCGTAACATTGCGCCAACTTTCTCAGCGCTTGTTTCTCTTTGTGCCGGCGATCCCTGTTCCGCAAGATCTTCTTAAAAAGATCACGCGTATAGAGGAAACGCTTCCTGCTAACTTTGTACATCTAACTCACCTCCCCTCGCTTGTGATGGTTAAACGATTCATTTATATTTATACAACCTATAAAAAATAGCGCAACAGAAAAAGTGGATAAGTTTATTTATTCTTTCCAGTCTTCCTGCGAGAAACGATGAATACATTAGAGTATCTCTTTGGACCACGGGTTTTTCGGCCGCCGGTAACTTTACCCCACATTGTCTTTGGACGTTTAGTGCCTCTGCCTTGTCTGCCTTCTCCACCTCCGTATGGATGATCTACTGGGTTCATTGCGGTACCACGAACGGTTGGTCTGATTCCCTTCCAGCGAGAGCGTCCTGCTTTACCATAATTTTCCAGATGATGTTCATCGTTACTAACCGTGCCGATAGAAGCCCAGCAGTTTTCATTTATTTTTCGGACCTCCGTCGAAGGCATTTTAAGGTTCGTATATCCGTCGGCATTCGCCACGACTTGCGCGAAAATTCCAGCAGAGCGGCCAATCTTTGCTCCGCCATTTGGTTGTATTTCAATATTATAAACAAAAGTTCCGACTGGAATATCTTTTAGCGGAAGTCTATTAGCGACTGTAAGGGGCGCCTTGCCTGATACTATGAAAGAGTCTCCCGGCTTGACGGATTTAGGCAAGATAACATATCTTTTTTCTCCATCTTTATAAACGGCCAGCCCGATAAAAGCTGAACGATTTGGATCATATTCGACAGACTTGATGACAGCTGGAATTTCTTTCTTGTTATATAAAAAGTCAACGTCTCGATATAAACGCTTGTGCCCTGCGCCTTTATGCCGCACAGTGATGCGTCCGGCACTGTTTCTGCCGACAGAACGACGAAAGCCGTAAGTCAGAGACTTAGTCGGTGGGGTGTGCGACAAAAGCTCCCTATATGGAATATGGCTCATTTGTCTCCTTGATTTACTTGTCGGTCTATATGTTTTCATGATTTTATAACTAAACGAATTCTATCTTATCACCGGATTTTAAATACACAAGGGCTTTTCTGCCTCCGCCTTTGACACCGGCTTTGCCTCTCGATATGATATTTTTCCTCGGCACTCGCAGTACATTTACCTTTATTGGTTTTACTTTGTAGAGCGCAAAAATTGCTTTCTTAATTTCTGTCTTGTTAGCGCTACTCCCAATATCAAAAGCGTAAACATTTTGCTCCTGCGCCAGGGACGCTTTTTCTGTGATTCTTGGATTTTTAATGATTGTTGTCATAAATTTATCGCTGAATTATCCTCTGGATTCCAAAAATTTTACGCTTTCGACCGGATTTTCTATTAAAAGATACTTGTAATTTAAAACATCAAATGGATTCAGATTTTTCAGGAAGACGATTTCAAGCGATGGTATATTTCTAAAACTTTTCTCTGTCTTTTCACTGCGTCCGAAAAGAGCGGTCAATACGCGAGGCTTCTTGGAAGCATCTACTGTCTTCCAGCCGGAAGTTTTCGCTAAACTCTGCACTACTTTCACAGCATCCTTGGTCTTTACTCCCGGCATCGCGAGCGTCTCCACAAAAAGTATCTCTCCATCTTTTAATTTTTTAGATAAAACAGAAAAGAGAGCTTGCGCGCGCATTGACTTCGAAATTTTTCTTTTATAATTTTTCTCCGCTAGCGGACCGTGAGTTACTCCTCCGCCCACCCAGATGGGACTGCGGGAAGATCCGTGACGAGCCTGTCCGGTGCCTTTTTGTTTCCATGGCTTCCTGCCTCCGCCGCGAACTTCTCCGCGATTTTTAGTATCGGCAGTACCGGCTCTTTTGTTGCTTCTCATGGATTGTACAACCTGGTGCACCAAATCGCTCCTCCAAGCGGCGCCAAAAACTCTCGCTGGAAGATTTATCTCTCCCGCCACTCCGCCCTTCTGATCATAAATTTTTGCTTGTAATTTTGCTTCCATTTTATTTTTAAATCTTTAAATATTTAAATTTATTGTCGGGAAATTATCTCGACAAGACTGCCACGCTTGCCGGCGATTGCACCCTTGATCAGCATAATATTATTTTCTGTATCGACAGAAACGACTTTCAGATTCTTCTGGGTAATGCGATCTCCTCCCATTCTGCCTGCCATTCTCATCCCCTTCGGGACATGGGTGCGAAGTCCGCCTCCGATACTTCCCGCTTCTCTTTCTGAATGCTTTTGACCGTGAGTGCGCGGACCGCCAGAGAAACCATGACGCTTGACGACACCCTGAAAGCCCTTGCCTTTAGAAACGCTTGAAATCTGCAGACTGTCCCCGGGAGCAAAAATCGAAACGTTGATCACATCGCCTTCTTTCGCGTCATTTTTGTCATTCGGTTTCAATCTAAATTCTTTCAGAGTTTTATAGAAAGCTCCTTTCATGGCTCCAGCCCGAGAACGGCTGATCCTTTCTTTTTTTTGAACTCCGAAACCCACCTGCACGGAATTGTAGCCATCTTTGGATTTCTCAAAGACCCGAGTCACTGTGATCGGCGGAGCGGAAAGTATCGTCACCGGGATAACCTCGCCCGCTTCGGTGAAATACTCGGTCATGTTTTCTTTTGTTGCTAAAATGAATTTCATTTGTTTACTTTATACACTTTCTACTTTATAACTTTATGAACTAATCTAGAGCATCTTCACATCAATATCCACTCCGGAAGGAAGCGACAAATTAGTCAGAGATTCAATCGTCTTCCCATTTGGATTTATGATATCGATCAGCCTTTTATGCACGCGAATTTCAAATTGCTCCCGCGTATTTTTGTAAATAAAAGGAGAACGATTGACAGTATATTTCTTGATCTCCGTCGGCAGTGGCACCGGTCCGACGATCACGGCATCATGACGGACCGCCGTATCCATAATTTGTTTGACTGAAGCGTCTAGGATCTTACTCTCGTAAGCGCGGACCCGAATACGCAGCACTACTCTGCCATCAGTGCCTTCGGCACTTTTATCTTTTTTCCCAACAACTTTAGAGACCTTAGGTTTAGAAACCTTAAGAGATTTGTCCCCGACCTTCTTTGTCGGGATTTTTTTTGTTTTTGTCTCTGTTGTTGTCATGGAACTTTTTTAACTTTATAACTTTAAGAACTTGATGAACTTTCTACTATCCAAGGATCTTTGTAACCACCCCTGCTCCCACCGTCTTGCCCCCTTCTCGGATAGCGAACCTCTGAGATTCTTCCAGAGCGACCGGAGTAACTAATTTAACTGTGATCTTGACTGTATCTCCCGGCATAACCATCTCCGTACCTTCGGCCAAAGTCACATCACCGGTAACATCCGTGGTGCGAATATAGAATTGAGGCTTGTAACCCTTGAAGAATGGAGTGTGACGTCCGCCTTCTTCTTTTTTTAAGACGTATATTTCAGCGGTAAAGTTATCATGAGGAGTAGTCGTACCCGGCTTGCAGAGAACTTGTCCGCGAGTAATATCTTCTTTCTTTAGACCGCGCAAAAGTATGCCGGCATTGTCTCCAGCCATACCTTCCTTTAGATTCTTATTGAACATTTCGATACCGGTAACGGTTGATTTCTGGGTAGGTTTGATTCCGACAATTTCTACGTCTTCATCAACCTTGATCACGCCTCTTTCGATCTTTCCAGTCACCACTGTGCCACGGCCTTCGATAGAGAAGATGTCTTCCACTGGCATAAGGAAAGCCTTTGCTAAATCTCGAACTGGAATTGGAATATAAGTATCGAGAGCGGCTGTAAGTTCGAGGACTTTCTTTGCCCACTCATCGTCCACAGACTTTGATTCTAGGGCCTTTAGAGCTGAACCGCGAATGACCGGAGCGCCTGCGCCATCAAAACCTTGCTTGGTTAGAAGTTCGCGAATTTCTTCTTCCACCAAGTCCACCATCTCTTTGTCATCCACCATGTCGCACTTGTTTAAAAAGACGATTATCTTTGGAACACCGACTTGCTTTGCCAAGAGAACGTGTTCGCGAGTCTGAGGCATCGCGCCATCAGTCGCCGCCACCACCAAAATCGCGCCGTCCATTTGCGCTGCCCCTGTGATCATGTTTTTGATATAGTCTGCGTGTCCTGGAGCATCGATGTGCGCGTAGTGGCGAGCATCGGTCGCATACTCGTTGTGAGAAATGTTAATAGTAATTCCACGAGCTTTTTCTTCTGGAGCATTGTCAATTTGATCAATACCTCGAAGTCGCACTTGCTTTCCAGCCATGTTTAAAACATGCAAGATTGCAGCGGTCAAAGTGGTCTTACCATGGTCGACGTGACCGATGGTACCTACGTTTACGTGTGGCTTGTCTCTTTTAAATTCTTCTGACATTTTTTTACTTGCCCCGAGCTACGTCGAGGGGTTGTGCTAATAATTAAAACTCAACATACAGGAGCCAGTTGCTGAGGCTTAACTACTAACGATATTACTTGCTAATAATTGATAAATTAAAACAAAAACTGCAAAAACGCAGTTGTTTAGATATTAGCAGATTTAAAAAGGTTGTCAACGGGCAAACACGCAAACCCAGTCTAGAAATTACGAAGCCTGGACGCATTGTCCAGGCTCTCGATATAAGAAAAGATTTCTTTTCGTGTTTCCACCTTGCCTACTACGGGGCGGTGCGAGGTTTGCTGGACCTCGCGACCGCTCTCCGTAAACATTGTCTTAAGCGGGAAAGAAAGGTAAAGGCTCTTGCCTCCTTTCCCATAGCTCTGGAAAGTAAACTGCTTCCCGAGCTTCGTCGCTTTCCTGCTTGTTTCGTGCCCAAATGATGCTGTACCCTATCCCCAATCTCTCTTCGAGTTCCCCCTCAAGGGGTGCGTAAGACTCGAAGTTGAAATCGATGACAAGCTCATCTTTGTCACCGATAGATATGGCATGAACGTAACCCCGCAGGGTTCCACGGCTGGTGCGAAGGATCAGATTCCGCCCACCCTCCTTGTTGCATTGAATCTGGCTTTGGAGCAAGGCAACCAGAGCCACTCGATCTATCAGCACTTTGCTTTCAATCTTCGGATGTCTTCCCGACATCTGAGAAAAAAGAAAGCCGCCAATTGTTAAGATGGTGTTGGGATCCCCCATCACCAAGTCAAAGCGAAGGGTATCGCTTAATGACTGACATGTTATTGTTTTCATTTATTTTTTTGTGTTGTTCTTCCGCTTTGAGCGGATTTTGTCTGTTTCAATCTAAGTACATCATAAAGCAGGCTTATTGTAAAGGAATTAAAAAGAAATGTTTACCAAACTGACGGTCGTTAGTATAGTAAACAAATCTTTATACTCTATATATCCTAATCTCCTCGCAAAGTTTTCTGGCCTCCTCTTTAGGATTATCGGAGAAAATTATAGAGCGGGAGGAATTGATGATGAGGCCCAGGCCATCCTTGTTTAGACCGGCTTTGAGCACAGATTTCAAATCCCCTCCTTGCGCGCCAATGCCCGGAACCAGTATTGTTATATCCCCTACCAGAGAACGGATTTTTTTCATTTCTTCTGGATACGTCGCGCCGACGACAAGCATGCAATTTTTATTTTTATTCCAAACTTGGGAAACCTTCTCGGCGACAATTTGCCAAAGTTTTTTTCCTCCAACTTCTAAATCCTGCAATTCACCTGCTCCCGAGTTCGAAGTTCGGCATAAAATTATGGAAACTTTATCTTTTCTATCTAAAAATGGCTGCAAAGCTTCTTGCCCTAGATATGGGTGCAAAGTAATAGCGTCAAAACCAAACCAATCGAACACAGAAGTCACATAACCATTATTTGTATTTCCGATATCCGCCCGCTTGGCGTCACAGATTGTAAAAATATCCGGATGATTTTCAATCAAATAATCCATGGTCATTTTTAGCTCAGCCATCCCCTTATCGCCGCGAGCTTCATAAAAAGCGCTGTTCGGTTTGTAGGCAGAAGTGTATTCGTGCGTTTCCCCGATGATCCATTTATTAAATTCAAACTGAGGAAATTTTTCTGATTTAAATTTCTCCGGCAATTTTGCAAAATCCGCATCCAGCCCGACACAAAGAAGCGAATTTATTTTCTTAGCCCTTTTATTATATTTATCCATGATTACTTTTTAGACTCCAAATATTTTTTCCCGTGTCCTAGGGTAATATTGATCGGCACGCCGCTTTTGCATAGCGGACAATCCTTTTCATCATAAACATTCATCCCCACAGTCGCTAAATAATCAAAGGGTACGCCGATAAAACTCGGATTTATATTGACTGAATCTTTGTTTACAATTGCGCAGGCGGAAATCACTCGGCCACCTTCATTTTGGACACTATTGATCACTTTTCGTAGCGAGCCGCCGGTGGTCACCACATCTTCGACCACTAAAACATTCCTGCCTCGGATATAAGTATCGTAGCCCCTGGTAAAAATCTGGTCTCCATCCTTTTGTTTTTCCGTATAGATGCTCAACACTTCCCTGCCCCGTAGCAGAGACAAATGATGCGCCACCCACTGGGAGAGAATAATGCCTCCGACAGAGGGCCCGACGACGACATCGATCGGGCTGCCTTTATATTTTTGCGCCATTATTTCCGCAATTCGAGAAACATAAGCGGTATGAGGATAGACATAATCTTTATTTACGTATTCGGCCGAATGCTTGCCGGAGACATAGACAAAATGGCTGTCGCTGACGATAGCATTGGTCTTTTTTAATATATCGATAACTTCTTGATTGGATACCTGCATATTTTTAATGATAACTCATTTCGTGTTATATTTAAAGTAATGAAAAAACTGATATACGGCATAGAGTTCGAGCCAGTTTGGGGAATGTCGGGATTGCTGAATTTCTACGGCGAAGGATGGCCTTATCATAAAATACTAAAAATCTTTGGCATCAATTTCAAATCAATAACATTTGTCTCCAAAACCACCACCCTCCTGCCAAATAAAGGCAACATGCCACTGAAGAAAAACCTAATGCCAGTAGAGCTCATACCAAAGAGTATTTATCTAAATTTTTTCCGCAAATATGCCTTGAACGCGGTGAGCTTGAGCGGACCCGGCGCAGAAGAAATCCTTTCGTCAAAAAAGTTACATCAAAGAACAAAACCTTTCCAGCTTTCTTTTATGTCCGTCGCACCCCTTGGCGAAGAAAGATTAAAAGAATTCGCTCAATTTATAAAAATACTTTTGCGCGAGTATCATAATTACAAAACCCAAATAGGTTTGCAGCTGAATGTGACGTGCCCGAACACCGAGCACGACAATCCTGAAATGAAAGAAATATTGACCATGTTGGATATGTGCGATCCTCTGGTAGGGAAAGGCATCGCTATTATTTTGAAGATAAGCGTGGAGATGCCCATCGCTAATGTTTTAACTTTTGGAGAGCATAGAAATTGCCACGCCATTTGCACTTCTAACACGGTGAATTTCGGAAATCTGCCAGAAAAAATTAATTGGAAGAAATTATTTCCAAATGGCTCTCCGCTTTTAAAAAGAAATCTCAATATTAAAAAGCCGGGCGGACTCTCTGGCGCGCCGCTTCTGCCTTTGGTTGTGGAGCAGATCAAACTCTTGCGCGAAGCTGGTTTTAAAAAACACATCAATGGGGGCGGAGGAATTATCTATAAAAAAGATATCAATAAACTCATGGAAGCTGGAGCGGATAGCATCTCCATCGGTTCTGTCGTATTTCTAAATCCACTTGCCGTTCCCGGCATCATAAAGTACGCGCATAAACTTTTTTGATCCTATTTATACTGAAGTATTTTTGCGCCGTTGCTGGAAGCAATTTTTACCATCTCGTCCAGATTGTAATATCGGCAGGCTTCTTGCATAATACGCAACTCTATCCACATGTCGCCGTTCACAAAGGGCTCATAAAAATCCGCAATATTGTCCACACCCAAGCCCACCAACACTCCTGCTTCCAGCATTTCTGGAACGTTTGCGATAGAGTTATGGACTGGAGCGAGGTATTGGTCTAGCTGCCGCATTGAAAGAGCGGCTGAAGGACACACAACGACAGCGATACCGAGCTCTGCGAGCTTTTTATAAATTTTCATACGGTCCTCTTTTTTCTGAGCAGAAGTGGAGATAGCATGGATGGCCACCGTCCGACCCTGGTAGCCGTGGCGTTTGACCGCGGCAATTAGTTTATCGGTATCCCTTTCGTTTGGATTATTTTCTTGGTCAATGTGCACATGCACCGGCTTATTTAATTTTTTAGCAATTTCAAAAAGATGATCCAAATGCTTTTCATCGTTCGGACGGTCTTTCGAAGGCAGTCCGCCGGCGATATCGGCCTTGGCAGTGATCGCTTCGTACAGAGCGCGAGCCTCGTCATCTATTAAGCCACCCAAGGGCTGAGTAACAATCAGTAAAGTGATTTTATCTTTGTATTCTTCTTTTACAGAGAGGGCCGCATCGATAGCTTTGTGTCCAACGGCGTCATAAGCATCGACAAAAGTGCAGGTGAGCTTGCATTCTTGCTCAACGAGAAAATCCAGCGCTCGCCTGATTCGCACCTTGATGTCTTCCACCGTGCTACTCCTCTTGATGCCGTCGCTCATGCGCCATTTTTCTTCCATGCTGACCATTGATTTATCCAAACCCTCGCGGGTGATGAAATAAGCTTTGTCAAAATGCGCGTGGCAATTCACAAATCCGCCCTTTTTGTTTATTTCCCGCAACATCAGTTTTTTTAAATTCCAAGGATTTATTAGATTAGACATATTTTTTACAAAAAATTTATAAGTATTTTTCTTTTATTTCCTGATAAGCTTCGCGAAAATTCTTCCCGCCCTTGACCAACTTCAAAGCTTCGTCAGTGGCATAAAGCTCCGGCGTGCAAGCATTCTCCAAATTCGCCTTTTTCGGTTCCAAATTCTTTATCACCAGAATCATAACTTCAACAGTATCAAAAGCAAGTTTCATGCCTTTGAGATATGGCTCTTTGGTCAGCTGAAAATCTCGATTGTATCCGGCCGGCAGGTTTTTGATCACATTTTCTATCTGATGTTGATAACCGTTAAAGATTCCAATGTTGCCTCGAACCAATTCCAAAATATCGTAATTCTTTTTTTGCGGCATGATACTAGAGCCTGTCCTAAACGAGTCCGGCAAAGTGAAGAAGTTAAATTCCTTAGTGGTAAACAACAATAAATCACTAGCGACTTTTCCTAGATCAAACATCACGCTCCCAATAGATTGTAAAATCATATTTTCAAATTTACCGCGCGACATGGCGCAATACATCGGATTTTCCTGCACTTTTTGAAAGCCTAAATCGGCAGTTGTGAACTCCCTATCCAGGCCTAAAGTATTTTCTCCATAACCGGCGGCCGAGCCGAGCGGATTTTGATCAATAATTTTTATCATCGCTATAATCAAAACCAAATCATCCTGCAGGCTAGCCTGATATGACCCCAGCCACATACCTACCGTGCTCGGCATCGCCCTCTGCATGTGAGTGTAGCCGGGCATTTTTATCTTGCCGTATTTTTTAGTCTGCATTTGTAGCGCTCCGATCAGAGCTTCAACTGCTTTTTTTATTCCCAAAAGTTTCTCCTTGCTGAAAAGCCGGGTCATGGTGAGTGACTGATCGTTTCTGGAGCGTCCGGTATGCACCTTCTTGCCGACATCGCCATAATTTTCTGTCAAAAATGCTTCGATCGCAGTGTGCCCGTCTTCTTGCGATTTATCAATCGTAAATTTCCCCGCTTTCCAGAGAGATAAAATTTTATTTAGTCCGCCCAAAAGCACACTCAATTCTTTTGCAGTCAGAATTTTTATTTTGTGCAACATCTTGGCATGCGCCATCGTACCCTGTATGTCGTATGGCAAAAGTTCTAAATCCAAAAGATAATCCACTCCGACAGTGTAATTTTCAACTATCTGACTTGTCTTGTCGCTTGCTCCTTTTGCCCCTCTTTTGTCCCAAAG
The DNA here is from genome assembly GCA_001785985.1 of Candidatus Nomurabacteria bacterium RIFCSPLOWO2_01_FULL_42_17. Classification (GTDB taxonomy): domain Bacteria; phylum Patescibacteriota; class Minisyncoccia; order Phycocordibacterales; family UBA9973; genus UBA9973. Next base: position 110,348 of record MFVE01000005.1, read on the forward strand.
TTTTTTCATATATAAAAAAATAACCCCGCTACGGGGTTTTGACTGGTGAAACAAGAAGAATAAGAAAAGAAATGTTAAAAAATTCTGCGTTTTTGCCCATATAAAACTTTTTAATCATGTCACACATTGTGTATGATGGTATCACTTTCAAAAAGCGACCGCAAGCCCCGCAAGAGCGGAACAAATGTGGATAACCTTTGGCGCTATTTATAGATGTCGTGACTACCAATAGAATGGAAAAATACATTACCGTCGTTAAAAAATTCAAAAACTACGCGATAACTAAAATCAACCGAAAAGGACCAGAAACCCTCTAATTCCCCTGACAATTTATGAGTCTTCAATGTTGAAGAAAAAGGATTTTTCCTGAAAACAACCTCTCGTGCTTCTACTTTTAATTTTATTTCTTTATTAAGCTTCTTGTATTCACGTTCAAATTTCTTCGTATAGAATATTTTCATACGAATTATCTAAGATCTTTAAGAGAACGCAATAATTTTACCTTGCCCGCTCGCGCTTCTATCTGACTTTCTTTCAATTCCCTAACTAATTGATTATTTTCCCAGACTCTTACTGCGTCACGAAAAAACTCACTTACGGAAGCATAGTTACCCTCTTTTACGGCCAAATCCACACTGCGCTTCAGTGAAGCTGGCATTGAAATGTTTAATGTTGTTCTCATAATCCAAGTGTAGCACAATGTGCTACAGGATGTCAAGAAAGTTATACACACCAATAGCAAGAACAGTCCTTGCTATTGTTCTTGCTATTTCCCAATTTGCATTTATTCAACTACAACACAATTGTTGTAAGTTACAATCCCGTTTTGTTTGATGAAAGCCTTATCGATATCTGTTTGGAAAAGAACAGTAGAATCTTGGTTGAGATATTGGTTGATACGACCCCCATTACTAACTTTAGAAAAAGAAAGGCGTTCCATTGACCCATTGCTAAATTTTAAATCTAAGCCTGTAATACTATTTGGTATATAGATTTCTCCAGGGCCTGGTGAATTAGATACCTGAAAATATTCCAGACTAAATTTCTTTCCGTCATCACATTGGAAATTTAATTTGCTTGAATTTTCTTCTGGAATCGACTCGTTAGTTTCTGTATAACTAGGTTCAGGCTGATTTGAAATATCATCACTTTTTGTAGATAAAAGGTACGCCCCAAAAGCTAGTACTATGGTTGTTATAAGGATCCCAGTTGATTTATTCATAATTTTTATTAATGATTATAATAAAGTATATTACTCCTAAACACGAAATACTACAACAAGACTTTTCAAAAAGGAGTCTTGTAACCTTATTTCCTCGCCGCGATAATGGTTTCCGCTACGTTATTGGGCACGATGTCGTATCTAAAGAATTCCATGGTGAAAGATGCTCGTCCTTCGGTCATCGAACGAAGTCCAGTCATATAGCCGAACATTTCGGAGAGAGGCACGATAGCTTTGATGACTTTATTCATTCCCCTGTCTTCCATGCCTTCGATTAGTGCGCGCTTAGAAGAAAGATTGCCTGTGACATCACCCATGAATTTGTCTGGAGTAACAACTTCCACTTTCATCATCGGTTCGAGGATGACAGGGTTAGCTCTTTTGCACGCGTCTTGCACTGCCATAGATGAGGCAATCTTGAAAGCCATTTCATTTGAGTCAACTTCGTGGAAACTTCCGTCCCAGAGCTCCACCGAAACATTGACCATTTTAAATCCAGCCAAAACTCCGCGATCCAAGCCCTCCTTGAATCCCTTTTCACAAGGAGCGATGTATTCCTGCGGGATGACTCCTCCCTTAATTGTGTTTACAAATTCAAAACCCGGAGAACGCTTGGTATTTTTCGGCAGATCTTCTAATTCTTCCTTGGTCAGAACTTCCATCGGCTTCACTCTGATCTTCACATGTCCATAGTTTCCGCGTCCGCCGGATTGCTTGATATATTTTCCTTCAGCTTCCGCCTTGCCGTTGATCGTCTCACGATATGCGACTTGTGGTTTGCCGACATTTGCCTCTACCGTAAACTCGCGCTTCATTCGGTCCACAATAATTTCCAAATGGAGTTCGCCCATGCCGGCTATGATCGTCTCGCCTGTCTCTTGATCGGTGCTGACTTTGAATGTCGGATCTTCTTGAGCCAGCCTGTTTAGCGCCATACCCATTTTTTCTTGATCTGCCTTTGTCTTAGGCTCGATTCTAAGAGATATCACTGGTTCTGGAAATACAATCCTGTCCAAAATGATTGGCTTCTCTTCATCGCAAATAGTGTCGGAAGTTATCGTGTCTTTGAGCCCAACAGCCGCGGCAATTTCTCCAGCAAAAACTTGTTTTACTTCTTCGCGATCGTTCGCATGCATTCGGAGAATTCGGCCGATGCGCTCCTTGTTGCGAGTGCGCGGATTGTAAATATAACTGCCGGCCGCGAGCGTACCAGAATAAACACGGAAGAAAATAATCTGACCGACGAACGGATCCGTCGCCACTTTAAAAGCAAGTGCAGAAAAAGGCTCCGCGTCCGAAGCGCTTCTGGTTAAAACCGCATCATCATTATTTGGATCAATACCGGAAATAGGAGGAATATCTGTCGGCGACGGCAAATAATCTATCACCGCATCGAGCACCAATTGCACGCCTTTATTCTTCAATGCGCTGCCCGCAAAAACTGGGAAAATCTCATTTGCGATCACAGCTTTACGCAAAGTTTTCTTTAATACATCCATACCCGGGATCATTCCTTCTAAATACTCCGTCATCATCTTGTCATCTGTTTCCACTATTTTCTCCACTAACATAGAATGATATTTTTCCGCCTCGGCTTTCATATTTTCCGGAATGTCTTTTTCAATAATCTTGTTGCCCATTTCTCCTTCAAAGTAAAAAGCCTTCATGCGTAGCAGGTCAATCACACCTTCAAATTTATCTTCGAGGCCGATCGGTATCTGCACTCGCACTGCTTTTTTACTTAGTCTGTCTAAAATAGTTGCGTAAGAATGTTCAAAAGAAGCGCCGGTTCTGTCTAATTTATTTATAAAACAAATACGAGGAACTTTCGCCTCATCCGCATAGCGCCAGTTCGTCTCTGACTGCGGCTCCACTCCAGCCACGCCGTCAAAAACCACGACCGCGCCGTCGAGAACGCGGAGAGACCTCTTCACCTCCACCGTAAAATCAATGTGCCCCGGAGTATCGATAATATTAAAACGATGCTTTTTGGTTTTATCAGCAGGAGCATAGGTCGGCGTCCAAAAACATGTCACCGCGGCGGCCGTAATCGTGATCCCGCGCTCGCGTTCTTGTTCCATCCAGTCGGTCGTCGTCTCGCCTTCGTGCACTTCGCCGATCTTATGCTTCACGCCAGTATAAAAAAGCACGCGTTCAGTCGTGGTCGTTTTTCCCGCATCAATGTGCGCGATAATTCCAAAATTTCTAACTTTTTCTAGAGGATAGTCTCTTTCCATGTTTCAAATTAAAATCTTATATCTAAAATCTAATAATTATTTTTGTAAACTCTTCTTCATTGTAATGACACTTGCGCCAAGAATTTTGGAAATTTCTATCGTTTCATCAATTATGGATTCGACACCAACTGGGAACCTATCTAAAGTATCTTTTAATAAATTAAGCCATAATTTTGTTTCGTTTGCTGATTTCAATGCGTGTAAATAAAAATTAATATAATCTTTTTTAGAACTGGCAGCTTGGGCCTCTGTTATATTCGCCGTAACTGAAGTTCCGCTTCTCAAAAGTTGCCTTGCTAAAATTTGTGTATTTGGATCATTTGGTAATTTTTTTGTAAAATTAATTATATTAACTGCGTAATCATACACCCTCTTGCTAAAATTGTCTTTAAAATTGGAACTCATGGAAGATTTTAGATCTCAAATTTCATCTTTAAGTTTGAAATCTACCAAGCAAAGTGGGCAAAAGCTTTGTTGGCTTCGGCCATTTTGTGCGTGTCTTCTTTCTTTTTAATCGCCGAGCCTTCGTTCTTGGAAGCGGCGATCAATTCATCTGCGAGTTTGATATGCATTGGTTTGCCTTTGCCACCGCGAGCCGCATCGCGAATCCAGCGCATCGCGAGAGCGAGTTTTCTTTCAGCGCGGACCTCGATCGGTATCTGATAGTTTGCGCCTCCAATGCGCTTCGAACGCACTTCGGTCGAAGGGCCGGCGTTCTTCATCGCTAGATCAAAAATCTCCAGCGGATTTGGATTGCCTGTTTTTTCTTTGATCACATCAAAAGTCGAATACATGACTTTGCGCGCAGTCTCTTTTTTCCCAGACCACATGATGTAATTGATAAACTTCTCTAGTTTTGTAGAGTTGTAAACAAAGTCTGGAGCAACGATATTTCTATTTTTTACTTTTCTTCGCATATTTTTTACTTTATAACTTTCTACTACTTAGCCTTCGCTTCTTTGGGTTTCTTGTTTCCATAAAGCGACCTGCCTTGTCGGCGTTTTTCCACTCCCTGCGTATCCAAAACTCCGCGCACTATGTGATATCGCACTCCGATCAAGTCTTTCACGCGTCCTCCGCGCAACATGACGACAGAGTGCTCTTGCAGATTGTGCCCTTCGCCCGGAATATAAGCAGTCACTTCCATGCCGTTCGTCAGTCGCACTCTCGCAATCTTGCGTAGAGCTGAGTTTGGCTTCTTTGGAGTCGTGGTGGAAACTTTGACGCAAACACCACGCTTGAAAGGGCTAGAAAAAAACACTGGCCTATTTTTTAAGACGTTAAATCCGCGCGTCAAAGCCACCGTCTTGTCTTTCGGATGAGCTTTCACTCTCGGCTTTTTGATTAATTGGTTGATTGTTGGCATAATTTAACACAGGCTTTAGGCGCTAGGCTCTAGCTAAAATAAAAAAGCCCGAAAAGACTCAGCTCGTAATTTACTATAAACTACCCTAAAACGCAAGACCTGTGAGAAAATGGAATAGAAAGATCAAGATCGGAGCCAAATAGTCCGCAAAAAATATAATAAAAATCAGTAACAAAATTAAAGAATACTGCTCAAGCTTGAAAAGAGTTGAGGCAAAAGACTCAGGTAAAAAAGAAAAAAGTATTTTGGATCCATCAAGCGGCGGAATCGGAACCAAGTTAAATATTCCCAAGGCTAAATTTATCACCACAATAATAGAGGTTATAAAATAAAATCCGTCTGGCAAGGCTAGGCCAGTCGTCAGGCGAATGATAATGCCGAAGATAATAGCGATAGAAAAGTTGGAAAGAACGCCGGCGGCCGCTACCCAAAATGTCCCCCATTTTTTATCTCTCAAATTTTCCGGATTATAAGGCACTGGCTTCGCCCAGCCGAACAAAAAAGGAGAATGAGATAAGACCAAAAATACTGGCAGAAGCACGGAACCAAAAAGATCTAAATGCACCAGCGGGTTGAGAGTCAGGCGACCAGCGTGCCGGGCAGTCTTGTCGCCGAAATATTCCGCCATAAAGCCATGCGCGACTTCGTGAATCACTATCGACATCACCAGTATGATTATATAAAACACCGCATCGGTTGCTTGCATAATGATAACTTTAATGATAGCATGAAAAAACCATAAAGAAAATCAGATGAAAATATGCGTTATAACAAAAAAGAGTTCAATTCTCGGAGGCGGATACTCCAACAGGACCCGTGCGACCAAATTCAACCCTACCGGCACAGTACGAAAACATATAAATCTTCAAAAGAAAAGAATTTTTGTGCCTGAAATCAATAAATTCATAAACATAGAAATCTCTACTAAAGGCATGCGCACCATGAAGAAAAACGGTGCTTACGCCACTCTCCTCAAAGCTGGATTAGTAAAATAAAAACCACTACGCTGGCACGAAAGTCAGCGCAGTTCCCTTTTTGCCCGAGCGGCCGGTCCGGCCGATGCGATGCACATAGGTATCATAGGTTTGCGGCACATCGTAGTTGATGACATGGGTAACATCTGGAATGTCCAGTCCCCTCGCGGCCACATCGGTCGCGATCAATATATTTATTTTGTCATGTTTGAATGAATCTAAAATTCGAATTCGCTCTCGGCTCCTCTTATCGCCATGAATCCCGCCTACTTTGAATCCGAAGGTGTGCAATTCTTTCGCTAGAGAATCCACGCTATGTTTCATCTCGCGGAAAATCAAAACTTTATCTGAACCGTCCTTTTTCAAGACTTCGTGCAATTTTTCTAATTTTTCTTCTTTGGTTTTAAAACGAACCACATCTTGATCAATATTTTTCGCTGTTTCGCCGGAAATTACCGAAATAAAAGCGGGATCTTTTAAATATTGTTCTGTCATTTTTCTAATTTCTGGAGAAAGAGTCGCAGAGAAAAATAGAGTCTGGCGTTCTTTGGCAGTTTTCCCAATTATAAACACCATATCGTCGCGGAATCCCATATCGAGCATTCTGTCAGCCTCGTCGAGCACCACAGAATGACAAGTGGATAGATCTAAAACTTTTTTCTCGATCAAGTCTCGCAGACGTCCGGGTGTGCCGATGACAAACGAAACTCCCAGCTTTATTTCTCTTATTTGCTTCATGATCGGCAGCCCACCCACGCAAGCCACCGAAAACATTCCAAACCCAAAAGCGAGCGTCTTAAAATCACTTTCTATTTGTAGCGCCAGTTCGCGAGTCGGTGCCATGATCAGGACCATCTCTCTTTTGGATAGCCCTTTAGTTTTAGAAATTTTCTCAATCAGCGGCAGGAGAAAAGCCGCTGTCTTGCCGGTGCCGGTATTGGCCATGCCGAAAACATCCGCACCTTTTAGGACTGTCGGAATAGCTTGGTCTTGGATCGGTCGAGGATGGATGAATCCAGCCCCTTTAATATTTTTATGAAGTTGCGGATTGAAAGGAAAATCTGCAAAGGTATGTTTAGAGACATAAGGCTTTTCCTCCAGATGAATCGCTTTTTTGATGAAACGAGAAAAATCTATCCGTTCGCCACGAGATCTGCTATTATTCTTTTTTTGGAAACGCGGTCTTCCCTTGAAGGAAGACGGGCGACGTCCGAATTTCTTCGGAGCAGCCGAATGAGGTTTATACATATTGTTTATCTTGGGTCACTCCCAAGATGCAAAACTGCAAGAGATGAGAATGATGTATCAAGTATAGCACTTTGCCCTGAAGTTGTCAACACTTTTTAAAATTTTACTTAAAAGCTATAATCAAACTATGCAAAGCAAACTAACAGGCAAACACGTAGACGAATCATATTTAGACCTCTTGGAACATATCTTGAAAAATGGCGCGACCAAGACTGACCGCACGGGCACTGGCACAAAAAGCCTGCTCGGATATCAAATGCGTTTTGATCTATCTGATGGCTTTCCCCTTCTGACTACAAAGAAAGTGCCGATCAAATCCATCATTCACGAATTGCTATGGTTCATGCGCGGAGACACAAATTTAAAATATTTGGCGGATAATAACGTACACATCTGGGACGAATGGCCATACAAAGCTTATCTGATTAAAAATAAAATGAATGTGCCAAAGACTGGTAGTGAAGAATGGAACACCGGCCTAAAAGAATTTATCGAAAAAATAAAGACAGATGAAAAATTCTCCAAAGAATATGGAAACCTCGGGCCCATTTACGGATATCAATGGAGAAGCTGGCCCGCCTACGCCGAGGCTTCGGCGGGTAAACCCGCTCACAAATATCACATTGATCAATTGAAAAATGTAATAGAAGACATCAAGAAAACCCCAGACTCGCGTCGGCTTATTGTATCCGCTTGGAACGTGGCCGACATAGATGAGATGGCAAAGGCCGGACTCCCCCCCTGCCATTGTTTTTTTCAATTTTATGTAGTCGATGGCAAACTCTCTTGCCAGCTTTATCAGCGTTCATGCGACACATTTCTCGGCGTTCCATTCAACATCGCTTCCTACGCTTTATTCACGATGATCATCGCGCAGATTTGCGGACTAAAGCCTGGAGAATTTGTCTGGACTGGAGGCGATGTGCATCTATATTCCAATCATTTAGAACAAGCAAAACTTCAGATCTCTCGCAGGAGTGACATCCGCCCTATGCCAAAGATGAAAATAAATCCAAATAAAAATAAAATAGAAGATTTCGTTATAGAAGATTTTGAATTGGTTGATTATAATCCTCACGATAGTATCAAGGCGCCTATCGCCGTATAGAAATACCTGTCCCGTACTAAATTTTTTAGAAAAAACAAATGGTCAATATTAATAACAATTTAAAATTTTAGTACCGGGATGATTTCACTTATCGCAGCCATTGGTAAAAATAATGAACTCGGCAAAGGCAACACCCTGCTCTGGCACATGCCTGCGGATATGAAACATTTCCGAGATACTACCGCCTTGCACGCAGTTGTTATGGGAAGAAAAACTTTTGAATCGATCGGAAAGCCTTTGCCGAACAGAAGAAATGTAATGATTACCCGAGATGTAAATTACAAGCAGAAAGGAGTTGAAATTGTCCATTCGTTGGCTGCGGCCTTGGATTTATTTCCCGATCAAAATGAGGAAATTTTTATCATCGGCGGAGCGGAAATCTATAAGCAAACTATGCCGATTGCCGACAGACTTTATATCACACACATAGAAGCCGAAGATAAAACCGCTGATACTTTTTTCCCTGAAATTATTCCAGTGGTTTGGAACGAGGTATCACACGAAGAACACGGGTCTGACGAAAAAAATCCTTTTGCTTATACTTTTTCAGTATACGAGAAAATTTAAGGATCCTCCGGAGTTTTGATGCGAATGAAAATATCTTTGCCTTCGGGAGTTTTTTCTTTTTTATATTTGCGGTTTCTGTTAATTTCAATCTTGCGAACGAGCTCTTTTTCAAGATCAAAACCCATTTTCTCGCACATCCCCAACATGAATATAGCCACATCGGCAAATTCCTCAGCTACCCCGGGCTCATTTTTATTGAATTTAGAAAAGGCTTCCGAAAGCTCTTCGTGCGCGCGGCAAAAATCGATCGCGACATCATTCGTAAATCCTTTTTCCATCTTATTTCGCATCACTTCTTTCTGCAATTTTTTAAGGTCTACGGACATAATTATTGGTCTTTGTAAGATTCAACTTTTTTATTTATAATTTCCAGTTTTACCCCGGCTTTTTTAAAAATTTTTTTACTTTTAGCACTTGCATGATAGTCTTGCAACACAACATTGCGTTTAATTCCTGCATTTATAATTGTTTTTGCGCAAGTATAGCAAGGAGTCATTTTACAATACAGAGTTGCACCTTCAATTGCTACACCAAAACGGGCAGCATTTGCAATAACATTTAATTCTGCATGAGATGTCCTAAGACAATGTCGAGATACTGTCCCGTCATCTGCCGTGACAGTATGCATATCATGTCCAACTTCATCACAATGAGGAAGCCCCATAGGTGACCCGACATATCCAGTAGCAAGAATTCTCTTATCTTTAACTAAGATCGCACCCGAACGTCCACGATCACAAGTGCCGCGCGAACCAACCACGTCAACCATACGAAGAAAATATTCATCCCAAGACAGTCTTATATATTTGACAGGTTTTGTTCTCATTTCTTTAGTATACTCCTAAAAAAAGAGAAGTGAAGAACTACTTCACTTCGATACCTCGATGCCCATTGAGCGAGCGCTTCCGGCGATGATGTTGATGGCGCCTTCGTCATCTTTCGCATTCAAATCTGCTCTTTTTTTATTTGCTATTTCCAGCGCTTGAGCCCTGGTTATTTTACCAGCCTTGGTTTTAACATTGGTGCCAGAACCTTTCTCTACTCCGGCCGCTTTTAAAATAAGACCGGTGGCTGGTGGGGTTTTTACCACGAAATCATAACTGCGGTCTTCATAAACAGTAATCGAAACTCCAACTTTATCCCCCGCCATGTCTTTCGTCGCGGCATTGAATTTAGTCACGAAGTCCCCTATATTTATGCCCGCTTGTCCGAGCGCTGGCCCAAGTGGCGGCGCTGGGGTAGCCTTGGCGGCTTGAATCTGAAGTTTTATTTTTTTGGTGATTTTTTTTGCCATATACGGGTAGATTATATTATATTTTCTTAACTTGCAAGAAATCTAATTCCACTGGAGTTTCGCGGCCGAACATCGAGACTAGCACTTTGACTTTCCCGCGCTCCTCGTCCACTGAATTAACTTTACCTTCCAGATCTTTAAACGGGCCGTCAGTGATCAAAATGCTCTCGCCGATCGCCATGTCAATATTATGTTTCGCCGTACCGGCGTCCATCTTCTTGAAAAGATAATCCACTTCTTCTTTTTTTAGAGGCACCGGATTCACTCCGGCACCCACGAAGCCAGTGACCCTAGGAGTATTCCTCACCACATACCAAGAATCATCCGTCACGATCATGTCCACCAAGACATAGCCCGGATAAATCTTTTCTTCCACTTCCACTCTCTTGCCCGCCTTTATTTTTATTTTCTTTTCAATCGGAACAATAACATTAAAAATTTTATCGTTCATACCGAGCGAATCGATACGCTGACGCAAGTTGCGCAAAACAACATTCTCATACCCGGCATAAGTATGGATGGCATACCAATTTCTAACTCCTTGTTCTTCTTGTTTCATGAATTGAATTTTTAAACTTACGAAATTTATAACTTTTAACTGCCGATAACTTTTTCTAAGCCCTTAGAAAAAATGAAGTCAAAAATACCTAAATAATACGCAACTAGAACAGACAAAACTATCACAACCAAGGTGTAGAAAAGAGTCTGACGTTTGCTAGGCCAAATCACATGTTTTAATTCTGTCTTTGTTTCTTTCAAATATTCAGTAATTTTTGACATAGATGCCTTTGGGGCAAAATTCTTTATAAAAAAGCCCCTCGCAGGGCTCTTTTAATACTACTCTTTTTGGTTAAAATAGTCAAATTAAATTGCAATTCCTGCGTTTAACGTATCTCGTAAGTTATCGTGACGTCCGAGCTGATGGTGTTCTCGCCTTTTGGAAGCACGGCCGGAGTAGATGTTCCTCCCGTACTGTCCTTCATCATAACCTCAGCATAATAGATAGGGCCGCCGCCGCTCTCATAGAAACTTGTAATTTTGACCAGTCTCACGCCTAAATCTTTTGCTAAAATTTCCGCTTTTTGTTTGGCGTCATCAATCGCCTTTTTTCGAGCTTGCGCTTGAAGTGCATCCATGTCATCAATTTCATAATTCGGACCGTTTAAATCAGACACACCTACTTCTCCTAGACCTTGTATGATCACGCCAGCATCATCAACATTGCGGATTTTTACGATAATATTTTCACTCGCGGTATAATCGGTTAGTACGCGCCTGCTACCCGGACAAGAAGGATAGGATGGGCTCACTGTCCCGGCAGTACCCTCACCCATAGGGACTGGCATAGGACATACTGCCTGCTTGTATTCATAGTTAGGATATAAAGACACATTATTAGTTTTGATATCTTTTTCGGCCACACCTTTTGATTTCAAAAAGTCCAAAGCTTGTTTCTCAACCACCGCGACAGCGGCTTGGGCTGCTTCGCCTGTTTTACTGTCTTTACTGATCGTGAAATAAATACTAGCAATGTCTGGCACCCCCGTCACCTCTCCGTGACCTGAAAATGAAATGGTCGCCGGAGTAGCGCTTTCTCCGAGCAAACTGGTTTGCTTTACTTCTGAAAATATTTTAACTGCAAAATAAACTGACCCAATAATCGCCAAAACTAAAAGCGCTTTCATTAAATTTGATTTTTCTTTTGTTAAGTTTTCCATAGATTCATTATACACCCAAAAAAACTCAAATCAAGTTGACTTCTGGGATAAGTTTAAGGTCAAATTTATTTTTTACATCAGCGATGATCATCTGCGCTAAATTTTTTATCTCCTCGCCCTCTGCTCCGCCGTAATTTACCAAGACTAGGGCTTGCTTATCGTGCACGCCGACGTTGCCGAGTCTTTTGCCCTTCCATCCACACTGCTCGATCAGCCAGCCAGCCGGAATTTTGACCGCTCCGCCCTTGCCCGCCAAAGCAGGAGCGTCGGAGGGCTCATCGAAATACGGCATGTCGGGATACGTTTCCTGCAACTTCTTCAATTCCGTCGGAGATACGAAAACATTCTTGAAAAAACTTCCGGCATTTGGGATTACGGCCGGATCCGGCAGTTTGGTTCGGCGGATATGCGAAACCGCATCGCTGATATCCTTGGAATTTTTTATTTCAATTTTATTCCCGCCTGCAACGCTATGCCTGCCCGAATCGCTACGCGAATCGTTGCGGACGGGCGTAGCATTGCGGGCAGGTTTTTCTAAATATTCAGCAAGAATTTTATAAGAGAGATTTGGTTTTGGAATTTTGCTTAATTTGAGAGTGATCGCAGTAATAAAATATTTATCTTTTAATTTATTTTTAAAAACGCTTTCTCGATAGCCAAATCCGCATTCTTCTTTGCTAAAAATTCTCTTCTTATTCTCTTTACCCGTGTCGACATCAAAAGCTTCGACATTGACGAGCACCTGCTCTAACTCCGCGCCATATGCCCCAATATTCTGCATCGGCGCAGCGCCGACAGTGCCGGGGATAAGCGCTAAATTCTCGATGCCCCAGAGTCCGCGCCCGACCGCGAAGGTCACGAGGTCGTGCCAGATCTCTCCGCCCATCGCGCGAATATAAACAAAATCTTTCCCGACGCTTTCGGTCGGGACCCCGACCCTTTGGGGCGTCGGGGCTTTTAAAATCTCGATCCCTTTCAATTTATTTAAAATCACCAAACCATCAAAATCTTTGGTAAACAAAACATTACTCCCTCCACCCAGAAAAAGTTTTTTGTTATTTTTGAATTCCGAAGCATCAAAAATCTCTCTCAAATCATTTTCCGTGTGAATTTCTACAAAAAATTTTGCCGTGGCAGAGATGCCAAAGGTATTTAGTTTAGATAAATTATAGTTTTGCTGTATGTTCATCTATATTTTTATACTAGCATAAACGAAAAAGCCTGTGTACCACTTTAGTGGAGACACTGGACTTTTTTAGGGTTTAATAACAACAACCCAAAAGTTTCAATATTAATCCCCAGGACCTGCATCAGGTGCTGGTGGCTGATAGTAAGGCAAAAACTCACCGCTTTCTTGTTGCCTTAGGTTAGAAGGGTCCTCTTTTTGGAAGAACCGGCAAACTTCTCCGAGCAAAGTCCACATTTTTATTCTTTCTTCTCTGTCTTTTCTTTTTCTTTGGAAGTAATAAGATGTGAACTCTATAGTGAGACACTGAAAGCCAGATGGAGGTTCAAGCAAGACCCACTTTGAGATTGGTTTAAAGTCTTTATCTACTCCGAATCGTCGTTCGCACAGCCAATCGAAATAAACCAATACTTTTCTTTGGCCCATATCAGGTATAGACCATTTTTGTATTTGACCTCGAAAGACCAAGCCTTCCTTCGTCTCCATCAGAAATTGCCCGCCGGCAAATTTTTTCAGTTCTTTCTCCAAACTAACTCTACTCCAATAGTAACCATGCATTTTTACCTCCTTTCTTTTATTTTGTTTTTACTGGAACTATTTGGGTTTATTATACCATTATCTAAATATCTCCATTGAACCGTCTGTATGCAGTCTGACAACTTTTGACGCTTGGCCTCGGATTTCTCCGCCATCCACATATAGGTTCACCTGATCGCCAAAATATTTTTTCGCCTCAATAATATTTTTTGCCGGAGGCTGGCCTTCGATGTTTGCCGAAGGCGCGATCAGCGGCCCCGTCTCTTTCAATAAATTCCGTAGATCTTCTCGAGCAGGCAAACGAAATGCTAAGGTTTTCGTACTCCGATGTAAATATGCAAATCGTTCGCCCTCTATATCAACAACAAAACTCACTGGTCCTTGAAACTTTCCAATTTCATTTTTTTGCTCTTCTGTTAGAAATATTCCAAACTTTTGCACGTCCTCAAGCCCGCCGATCAAAATGATACAGGGTTTGTTTGAATCCCGTTTTCTTATTTCATAAACACGATTCGTGGCAGACACATCGAGAGCACTCGCCACAATACCATATATTGTATCGGTGGGCATCACAACCACCCCGCCTGCTTTGAGGATTTTTACAAGTTCCTTATTCTTTTCATTATCCCACATACACGTATTTAAAAAATTTCTTTTTCTAATCTTCTCTCTATGTCTTCCTCGCTGAATGGACGAAGCATTTCCTTCAATTCCGGATCTTGCGACATATCTATCCCCTCTTTCTCCATCAGCAGAGATATCATTTTCATAAGTTTCGTAACTTCTTTTTCGGAAATGAGATTAAGCTGCAGATGAGTCTCTTCCCGTAAGTCATCTACTTTCGAACTGCGATTTTGAGATATGAGCACAAAAATCGCGAGAAAAATCGCTTCCAGGGAAACAAAGGTAGTCAGTAAGTTAAATGGAAAAGGATCGAAAGGAGGAATGAGTCTGATCTGGCCAGTATTGATCAGTATCCACAGAGTAAAAAAAATAACGTTGGTCAACAAGAAAGGCATACTGCCAATGCGTGAAGTTATCCAGTCCGCCATGCGCTCCGCTCCAGTCCTCTTAAAGTTCGCCTCAGCCTTGATACTCTGAAACATTCTGCCTCTTTGATTTTTCTGCGAATTTTTTAACATATTTTTTTATCTGCAAAATTGGGTGCCTATTCGGTTACGCTCCGAATCTAAAAGCTCCACAAGCTTTTGTGCTCCTATTACACCATAGGCACCATGTATAGCTATTTAATCATAGTCAAGACAAAAATCAAAGCCGAGATGAGAGCCGAGACGATACACCAAGAGCACCCTTTTTTTAAAATAAAAATCTGCACTAAAATTAAATATACGGAGAAAAGAAAAGCTGTCAAAGAAATCAAAGCCAGAATACCACCTAGATCGATCTGCATATTGTTCGGTATGTTTGGCACCAAAATAAAAAGCAAATAAGAAAGAGAGATCAAGGCATAATAGATCATACCGAAAATTTCCACCGGCATGCCAAAAAATCTGGAGTAATCGCTGTGCACCACGGTATGGCAATCGAATCCCACCATGCAAACCAGAGGCGTATTCTTTGTCTTATGATCGCGAATATGTTTGGCCACCCAAAAACCGCACACTCCTAAAACAAAAATCGCTATTTGAACTAAAATTTCGTTTGAAAATTGCATTGGCATTCTTTTAGAATTTTAAAGTCCCTGATTTTTAGATTGGCGAGCGCGCTGAATTAGCTCATCTCGAAGTTTTTCCGCGACTTCTCTAGAAGTGCCAGGCAACCTGCCTTCAGCACCGGCACCACCCACTCCATAACGGCTAACTGTAGCACTAAATCCAGCTGTTTGAATATTTAGATCAGACAATCCAAGTAGGCGCGCTATGATACCCCTATGAATATCTACATTCTGAATACGATCATAAGGGATAGTCACATACTTCTTATAGATCACGCCCGACTCCTTTCTAAAACCCGAATCAATAAGTTCGTAGCGATAAAAACGGTAAGTGAGCTTCGCCCAAATAAAACACAATATAAGATAGGCGGGAATAACAACCCAAAACGAATTCAGAAAGCCAAACGAAACCTCATTGCCATTATTTAGACTTTCATCAAAACCACCTAAAAATAATGCTGAACCCCAAATACTTAAAAATATCATCGGTACTAACGACCGCAGAACAAAATTAAAAAAGAATAACCAGACGGATTTTGGATCAAGTTGTTGCATAAATTATGTCTTTAAGAGTTTAATAGAAAAGTTGACCGACTTTCCTTGTGGATATAATAACACACATTTCTCTCTAGTGCCTGGGAGAGGACTTGAACCTCCACGGTCTTGCGACCACAGCCACCTCAAGGCTGCGCGGGTACCAGTTGCGCCACCCAGGCAATATTATAAGTATAACAAAAATATTGAGATTATTCCGCTACTTTAGTTTCTTCAACTGGAGAATTTTCCTCCACTACTTCCTCTTGATTAGTCACAGAACGCATTTTACTGCGAACGTCTTTGACTGCCTTTGTGCGGATATAATAAAGTTTTGAACGACGAGCGCGGGATTTTTTAGTAATTTCAATTTTATCTATCATTGGAGAATAAAGCGGGAAAATTCTTTCAACTCCGACACCGGAAGCGATTTTTCTCACAGTGAAAGTAGCACCCATTTCTGTGCCATGTTTCCTTGCAAGCACGATACCCTCAAAAGCCTGCAATCTGAATTTAGCTGCTTCACCCTTTTTGTCGTCTTTTTTCTTTTTATCGCCCTTTTTTTCAGTTTTTTCTTCCAAAATCTTAGACAAGACATTCACTGTATCGCCAGCTTTAAACTGCATCGCCTTGCGAGCTTCCATATCTACGGGGCTGAATTTTATGTTAGTTATTTTGCCGTTCATATTGATGAAAACACTTTAGCATAAAAAAATTTATAAATCAAACTTTTTTATTTTAACATTTTTTCAAATTCTTTCGGCAATGGCGATTCCACTTTTATAATCTTATCTTTTAGATTTTTGAATTCTATGGACTTTGCATGGAGAGCCATGCGAGATATACCTTTCGGACAGGGACTGTCAGGATTGTAAAGTGAATCGCAGACAACGGGATGATTTAAATATTTCATATGAACGCGAATCTGATGTGTCCTGCCTGTTTTTGGTCGCACTTCTAAATAAGTGAAATTTTTTATTCTCTTGATTACTCTATATTCCGTTATCGCTTCCCTCATTTCTCCCCTAGCTCCCCGGCCAGACAAATATCGGCGGAAATCCCTCGGACTGCGACCAATTGGTTTATTTATTACTCCTCGATCATTTCTCACAGATCCAGAGACAATCGCCACATAAATTTTCTTCACTTCCCTATCCGCAAATTGCTTCTTTAAAAATTCGTGCGCTTTTTTATTTTTCGCTAAAAGCATCACCCCCGATGTCTCGAAGTCTAATCGATGCACTATTTCTAGTTTAGGATATTTTTTAAAAAACAAATCCAGAATGGTTTTTTCCCCGCCTGCAACGCTATGCGTAGCATTGCGGGCAGGTTTAATTCCTTCTCTGGGGTGCACTAAAATACCCGAAGGTTTATTTATCGCTAAAATATTAGAATCCTCGTATAAAACTTTTATTTTCATTACATTTACAAGATATCATATCTTCTCACTAATAGTTAATTCCTTTATTCTTTCAATCCAACCCTTTATTGTTAGAAAAAGTTTTGTATCACTAATATTAATACTGAATGTACCAAATGGTAATGTAAATCTTTTTTGCAAACTTGCACTACTAGGTTTTATATAAGTTTTCTGAAATTGATTTCTGGATATTCCTGCAATTTTAGACCAATATTTTTCAGTCTTTTCTACATCAGCATGAGCAAATGTATGAATATTACCACGAAATTTTTCTTCTGGAACTTTACATATTTCTCTAAAAAATCTCATCATCATTTTTATTACAATGGGGTCACTATTAGATAATCTTGCTGTGCCTCTTTCTGTCTTTCCACCTTCACCTAAATATAAAATAATACCAATCAATTTTAAATGTTCTAAAGAAATATAATTGAAGTCTTTTTTTGCCGCGTCTATTATAATTTGCCTTTTCGCCTGTTCATTAGAAAGACGAATTAATCGTCTCTTTTCTATAGACTCTACGCTCCTGCCTCTTTCAGAAAGGCCTTTTTTTTGCTCTTTTGTAAGTATAATATCTCGGACCCATAAACTTACACTTGATTTTGTGAGACCCGCCTCTTTAACAATTTGATTAATAGAATATCCTTTTTTGCGAAGAACGCGCGCTTTTTCTTTCTCAATAAGTTTCATAAGTAGAGTATATCATTTCTGACCTATTGCTTACTAGTCTATTTATCCACATCTTGAAATATATCGTCTTTTATTATATAAATAAAGTATGCGGGATTAGCTCAGTTGGTAGAGCGATCGCTTTACACGCGAAAGGTCGCAGGTTCAAGCCCTGCATCCCGCACCAGCTCTCGTAGTTCAATGGATAGAACAGAAGGTTTCTAACCTTCTAATGTAGGTTCGATTCCTACCGGGAGCACCAAATTAGAAAAAACAAACTGCTTTGTTTTTTCTAATTTGGTGCTGACCGCAGCGATGTTTTGCAAGCATGCAAAACCGCGAGGGGCGGGCTGCGAAAATTTCGAGCGGCGGCGAGAAATTATTTGTAGCCACCACAAAATTTTACAGTGACGGGTCAATGACCGGCGCGGGAGAATTTATTATTTGATTTGATTTTTGTGCTCTGAGAGAAAAATATAGGAGCACCTTATCGATCCTCTCTTTTTTGACCTTCTCGACTTGGGGGTTGGTGCCCTCTCCCGACAAGACAACTTCTTCGTTGACTTTCATAAAGAGAAAGTATCCAAGAAATAAAGATGAAATAGCAGCCACAAACACGAAAATCACAGCCCATTTCCAATAAAAATTTACGTGCAGCCATAAACTTTCTTCCCCTTTTTTGAAATTCTTTTCTTTTTTAAAAAATTTTATTTGCATGAGTGTTTTTACTTGGTGTTAATTGCTAAAGCTTAAAAGCTTTATCTTGAAAACCGCGCTCCATTTGGACCCCGAAGTACCTTGAGCACCCTCAAATGTCACCTCTTTGCGCATATCTACTCCGGCAAATTCAAGCGCGTAGGGAGAATTCTCTAGCAGGGTTAAAAATTTATAAAGGCTGCTAAAAGTTCCGGACGCTTGCATGTCCACCGAGAGCGCTGTCTTGTCTTCTAAAATTTTTACAGAAGTCACCTCTGCTTTGGCGCCCACCTTGGTGGCCAATCCTTCAATCGTATTTAAAAAAGGGACAACATCGGAACTCTGCGCAAAATGCGTTTCTAGCAGAGCTCTCTCTGGGGAAATTATTTTGATCGAATTATCGAGCGTCTCTATTTCCTCTCGTCTATTCGCTTCAGTCTGCCACTCCGCTTCTTTTGATCGCGACTCTTCATCATTACTATTTATCGCTTTATAAAAAAAGAAGAGAAGGAAGCAGGAAAAAGCAAATAATATGAGAGAGAGCAGGATTGGCATTTTAGAAAAGCTGTTTTTCATATTATGAGGGAATTAAAGTTAGATAAAATTGGATATTGGATCCTTTGACGAAATTTGAAATCGGCAAGTCCACACTTTGAAAATTGCTGTCATCCTCGAGCGCCCTGCGGAACAAGAGCAAGGCTTCGCGAGAAGGCGCACTGCCCTGGATACTTATTTTTTTGCCGGTTTTATTGCCCTCCAGAGTTTTGAGCGGATCATTTTCGTAAGCAATACTAGTAATTTTGATACTGGGACTCTTTTTTAAAATGATAGCATTGATCACCCTCTCCGAAATAAAAAATTTATTGCTTTCATTTTTTTCAATCAACGTCAATTTGTCGCTTAGGTCTTTGATCGCCGCGAGAGTCGCCTGGTCCGGCACTGGCACAGGTTCCGCTTTTTGCGCTTCCAGCTTCTCACTCGTAATGGTCTTTTTAGCGGAAGAAAGAAAATAAGATGGCAAGATCGCGACAAAAGCAACCAGCAAAGATGTACTCAACATCGCTAAAAACAAAACTGCGAGTCGAAAGTAAAAGCCTTTAGCCAGTGCGTCTTTTTCTTCTTTTGGAATTAAATTAATCATATTAATTTTCTTCAAAATCGCGCAAGGCGAGCCCGAGCGCCGCCGCGAAGGAAAGCGCTTGTTTAAAATCTATATCTGGGACATATTTTTCCTTGTCTACTATATTGACCCAGACATTGGCCATCTCCACCGGACTCTTCATGCTGATAGAAAAATATTCCGCCAGTCCTATCAGATTAGAATCCCCGCCGCAGAGAATTATCTTCTCGATGGGCAGATTGTTCTGCCCTTCTTCATCCTTGTGAGTATGCCAGTATAGAAAATGCTTGACGAGCTCGTCGCGCAGAATAGAAACACTGTTTAAAAGAACCGAAAATAATTCCTTGTTTGGAGTATTGCGCTCCAGGCCGTATTTTATTTTCATTTGTTCTGCTTCCTCAAAACTTAATTTGAAATTTTTTGCAATCATGTCGGTCAGCATCTTTCCGCCCACATCGAGCGTAGAAGTAAACATCACCAGACCACGAGATACGATAAAAATGCCTGTGAGTTTTTCTCCAAAATCAACAATCATATAAGTGCCGCGATCGCCGGCTTTCACAACCGCTCGGCAAATCGCCTGAGCTTCGAGTTCGAACGACTGGACTTTGATCTGCGCATTCTTGAATATAGAAAGATAATTTTCAATCACATTCTTTGGTACGGTGGCGACTTGGAGCTCCAAGTGCTGTTTATCTTGACTAATCAATTCATAGTCAAAAATAGCATCTTCGGCTTTGAGCGGTATATGCTCTTCGAGGGAGAGTTCGATGCTTTCTCTGATATTAACTAATCCTGTTTTTTCTAATCGAAGTTTGAAAAGATAGACCTGTTCTTCGAGCAGAGAAACACGTACCGATTTTATTCCAACCTCGGTTTTTAATCTTTTTAGAATTTCCTCGATTTGCTTTGGATTTTTGATCTTGCCCGACTCGATGATCCCGGGCGGAATAGGGCGCTCTCCATGCCGGCCGACCCGGATGCCATTTTTTGTATTTATCAGCTCTAAAAATTTCAATGATTCATCCCCGATATCTATACCGAAGGATGCAATGGACAAAAAAGAAGGAACTGGAAAAAGTCGGTTGAAAAATTTATTTAACGCATTCGAAGACATAGTAATATTGTAACATATTCATGTTTGATTTTCTAAAATAGAAAAGGAAGTACGCTTTTAAAATACTTCCTTTTATAGATCTCCACGAGCTACCGTTCCCGGTACACCCACGATCTTGAACTCTGAAGGATCACAGTCAAATGTTGCCTTTTGATCGCCTAGAAAAATTACGGCAAACCAGTTGTCTTTGACATTCACGTAAAAGACCAACCCGATTTCGCCACAACGTTCCCCTGCGATCTTCTTGACCCAAGTGACCCTCGGAATCAACCTTTGTACTATGACCATATCAAGCCTTTCTTTATGCTAATTATATGGATATAGAAAGAAGATAGCAAGGAACTGTATAAATCACATTTCATCAAACGAAACAGTGATGTATTCTGGTTTTTCAATACCCAACTCTTTTTCAACGAATTCTTTGCTTGGATTTTCTCCGGTTACGATGATGAAATTTCCAACATCGTCGATAAGATTAAAAATTATTTGATAATTTTGGAATTGAAAAAATTTCCTGCTTCCCTTCATTATTCTTTTTATGCCGTATTGAGCAACTAGTTCTTTTTTTAGTTTTTCTATATTATCTATTCGCTCATCTTTTACGACTTGAAATTTACCATGAGCGGCTTGGAAGATATTGATGAACGCCCCCTTCTTCTTTTCTACTATTTTTAAGACTTTCCCTTCTGGTTGATGAAAATATGTATCAATGAAATATGTTTGATCAGTAATTTTCGCTCCATTCTTCAATAACCTTTGTTCAACTTCTTGAACATTATAAATTCGCGCTTTAATTTCTTGAATCATAAGAGAAGTATAGCAGAAATTAAGTTTGCATTTATAATATTCCTGAATTTAAATAATATGTTATACTGGCTCATATTCGAAAGGAAGAAAGAATAATAAATTATATGCAGGATTTAAATGAAAAATGTGGAGTGTTTGGTATTTACAGTAAAGATCGCGACGTTTCACGTATATCTTTTTTTGGTCTTTTTGCGCTTCAGCATCGCGGACAGGAAGCCTCAGGCATTGCAGCTACGGATGGCACACAGCTTCGTTCATTTCGCAATAGAGGCTTGATCTCAAATGTATTTACTGAAGAAAAAATTAAAAAACTCAAAGGATTTGCCGCCATTGGACACAACCGCTATTCAACTTCTAAAGGCAATCATGTCAGCCACGCGCAACCCGTGATAATTGATCCTGTTATTGATACTTCTTATAAAGGCGGAGGCATAAGAGCAAATGACGGACTTTTGGCTCTAGCGCATAATGGCAATTTGCCTAGCACTACTGCCCTAGTTTCTTTTTTGAAAAGTAAAAATATACCAACGATGGATGATCAATCAGATTCTGAACTTATGGCGATTGTTATTGGAGTCTATTTGCGTGAAGGAAAAACATTACCGGAAGCAGTGCGCTTATGTTATCCGCTTTTTACTGGAACATTTTCCCTACTAGTGCTGACTAAAAATACACTTGTTGCTGTTCGAGACCATTGCGGTGTCCGCCCACTTTCGCTTGGGAAACTTGACGGTGGATATGTAATTTCCTCTGAAACTTGTTCTTTTAAAACTATCGGCGCGGAATTTTTACGAGATGTACTTCCTGGAGAGATGATAATAATTGATGAAAATGGTCTCGAGTCTATGCAAATCGCTCCAGCTAACCAAAAATTCGATCTTTTTGAATTTGTTTATTTTGCTCGACCTGACAGTAATTTATTAGGAAAATTAGTCTACGAAGTTCGTAAAAAATGTGGAGAACAGCTTGCCAAGGAACATCCAGTTAAGGCAGATATTGTCGTCCCAGTCCCAGAAACTGCCATTGCAGCGGCTATTGGTTATTCTAATGCTACTGGTATTCCCGTTGAAATGGCTTTAATGAAAAATCGCTATATTCATCGTACATTTATTGAACCTGAACAACACACTCGCGAGGCGGTGGTAAAATTGAAATTAAATCCGTTGCCTGAAATGCTTGTTGGTAAGCGAGTTGTGATTATTGATGATTCAATAGTCCGCGGAACTACTAGTCGTCAAATTGTAAGAGAATTATTCAACGCTGGCGCCAAAGAAGTTCACTTTTTAGTGAGTTCACCCCCTGTAAAATTTCCCGATTTCTATGGAATTGACACTCCTAAACAAGAAAACTTAATCGGTGCCAATAAGACAATAGAAGAAATAAAAGAGTTTTTAGGGGTAACCTCACTTCATTATCTCTCTCTAGAGGGATTAATCGCCTCAACTGGTTTACCAGAAAAAGATTTTTGTACATCGTGCTTTACGGGCGAATATCCAATCGATATTTTAGAACGCAAAAAAGAAGTATACACCCCAAAAACATAATTGCTTAAATATTCGTTGATTTATTTCTACTTACCCAAATTCTATGTAAATGTCTTTGAATATCATGCGTTCCTAAATTTTTATGTTCTAATAATCCACGACCGTGGATTAGCCGCAAATTATCAAAAACAATAGCACTATTTTTCTTCCATGTGTGTGGAATAATTTTCAAATTTTTTTCTGCTATTTCTCCAAGTAAGTCATAAAATTTATCTGCATCTTCCTGAGTTTTACTACTTCCGGGTAAAGGTCTTAGACAACATTTAGGACTTGCAACCGCAATGTTCATTATGAGTTCATCGTTTTGATAACGCTTTTCTAAGAGTGGTCTTACAAACTCAAGTCCTTCTTTTTTTCTAAAAAGAAATTCATATTCTTTTGCCTCTTCTAATTGACTAGTGTTTCGTAAGATATCAATAATGTCTTTTGTGTCCCCAAAAACTGTTGGAATATCACTCGTGCCTGCATCCACACAGTGAAGAACAACTATTTCGGGAACTTTAGTTAAATATTGCCCATCTGTGTGTAGCCCAAAGTAACGACTTGATCTTGAATAGTCAGATGCGCCTGCCTCTGGACTTTCTTTAACGTGGGAGATAATACCATCGCTACTTGCGATTGGTGTTAATATTTCACTTTCAGACAGTAATTTAATGAAGGATTCCGCATCTAAATCAACATCAAATATTTTCAAGCGTGGTCCTTCTTTACTAAAATCAATTTTAATTAATTCTTCGTAGAACTTTTTGGTTGACATAGATTCACTTTGATTGTTGAAAGATTCTTTGGGCATAAAAATATAATTTTCATTATATCATAGATGATTGATTCCTATAATGTAATATTAG
The DNA here is from genome assembly GCA_001785985.1 of Candidatus Nomurabacteria bacterium RIFCSPLOWO2_01_FULL_42_17. Taxonomy (GTDB): domain Bacteria; phylum Patescibacteriota; class Minisyncoccia; order Phycocordibacterales; family UBA9973; genus UBA9973. Next base: position 134,235 of record MFVE01000005.1, read on the forward strand.
ATTGACAAAATTCAAGTTTGTTCTTAACATAAAAGAGATATGGATACGACACCTGAAATTTCTCTTGAATCCAAAAAAACAATTTTTGAGAGAGTAAAAAAACTAAATTTCCCTATAGGTAAATATGTTGTAGTAGGCGGTGTAATGGAAGCGCATGGTATTAGGAAAGCAGTAGATGTTGATTTTATTGTCACTAAAGAATTATTTGATGATTTATTGAAACAGGGATGGGTGCCTAAGCCCTGTCGGCCTGGCGATATAGGTAAGGAAGGAGAAAAAAGAAAATTAAGAAAAGATGATATTTCGATTATTTCTGAATATTCTTGGTTGGATAAGTATTTTGCAAAAACAGAAGATTTGATAGCCAACGCAGACATCATCGATGGTATACCTTTTATATCATTGAGCGAATTATTAAAATGGAAAAAAGCATGTGGTAGAGAAAAAGATTTGATAGATATCGAACTAATTGAGAATTATCTGAAAAAGAAAGGGAATTAAATTTGTAATACTAAGATTCCTGAATTTAAGCAATATGTTATACTATCCCTATGCCCGAAGGAGATAAAAGGACATCTTATGATTCCAGAATTTCCACAATTTAAAAATTTAGAACTTACCGACAAAATAGACGTCGAAAAATTTACTTCAAAATTTCCACCATATTCCGATTTTAATTTTGTATCCATGTGGTCTTGGGACATAAAGGGAGAAATGCGGATGAGGGGTTTCTCTAAAAAATTAAACTGGTATTAAAAATAAAAAAACCCGCGTGTCACAAAGTGACAAAACGGGATTTTTTGAGGGTTTAGATAACAAGCAACCCACAAGTTGTAGTTTTTCAAACAATCAATTCCTTTTCAATGAACTGTACGATATTTTGTGTTGCGTAATCACACCATACAGGCGGAGTTGTGTGTTCCTCTTTAGTATGGAGATCCACCCAACCGGACTCCCTAAGTCCGTTACCAACGAGTACAGTAACAAACCCCACTTCTTTAGCCATCTGCAAGCTCGAAGGAATGTCGTCGAACATGCAGATTTCTTGGGCCTTTATGCCAAGTTCTTGAACAGTGGCAAGGTATACTTCTCGGTTGGGTTTACGGATGAAGTTGTTACTCTCGATCGTAAACACTTTGGTGATGTAATCTCGAAGTCCAAGATGTTCAAGTCCACGAAGGACAAACGAACGGTTGGAGTTGGAAAAGATATGAAGTGGTGCTCTTTGGGAGAGACGTTTTAATGCTTCCCCTAGCCCTGGCTTAGGAAACATCGCGCTGATGTCAAGACCAGAATATAGTTCCTCGTAGAATTCAAAGGGATCAATTCCATGATGCTCCTTTAAACCGAGGACACTTGAACGATATTCTTGTCGGTACTGAGTGAGGAGTCTACGAACCTCCTTTTCTGGGATGTTTAACCTTTTTTGTGCACAAATCCGAAACCGGTGCATAATCTGGTCTTCGATACCGGCAGTAGAAGGGTATAGTGTTCCATCGAAATCAAACACAAATACTTTGATGTTTTTCATAGTTTAAGAAGATGTTGATGTAGTTCTGAAGGACTCTCGAAGCGTTTCATTGGATCAGTCGAAAGACTTTTTCGCAAGATCGCTTCAAGTTCTGGGAACGGATCCGCCCCAACTTCTTTAAACGTGAGAATGCGATTGCCAATAGCGCATTTGAGTTTCTGCTCCATGGAAACTTCTTTCAATTTTTCTTTGGAAGCTCCAAAGTCAATTGCCAGACTTCCCGTGTAGAACATAAACAATGTTGCGCCAAGAGCGTACACTTCCGCATGTGTGGTGTAGTCAATTATAGAGTCTCCTGATTTCATACTGCGAGCAATCTCAGGAGCCACGAAGTAGATGAATCCTCCCTTATACAACGGATTTGATTCGTTGATTTTTCGAGCCATACCCCAGTCAATGACTGTGATTTGGTCTCTCTCCAGGAAGGTGTGCGCTGGTTGAACGTCTCCATGGAGATACCCTCCTTGGTAGAGCAAATCATAGAACCCAGACACTTTGCGAAGCAGATCAATCTCATTTTTCCCTTCAATGTGATTGACTTCAATTTCTCGGATCAATAGCCAGTTCACCCCTTGACTTGTCCCATGAGCTACATAGAGCTGATTTGTCAGATGCGGAACCGTTGAAAGAATCTCCGCTTCTTGGATTAAAAGTTGCCCTTTATCCACTGAGCTTTTGTCATGGAACTTGAGAACCATTTTTTTCCCGCTTCGAAGAACACGCAACACAAGCGTGTCTCTCCTGTCAGCTATTGTTTCGACATAAGTGAGGCCAATCGCTTCAAGGAATTCTTCAATTTTTTGCATTGTTTTCATTTTGTTTGTGTTTAGCTAGTTCTTGCTTTGATAGCTCTTTAGCTTTGGCATAAAAGTTACTCTGAGTTAGAGCGCCACTGATGCCGTCAAAGCTGGAACTCGTCGGCTCGGCGCAGAAAGCTCCAAGTGTGTCTTGATAAACAATCAGGTCGTTAAAGACATTTTGATTGACATCATTGGCTGATTCAAGAGAGGGTAGAAGCCATTCCGCCTTCTCAAAGAATTTGGGATCCCTGGCACGAACATTCTCTCGTATCGAGAAAAGATTGCACGGAGGGATAGGAAGGTCGCGTCCATTCTTTCCTTGTTCTACCGCGCCTTTCCAAAACTTTCCGAAAAGCACACCCACTTGGGTATACCTGCACTTCAAAACCCAATGAGGCCAAGCAAGTATTTCCTTGCTTAATGCATCATCTATGCGCGGGAACAGAAAGATTACGTTCTCGCACAAAAGAGGAGGTCTTTGTTTCAAGTTGGCTATCCTCCTTTGATGCCGGAGCAACTCGCTCATGATGTATCCGCTCGTAAAGACAATTCTTTCTGCGAGCAACTTGTCTTCAGTGTCTGAACTGACCACTGTGTAAGCCATCTCTTCTTTCAACATTGATGGATCGATGTAGGGACAAAAGCGTGAAGAAACTTCTGCTATGTATTTCCTGAATCCCGAAACATTCGGGATATTTTTGCTTCTAAATTCTAAAACGTTCATATTTCCTTTGTGAAAAATCACGGGCAGAGTTTAGACCCTGCCCGTTTTGTTTGTTGAATGATTACCTGTCAATCAAAAGGATCGCAATCCCAGCTGGCATGAAAGACGCCGGTTTGGAGATACTTCAGACGGCTTTGTTGATTGAGAATCCTGTTGGTGTCTTGGAACCAGACCTCGGGCAGTTTCCCGAAAAGTTTTTCATAAGTCTTCGTCCAATCGATTTTACCTTCACCTTTCACGGGTCGGTGGCCGACTTCGTGTCCAACAGCACTGCGACAGAATCCCTTGTACCTTTTTGGGTTCTTAAGACGCCGATGCCATTCGGTATCCACAGGACAAGCAGGCATGAATGTCCGTCTGCCAGTTTCTCGGTGGATTTGAGCCACCTGAAAGAAACGTTGCAACTCCCTCCCAAGGGAGACTTGCTTGATTTTTGTACTCATAATTAGGAACTAATTTACTTTTGTTGTGTTAGATAACGCTCCAACGGTTGCGACTTATTTCATAGACTAGCTATCTCTATGAACCAAGCTCTTTAATCCCTAATTTATAAGGTTCAAAAAGCTTGATTCATATAAGGAGCCAAAAACTTTATCAAAGAACTTGTTACTTTCTTATCGTAACCTTTGCTGACAGAAAGTCAAGGATGTGTTGTAATGATAATATTTTTAAATTTAATAAATATGTTATACTAATCCCATGCCCGAGGGAGATAAAAAAGTTGACTGGTTTCTATGGCTAATCGGCATTAGTTGTTTAACTGCAATTAATATAGCAAGGACTTTCCTTGCTATTCCTGTGTAGATATTCATGCGAAGTATATACAAAACTTATAAAACTGGAATTATTAAACTAGGTAAAGATGAGTTGTTCTATAAAATTCTTAATGAAAAAGATTTCAATTCAGAAGTTGTAGGTTATAAGGCTTTATTGAATCACTACCCAGTACCTAAACTTTTGAGCTACATTAAAATTAATAAAGATTCATACTGCATGCTCTTTAAAAGAGAGATTTCTGTGGGCGTAGAAAAAGGTTTGCTTGTCGATTTATTTGCAAGCAAAAAGAAGCTAGAGAAAGATTTTTTAAAAATAATTAAACTTTATCGAGAAGTGTTTTTGAAAACTCTCAATCAAACTAAGTACATATCATGTAATATTTTCTTTTCTGATAGAGTTAACGGTCGGTTACCAAAATACTACAATAAAGTTTTTCTAAATAAAAAATTTAGTTTTTCCTTGAATGGAAAAGGTGTAAATATAAAACTAGAAGATTCTATAAAAGAAATCCAAAAATATTTTAAAAGGAAAATATTTTTTTGGTCGGTTATATCTCAGTGTGATCCAAGCGATTTAAATATAGCCATCAAACCTATTGTTTTTGATTATACTGCTGGAGGGAATGTACCAATCATGGCTGAATTTGCTACATTTTTTTGGTGTCAGCTTTTTCACGGAAACTATTTAGCGCTTAAGTATAACCCTAAGTCATTTACGAATCATCGAGCAATATACAAAAAGATTGATAAAGTTATAATGAAAAAAGATAAAATTATTCATACACCCATGAAGCTCAGAAAAGAGTTTTTAGAAATGTATATTAAAGAAGTAATCAATCCTTGTTTTTATAAAATAGGTAATAATTACCCAGATTGGTTTACTGATTTTAAAAATTTTCTCGCAATGAGAATCATTGGCGTTTACAATATTTCAAAAATGGATAAAAAAGATATGCTTTTATCCCTGGGATACCTTTCTATTTTTTATAATGCAAAAGATATAAAAAAGCCAGAGGATTTATTAGAATTAATTGATTAAGTATGTTACATGAAATAACTAAGGAAAATTATACTAATACCGAGAATAATTTTTTTGCTTCAATTTTAAAATTTTTCGGTGAAGATTTGCTTTTATATTGTGTTACCGGAAGTCTCTCGAGAAATGAAGTAATACCTAGATGGAGTGATATTGATGTGTTGATGGTTATGAAAGAATGTAATCTAGTGACACTTTCTAAAATTGAGAACACACTTAAACAAACACAAACTAACATTAAAATTGGCGTTACTTTCTATTCACTTTCGGAATTTAATAATTTATTTTTTAAGGATTCAAAAACATATCTATCTATTAGATATATAAGTGAAAAATATTATATTCCACGCATACTAAGTTCAGAGATAAAAATCCAGCTTCTACCTGAAGAAATGTTTAGACATAATGATGCATTCGAGTTTGCGCGATTCGTTCATGATTTAAAACGAGAATTATTAATAAAAGATATCCGCAATGAACGAAAAGTATATAAACTTTCTATAACTTTACTTAAAATTGCTCTTAGACAAAGAGGTGTTGTTGCACTTGGATATAAAGAAACAATTGAAAAGGCAGAGAAAAATTTACCAAATTTTTCTGAAATACATATTATGGAACCGGAAGAAGTTATGGCTAAGCCAGAAAAAATTGTAGAAAGATATGAAACTTATGGGAGAATTATTGAATGGGTAACAAAAAATACTGATACAGTATTTGTTAAAAAACCAATCTAAAAAAAATAAGCGTCACTATCACTAGCGACGCTTACTGAATTAACGATCGAATCATCAACGGATGATATCCCGCACTTTGTGCGGTTGGACATCCTTTTGTGCCAACTCATCAAGCGGTATCCACTGTAGCCCATAGGTGCCAGCTTGCGCTGGATCTCTACTGAATTCTGGACCTGTGCCTGTTCCAAGCGTGCCACTGATGATCTTACAGGTATAGAAGAACTCATGTTGATCCTTGAATGTGTCCTCTGAAAAGAGTCCCTCAACTTCAACCCCCACACCAAGCTCCTCTCGACATTCCCTCTTGAGTCCATCTTCAAGAGAAGTGTCTGATTCCTCTAGTCCTCCACCGGGGAACACCCAATACTCCCTCTCGCCCTTTACCCGATGGACTAAGAGTAGTTTTCGTTCCTGAATAATGATTGCGCGAACTCTTTTTTTCATAGTGTTGTTTACTTGTTGTTACACAGTTTGAACGAATCGACTGAAACTTTTTTCAAAGTCCTCGTCGCCGTTATTGAAAATGGTGTCAGCAATATTTTTCACTTTGTCGGCACCACGAGAGATTTTCACCTCGTCTTTTTCTTCTACCGAAGCTTTTGCCTCACATTCGCTTACTCCAAGAGCTTTCGCTGTTCGGAGTATGCGTGACTCCTTCGGAGTATCGAGATACACAATGTTCATCCGATCACCAAAGAGTAGCTTAAGGTAAGCTGGTAGGCTCACCCCGTGTAGACTCTCCAGGCTTGCTTTTGTAATGTGTTGATGAGATTGTAAAAAATTTAGAATCTCACGTCCAACATCACTTTGACTTGGTTCCGCACATCGTAATCTCGTTACCTCGTTGAAGTATTTTAGCTTTAATCTGACATATCCGCAATCAGAGCTAAGTTTCTGCGCAAAGCTACTCTTGCCACACTCGCTCAGTCCGCCAAACGCGACCACTTTCTGCAGATTCCCGCAGAGGTGAGGAATTTGGCTTGATAAGATCGAGCTAACTAATGTGCGTAGCCTGTTTTGCACATCAAGAATGCAAGCATCAACGCTGACCACTCTTTCCGGATGCATGTTCTGGAAAAAATGGTTTACGAGATTTACAAGATAAACTTGGTATTCTTCGTAAATGCGATTCTGCCAAGGCAGATAACTTGTCGCACGGTTTTCAACTACCTCCGAGAGAATTCCAATCTTGTTCCTATATTCCTTGTTTGGAACAAACAAAAGATCCTGTTCGATTGGTTCAAACTCTAGTTCCCTTTTGAATACGCCCTCGACAACGTCGATAGCTTTTTCAGTGTCCATTTGTTCACGAGCGATGAGCGTTGCTACGCACACTGCCTTAAACATTTTGACACCACGGTCATGGACATTAACCTTGTCGGGCTTGCATGCCTTGTAACGAGAATTGAGCGCTCCAATGATAATCGAAACCAACTCTAGGGAGCGAACTTCTTTGAACCACCAGTTGAATTCCTTCACAGGGTCAACCTTTGGCCATCTGTCGGTGTAGTCAACCAGTCTTCCAGTAAAATGAAAGCGGTCGTCTTGGCCAGACTTCAATAAACGGATTTGTTCGGTTTTTCCGATTCCGTCACTTCCACTAATTGCGATTTCTTTCATTTGATACTCCTTGAGGTTATTGTTTATTTCAAAGGACCGCTTGTTATAAATTTCTATTAAAATAACACATTTGCAATGAAAAGTAAAGGGCAATTGTAATGATAATATCCTTGAATTTAATGAGTATGTTATACTATTCATATGCCTGAAGGAGATAAAAAAGTTGACTGGTTTCTATGGCTAAAATGTAAAATATGGAAAATAGTCTACTCATAGCAATATTAGCTGGACTTGGTGGAATGCTCGGTTGGGGTCTGGCTGATTTTTTTGCAAAGAAAACAATAGATGAAATAGGAGATATTGCTAGTCTAGCTTGGGCTCATATTTTTGGAACTCTGGCTTTGTTCTTGGTTGTCGCGCATAATATTATTTTCTTTGAACGAAAAATCGTGATGCCGAGTGATACATATACTTGGATTATTTTGATATTCTTTGGCGTGTTGCAAGCGGCAGTTTATTTCTTTCTTTATAGAGGATTTGGCAAGGGCCAGGTTTCCTTATTGAGTCCAATCTTTGCTTCGTTTGCAGGAATAACTGCCATTATGTCAATAGTATTTTTTGGAGAAGCTGTAAACATGTTTTTGATTTTTGCTCTAATTGTCATATTTTGCGGTAACTTACTCATTAATATTGATCCGCAAATTTTTAAAACAAAACGTTTTGCTTTCACCAAAATTACTGGGTTCAAAGAAATAGCGTTAGCGACATTGCTCGCTGCTTTGTGGACGTTACTTTGGGGAAAATTTGTCAACAGCCAGGACTGGCTTTTATACGCGTTATTCATGTATGGATTCATGACACTTGCGATATTGATGTTGGTAAAATTGCAAAAAATTAATTTATCTATTAGTATTAGTAAATCCAGTATTTGGAAGTTCCTTGTTTTCATCGGTCTGTTTGAGGTGATGGCTTATCTAGCCGTAAGTTTTGGATACAGCGCCACATCGCGTATAAGTGTCATTGCCCTCTTAAGCGGAGCATTTTCTTTACCTCTTATAATACTCGCCCGAATTTTTTTGAAAGAAAAAGTTTTGCCAATTCAAAGAATGGGAAGCATCGTCATTATTTTAGGAATTATGCTTTTAGCTTTATTAAAATAGAAATATGAAGAATGTAAAAAAAGATAGGTTTGACAGAGATTTTTTAAAAACACTTAAATACCAGTCACCTTTTTTTCTTTTCTCTAAGGAGAAGATTAGAAACAATTTTTTAAATTTCAAAAAAAACTTTCCGGGATCTTCAATTTACTATGCCATGAAAGCCAATTCAGAACCGGAATTGTTGAAAATTTTGTCAGATGCTGGAGCCGGTTTTGAAGTTGCTTCTCTGTATGAGTTGGATATTTTAAAAAAAATAGAAGTTCCGGCGGAGAAAATAATTTACGGCACTGCAGTAAAACCTGTAAGTCATATAAAAGAATTTTATGATTACGGGGTTGATAAGTTCGCTTTTGATTCAATTAGCGAACTGGAAAAAATCGCCAGTTTTGCGCCTCACGCAAAAGTATACTGTAGAGTCATCGTTAACGATACAGGCAGTATTTATAGGTTTTCAGAAAAGTTTGGAACTGATAAAGAAAATGTTGTGGCTTTTCTCGAGTGCGCTAAATCGCTCGGCTTACATCCATATGGTATTAGTTTTCACGTAGGTTCTCAAGCAAATAATAAAAATGCTTGGTCAAATGCTTTATCAGTATTGCAAGATATTCTTATAAATTTAAAAAATGTAGGCATAAAACTTGACATGATCAACATTGGTGGTGGTTATCCATGTACCAAATATGTTTCTTTTGAAGAAACTTTCACTTTTGAAGAAATTACCAAACATATCAATGAAAAACACAAAAAATTGCCTTATGAAACAAAGTTAATCCTGGAACCGGGTAGAATTATTGTGGCCGATACTGGAATCCTTGTTGCTAGTGTGATTGGAAAAGTTGAACGCAGAGAAAATACGTGGCTTTTTCTGGATGCCGGAGTATACAACGCCTTGTTTGAGTCATTGGCTCACCAGGGATCAATCAAATATCACGTTTCTAGCATTAAACCTGTCGGAAATGCCGGGGAGATGATTTTTGCTTTAGCCGGTCCTACTGGTGATAGTTGGGATGTTATTACAAGAGAGGCATTTTTACCGAAAAACCTAGACATTGGGGATAAACTTGTTTTTCATGATGTAGGGGCTTATAATACAGTATGTATGAATAGGTTCAACGGTTTCCCTGCAACAAGATGTTATTTTATTTAATACAATGTCTAATAAATTAAAATACAATATTTGGCAAAAAATTTCTCTCGGTTTTTTTATTTTTTTAGTAGTTTTCTGGTTAATTCTTTTTTTTAGTGGAACAAAGGATGGTTTTTATAACTATCTTTACTCTTTTCTTTTTGGACTGATTCCGCTTTTTGCAGGAATAATAGCCATGATTAGAGCTAAAATTTGGGGTAGGTTAAAAAGCGCAGTTGGAAAGGCTGTATTTTTTATAGGACTCGGTATCTTTTTGTGGGGATGTGGAGAAACAATTTGGTCTTATTATAATTTCTTTTTAGGTGAGCCGGCACCGTATCCTTCCTGGGCAGATTTAGGATTTGCCCCAAGCATATTCTTTTACGGCCTGGGTGCATTTTATCTCTCAAAAGCAACCGGGGCAAAGTTTGGCTTGAGGAATAAATCTGCAAAGTTTTTTGTGACTTTGGCTCCTATTCTTATTCTTATACTTTCTTATTATCTTTTAGTGGTAGTTGCAAGAGGTGGAACATTAATTCCTGAAGGCGAGACACCACTCAAAACTTTACTTGATATAGTTTATCCACTTGGTGACTTTATTGCCCTAACTATTGCAATAATAATTTCTGGACTTTCCTTCCAATATTTGGGTGGTAGATATAAATTTGATATTTATTCCATACTACTCGGTCTTGGAGTAATGTTCATAGGCGATACTATTTTTTCTTACACAACCACCGTAGGCACATATTACAATGCAAATTTCGGAGACTTAATGCTAACAACCGGATTATTTCTGCTTAGTTTCGGTGTTTTAGGTTTTTTTAAATTTAAAGAAGATTAATTTATGAATTCTGCAATTCAATTACCACAAATAGCTATACGCATCATCAGAGAGCAGGAGCTCATTATTGGTCCTTTGGCTTGGGACGAGGCGCGTAAAGTTCAGGGGCTTCAGATTGTTGACGAAAAAAGAGGTGAAGTGAGCTTGCAAAACGGTGATCCAAAAAATGTCATTGATAAACTCGTTGCTCAATATGAAAGAATCTTCGGCCGAGCTTCGCACGCAGTCTGTCACGATGCTGTTCAAGATTTAATCGCCACAATGTCGCCAGAAGAGATTCCGTCTAGTTTGAAATAATAATCTCTTATGGCTACTAACGATGAAAACAAAGCGATTGCTCCAGAAGAGTATAAGAAAATTACGGAGGCAATGTACAAGCAAAATCTTGAACTGGCGAGATTGTACAAGCAGGTTGATGCTCTAAACCATGAGCTTGGAATAGCCAACGAAAAACTAAAAGCCTTTGATATCTTAAAATCAAAATTCTTGTCCTTGGCTTCGCATCAATTGAGAAATCCTATTTCCGCGATTATCTCTTGCACCTCGATGTTCCTAGACGGTTCGTTTGGCAAAATAGATGAAATGCAGCAAAAAATGATTGGCCAAATGTATGACCGGGCAAAAGATATGAATGATGATGTGGAGAAATATTTAACCGTGGCCAAAATAGACCAAGGTGGATTGCAATATAATTTAGAAAAGCTGGATTTGGAAGATCTGGGTAAGAACATCACTGAACAGCAGAAGCTCGTCGCCAAGAAAAAAAATCTGGTTCTCTCTTTTGAAACAGATGAAAAGTCTCAGTACTTTATTAGTGGCGACAAAGTGCAGTTAAAGCAAGTGCTTCAAAATCTGATTGATAATGCCACGAAGTTTACCAAAGAAGGATGGATAAAAGTTAGACTTTCAAAAGATGAAAATGCTAAAAAAATAAAAGTAGCTATTTCTGATTCAGGAATAGGTATCAAACCCGAGATTATGCCGACCTTATTCAAAGAATTTTCTCGCGGAGAAGGCGCAAAAGTGGATGTGGGCGGTTCCGGCATTGGCATATATCTAGCTAAAGAAATAATTGAAAAGGGACATCAAGGTAAAGTGTGGGCAGAGTCCGAAGGCACCGGTAAAGGATCTACCTTCACTGTTGAATTGCCTGCTTATTCGGAAAACAGGGGGTCTTAAAATCCACCTATCACATACATATTGACATCTTTTTTGGACCTGCTATACTGTATAGATATTAGATATATAAAAGATATATGACTACACAAGTAATTTTTAGAATTGATAAAAAGATCAAAGAAAAAGCCCAGAAAAAAGCTAAGGGCAGTGGTTTAACATTCTCCGATATTTTACAAATGGCGACTTACGCTTATGTGAAAAATGATTTCGAACCAGTTCTAATGCGAAAAGAAGAAAGGCTGAATATGAAGACACGTCGCGAACTTATGAAAATTTCTAGAGATATCAAAGAGGGTAAAAATCTTTTCGGTCCTTTTGACTCCGCTGAAAAAATGGATAAATTTCTTAATTCAATAAAATAGCATGCGCGTTGAACTGCATAGAAATTTTTTGAAGGGTTATATCAAACTTCCTAAAAGGATACAGGAAAAATTTAAGAAGAGGAGAAATTTATTTATTGAAGATATGTTTCATCCACTGCTAGATAACCATTCAGTCGAACCAACTTATCCAAACTGCAGAAGTATAAATATAACCGGAGACTATCGCGCGCTTTTTGAGATAAAAGAGAAAGATCTAGTTGTGTTCATTAAAATCGGCACACATTCGGAATTGTATTAAAATCATAATTTAAGAGCTAGAGATTATTTTCTGATTCTTTTTATCTAAATATCTCTGTAAAATAAGTGCGGCAGCAGAGGCATCTATTCGACCAGACTTTATTTGTTTCACTTTGCTGTGCGCTTGAGAAGGACTCAGTTCCGCCTTGCCACCCGCTCCTCGCCGAGCTTCCACTGAAGTCAAAAATTCTTTTTGTTTGTGAATCGGCAGGCTAAACTTCTCCTGCAACTCCAAGATAAAAACTTCAATCCTCGCCGAGAGCGCGTTTAATTTACCAGAAAAATCCACCGACTCCCCTATTACAATTTCTCTAATATTTTCTTTTTCTATAATCTCCCCGAGCCGTTTAAAAGTATTTGCATCATTCGGCACAATTTCTTTTGGGAAAGCGAGAGTGGCATTGTCGTCGCTAATTGCAACACCAATCCTTTTCGTACCATAATCAATGCCGAGGAATTTCATAAACTATATATTAACATAAAATTCAAAAAGGTGTATAATGGAGGTATGCCTAAGTCGTATATTGGAAAAAGAGTAAAATTCTTAAATAAGATAGAACAAAAAGAATTCATGAAACTGGCTGAAGAAATAATTGGGGCTGGCACTAAAGGAATAGCCTTAATAAGTAAGGTAGGTATAAGACAAATATCAGACTGGAAAAATGCAAAAAGTACATTATCATTCTATGCTTTTGAAAAGTTGTTGATTGCAACTAAAATTCCTCGCCCGAATTCAATAAGGATTATAGACCAATATGCTCACTCAAGATCTGCCGGCAAAAAAGGACTTGTCGCCGTACTTAAAAAGTATGGAAAATTTCCAAAAAACGAAAAAATTAGGCGAGCAAATTGGGAAAAATGGTGGAAAACTGTTGGGATATATCAAGAAAGAGAAATATTTAAAAGAAAATCAATCAAAATACCAAAGAAGAGCATAGAACTTGCAGAATTATGTGGGATTCTAATTGGTGACGGAGGGATAACAAAAAGGCAAGTAAGAATTACTCTGAATTGTGAAACTGATAAAATATATTCAAAATATGTAGTAAAACTTTTCCAAAAACTTTTTGGTACAAAACCAAAAGTGTATAAAATTAAAGATTCCAGAGCGTTAAATATTTGTATTTCTAGGAGTGATTTAGTGGATTTTCTTTTTAAACATGGTTTAAAAGTAGGAAATAAATTAAAACAAAATCTTTCAATTCCTGAATGGATTATAAAGTCTGAAAAATATACAACCTCTTGCATAAGAGGAATGGTTGATACTGATGGTTCAGTTGTTATTGAAACTCATCTCATTAAAAATAAAAAATACACATATCCTCGCCTTAATTTTACAAGCGCTTCACCTATCCTTGTAGAACAAACGGTTCAAGCATTACAAAAATTTGGTTTTCATCCAAAAATAAGAAGGGGCGGAAGATCAGTTCAACTTGAAAATATAAAAGAAATATGGGAGTATTTCAAAAGGGTTGGAACAAGTAACCCAAAACATATAAATAGATTAGGGAGGAGTGGCTCGAGAGGTTTAAGGCACCGCTCTTGAAAAGCGGAAACCGGGTAACTGGTTCGTGAGTTCGAATCTCACCTCCTCCGCAAAGATATATTTTGTTATACTGGCGGTATACATTTATGTTAGTTTCTTTAACTCAATTTAATATCAAGAGACCGGAAAGATTAAACTATGATTTTCTTCTGCCTAATCCTGATAATTTGATAAAAAATATTAAAAGTAAAAGTCTAAGGTCTTTTTTAATTGAATCTGATGAAATATTAGCAAAGAATAATATTAATTATAAATATGAAGATTTAACAGAGGAAAAATTTATTGCATGGCTGCCATATTATAAAGAAAAAATGGAAGAACATAACTATGATGTTCGCGCAAAAAAAAATTGGTATCAAGAACAAATAAATAAGGGTTTTATTATGAAAGCTATATTTATGTACCAGAATAAAAAACTCGTAGGAAGTGGTATCTTTGATTTTCATAATCACATTGCCGATTTTGCATACAAGGCAAGTGACCGAATAACCATCTCGTCTAAAAAAGCAGCAAGTTTGGGGTCTATCATTGAATTTTTGTTCCTGAAAAAATCTGCAGAAAGTGGCAGCTATAAAATTGCGACTAATAGATCAAGAAACGCTTTTGGTTTCTTTAATACACTCGGATATTTAGATCTTAAATTACGATTCGGCTATAAACCTAGACCCAGTAAAGATGCACCTTTATTAGAAGAAGTGCCAGTTAATGAAAAAGGGTTCGTGATTTTCTATGGATTACAGGATGACCAATTTATTTTATTTAGCTTACAGCCAGAATCTACAAAAGGACAAAGGTTTTTTGATAAGACACCTTTTATTGACCAAGAAATTCCCTTTAAAGAGATTTACTATTAACAATATGTTACAATTAAACTTATGGAAAAACTCGAATGGTCCGCTTTGGAATATGAAGAGAAGGAAAGAAGCCGAGATTGGTTTTGGGCGCTTGGGATTATTGTGGCGACGAGCTCCATTGCTGCGATGATTTTCGGAAATTATTTTTTTGCAGTCCTACTAATTCTCAGCGGAGTCTTATTGGGATTCTTTGCAATTAAAAAACCAGAAATGGTGCATTACGAATTAAATAATCAGGGACTGAAAATCCGAACCCATCTCTATCCTTATGAAAGAATCAAATCTTTTTGGGTACAAATAGATAAAAGCGGAGAGAGGAAAGTCAAACCGACACTTTTTATAAAATCAGAGAGAGCGTTTATGCCTGTTATCGAAATGCCTATAGAATACATCATGGCTGACGACATTCACGCCATTATGCTTTCAAAAAATATTGCGGAAGAGGAAATGAAAGAGCACACATCTCTTAAAATAATGGAGTCTTTGGGCTTTTAGCTTGTTTTATTTGGCTTTTATTTTTTCTGGAAACCTGCTAATCTAAATAAACCAACGTCCCCGTAGTTCAACGGATAGAATTCAAGCTTGCGGAGTTTGAGATCGTGGTTCGATTCCACGCGGGGACACAAATCATAGAGAATTTTATGCTATTTACGTTATTTTTAAACACAACCCCACTGGGGGTATTCTATAAATTTTTATTTTGTGTTTTAATGCGAAAAATTGCAGTTATCCACTTTACACTTGGGCACTATTTTCGTGTATAATGATTGAACGGCTAAAAAAACCTAAAGATAAAAAATATTTAAAATGACACTGACAATTACAAAAAGAGACGGAACAAAAGCGCCTTTCAACGCCGACCGAATCAATAAATCCATCGAGAGAGCATGCTACGGACTCGCTGACCCGATCAGCAAGGTCATTCAGATCGCGACCGAGACGCAACTCACTCTCTATGACGGCATCACGACCGAAGAGATGGATGCGGCGACCATCAATGCCGCCCTGCAGAATGCTCAATACGGCATGGATTTCGACAAGATCGCCACGCGCCTCTTGTTGAAGACGATTTACAAGAAAGTCATCGGTGATTATGACAATGATGAGTCTAAAGTCGTGACTCACGAGGAATTCACGAAGCTTCATAGCTCTCATTTCAAAGAATACATCTTGAATGCGGTGGAAAAGAAACTTTTGGACGACAGAATGGCGACGACTTTTGACTTGGAAGATTTGGCCGCGAGCTTGAAAATAGAAAACGACGAACTCTATAAATATTCCGGACTCTCCACAATGCAAAATCGTTACTTGATGAAGAACGAAAAACAATCCCCGCTCGAAACTCCGCAATATTTCTGGATGCGAGTCGCGATGGGCATGTCTCTAAAAGAAAAAGATCCGACGCAGTGGGCCAAAAGATTTTATGACAAGATGTCCAAGCTGGAATATCTCTCGGCTGGAAGCTCAAACATCGGCGCCGGCACTCCCCGCCCGAAACTTTCAAATTGCTACTTGATGGAAATCCATGACGACATGGAACACATAGGCAAAACTGTTTCGGACGTCTTACTTTTATCCAAGGCAACTGGCGGCATCGGACTTTCAGTGACCAAGCTTCGCGCCGAAGGATCAGTGCTAAAATCAAACAACACTATTTCCTCCGGCCCGGTGCCATTCATGCATATTATCGATTCCGCAGTGCGCGCTGTGCAGAGAGGCGGTAAGAAAAAGGGCGCTTTGTGTTTCTACATGGAAAACTGGCATCTAAATTTCCAAGATTTTCTGGATTTGAAGCAGAATAGCGGCGATGATTATCGAAGGACTCGCACTGCCAATACCGCTGTCTTCATCTCAGATGAATTTATGAAAAGAGTCTTAGACGGCGCGGATTGGTACCTCTTTGATCCAAAAGAAGTAAAAGACCTAAACGAGCTCTATGGGGAGGAGTTTTCTAAAAGATACAATGAATATGTAGAAATGGCTAAAAAAGGAAAACTGAAAATGTATAATGTCCTGCCGGCTAGAGAGCAATACAAAAACATTTTAGTTTCTTTGGAAACCACCTCTCACCCTTGGTTGACTTGGAAAGATTCCATCAATGTCCGAGCATTGAACAACAACACCGGCACTATCCACTGTTCAAATCTCTGCACCGAAGTCACTTTGCCTACCGATCGAGAAAATATTGCTGTCTGCAATTTGGTTTCCATCAACCTTGCAAGACATATCATCAATGGACAGGTTGATTGGCATCGATTAGAAGAGTCCGTCAGGCTGGCTACCCGCCAACTTGATAATCTGGTTGATATCAACGAACTACCTGTGCCAGAAGCTATCCGCGCGGACAATGAGAACAGAGCAGTGGGACTCGGGCTCATGGGCTTTGCCGACTCTATCGAACAGCTCGGATATTCGTATGAAGACAAAGAGACTTATGATTTCGCGGACCAAGTTTTTGAATTTATTTCCTACATGTCGACCGATGAATCCGCAAATTTGGCAGAAGAACGAGGATCTTACAAAAATTTCAAAGGCTCCGGCTGGTCCAAGGGATTGGTGCCGATCGATACTCTGAAAAAATTGGAAGAAGATCGAAAACGTGAACTAACCGTGAAAAAGGAATCCGCAAAATTGCTTCCTCCGCTCGATTGGGAAACTTTGCGCGCTAAAGTCAAAAAAGGAATCCGCAATGCGACGCTTCTCGCCATCGCGCCAAATGCAAACATTGGGCTCGTAGCTGGAACCTCGCCGGGGATTGATCCGAGGTTTACCCAGATGTTCTCCAGAAATAAAATATCCGGCAAATATCTCGAAGTAAATCCGAACATGATGCGAGCTCTGCAAGCCGAGAATCTATGGGAGAAAACACGCGAAGCGATACTAGAACATCATGGCGACATCGAATCCATCGCTGAAATTCCAGACTCACTAAAAAGAATCTATAAAACTTCCTTCTCTGTCTCCCCTTACGCATATATCGAAGTAGCGGCTCGCGCTCAAAAGTGGGTGGACATGGGCATCTCACGCAACATGTACTTGGATATCCGAGACATCAATGAAATTATGAACATCTACACCACTGCTTGGGACAAGGGCTTGAAAACGACTTATTATCTGCATATGAAGCCCCGTCATTCAGCCGAACAATCCACCACTACCGTAAATAAGGCTCAAGTATTGGGCAAGAGAGGTTTTGCCGTCTTGCGCGACAAAGAGAAAATTGTTCAAAAAGAAGTAGAGGCAGAATCAGAAGTAACCATCCCGGAACCGCCTGCGATCCAAATGAAAGAACCAGTGCCGGTGCTAAAAGTTCCAGACGTGAATGTTACCGAAGACCCCCAAGAAAAATTCTTGTGCGAAAGCTGCCAATAGAAACAGCTTGTAGCTGGTTAGCTTGTAGCTAATTAGCTTTAAGAAATTATTAATAATAAGCTAAAAAGCTATCACTATGATTCTAGGAAAAGCATCCCCGACAGACATGAATCTGCATCCCATGCACTATAAATGGGCTTACGACCTCTATAATCAGGCGGTCAGAAACAGTTGGTTCCCCCACGAGATACCGCTCGGTGAAGATTTGGCTGACTGGAAAAAGATGACCGAAGACGAGAAACACGCGGTAGAATTTCTGATGGCGTTTTTCAATCCGGCGGAGCTGATAGTCAACAGATCGCTCGCTCTCGGCGTCTACCCATATTTAAAATCTCCCGAATGTCATTTGTATCTCGCCAAACAAATGTTTGAAGAAGCAAACCACTGCGTTTCGTTTGAATATGTACTCGAAACATTTCCGCTCGATCGCACACGCGTTTACGAACAGCACCTCGAGATGGAGTCAATGAAGAATAAAGAAAATTTCATCAACAAATACCTCATCCGCATGACCGAAGACTCTCTAGACATCGAGACAGCTGAAGGCAAAAAGGACTTTTTACGCAATTTGGTCGCGACCAATATCGTCATGGAAGGAACTTGGTTTTATTCCGGATTTATGGTGGCGTTGTCTTTCCGCCAGAGAAATCAGCTCCGCAATTTGGGCTCGATGATCACCTGGGTCCTGCGCGACGAGTCTTTGCATTTAAAATTCGGCATCCAGCTCATTCATGCGGTATTAGAAGAAAATTCTGAGCTTCTAACAGCAGAATTCGCAGAAGAAATTAGAAAAATAATAATCGATGGAGTGGAGCTGGAAGTTAATTATAATAAAGATATGTTTCCAAAAGGCATCCTCGGACTCAATGCGAACTATGTGAATCAATATGTGCAATATGTGGCAGACCGCAGACTCGAAGAGCTGGGCTTGGCCCCCCATTTCAACGTCACCAACCCCGCCAAATGGATGTCGACCGCGACTGATGTCTTTGAATTAGTGAATTTCTTCGAACAGCAAAATACTTCTTACGAAGTTGACGCTCATGGGCACAATTCTGATACAGACAAAGACCACAAAAAACATCCGTAATAAAAATTGTAAATATTTGAGTCAGTCTGGACGCCTATTGACAATAAGATTATGGCATGATATACTCCTCATGCATGAAAAAAACATATCATAAAGTGGTAATTTTAGGTTTGGGGATATTAGCTATTCTCGCTTTGGCAGCTTTACTCATGCCTGAAAAAACCAGTGCCCAATATTACTATGGTGGCGGATACCATGGTGGAACTGGTTACAATTCCTACAATTATTCGGATTACCAAAACTCTTCTTATAATTCTTACCCAACCTATTACCAACCACCCGCAAGCGGCAGTAGCGCAAACAACAATACGAATAACAATACAAACAACAATACTATAAATATTAATATACCGGGAAATTCTCGGTCGGGATCTGATTTTTCTGATGATCCGACGGTCTCTCTGCGAGCCGATGATACAGACATAAATTATGGAGAAAACACCATTTTACGCTGGTCCTCGACTGATGCGGATTCTTGCAGGGCAAGTGGCGGCGACAACAGATGGTCAGGCAGCATAGACACTTCCGGTTCTTTCAATACCAGAAGTTTGACAGATACGACTACCTATCGCATCACCTGTACCAACGATGAGGGATCGGACAGCGATTCAATCACAATCGAGGTAGGCGACCGCCGACAAATCTCAGGTCAGTCCCAACCGACAGTGTCGCTTGTCGCAGATAGTACAAACCTAGCTTACAACGGAGCGACTTTTCTTCGTTGGTTTGCCGGAAACGCGACTGCTTGTTATGGTAGCGGCGGATCTGGTGATTGGGTAGGAATAAAGAATACTGGAGCAGGATCTTTCTACACCGGGTCACTGACCGCAAGCAGAAACTATGTACTCACTTGTAGTAATAATATTGGGACATCTGCCGATTCAGTCACCATCACTGTGCGCGAACCGGGAATTACTACATTCACCCCTAGATCCGCCGGTACTTCACTCGTCCTCTTGAACTCTTCAGTAGATCGCAATCAGCCAATCGTGCCCACGCTGGATAATACCAAGCCGCGTCCGGGGGATGAGATCAATTACACTGTAAATTATCAAAATATCGGCACCGCCGCGATCACTGGCCTTTCTCTGCGAATAGATCTTCCTTTCGAAGTGGATTATATGTTCTCAAATCCGGGTAACCCGACTATATCGGGTCAAACTTTGATCTTCAATTTGGGGACGCTCCGAGCAAATGGAGCTGGAACAGTTACAGTCAGGGCGCGAGTACGAGAAAATATCCCTGACGGAGTGAATTTAAACTTCCCTGCGACCTTGAATTATATCGATCCTGCTGGCTTCCCGCAGACGGTAACTGCGAATGTTTCTGCAGAGGTCTTACCAAATGAAAACAACGGACTCGGAGCAAATGTGTTCGGCGCAGGATTCCTGCCTGTTAATTTATTCGGATGGCTGTTCCTACTCATCCTCATACTTGCACTAATACTTATAGCTAGATATTTTTTAATCCAAGTCAGCCAGCCTTTCCGCAAACAAACTGTGACCACCCTCGATCAGCCTCTAGGTAAAAAGACTACCACTACTACAATAGTGCATTAAAATAAAAACTGTGGACAAACAAACAAGGGAATCTTTCCCAATGCGGATAAATAAATATCTGGCTCTTAAAAAAATCTCGACGAGGCGGGGAGCAGATGAGTTGGTAAAAGAAAAAAAAGTTTTTATAAATGGGAAACTCGCAGTGCTTGGTAGTAAAGTAAATGAAACTGATAAAGTAGAAGTAAAAGGCGCGAAAACAAAAGAATATGTATATTTTGCGTATAACAAACCAATTGGAATCGAAACTAGCTCTCCCAGAGAAGATCTCTTCCCTTTGGGCAGACTCGACAAGGCTTCGCATGGACTCCTGATACTCACAAACGATGGACGCATCACCGATCAACTTCTAAATCCAAAATATTTTCACGAAAAAGAATATGTGGTGAAAACTCTAAACAAACTTCGCTCTAGTTTCAAAAAAAATATGGAAACGGGGGTAAAAATAGAAGGAGAAAAAGATTATGTTACCAAAAAATGTAAAGTGAAAATTTTAAATGAAAATACTTTCAGAATTATTTTGACTGAGGGAAAGAAACACCAAATCCGCAGAATGTGTTCCGCCCTATTCCAAGAAGTCGCTGATCTAAAACGCGAGAGAATTATGAACATCAAGCTCGGCAACCTAAAACCCGGCGCCCTGCGAGAAATAAAAGACGAAGAATTGACTACTTTTCTAGATCAAGTACTTCATCAATCCTGATTTGTTTAACAAATTCGGGCACATGGGAGACGAGGATCATTGCGCCGGCGTATTTGTCGAGAGCTTCGGCGATGATGGGCAAATGACGGAAATTTATGTGGTTAGTGGGCTCATCTAGGATGAGAAGTCCAGGCTTTTGGAGAACAAGTCTCGCAAAAGCTACCAGCCCCTTCTGTCCTTCTGATAAATCGCCTATTTTGGTGCGAATAAATTCTCCGGTGATCAAAAATCCAGCGGCCACAGAACGCATCCGCTCTTCGTCCAGCTTTTCTCCGCCTGCCAGCATCGCACTAGATAAAGATTGATAGACAGTATCTTCAAAATTGAGCGTGGAAAAATCTTGACGATAATACCCGATACGAATTCCCTCTTTTACCTTTTCACCTTCGGCATGACCGCTCGCCAATCTCTCTAAAAGGGTTGTTTTACCTATACCATTTGGCCCTTGTAAAAGTAAGTGCACATTTTTATTCAAAGATATTTTCACTTTATGTTTTACAATCTTGCCATTTTTCATTGTGGTAAAAGAAGAAATATTTAAAATCTCTCCGATCAAGTCCGGCTGGCTTGGAATATTAAAAGGTCTGATGGAACGGTCTTCTTTTCGCACATCCACTATTTCTTCTTCTAGTTCTTCGGCTTTCTCGCGCATTCTTTTGGCGACCAGACGCAAGCGTCCACCTTTATAGGCAAACACATTCGCTTGATCTTTTTTTGCTTGAATTTCTTTTTGCAGCTGGGCATTTTTCATATTCTCTTTTTCTACTCGGGCTGTGATATCTTTGACCACATTAAAATAGTTACCGACATATTGTTCAATCTTTTTAGTATAGACATCAAGGTAAAGCACGCCCTGTGTGAAAGCATTCAAAAATTCAGCGTCGTGAGAAATTACCAGAACTGTCTTTTTATAATCAACTAAAAATTCTGTTAGATGCGCAATCCCTGCTTTGTCTAAATTATTCGTCGGCTCATCGAGCAATAGTAGGTCGGGGTCTTGGATGAGCGCCGAAGCCAGAAGTAAACGCGCCTGTTGTCCACCAGAGAAAGTATTTATTTTTTTATCATGCACTTTGGTGTGTCCTTTTAGATTTACTACCTCTAAGACATCATCAATCCGAGGATCTATGTCATAAATTTTCACCCTCACCCCACCCCTCTCCCGAAGGGCGAGGGAGTTCTCAAAAAACTCCCGCACCGTCAGATCCATCTCTCCTTTGGGAATCACTTGCCGTGAAGTTGCAATGCTCACCCCTTTGACAACATTTATTATTCCAGATTCGGGAACATGCAAACCAGAAATCAATCCAAAAATAGTGCTCTTGCCGGCACCATTTTGCCCCATCAGAGTGAACTTCATTCCTCGTCTGATAGTAAAACTCACCCCATCTAAAATGGGTTTATTGACGCCCCATTCAAATGAGACATCGTCAAATCTAACTATAGTTTCTTGGGTTTTTTGAGATTTTTGATTTTCCTGCTCCTTTTTAGACATTCGTATAGATTAGCTTATTTTTGACTAAATAGAAAGGCGTGATAAAAAATTTGACAAAATGGGTGCTTTTATGCTATACTCAAAAGACAAAGTAGGTGCAAGAAGAGTATGTTAGAGTCGATTTCTTAAGTAATATCTATTTGTATTTAATAGTTTAATCAAAAAAATCAATGACTGGTACAATAAAAAGACTCACTGATAAAGGTTTCGGCTTCATCACAGCAGAAGGGCTACAGAAGGATTTATTCTTCCATAGCAATTCTCTTGTTGGCGTAACTTTTGACGAATTGAAAGAAGGCGATACGCTTTCTTTTGAAACAGAGGAATCACCAAAAGGATTGAATGCTACGAACGTACAACGCGCGTAATATTCACTCAATTAAAAAAGCCCCAGTTGGGGCTTTTTTAATTTGTGATAAAAAAAGTAGAAATTGTCTTTTAGAAAGCCTTGCGCAGGAGATTAGAAAATAATAAGAGGCAGTTAAACTATTTGCCTCTTATTATTTTCTTGATCGACGAGCAGTTCGCTGGCAAAGCTTTGCCAGATAGATTGCTTTATAAAAGATAATTTATACTTTTTTCTTTACTGACTAAAGGGCTCGCCTTTTGCCCATTTTTTTAGCGTCTCATAACTCTCTTCTCCGCAGATCCACTTGCTTGTTTTAGTATTATAGAAGAAAGGCACGCCTCCGCAGAAATCTTTGTCTAATTCTAGCAAGCGCCTTTCATTTTCTTTATTGTGCCAGACTTCCAAACTTTCTACTTTTATCCCCTCTTCTTTTTCCAAACGCTCCACCAACTCATGCATAGTGATGCAATGCGGGCATTCGGTTCCATAAAACTCCACGAGATGGTTCATGTTATTTAACGAGTCGAGACAAACGAGATTTTTTATTGGCCGCGTTATTTTTCTTGATAACTTTTTTCTGTGCTGCTTTGTCTATGATTTTAAATGCAGCTGGAAGTAATTTCATCGCTCCCGCTTTGTCTGTTTTAGAAAGTTTCTCAATTTTCTTGATTATCTCCTTCATCGCACGCTTGCGGGCATCATTAAAAGCCTTCTTGCGCAAGGATCCCCGAACCGCTTTTTTCGCTGATTGTGTAATTGGCATAGGACTAATCTAACAGAAAAAGCAAAATAAATCAACCTTTTAAGACTTTAATGAGTTTATTGGCATTCCCATGCTTTAGCATTCCTAAATAAGATTGCACCGTCTCCTGTTTTAAATTATCTTTCAGATTTCTAAGCATCTTTCTTTTCGTCGCTGTCCGTAAAACTCTATGCTTTGGAA
This sequence comes from Candidatus Nomurabacteria bacterium RIFCSPLOWO2_01_FULL_42_17, assembly GCA_001785985.1. GTDB lineage: Bacteria > Patescibacteriota > Minisyncoccia > Phycocordibacterales > UBA9973 > UBA9973. Next base: position 158,233 of record MFVE01000005.1, read on the forward strand.
AATGCACCCAGCCGAGAAAATCCACACCGGAAGCGATGGTTTTCATGAAAACTTTGCCTAGGTGCAGTGAGAGCTTTAGACTCTCACTGAGAAAGTGAGAAATTTTTGGAAGCAAATCTTCAAGATAATTTCTACTGTCGTTCAATATAACAAAATCATCTGCATAGCGGATATAGTATTTCACTTTCAATTCCCTTTTCATAAACTGATCAAATTCATTCATATAGACATTTACCAAAAGCTGAGAAGTTAGATTCCCGAGTGGTAAGCCTTTATCCATCTCAGCTATAGCGTAGATTGGATTTACATAGGAATTTCCTATGAGGTTGGAAGAAAAGCTATCTATCACTTGTGAAAGTAGCCAAAGCGTATCCGTGTCAAAGGCCGCCTTTGACAGTATGTGTTTCAAGATTTCATGATCAATGCTCGCAAAGAATTTCCGAATGTCGCATTTTAAAACCCAGCACGTTTTTGTATTATTTTTTGAAACTTTGCGAGAAAAATCACGAAAACTATTTATAGCCTGCGGAGAAGGGCCTATTAATTCATAAGCCTCTTTCTGCTATGGCGAAACTCGCCCCGCTAAAACGGGGTAAACAAGCATTTTTAAAGAACATTATACACCCGTATTATATACCTTTTTAGGTAAAAAGTCAAGAGGGTTAAAGGAGAATTTAATTGGTAAGATTAGTAAATGATCGGTAGTATCAGAGGAAAAATAATACTAAAAAGAGAAAAGGGGCTGATAGTGGAGGCGGGTGGAGTTGGATATAAAATAAGTGTCTCCCCTGACACCTTGTCTAAGGTAAAAAAAACTGGAGAAGAAACTTTCCTCTACATCCACACCCATGTGCGTGAGGACATTTTAGACTTATACGGATTTCTCGACTATCCCGAATTAGAGTTTTTCGAGATGTTGATCAGCGTCTCCGGCATCGGGCCCAAAGGAGCGCTCGCTATCTTGGGAGTTACTTCGATTGAGACTCTGCATAAAGCCATCGGCACGGGCGACGTTTCATATCTGACAAAAATATCCGGCATTGGTAAAAAAACTGCTGAAAAGATTGTTCTAGAACTCCGAGATAAAATCGCCGATAGGATGAAAGATGAAAAAGGAGGAAGCTCTCTGCAGGGAGAACTGGATTCTCTAGAAGCGCTTAAATCCTTGGGCTATTCCCAACATCAAGCGCGTGAAGCGTTGAAAAAAGTCTCTGCTGACTTAGACACAAATGCGAAGATCCGCGAAGCTCTTAAAATACTAGCAAGATAGCAAGATGATACGAATATACTAATGTATGCCTGAATTACCCGAAGTCGAGACAACAACCAAAGGATTGAGAGGCACCATCGTCGGACTCACGATAAAAGATGTATGGACGGACTTGGCTACTAAAGACAAACGCCAAAAGGAGGCAATCGCCAACCCGCGATATTTCAGAGTTTTTAAAAAAGAAATTTTAAATAAAAAGGTTCTATCAGTCGAAAGACGCGCAAAGAATATTTTGATAAATATTTCTAATGATAAAACAATTTTAGTGCACATGAAAATGACTGGGCACTTGCTTTATGGTGATTATAAGAAAGATCCAATAAATCGTTTCATTCACTTTACGATTAGTTTTAATAATGGAGAGAAATTATACTTTTCCGACGCCCGAAAATTTGGGAAAATTACTTTACTTGATACAAAAACAGCCCACGGCACAAAACACTTGAATAACATCGGTCCTGAACCATTGGATAAGCAATTTAAGCTGAAAAATTTAATACAGAGGTTAAACCTATGTATTAATAAAAAGATCAAGACAGTTTTGATGGATCAGAGCATTGTCGCCGGCATAGGAAATATTTATTCCGACGAAATTCTCTGGTGGGCAGGGGTGCACCCGGAGAGAAAAGTTTCAAAGTTAAAAGTAGATGAACTAAAATCAATATTCAGAGCAATCAAAACAATTCTTTCCAAAGGTATCGATTTTGGCGGAGACTCGATGTCAGACTATAGGAACATTCATGGTCTGCCCGGTAAATTCCAGCTACACCACGAAGCATACAGACGTACCGGCGAAAAATGCCATAAAAAAGGTTGTAAAGGCATAATAAAAAGAAAAATAATAAACACCCGCAGCGCGCACTTTTGTTCCGTGCATCAGAAATAACTATAAATTTTGATATTTATATATTTAATATTCTAAACAACGCCACCCCTAGCGCCACCGAGACATTCAACGACTCTTTTTTGCCTCGCATTGGAATTTCGGCAATGATGTCACATTTTTGTAAAACACTTTTGGGTATGCCTGTCACTTCTGCACCGACAATAAATGCATTTTTAGATTTTATTTTCACGTCCTTATAATCGACAGAATTTTCATCTTGTTCTATGGCAACAATTTTGAATCCTAAAGTTTTTAGATTTGATATCAAAGATATAATATTCTTCCTCTGTTCCCACGGCACAAATTCCTCTGCACCCAGAGCAGACTTTGCTAAATCTTTTCTTTTTCTTCCAAATCTATCAAGTGGCGCCGGTGTATAGCCGGTCAAATAAATTTTATTTATGCCCGCCGCATCCGCCGTGCGAAACATCGCGCCGACATTGGACACACTACGAATATTATGTAATATTAAAATATTCATATACTTAAAAAATTTTTATTACGCATTTTTTTATGATAAGAAATAGCAAACCTATGCGCTTCGCTATTTGCCAGCAAGATTTCTCTTTTATATTTTACCGCAATTTTTTCATCTCCCATTATGGCTTTTGGTTTATGTCGTTCATCTTTTACGACCGAAACTACAGAAATACATAGGTTTAACCTATGTATTATTTTTAGCGCAGTATTCATTTGCGCTATTCCCCCGTCGATAACCACCAAATCCGGATAAATCCATTCAGAGTGCGCCAGTCTTCGTTCTAGAATTTCCTTCAACGCACCGGTATCGTTTGCATTATCTTGAGTCCGAATCCTGAATTTCCTATACTCATTTTTATTTGCTTCACCATCCTCTATCACCGTCATCACGCCAACCATATTTTTCCCTCCCATGTGCGCAATGTCGTAGGCTTCGATTCTAAAATTAGCTTGTAGGTTGTAGCTTGTAGGTTGTAGTGAACTCTGAATCAGAGCAATATCGTTTATGTGCTGAAGTGCAAATATTTGGCGTTTCACTTCCCCCGCCTTCTCAAATTCTCGAAGTTTAGAGTAAGCATTCATTTCTTTTTTTAGATTTCTGAGAATCTGCTTCTTTTTTCCCTCGAAAAATAATTTTATATTCTTGATGTTCTGCAGATAAAGCTGGCGGTCATTCAGATCCGGAACTAAATTTATCTGTTTATAAAACTCCATATAATTTTTACTTTTTTCATCCAAAAATGGAAAAATTCTGCGAATTATTTTGATCGCTTCCCGAAGTTGGGGCCCGCTTGTGTATGGACCAAAAAAGGACGAAAAATTGGAAGAAGCTAGGCTCTGGAGTTCTTTACCCCTAACAATTAAAACTTTTGGAAGTTTTTCCTTTGTTATAACTACATAATTAAAACTTTTATCAGATTTTTCTTTGGTATTATATTTCGGCTGATGTTTTTTTATTAGATTGGCTTCAAGTATGATGGCTTCAAGTACACTATCGGTAACTTGATAGTCTATTTTGTCCGCATAAAAAAGCATATCCGCCAGTATTGGCCCGCGAGTATCCATTAAATCTTTACTAAAATAACTTTTGGTTCTGTCTCGCAGAGAAGTTGCTTTGCCGATATATAAAATATCTCGGGATTTTTTGCCTCCTTCGCTACGCTTCGGCGGGCCAAGGAAAAAATAAACGCCGGGCTTGTCTGGTAATTTTATTTTATTTATTTTTTTCATTTTCTTAATACTTTTTTCAAATACTTTCCAGTAAAACTCTTTGCATTATTCGCCACTTCTTCCGGCGTGCCTTTGGCTACCAGATTACCGCCATTTACTCCTCCTTCTGGACCAATATCTATAATGTAATCCGAGCTTTTCACGATATCAAGATTGTGTTCAATCAGGACAACAGTGTTGCCCTTTGAGACAAGTTTATTTAAAACCTCTAAAAGTTTCTGCACATCATCATAATGCAGTCCGACCGTCGGCTCATCTAAAAGATAGATTGTTTTCTCTGTATGCCGACGATAGAGTTCGCTAGATATTTTTACCCGCTGGGCTTCCCCGCCGGAGAGCGTCGTGGCTGATTGGCCAAGTTCTAAATATCCCAGCCCCACATCCATGAGCGTTTGGAGTCTGTCCGCAACTTCAGGAATATCTTTAAAAAACACTAGGCCATTTTCCACGGTCAGATGAAGGACTTCATAAATATTTTTCTTTTTGTATTTTACCGTGAGCGTCTCTTTATCAAAACGTTTGCCATTGCAAACATCACAAGTCACATAAACAGTAGGCAAAAAGTGCATCTCCACAGCTATCTCGCCATTGCCTTCACAAGCTTCACAACGCCCACCCTTCACATTAAAAGAAAATCTGTTAGCCTTCCAGCCGCGCAAACGCGCTTCTTCAGTCGTGGCAAAAAGATCTCGGATATGAGTAAAGGCGCCCGTATAAGTGGCCAGATTTGAGCGTGGAGTCCGGCCGATCGGAGATTGATCGATCAAAATAGCCCGAGAAAGATATTCCGTGCCAGAAAAAGACGAACAATTAAAAACTTCGGCAGTGCGATATTTTCGCTCGAGACGAGCTTGAAGATTTTTGTAAAGAATCTCATACATTAGAGAACTTTTGCCTGAACCGGACACTCCAGTGATTGAAGTCATCACAGCCAGAGGAATCTCAACATTTAAATTATTTATATTAAAAATTTTCCCGCCAGTAATTCTGAGCGCGCCTTTACCTTCTCGTCGCTTTTTAGGAATTTCTATTTTTGTTTCATCGCGTAAATAAGAAAGGGTGCGAGAATTATTAGTATTCCGCTTTGCAGTCAAAAGTTCATCTAAAAATCCAGAAGCAACCACTTCTCCGCCATGCACTCCAGCTTTGTGTCCGATATCTACGATATAATCTGAAGCATAAATAGTGTCTTCATCGTGTTCAACAATTAAAATCGTATTGCCTAAATCACGCAGATTTTGCAGGGTTTTTATCAAGCGATCATTGTCGCGCTGATGGAGCCCAATCGTCGGCTCGTCTAAAACATATAATGCTCCCACCAAACGCGACCCTAGCTGGGAAGCCAGACGAATCCTCTGCGCTTCCCCGCCGGAGAGAGTGTTAGCCTTGCGAGAAAGTTGTAAATAATTTAGCCCGACATCCAACATAAATTGCAGGCGCGCCTCGATCTCCCGCACCACTGGCACGGATATTTCTTTCTCCTGCTCGGAGAGCTTAAGATTTTTGAAAAATTCATGCGCATCTTCGATCGACAGAGATGAAAGATCCAGAATATTTACTTTTTTACTCCCATTAGTCAAAAAAACATTCAAGGCTTCCGGACGCAAACGCGCGCCACCGCAAGCATCGCAAGGTTCATCCCCCATGAAATATTTTGAACCGAGGCCGTTGCAGGCCGGGCAGGCGCCATAAGGAGAATTGAAAGAGAATAATCTCGGTTCAACTTCCGGAAAAGAAAAACCGTCATTCTTGCAAGCAAACTTGGCGGACATGATAAACTCCTCACTTTGATTTTCATTTGCTATTTTAATTGTTACTAATCCATCTGATTCGATCAATGCTCGCTCGAGGGCCTCTGAGAGGCGCATACGACTGCCCTCTTTATTATCCTTGAACTCATGCACCGCAAAATGATCTACTAAAATATCAATATTATGGGCCTTGTTTTTTGAAAGAGTGATCGATTCACGCAGTTTCTTCATCGCACCATCCAGACGAATTTCAGAAAAACCTTTACCAAGTAAATCATATAATAATTGATAATATTCCCCTTTTCTGCCACGCACGATCGGAGAAAAAATATTTATTTCAGTCTCATTCCACTCGACGCCCATTACTTTCTTATTATCTTTACTATTCTTACTAAGAATGTTTATTTTTTCTAAAACAAAATTTAAAATTTCTTCGTTAGAAAGTTTTTTTATTTCTTCTCCACATTGCGGGCAATGCGGGTGCCCGATACGCGCATACATCACGCGCAGGTAATCATATATCTCTGTAATCGTCGCCACCGTCGAACGCGGATTGTTTGATCGTGATTTTTGATCAATAGAAATTGCTGGAGAAAGACCCGTGATCTCATCAACATCCGGCTTGGGCATTTGATTCAAAAATTGCCGCGCGTAAGAAGACAGCGACTCGACATATCGTCTCTGCCCTTCGGCAAAAATTGTATCAAAAGCGAGAGACGATTTTCCCGAGCCCGAAACACCCGTAATCACTACCATTTTGTTCCGTGGCATTTCCACGCTAATATTCTTCAGATTGTGCGTGCGAGCACCTTTGACTATTATTTTATCTTGAAAATCTTTTTTCATAAACTTAAAATCACCCCCAGTTGTTGGTAGGGGGTGTATACTACTTTATAACTTATCACACTCTCACTTCTTCTCCAAACGTATTTTTAGTACTCCAATTTCATCTCGCAATATCGCCGCTGTTTCGAAATCTAATTCTTTGACAGCTTTGTTCATTTCTTTTTCTTTTATTTTTATTATTTTTTCATAAACTACTCTGTTGCGTTCTTCATCAGATAAATTTTTGTCATACTTTTTACCACCTACGTCAAGACTACGGCGGGCCGCAGTAAACAATTCAACATCAAGCGCTAATTCTGCGTTGACTGTCTTTGCATGTTCGCTCTCCACCTCTTGCGTAATATCTTCTATCTTTTTCATTATCGTCTTTGGGGTAATACCATGCTTTTTGTTGTAAGCAATCTGTATATTTCGCCGACGGGCAGTTTCTCCTAAGGCTTTTTCCATAGCATCCGTCATAATATCAGCATAGAGAATCACTTTGCCCTCGCTATTTCGCGCCGCGCGACCAATAGTCTGAATCAGTGATGTTTCGGAGCGTAAAAATCCGGCTTTGTCTGCATCTAGAATTCCAATCAAGGCCACTTCTGGTAAATCGAGCCCTTCACGCAAGAGGTTCACCCCCACCAAGACATCAAAGTCTCCTTTGCGAAACTGTGTAAGGATTTTAATTCGCTCCATTGTTTTAATATCGCTATGTAAATATTCTGCTTTGATTTTTTTGTCCTTTAGATAAACAGAGAGGTCTTCCGCCATTTTCTTAGTCAACGTCGTAGCAAGCACGCGAAAACCTTTGGCAATTGTTTTTTCTGTTTCTTTTATAAAATCCTGAATCTGACCGGGATATTTATTTTCATTCGGCAAATGACCAGTCTTTTGTTCAGGTCCTCGGTTCTCCGGGGCCCCTCCCCCCGGCCAGACCGTTCCAAAAGTCTGTTCACTTGCCGAACTAGCACTGACCGGCCGTACAATTGTCTCTGGGTCCACCAGCCCCGTCGGACGGATAATTTGCTCCACAATCTGCTCACTTTGGCTGCGCTCTTGTTCGCTCGGAGTAGCACTCGTATAAACCACTTGCCCAATACGCTCCTCGAATTCCTCATACTTGAGGGGCCTATTGTCTTTGGCTGATGGCAAACGAAAGCCATATTCTACAAGGGTGTTTTTACGTGAAGCATCTCCTGCATACATACCCTGAAGTTGAGGTAGAGTAACATGTGATTCATCGATAATGGTCAAAAAACCTGGGCCTCCTTCGCTCCTGCTTCGGCGGGCCGAAGGAAAATAAGATAATAACGTCTCTGGCGGCTCACCTTCGCTTTTACCAGATAAATGTCGTGAATAATTTTCAATGCCATTACAATAGCCGACCTCGCGGATCATCGCTAGATCATAATTAGTGCGTCGCTTGATACGCTCAGCTTCTAAAAGTTTTCCCTCTTTGTTAAATTTTTTTAGCTGGGCTTCCAGTTCTTTTTTAATATTCACTAACGCTCTTTTCTTTTTTACATCCTCGGTAATAAAATGTTTTGCCGGAAAAATAAAAATGCCTGCCCGTCCTTTGGCGGGTTTTACTTCTTTAATAATTTTAGAAGAAATGGGATCAACTTTTATTATTTTTGCTATTTTTCCATCCGAGAATTCTATCTGATACATAATAGATTCAGACACTGGCATAAATTCCACTCGCGAGCCGAGAGATCGGAAACTGCCGGGGGTTAAGTCTGCATTAGTACGCTCAAAATGAATTGCAATAAGAGATTTCATTAAAGTCATGCGGTCCATCCTCTCCCCGACTTCCAACTTTAGATTAACTTTCTCATATTCTTCCGGAGAACCTAATCCATAAATACAAGACACAGAAGCGACGATGATAACGTCCGGCCTAGTGAGTAGGGCTTGCGTGGAAGCATGACGAAGCATGTCTATTTCTTTATTTATAGAAGCGTCTTTTTCAATATAAGTATCTGAGGCGGGCATATATGCCTCTGGCTGGTAATAATCATAATAAGAAACAAAATAATGTACCGCGGAGTCTGGAAAAAACAATCTGAACTCTTGAGCCAGTTGCGCGGCAAGAGTTTTGTTGTGCGCGATGACGAGTGTCGGCTTGTTGTACTGGGCAATTACATTCGCCATCGTAAAAGTCTTGCCCGTGCCGGTGGCGCCGAGTAATGTCTGTTTTTTCATACCGCTCGTGAGACCCTCCACCAATTTTGAAATAGCTATCGGCTGATCTCCGGCTGGCTGAAATGGATTGTGTAGCTTAAAGATAGCTTTCATTTATTTCACAGAAGCGTCATAAGTCAGCCCATCAGCAACATCAAAAGTGTCATAAGCTTTGACCACAAGATGATAAGAGATCGCGGAAGTTATTATCGTAAAAATTAGAAAATATACTAAAGTTAAATTGATTCGATGCATGTTAAATATCATAACATTTTCTTGATTTTTAGCACTATTTCCTATATATTTGAATGGTTACGCGCCCGTAGCTCAGTCGGTAGAGCAGATCCCTTTTAAGGATAAGGTCGTTGGTTCGATCCCAACCGGGCGCACAAAGTATGGGATACTTTGTGCGAGCCGCAGGCACCAAGGTGCCGAGGCGGGGTCGCGCAAAAATTCAGCAGAATTTTATGTGTGACCACAAAATGATGTTATAATATATCTCTATCTTCCGTGAAAAAAGATATGACTAAATTTTTTAGAGAACAAATTGAAAAAATAAATTTGATTTATGGCGTGAAGCTTGTCGTGCTTTTTTTAATATATTTCGCTACGGCCAAATTAGGTCTCCAATTCGACGCCGTGAGCGGTTTTGCGACACTGGTCTGGCCGCCGACTGGTATTGCCATTGCGGGAATTTTAATTTTTGGATATAGATATTGGCCAGCGATATTCTTGGGCGCTTTTCTGGTTAATTTCAGCACTGGCGCTCCGGCCCTCGTAGCGCTTGGAATAGGTTTAGGCAACATGCTAGAAGCGGTTATCGGAGTTTTTTTAGCAAGAAGATTCGGCTTTATGAGAGAAAAAGGGGAGCTAAAAAATATTTTGCTTTTTATCTTCTTCTGCGTCTTGGGAAGCACTGCGCTGGCAGCTACAATCGGAGTGACTAGCTTGTGGCTGGGTGGCATAGTATCTCTCGCAACATATAAAGCGACCTGGATCGCCTGGTGGGTAGGAGACGCGCTGGGAGCATTGATCGTTGGGAATTTAATAATAAATTTTCGGGAGAGATTGTCTCTGAAAAACTTTAAATTAAAAAAAGCAGCCGAGGGAATTTTATTCTTTCTTATTCTGATTGTTTGTAATTTGTTCGTTTTTACAAATTTCTTCACAACGAAAACGATCGAAACAAACAATCCAATAATTGTTTATACGATTTTCCCTCTTTTGATCTGGGCCTCGCTTCGCTTCGGAAAATCTGGCGCAGTCTTAGCCGTATTTGTCACCTCGGTCATTTCCATTTGGGGGACAGTGTTGAAGCAAGGTCCGTTTGGAGTGGGAGAATTGAGCGATAATCTTCTCTTGCTGCAAGGGTATATCGGGGTAATTGCCGGCACAAGCATGATACTTTCGGCGGTGATCGAAGAACGTTTAAAAACAGAGAGAGAATTGACCAATGAGCGAAATAAAGATGAGGCAATTTTAGAGAGTATCGGAGAGGGAGTCATCATCACGGATACAAATGGTGTCATCCTTATGATCAACCGTTCGGCGCAGATCATGCTTGGGCTCGAGCCGGCTCGCGCAATCGGAAGTTATTATGAAAAAGTGATCCATATCGAAGACAAGAGAGAAACGCCCTTAGTGATAGCAAACTGCCCGTTTACATTGGTATTGTCTTCAAATAAAGTCATAACTGATAACTATTATTTTCGTCCTCGCAATAATAAAAAGTTTGCCGTAAATATGACCACCTCTCCAATCGTTTTTGAACAAAAAGTTGTCGGAGTGATCGACGTTTTTCGTGACATTACCCATGAAATAGAAATTGACAAGGCAAAATCTGAATTCGTTTCCCTAGCCTCGCATCAGTTGCGCACACCGCTGACTACTATGAAATGGTATTCGCGCGCGCTCATGAAAGAAGAAAGCGAGAAACTTTCTCCTAAACAGCTGGAATATGTGAAAGAGATGTATCACAACAATGAACGCATGATTGAATTGATAAATTCACTGCTCAACGTTTCCCGCATTGAGCTTGGCAGATTTATCATCAAACCGGTAGAAATAAACATACGTGAAATTGCCAATGAAGTCATCCACGACATCACCCCTTATACAGACGGCAAAAAGATAGTAATCAAAAAACATTACGATGAAAAAATCCCGCTTGCTATGATCGACCCCAATTTATTAAAAATTATTTTGCAAAACTTGCTCGCTAACAGCATCAAATATTCCAAGAAACACGCCACTGTTAATTTTTATATTGAAAATAAAGAAAAGGAAATTTTGTTTATTATTGCCGATAAAGGATGCGGTATTGCGAAAAACCAGCAAGAAAAAATCTTCACGAAAATGTTTCGCACTGACAATGCCAGAATGATAGATCCGGAAGGCAGTGGCCTCGGACTTTATATTGTAAAATCAATTATCGAGCAATCAGGCGGTCGCATTTGGTTTAGTTCAGCGATAAATGAAGGCAGCACCTTTTACGTTGCCCTGCCCCTTTTAGGCACAATAAAAAGAGAGCCGGGTTCTAGACTTATTTATTCATAAGTAATACAATTATAGGCAGATGGAAACAGAAGAAAAAAAGAAAATATTGATTGTGGAGGATGAATCATCAATGTTGAAAATTTTGGTTGATAGTTTCGAAAAGGAAAATTTTTCAACGCTGGAAGCGCGAGATGGCGAAATCGCATTCAGAAAAGCGCTCGAGGAAAGACCGGATATAATTCTCCTAGACATTTTGTTGCCGAAAATAGACGGCCTGACGGTGCTCAAGAAATTAAGAAAAGAAAACGAATACGGGAAAAAAGTTCCAGTGATTCTCCTGACCAACTTGAATCCAGATCGAGAAGAAATAAATAAAGTAATAGCCGAAAATAATCCGGCTTATTATTTGGTAAAAACAAACTGGAACATAGAAGATGTCGTGGAAAAAGTAAAAGAGCGTTTATCTCGCTCTGATTAGAAAGCTTCCAATAGAAACTGTTCAAAAGCTGATTCGGTATCACGCCCTTCTTTGCGCGCTTGCGGCAAGAGATAGGCCAAGCGCGAAGCCGAGTTTTTGAGTTCAATTTCAGAAAATTTATTAAAATCTTTTTTAATTGTCATATCTTTTATCTTCCAGAAAAGGACCCCAATAATTTCCTCCATCCCCACCCCCTTGTCCATCGCCTGGCGAAAATAGATCCACATATTCAACTTATCTTTTTTCCCGAAAGCATTGGCTACTAGAAAATTGTCAAATTTTTCTTTCTTCTCTTTTGGTAATTCAAATATATTAAGCTGAAGAATTTTTGGCTCGGCTTTTTTAAAATCATCTAGGATGGATTTACTCAGCTTCCCTTCCAGAAATACAAAGGAGTTGGGGGACTTTTCCATCAGTTTCAATTTATCCAAGATAAAATCTCTAGCTTCTTCGTGGTCAAGAATATTTTGAAAAATCACCGCTGATAAAGGAGAAAAAAGGCTCGCGCCGGAATAAAAGCTTTCTATCTGAATAGGATTAAAATCATTTCGGTTAATAAAAAAGGTCTCTACACCTTTTGGTAGGGATTTTATGAATTTTTCATAACTCGCAAGCTTGTTTTTCGCATCGTCGCCAGAGAAAAGATAGATCATAAGTTAAAGTTTAACTGATTTTTTATATTCCAGATACGGAGCGCCATATTTTTCCGCAAGCACCGCATCTTGTTTCTTTAAGAAAAAAAACTTAGAGATAAAGAGAGAGATAATGGTAGACAAAACCACGAAAAACGCGTTGGCAATAATGCCAAATCCCAACACCAAGGAAAAAAGTCCCCAATGCGTGGGATGCCGACTGTAACAATAGGGCCCCTTGCAAAAAGTCTCTTTACTGAGATTCTCTATGTTGAAATTTCGGGATGTTTTCTGAGCCCAGAGAATCAAAAAACTGGCAAATACTAGAAAGATAATACCAATTACCGAAAAAATAGGATTGGTAAAGATTTTAATTTGAAAAATAAAATCAAGAGTTACGCCAATTAAAAATAAAATGAAGTACATCGTGTACGAATGCGCCAAAATCTTGTGTACCCGATATTGCCTAGGACTTTTTTGATTAATAACCTGCATTTGCCTATTATACTACAAAAAATTTATTTCACCTCTCCAAAATTATCGCCACAGCCGGAGTGGACTTCGAGTGGAATATCGGTTTTGTAATGCAAATACGACCTTTCGAGGACGCTCGCCATAGCCTGTTTTATTATTTCATCAGCCCTTTCCAAGACGCTTTCGTCCACTTCGTATACTAGCTCATCGTGAATTTGCAGCACGAGATGAACCTGATCGAAAAGTCCGGCGCTCTTTAGATCCTCGTCCGCGTACCTGATAGCGAGCTTGATGATGTCTGCGGCGGTGCCTTGCACTGGCGCGTTGGTCGCCGTCCGTTCGGCCATATTTTTCAAGAACGGGATTTTGGAATTTATATTCGGGAAAAATCTCCGCCTGCCAAACAAAGTCTCGGTAAAAGAATTTTTCAGAGCAAACTTTTTTACCTCTTCTAGATAATCCCGCACTCCCGAAAATTGATTAAAATAATTATCATAAAACTTCTGCGCTTCTTCGCGGGTGCCACCGAGATTTTTGCGCAAAGCCGAGACTCCCATGCCGTAAATAATTCCAAAATTTATCACTTTCGCCTGGCGTCGCATTTCACTATCCACTTTTTCTATCGGGACACCGAAAACAAAGGAGGCTACGCCGGCGTGAATGTCTTTTTGATCTCTGAATATCTGGGTCATCTTTTTATCGCCGGAGAGCATAGCGGCCACACGCAGCTCGATCTGGCTATAATCAAAAGCGCAAAGTTTGGAGCCTTTAGGCGCGATAAATCCGTTGCGGATCCTTTTTCCCAGAGCTGTCTTGATGGGTAAGTTTTGCAAATTTGGATCCTGTGAAGAAAATCTGCCCGTGGTGCTACCATTTTGTAAAAATTTTGCGTGCAACCGGCTATCTGCGCCCGCCATCTTGGGAATTACGTCAATGTAAGTGGAAAGTAATTTCTGCAATTCTCGATAAGCTAAAATTTCTTTTATTATTGGGTTGGCTTCTTCTAATTCTTCCAAAACGGAAACTTTAGTAGAAAAAGATCCTGTCGCGTTTGCTTTTTTACTAGACTTCATACCCATTTTGCCAAAAAGCACCTCCCCCATTTGTTTTGGTGAATTGATATTAAACTCTGTGCCCGCCAGTTCATATATTTTTGCCGTTAACTTGTCTAGCTTTTTATGGTATTCCACTGACAAATTTTCAAAATATTTTTTATCAATAAGGATTCCATGTTCTTCCATTTGTTTTACGATATGGATTATCGGACGCTCAATTTCTTCGTAAACTTTCTCCAGCTTGTCCTCTTTTAATTGCTTAAATACATAATCGTAAGCAGCATCGAATGAATCAGCGCCCGCAAACATCAAAATGTCATCCAACTGCGGATTGGGTATGTCGGAATTGATGAGCCAGAGGGCAATGCTAGCTTCTTGTAATTTTACTGTATCAACTTTAGTGTTTGTTTTTTCTTCTTTTTTAGAATTACCATTAAAAAAATTCTTGAGACGTCCAAACAAACTTCTAAATTCAAATTTAGTAAAAACTGCTTCTACCTTTTTTAAATCAGCATTTTCCCAAAAGGTCTTTTCTGGTAATCTAAAATCTAGTGGCGCATCAGTCCGAATTTTTGCTAAAGTTTTTGAAAATAAAGCTTCTTCCTCATTATTTTTAATTAATTCTATGATTCTAGGACTTATTCCAGCTTTTTTAAAAATGGCTTCACCTTTCTTGATTTTCTCATAAATTTCTTCTATCGTGCCGAAATTTGTAATCAGAGTAGTAGCCGTTTTCTCTCCGATGCCTTTGATACCGATAATATTATCCGAGGCATCTCCGCGGAGTCCCTTGTAGTCCGGCAAAAGCGCCGGCTTGAAGCCAAAACGCGCTACAACTGCGTCTTCATCGTATAAAATAGTTTCGTTGATACCTTTCTTTAGAGTATAGACTTGCACTTTTTTATCGTCCACCAACTGCATCGTATCCATGTCACCGGAGGCAATGATGATATTTATCCCGTTAGAGGCAGAGGGTCGCTGCGAGCCCTCGCGGCCTCTAACGGGATTTATTTGCTTAACGATCGTCCCCAGCACATCGTCTGCTTCGAAACCTGGAGCATCATATATAGGCACATTAAAAGCTTCGAAAATGGCTCGGGAATTTTTTAGCTGCATTATCAAGGCATCGTCCGCTTTGACTCGGCCGGCCTTGTATTGATCATAGGCTTCATGCCTAAATGTCTTCCCGGGCAGATCATAACAAGCCACAATATAATCCGGTTTTAGATCCGTAACGATTTTCATCAGCATCGAAGCGAGTCCATAGAGCGCTCCTGTCGGCTCGCCCTTGGACGACAAAAACTCGGGCAAGGCATGATAAGCGCGATGAATGATGGCGTGAGCATCCAATAAAACTATGGTCTTTTTAGGCTGATTATCTCCTTTAGGCATTATGTAAATAATATCATTTAATATACAATATATACATAATGGCTTTATTTGACGAAGAAAAACAAAATAAACAGCTGGACGAATTGCATAAAGAAGAAGAGGAACAATTAGTGGCGACGCTCGCAGAATCTAAGTACCATCTCCCCTATGTAAACCTATATCGCCTAGGCATAGACAACGAAGCGCTCCGGGCGATATCTGAGAAAGATGCGATAGAGATGAAAGTCGCGCCTTTCAAGCTTTTCGGAAAAAATATTTTCATCGCCGTCCGCTCTCCATCAGGTGACCTTTTTAAAACATTAAAAGAGGAAGTGGAGAGGCATAACTTGATACCTACTTTTTATATGGCATCGAACGCCAGCCTGAGTAAAGTATGGGACAGATATAAAGAAATTTCTCTGGCTGAAAACTCCAAGGTCGGAGGATTAGATATCTCGCCTGAGATTTTAAGAGACACAGCCAAGAATATTTCGCACATGCAAGATATCGAGAAGCTGGTCATCGAAGCCCTGGAAGGAAATAAAATTCATAAAATTTCGCGCTTGCTGGAGATAATCCTGGCTGGCGCAATCGCCATCAAAGCTTCAGACATCCACATAGAACCGGAACAAAGCAGAGGCAGACTCCGCTTGCGTCTCGACGGCGTGCTCCAAGATATAAATTTCTTCGGACTAGATATCTATCGCTTGCTCAATTCACGCATCAAACTCCTCTCCGGCATGAAACTAACTTCTAAGATCGCGCAAGACGGACGTTTTAGCATTATGGAAGACAAGGACGAAATAAATATCCGTACTTCTCTGATTCCCGGAGCTTATGGCGAATCGATAGTCATGCGTATCTTGGACCCAAAATCCATCCAGGTAAAACTGGAGGAATTGGGGATAGAGCCCTATCTGTTTTCGGTGATCGAACAAGAAATCGCCAAGCCAAATGGTTTGATCCTGGTCACCGGTCCGACTGGAAGCGGAAAAACGACTACCCTTTACGCTTTTCTCCGAAAAATATATTCTCCGGACATAAAAATAATAACTATTGAAGATCCGATCGAATATCATTTGCCCGGCATTACCCAAACTCAGACAAACGATCAGAGAGGCTATACATTCGTAGAAGGATTACGTTCCGCCCTGCGCCAAGATCCAGATGTAGTGATGGTCGGAGAAATTCGCGACAATGAAACTGCTGAAACAGCCGTGCAATCCGCCCTCACTGGCCACATCGTTTTTTCCACCCTGCATACCAATAATGCCGCCGGCGTCATCCCTAGATTGATTGATCTCGGAGTAAATCCAAAAATTCTGGTCTCTGCCCTCTCTCTTTCCATCGCCCAGCGTCTGGTCCGCGTGCTCTGCCAATCCTGCAAAAAAGAAAACGATCCGACCGCTGAAGAAGCGAAAATTATAAAATTAGTGCTAGATAGCATGAAAGCAGAAGAAAAAGATGCTTCAAAATACAATATTAAAAATGAAGCATCTTTTAAGATTTTCTCCCCAGTCGGCTGTGATAAATGCAACCAGATCGGCTACAAAGGGCGAATCGGCATTTTCGAAGCGATAAAAACCGACGAATCCATAGAGAAAATAATCCCAACAAACCCAAGCGAACATGAAATCAAAAAAACAGCGCGCGCCCAGGGCATACTCTCAATGCGACAAGACGGTATGGTAAAAATATTAAACGGCATCACCTCGATCACCGAAGTGCAAAGCGTGGTGGATTTGAACGAGGAGTAATTTTATTTTATCTTATTTTGTCTTATTTATCTCCCCCTTAAATACAAACTCTGCCGGGCCACGGAGGATTATTTCGCCTTCTTTGTTTTCGGACAGATATAAATTCCCACCCGGGAATTCTAATGTTATTTCTTGCGTTAGGTCTTGCACTGGGTTTTGTTTAAGGCAAGCATATACAGCGCAAGCGCCGGTGCCACAGGCTAGTGTCGCCCCGCTTCCGCGTTCCCAGACTTTCACTTTAAAATGATTGTCTTTGATTTTTTCTACTAATTCCACATTTATTTTATTTGGAAAATGAGAATCATTCTCTATAATGGGTCCAATCTGTGATATGTCAATCAGAGAAATATCTTTTACCATTCCCACGGCATGCGGATTGCCCATCGAGACAAATTTAAAAGCAATATTTTCTAAAGTAAGTGAATCTTTAGGAAAATCATTGTGAACAAATACTGGAACCCCCATATTTACGGAAAAACTTCCGTCTTCATTTATGACTATCCTTTTTATTCCAGCTCTCGTATCAATAGATACCTCTTTTATTTTATTTTCTTTGAGTTTGATGTGTTCTAAGAAAAATTTAGCGACGCACCGCACCCCGTTGCCACACATTTCCGCAATCGTTCCATCAGCATTGTAATAATTCATAAAACAATCCGCTTGTGGTGAGCCCGCCCTATCCACCTTGTCCGAAGATTCGACAAGTATCAGACCATCCGCGCCTATACCAAAATGGCGATCGCATAAAAGTTTGATATTTTTTGTAGCTTGAACGGGAAAATTTTTAGCGCGATTGTCTATCAAAATAAAATCATTCCCAGCGCCGTGATATTTATAGAATTTGGTCATCATAGTCAATATTTGAATATTACTTTATATACCCCTTTTTTACCAATAATTCAGCCGTAAGAACACTGCCTCCAGCTGCGCCCCGAACAGTGTTGTGCGATAGGGCAACGCACTTCCAGCCTAAAACAGAATCCTCTCTAAGACGGCCGATGCTGATAGCCATACCGTTGCCCAAGCCGCGATCTAAACGTGTTTGCGGCCTATTTTCCTCTTCAAAATATTTCAAAAATGGTTTTGGAGCGGAAGGCAAACCTAATTCATCTAAAGGATTCTTAAAATTTTTCAAGGCTTTGATTAACTTCTCTTTAGTTACTTTTTTGCCAAACTGTATGTTAATTGTGGCTAGATGACCGTCAGAAACAGGCACTCGCACACAATTGGCTGAAATTTTTATTTTATTTTCTAAAACAAATCCTCCTTTTCCCCCAATATTTAGCCTGCCCAAAATTTTCTTGGGTTCCTTTTCGGATTTCTCCTCTTCACCTCCCCCGATATAAGGTATGACGTTGTCGATCATCTCCGGCCAAGTTTTAAAAGTTTTACCCGCGCCGGAAATAGCCTGATAAGTCGAGACAATTACTTTTTGGGGATTAAAGTTTTTCCAAGCGTGGAGCAATAGAACGTAAGATTGAATCGAGCAGTTAGGCTTCGTAACAATAAATCCAGTCTCCCAACCGCGATTTTTTCTTTGGACGGGAATAATATCTAAATGCTCCGGATTAATCTCCGGAATAATCATCGGAATATCGGCTGTCCATCGGTGCGCAGAATTATTAGAAACCACGGGCAAACCTCTCTCCGCATAAGATTCCTCAATTTTTTTTATAAGCTCTTTATCGGCATCGATCGCGCAAAAAACAAAATCGCATTTTTTAGAAATGATATCTATGTCGTCTAGAACGGAATATATTGTGAGAGAGCCCAACTTTTTCCCCGCCGATCTGGGGGAGGCAGCAACAACGGTGACTTCAAACCAAGGATGCTTTTTTAATAGAGATATTAAACGTTGTCCAACCATTCCAGTCGCCCCAAGTATGCCAACTTTTATTTTTTTATTTTTCTTTTTTACCATTGCTTATTTTAGTGCCACTTCCCATCGGATTAAAAGTATTTTTGACGTATATCGGTATATTTTTTAATACCGCAGGTCGGATGGTTTTAGGATGAATGACCTTTGCGCCATTATAGGCCATCTCTTCCGCTTTTTCGTAAGTTATTTCAGGGATGAGAAGCGCGTCTTTCATTTTTTTGGGGTCTTCCGTCATAATACCATCTACGTCAGTCCATATCTCGATCACCGATGCATCAAGAGCCGCGCCGACTAGAGAAGCAGTATAGTCCGAACCGCCTCGTCCCAGAGTCGTTGTTATCCCATTTTTTGTCGATGCCATAAATCCTCCCATAATGGAGAGAGGTTTCTCTTTCAGACAATCTGACATAAGTTTGTAGGATTTTTCCAAATCCACACTGGCGCTACCGAAATTATCATCTGTTTTAATAATGTCTCTAGAATCTACAAATTCACACGGAACCCCTCGGCTTTTTATACCCTCACTTATTATAAAAGAAGACAGTTGCTCTCCGAAACTCATCACTGCATCGAGGACAGACAGTGAAAATTCTTTTGCTGAAAAAATATTTTTCACTATTTCTTCTAATTCACCATATTTTTTATTTATTTCCTGTAAGACTTGTTTTTGATCTTTTGGGTCAATCAATTCTTTAATGGCTTGATCGTGTCTGCCACAGATAGCCTTAAAAATTATTTCATATTTAGCATCCTTTTGGGAGGCAAGATTGGCAAGTGTGATAAGGTCGTCGGTAATACCGCCTAGAGCAGACACCACCACCACTATATGATTCTCTTGCTTCTTCGCCTCTAAAATAATGTCGATAACTTTATTAATATTGGAGGCATCTGCTACTGATGTACCGCCGAATTTCATAATTTTCATAATTTTTACCGGATGAGTCATAATTTTAAATTGTCTTCGATACTTTTCATCGCTTTTTTTATATCTTTCTTGTCCCCGAAAGCGCTGAAACGAATATATCCTTCCCCCTGTCGGCCAAATCCAGAACCCGGAGTCGCAACGACGTGCGCCTCGACCAATAATTTGTCAAAAAATTCCCAAGAGCTCATGTCAGAGGGAATCTTGGCCCAAATATAAGGAGCATGCTCTCCGCCAAAAACCTCAAAACCGATTTTGGAAAGACTTTTTTTTATTAGGGCCGCATTATCCATGTAATATGCAATCAATTTTTTGCTCTCGATCTGCCCAGCGGCTGACAGAGCGGAGAACGCGCCCGCTTGAGAAATATTGGACGCCCCATTAAACATGGTACTTTGACGCCTATACCACAGACTATTGATCTGCCCTCTTTGCGTGCCTTCGGCAACCAGATCCATCGGCACCACCGTCCAGCCGAGGCGAACACCCGTAAACCCCGACCATTTAGAAAAACTATTTATCTCGATAGCGCATTTTTTAGCTCCTTCTATTTCATAAATACTTTTAGGTAAAGATGGATCTCTAATATATTCCGTGTAAGCCGCATCAAAAATGATGATCGCTTTGTTTTGGAGAGCATACTCGACAAAATCTTTGAGTTGTTTTTTGGTGGCAACAGAGCCGGTCGGATTGTTCGGACTGCAGAGATAAATCAGGTCCGTTTTTTGTTTGGGAGGAGTGGGCACAAACCCATTTGCTTCATCGCAGGCCATGTATATCAGACCTTCGTATCTTCCATCTTTAAATTCTCCCGTCCGGCCAGCAATAACACTGCTATCCACATACACCGGATAAACAGGGTCGGCAACCGCAATAATATTATCTGATCCAAAAATGGATTGTATATTGGCTGAATCTGATTTCGCGCCATCACTGATAAAAATCTCCTGCGGATCTAAAGTAATATTTCTTTTTTGATAAAAGTCCACGAGTGCAGAGCGGAGAGCGAGGTCGCCCTGCGCACTGCCATAGCCTGTATATGTTTTTTTATTGCCAAGCTTTTTGACTCCCTCTTCTAAGCCTTTAAGAACCGTTTTAGTTAAAGGCAGAGTCGTATCGCCGATGCCAAGCCTCATCAGTTTTACTCCTGAATTTTTCTCTATAAAATTTTTCGTGCGTTTCGCTATCTCTGCAAACAAATATGCGCCCTGCAATTTGTCGTAATTTTTATTAATCGTAGCCATCTTTACTTAAATTAAATTTAGTTCTTTCAAAACTTTTTCCATCAAAGGCTTGTTTTTGTCTTCCAAATTCGTTAATGGCAATCTTAAGTTTTCTTCTATTAATCCCATCATAGACAGAGCTGTTTTGACTGGGATCGGATTCGACTCAATGAAATTTATATTCATTAGATCAAGCATCTGGTAGTGCAATTTTTTGGCTTCTCTCATTCCTTTTGATTTTCCATCGAGGGCAAGATGAATCATATTGGAAAATAATTTTGGAACTTCGTTACAAACAACAGAAATACAGCCCTTGCCACCGACAACGATGAGCGGTAAAGCTAAAGCATCGTCGCCAGCCAAAACAATAAAATCTTTTGGGCCATTTTTTTCGACTTCATTTATTATTTCCATCATTTGATTGATAGACCCAGAAGCTTCTTTGACTGCCACCACCGCCGGCACTTCTCTCGCAATTCGCAATATAGTTTGGGGTGAAACATTTGAGCCAGTTCGGCCTGGGACATTGTAAAGAATAATCGGCAAGTCCACGGCTTTGGCAATTTCTTTGTAGTGGAGCACCAATCCGTTTGGAGTGGGCTTATTATAAAAAGGAGTCACATGAAGCAAGCCGTCTGCTCCGGCAGATTTAGCTAATTTTGAAAAATGAATTGCTTTCTTGGTATCGTTTGAGCCCGCTCCGGCAATCACTGGAACTTTTTTCGCCACTTTTTTAACAACTGTTTTTATGATGGTCGCGTATTCTTCATCATTTAAAGTTGCCGCTTCTCCAGTCGAACCGGCAACAACGATGCCATCTACCCCACCCTCTAATTGATACGCTACTAATTTTTCTAGCGCGGGCAAATCCAGCTGACTCTCTTTGCCATTTTTCTTAAATGGCGTAACAATTGCTGGAATGGAGCCAAAAAAATTTATTTTTTTCATAAAACAGCATCAAAGGTATACACACCTTTTTTATTTTTAATAAATTCGGCTGCGACCAGCGCCCCTTGGGCAAACCCCACCCTGTTATACGCTTGATGAGACAAAGTAATGCCGTCTGCGAGACTATCAAAAGTTACTTCATGGAAACCCGGATTTCTGCCGGCTCGGATAGAAGTAAAATTAAGCCCTTTGACTTTTTCTGAAATTTTTAGAGCCGTGCCCGAAGGGCTGTCTAACTTTGCCTTATGATGAATCTCCAATCCGTAGACTTCATATTCCGGGAATTTGCTGAAAAGTTTCGAAGAAAAATCTACCATCTTCAAAAAAATATTAGCTCCGATTGAAAAATTTGGAGCGTATAGCAAACCAATTTTATATTTAGCCGTAATTTTTTTTGCTGCATCCAGCTCGTCATACCAACCAGTAGTGCCAACAATTAAATTTTTACCAAGCTTGGCGACTGCTTCGATATTTTTCAACACCACATCTTTGGATGTAAAATCAATCGCCACATCTGCTTTCGCAATACCTTTTATATCCAAGCTGTCGGTCATCTTTTTAAAACTAATTGAAACAACTTCAAAACCAGAAGAATAAGCGGAATCTCGGCACAAGCTGTCAATTTCCTTGCCCATTTTTCCATACCCGATCAAGGCTATTTTTGTTTTATTTTTATGACTTTGCATCGCAATCTTATTATATTAGAGAGTAGCAAAAGCAATCACATTTATCAACACAGAATCAACCAAAGAAAAAAGCATTAATCTCTAAACAATCCTTTTGAAGCTAGGCTCCAAGAGTAACAAATTATTAGAGGATGGCACCAGTAAAAATAAATTTCTACCAGAACGTCCTATGCAAACTCGTATAACCGATGGCTGATTGCTTAGAGATTAATGCCTTCTTGCCTCGCCCCATGGCGGTGGCTTTGCAAATACCTCTAAAACTATTTTACTACAAAGAAAACTCAAAAGTTTCTATGAAATGCTATAATGTGTATAGCTATGTTGATACTGTGTTGATAAACCTACTACTTGACCAGTATAGCATATCTTTAAACTAATGTCAACTCCTAAGATAAACAAAAAGGATGATCAGAAGGCAGAAGATGTCGTTCTCGATATGACTCTGCGTCCTACCCGCTGGGATGAATACATCGGCCAAAAACACATAAAAGACAACGTTAAAATACTGTTGCAAGCAGCCGAGGAGCGCGGACACATTCCCGAGCACATTCTCTTTTACGGACCACCAGGATTGGGTAAAACCACCCTCGCGCACCTTATCGCCAAAGAAACAGGTAGGCAGATGAAGATAACTTCCGGACCAGCCATCGAAAAAGTGGGCGATTTAGCCTCTATTTTGACAAATCTAGCACCGGGCGACATTCTTTTCATAGACGAAATTCATAGACTTAATAAAATGGTGGAAGAAATACTCTACCCGGCGATGGAATCCGGCGTTTTAGACATCATCATCGGCAAGGGCCCATCCGCTCGAACGATACAGTTAGACCTCCCCCCATTTACGCTTATCGCCGCTACCACTCGGGTCGCCCTGATCTCCTCTCCATTGCGCTCGCGCTTTTCCGGCGGAACTTTCAGATTGGAATTTTACTCAAACGAAGAAATTGCAAAAATAATAGAAAGATCAAGCAAACTTTTAAATGTTTTGCTGGAAAAAGACGCTTTGGAAGAAATCGCCAAAAGAAGCCGGTTCACTCCTCGCACAGCAAATTACTTTTTAAAAAGAGCGCGCGACTTTGCTCAAGTCAGTAAAAAAATTGATAAAAAAAGCTTGGACAAAAAAATAGTAAAAGAGGCGCTTAATATGCTAGCCGTCGATGATATTGGTTTGAATTCTTCCGATAGAAAATTTTTGGAAATATTAATCGAGAAATTCAAAGGCGGGCCAGTGGGATTAAAAACTATGGCGGCCGCGATGTCAGAAGAAGAAGCGACGGTGGAAGAAGTGATCGAGCCATACTTGATCCAGCTCGGCCTCCTCGAACGCACCGCTCGCGGCCGCGTCGCTACAAAAAAAGCATATGAGCATTTGGAATTTGATTTAAAGAAAGGTCAAGAAAAACTCTTATGAGAATTTTGGGAATAGATCCGGGGTTTGAAAGATTGGGGATTGCTGTATTAGAAAAAGCCGCCTCCGCCAAAGGCTACGGCGCGCCGAAGAAAGAACAAGTAATTTTTTCTGAATGTTTCAAGACTTCGGCTAAATTAGATTTTGCTCAACGATTAAATTTAATCGGAGAGGAGATAAAAAAAATAATAAAAGAATACCAGCCGGAAGTTTTGGCGATTGAGACTTTATTTTTGAACACCAATCAAAAGACGGTCATGCGCGTAGCCGAAGCGCGCGGAGTAGCGGTTTATGAAGCCTCTCGAGCAGGACTTAAAATTTTTGAGGCTTCTCCACCCCAGATAAAAGTCGCCACGACTGGCTATGGTAGAGCAAATAAAGAACAAATGATAAAAATGATTAAGATATTAGTGGAAATAGAAAAAAATAAGACTTCTGATGACGAATTAGACGCTATCGCTATCGCTCTGACAGCCTTTGCGCACATGCGTACTTAGGCTTATCCTGGGTTATCCACACATTCTATTGCCAACTCTTTTAGATTTTGTTACAAAGTAATAAATTAAGCTGTAATTTATTTTAGGGTCGCTTAAAAAATTAAAAAATAATTTTATTTATATGAGTTACAATGAAGATGAAGAAATAGAAACTGGTTTCAAAATGGGCGCTGCTGATGAAGATGAGCTGGGCGAACCGCTAGATATCCCAGAAGGAATAACTGACTTTGGACTAGACGAAGAAGATCCTGATAAGGACAGATAAAATAAATTCAAAATAAAATACATAGGTTTAACCTATGTATTTTATTTGAGTGTAATTTTCACAAACCTTTTCTTGCCTATTTTGAGCGTCAAATTTTCTGTAACTTTCATATTTTGATCTATGACATTGTCATTTTTTTCTAGATCATGCACCCCTCGCCCCAATACAAGTCGGCGCCATTTGCTTTTCGAAGCAATAATTTTATTTTTTACTAAAACTTCACTTAAAAGTTCCCCTGCCCCACATTTTATTTCCTCCATTACTTCTGGAATTTCTTTTTTTTGGAAAGTACTCACAAAATTCTTTTCAGCTTTATCAGCTTCTTTGGAAGAGTGATATAGAGAAATAATTGTTTTTGCTAATTTTTTCTTCAGATTCATCGGGTTTTCTCCTTTTTTTAAAGAATCTTCAATTTTACTTATCTCATCTAAACTGAGTTCAGTGGTGAGTAAAAAATATTTTATAATAAGTTCATCTTTTAGAGCCATTATCTTCCCAAACATCTCATCTGGAGCATCAACGACTGAAATAATATTCCCCCAAGAGGAGGACATCTTTCGTCCATCTGTGCCTTCGAGCATTGAAAGCACCATAATATCCTGTTCAGGTTGGCCATATCTTTTTTGCACGGTCCTGCCAGCTTTTAAATTAAAAAGCTGATCAAATCCTCCAATCTCAACATCTGACTTAACAGCCACACTGTCGTATCCTTGCAAAGCAGGATATAAAAGCTCAACCACAAAAACATCTTGACCTGTGTTCATTCTGTCTTTGAAGTTTCTTCTTTTAATCATTTGTTGAACACTAAAACATTCTAGAAGCTGGCCAAGTTCGACGAAATTCATTTTATCGAACCATTCGGCATTATGCCTGACTTCAGTTTTTTTTATATCTATGACGAGAGCAATTTGCTCTAAGTAGTTTGCCAAATTGCTTTTTATCTGTTGCTCGGTCAACATCGGTCTTTTATCAAGCTTATCTGAAGGGTCGCCAATTCTTGCGGTATAATCTCCGATAATAAGAACAATCTGGTGTCCTAAATCTTGAAAAGCTTTTAGTTTTCTGAGAGTAATTGCGCGTCCAAGGTGTATAAAAGGACTTGTTGGATCAATACCAAGTTTGATTCTCAGTTGCTCACCTGACAAAAGTCTCTCCCTTAAGTGCTCTTTGATGAAGATATCCTCGACTCCACGTGTCAATAATTCATCTATTTTCTTTTCATCGGTTATCACTTTCATGCTCGAATTCTAACACATTTTCTGATACAATTCTATCGATGGAGAAAATACTGAAAATGATAAAAAATAACAAGTTTTTCAAAAAAATAACGGCCTTGGGGGCTGATATTTTTGTTTCTTTGAAGAAAATCTACAGAAAGAAAAGATTTTTAAAGAACATGGCGCTTCTATGTGTCAGTATTTTTATATTGCTTACTGGGATGATGCTTATGTGGCTTTCATCTATCAGAATTCCTGATTTTCATTATTTTGAAAACAGAAGAGTTGAAAATTCAACAAAAATATACGACCGAACCGGAGAAATCCTGCTTTACGATATACATCAGGACACAAAGCGGACGGATATACCGGGTGATGCGATGGGAATAAATATAAAAAATGCTACCGTAGCGATCGAAGACTCTGAATTTTACAATCATGGCGGAATAAGGATCACTGCTATCTTTCGCGCCATCTTGGCGAATTTCTTTGGCACCGGCCGAACGCAGGGCGGATCGACCATTACCCAGCAATTGGTAAAAAATACTCTCCTGACTTCTGAAAAATCTTACACTCGAAAAATAAAAGAGTGGGTCTTGGCAATCAAGATAGACAACTCTATACCAAAAGAAAAAATTCTAGAATATTATTTGAATGAAGCTCCCTATGGAGGAACTGTTTATGGCATACAAGAAGCAAGTAAAACTTATTTCAACAAAAATGCAGCTGACCTGACGCTGGCCGAAGCTGCCTACCTAGCTTCGATCCCGCAATCCCCGACCACCCTTTCGCCTTATGGTAAAAATAAAGACAAACTGGAGGCGAGGAAAAATCTAGTGCTTTCGAGGATGTTGGAGCTTAATTTCATAACAAAAGAAGATTACGACAAAGCCAAAAATGAAGTTGTTATTTTTATGCCCCAAGAGAAGATCGGGATCAAGGCGGCGCATTTCGTCTTTTTTATAAAAGATTACATTGAAAAGAAATATGGAAGTGAGATTCTCGAAAAAGGCGGACTCAAAGTCACAACAACGCTGGATTATGATTTGCAAGAAAAAGGAGAAGCGATCGTCAAAGATGGCGCCTTAAAAAATGAAAAAGATTGGGATGGAAAAAATGCCAGTCTGGTGGCGATAGATCCAAAGACAGGACAGATTTTGACCATGATCGGCTCCAGAGACTATTTTGATAAAGAAATAGATGGAAACTTCAACGTGGCGACTGCCTCCAGGCAACCAGGCTCATCTTTTAAGCCATTCATATACGCTACGGCTTTCAATAAGGGCTTTACCCCACAGACAGTGCTCTTTGACCTGCCGACAGAATTCCAAACGACCTGTGATGCTCTGGGCAAAGCGCTCCCTGGCCGTAATCAAAAAGATTGTTATATGCCCGATAACTATGATGGAAAATTCCGCGGACCAATGAGTCTGCGAGATGCGCTGGCGCAGTCGATCAACTTGGTAGCCATAAAACTCTTCTACTTGGCCGGGCTTCCTAGTTCCTTGAAAACGGCTGAAGAGATGGGCATCAGCACTTTGACTGATATCGGACGATACGGACTGACGTTGGTTATCGGAGGCGGAGAAGTATCACTCCTCGACATAACATCCGCTTACGGAGTTTTTGCAAACGACGGCATGAGAAATCCATACATTGGAATTTTGAAAATTGAGGATGCGAACGGAAAAATTTTAGAAGAATTCAAGCCAAAAACTCAAGAGGTTCTGCCTAAAAATACTGCGTTAACTATTTCGAGTGTCTTGTCAGATGAAAAAGCTCGTATCCCGACTTTTGGAGCGCATTCTAGCCTCTTTGTGCCCGGAAAAGAGGTGGCGGTAAAAACCGGAACGACAAACAATAACAAAGATGCATGGACGATCGGCTATACTCCGTCACTAGTGGTGGGTGTCTGGGCGGGCAATAATGACAATGTTCCGATGAAAAAGGGTGGCGCAGCGGTGGCTGGTCCGATTTGGAATAAATTTATAACTGAAGCCCTGAAAAAAAACTCTTCTGAAAATTTTGAAAAGCCTAATTTAGAAACTGATCCCAGTATGGTAAAGCCAGTGCTGAGAGGGTTTTGGCAAGGAAATGAAAACTTTTTTATAGATAAAATTTCCGGGAAATTAGCAGGCCCAAATACGCCCAAGGAAACTATCGAAGAAAGAGTGATAACAAATGTGCATTCAATTCTTTATTGGATAGACAAAAAAGACATTTTAGGTGCGCCGCCAGAAAATCCTAATCAAGACCCACAATTCAGCCGCTGGGAAATACCGATTGCTAATTGGTGGGCGCAAAACAAAGGGAAATATAGAACAATAACCATAAATGAAAAACCGACGATGACAGACGATGTGCATACTGATTCAGCCAAGCCGATAGTTTCGATCATCGAGCCAAACACATACACAAATTATTCACTCAATCAAAAAATAAATCTGAAAATTTCTAGTTTGGGTCGTTACCCGCTAAAAAAAATAGATATATTCATAAATGATTCATATTTGGGAACATACGACTTCCCAACCCAATTTTCTTTTATCCCTAAAGACCTAGAAGATTTGCAGGCAGAAAATGAACTGAAAATAATCGTTTATGATATTTTTTATAATAAAAGCGAAACAAATATAATGTTTAGGGTGAATCAATAAGATTATCTATTCATCGGCATGATGAGATAAAGGAAAGATGAATCAGAAACAGGAGAGACAACGAGCGGGCTCGACGCCCCAGAGAATTTTATGGAAGCGCTGTCAGTCGTAATTGATTGAAAACAGTCTAAAAAATATTTATAGTTAAAACCTAGCTCAATATTTTCTCCGGTTATCGCGGCATCCAGATAGGTTTTGTTTTCTCCGATGTCATTGTTTGCGGATGAGAGCTCAAAAATTTTCTCTTCTGGAGAGATTTTAAGATTGACTTGGTTAAATTTATCTGAAAAAATATTTGAAATTTTAAGCGCGTTCAATAAATCTTGTTTTAGCACCACTGCATTGGTCGTCGAACTCTTTGGAATAATCTGGCGATAGTCTGGAAAAACTCCATCAATCACTCGGGAAGTCAGATAAACATCGTCGGATGAAAAAGATATCTGATTTTTATTGAAACAAACTTTTATTAGAGAATTAGACTCGCCAAAAACTCTCAAAATTTCCGAAATATTTTTATAAGGAATAAGAATGCCTCCTATTTCTGGAAGCCCCTTTACTTTAATCTTTTTCTCAGCCAATCTAAAGGAATCAGTGGAAACAAATACTAGATTATCTTCATTGGTGTGAATAAAAACACTTGAAATCTCAGGTTTAACATCAGACACCGAAGAGCTATAATAGACTGATTTTATGCCGTCTATTAGCTTCTTTGACTCTATTTCAAAGCTTGTTCCCACCACTCTCGGTATAGTCGGAAAATCTTCGTGCGTTTGGCCTTTTAATTTTATTTTGCTTTTTTTTGTCCGGATAGATAGATTTCCATCTATGCTCTCTAGAAAAACGTTTTCATTTTGAAAAACATTGGAAAAAATACCTTGGAGGATGCTTCCAGATACAGCCACTAAACCCTCTTTTTCTATCTTGGCAGGAATTTCAACCTCAATACCGAGGCTTAGGTTTGTTGACCTAAGCTTTAAATATTTTCCGGAGGCAATTAAAAGAATGGAATTTAAAATCGGCAAAGTTAAGTTTTTCCCGGTAATTCTCTCCACTTGAGAAATCTTATTTTTTATTTCTTCAATTTTACATTCTAGTTTCATATGTTTATTGTGTTTATAATTTTTTATATTTAATTTATTAATACTATTAAATGTGTTGATAAGTGGATAACTTTTTTTATTTATATTTTATAAAGTTATATTTTATTTTTTATTTTTTACCAAGGTCTAATAACTTTTAATAACTTCCTCTTATTTGAACATAATTCGCAGTTGTTCTAATTCTTGTAAAAGTTGTGGGTCGTTTTTCAGATCGTTTTTAATTTTTAAACATGAGTGGATGACTGTAGTGTGATCTTTTCCACCCAATTTTTGCCCAATTAAAGGAAAGGACACATTAAAGTCTTCCCGGAGCAAGTACATCACTATTTGCCTAGCTTTGACTATCTCCTTTTTTCTGGTTTTCTCGTAAACTGAATCTTCTTCTAATTTATAATACTCGCTGACTATCTTTACAACATCTTTTATCGCCATATTTTTCTTAGGCTTCATGTTGTTTTTTAGGAGATTTTTTACCTCGGCGAGAGTTAAAGATCTGTTTTTTAGGCGGTATTGGACAACTATAAGGTTCAAGCTTCCTTCTAACTCTCGGATATTGCCATCGACGGAAGAAGCTATATATTCCAATATTTCTTGATCTAAATCAATATTAAGCTCTCGTAATTTTACCTTTAAGATTGCCAAACGAGATTCATATTCTGGCGCAGATATGTCTACGATCATGCCGGCGGCAAAACGAGATTTTAATCGGTCTGCCAATTCGGGGATGTAGTTCGGATGTTTGTCGGAGGAGAAAATTATCTGCTTGTTGCTCTCGTAATAGGTGTTAAAGGTGTGGAAAAGCTGTTCCTGGGTCGTCTCCATTTTCCCGATGAATTGGATATCGTCTATGATCAAGAGATCATATTTTCTATATTTTTCTTTAAATGAATTTGCTTTGTTGTTTTGGAAAGAATTTACCAAGTCGGTGGCGAATTTCTCTAAAGTTATGTAATGCACCTTTTTCTCCGGGTATTTCTCTTTGATCATATTCCCTACTCCTTGAATCAAATGAGTTTTCCCGAGCCCAGTGCTCCCGTATATGAAAAATGGATTATATAACGTCCCAGGACTTTTTATTATTGCTTGAGCGGCCGCATAGGCGAGCTCATTAAAAGATCCCACAATGAAGGAATTAAAGTGGTAGCGCGGGTTTAAATTGTCTTCCGGGCTGATATAAAGATCTCGTAGCGGCAGTTCTTTGTTCACTGAGTTCACTGAGCTTTCATTTTCCACTACCGGGGCCAATTCTTCCTTTACTACTTCTGTTTTGGTAATAGTGTATTCAACCGCGCGCATATTCTCATAAGCGTCGGCAATCGTTTTGGTGATGAGCTTGTGATATTTGTTTATAAGCCAATCGCGAACGAATTCATTTGGCACACCAATATAAATAATACCTGTATCCTCCCTTATGATAGATGTGTTCTTGAACCAAGTGCTAAAATTTGCCCTTGAGATGCTTGTTTCGATTTCAGCCAAGCAGTTTTTCCAGAGCTGTTTTGTATTCATATTCATTGGTTCCATCTTATACTATTTACAAAATGTTTGATACTTGCCAAAAGTTATTAAACTTGTTGATAAACTGTGGATAAAATTTTTTCTTGATTTATTGCTTAAAATATTATACACTCCATTTACATATGTCATTCACGTATAAACCAAAAAAGAGAAAAAGAGCTCGAAGTCATGGATTTCTGGTTCGATCTAGGATCAAAACTGGTAAAAAAGTTCTAAAACGAAGACGCCAAAAGGGTAGAAAAAAGCTCAGTGTTTAATCATGTTACCTAAAAAGAATAGAGTCAGCACGAATGAAGTCGATAAAATCTTTAAAGAAGGAAAATTTTTAAATTCTCCCAATTTAACTTTTAAATACATTAGAAATCAGAGAAATCAGGATAAAGAAATAAAAATTTCCTTTATTGCGCCGAAAAGCGTTGCGAAATTGGCAGTCACGAGAAATTTATTGAGAAGACGCGGATATTCTGCTCTGGGAGAATACTTGAGAGAATATATTTCTGAATTCCCCAGTGGTCTCCGGGGTCTCCGGGGGGTTTTTGTTTTCAAAAAATACCAGGATGATATTACAACAATCAATAATGAAATTAAAAATATTCTCGATAAAATTAATTAATTTATACCAGAAGTATCTGTCGCCGCTTTTAAAACCGCGTTGCGTTTTTTATCCCTCTTGTTCAGAATACACCAAACAAGCCATCGCCAAATATGGCGCGCTAAAAGGTTTTTATTTTGGATTTTTGAGAATCCTGCGCTGCCACCCGTGGCAAAAGAATCATATCGACCCACTCCTTTGATTTTTAGGTTTTTTCGGGTAGAATGAAAGAATGATTCACGATATTTGGAATGCCCTTTTATACAAGCCATTAATTAACGCTTTGGCTTTTTTAGTTTCTATTATTCCTGGCGGGGATGTCGGTTTAGCGGTTATTCTTCTGACTATTTTTGTTAAAATAGTGCTCTTCCCTTTTTCTCAAAAAGCCATTAAAAATCAAGCCGCAATGAGCATGATGGCTCCCGAGCTCGATAAAATTAAAAAAAGCGGGGTGAGCAAAGAAGAGCAGGCGAAATTAACCTTTGAGCTTTATAAAAAACACAAAACCAATCCATTTTCCGGATGTCTTTTAGTTTTGATTCAGATTCCCATTATTTTTGCTCTTTATTATGTCTTCTTTAAAGGTATAAATTTTGAAAGCGGCTTGCTTTATTCCTTTGTTCAAGTTCCGGAGAAAATGAATATGATTTTCCTAGGATTGATTGATCTTAGCCAGAAAAGTGTAATTTTGGCAATTTTGGCGGGAGTCTCACAATATCTTCAGGCGCACTTTATGCCCAAACCGCGAACTGCTCCCGGCGCCGCGCCAAATTCCTTTGCAGAAAATTTAGGCAGAAGCATGCAAACACAAATGAAATATGTTTTCCCTTTTTTGGTTGCCTGGATCGCTTACAGCATCTCCGGCGCAGTCGCTTTGTACTGGATTGTCAGCAACATTTTTGCCGTAGGTCAGCAGATTTATGTGAATAAAACAGAAAAGAAAGTATTAGATGAAGAAGTAAAAATTTTAATTACTGAAAAGTAAATGCAAAAGAAATGAAAGCAGAAGAAATTCAAAATTTAATAAAACAATTGATTGAAAAAACTGGAGTTACGCTCAAAGAAATTTCTGTAACTCTAGATGGACCCAAAAATATGTGGGTGACAGTCATAGTCGCCGAGCCTCACTTTTATCTTTCGTCTGAGGGCGAAGGATTGCATGCTCTGAATCACCTAGTACACAGGATTATTGAAAATAAAATGATTTCTGAATCTGCGTCTCTGCCGGCAGGAGAAAAATCTGGTCTGGGTATCATTATTGATATAAATGGTTTTCAGAAAAAGAGGGTGGAGGCTGTCCGCGCGATAGCGCATATGATGGGAGAGCGCGCCAGGTATTTTAAATCCAACATCGAAGTCGATCCAATGCCGGCTTTTGAGCGCAGAATTGTTCATGAATTTTTATCCGAAGCAACTGACCTCAAAACTGAATCTACCGGCATGGGGCATACTCGCCGAGTGGTGATCAAGTACGTTGGTGATTTATAAATCACCAACAAGATTTAAACCTTTAAATATTTAAATATCCTCAAATAAAAATCTGTGATTTTTATTTGAGATCCAGTTTCCAAAGCAAAGAATCTTTTTTGTTTACAAAAAATAAGTAATTTTCATCCCCTTCTAGCGCTAGTTTTATGCCGTCAATTTCTTCTCCGGTGATGACTGGATCTGAGATTATCGTTCCATTTCCTGTTTTAATGTCTATCTTCCAAAGCTGGTCAGAGAAAGATATTTCCCCCCGATACCAAGCGTCTGGATATTCATTCGGGCTAATTGATTTTGGCACTGCGCAGTAGATACTATCACTTCCCTTCCCCCAGACACATTTCTCTGGCAGAGTTTTGAATCCTAGTACATCAGAATTTCTCGTATCGGTGTGATAAACGCTCAATGACAAATTATTATCGCTATAAAGAATTAATTTTCCGTTCGGACTTCCCAAGGTGATCAATCCATTTACTTCGCCTAATACTTTCGTTAGATTTTTACCAGCTCCGTCCATGCTGTACATATACCCTCCGACATTCGCCGATGGTTTGGTCGTGAGAGTGATGGTATTGCTCGCTCCCCAGAATGAGAGCCATTCTGTAAAAGGAGAATCAAATATTTGGATTTTTTTATTATTCAAAAAGCTTAAAGTTGTTCCAAACATATTGTCCCCGCTGGTGAACAAATAGAACATTTTTGAAGTATCGGGTGAGATGCTGATATCTGTTACATTGTTAGGCAAAAAAGATCCCTTTATTTCGTTATCTCCGGTTGTATCTCCTCCTAGCAATTCTTTTGGAAGAACACCGACAAAAGTCTCGATCGTTCTCTCGTCGGGTTTTAAATAACGCATGACTATAGCTTGACCGCGATTGCCAAAATAGGCATCATATACCTTCGGTATAATTGTTCCGGAGAATTGTCTCTCTTCTATCTTGTCCGCGAACGTTTGATAAATATTTCCAGTTGCCCTGTCTACGTACCGGAGAGCGGGTGCAAATTCAGTCGGAGGTGGAGTCGGCTTTTTTGTTCCGACGCTTGCAGTTGTCTCTCCCGAGGTCCCCGCCTCTATAGGTGTCGGAGTCGGCAGATCCTTTAATCTTTCCTTGCTAAAGACAGTGAACCCGGCTACGGGCATGCTGGAAACCTGCACTAATTTATTTACAGGTGTTTCCGCGGGAGCAGGGGTAAATTCGGATGTATTATCTTCTGGCGTGGTTGTGGGAGGGGTTGTTTTATTGCTTCCAAATGGGTTGAATTGCGAGATGAAATTTGTACCTGTTCCTTCATCTGTCGGCGCAGTTGTTCCGGAACGGAAATATAAAAATCCAAAAACCGAAATTACTGCCAGACTCAAGATGATTATTAAAAGTATGAGATTTCTTTTTGACATAAAATAAATTTATTATGGGCTAGGACTTGGTGTTGTTGCTGGTGCGGGAGCAGTTGCCGGTATAGTTGCATCACTTTTCAGCAGGTCTGGATTTATGGTGAAGAGCAGCGCGTAGGCGCCAAGGGCTATGACTAGACCGATGAGCGCATTTACAATCCTATCTTTGCCCGCTTCTTTGCTTGAGATCAATTCACTAGTCATATATTCGAGTCCCCCCATAACAATCATAACCACCGACAAGACTGCGCAGATGCCGATAAATATTTTTATCATCAGATTCAAATAAGATCCTAATCCACTTGCGGTGTTAATCGCGGTTAATTTGCCATTCTCACAACCTGGATCCTTGCCTGTCTCACAAGGCAGTGGTGTCAAAAGTTGATAGGACGTATTTGTTTTAGCTGGTGGATTCGTTCCTGCACCTGTGCTTGTACTCGTGGCTGGGGCCAATGTTGCCCCCCCACCGCTATATCCGGAAGCGCCCGGAGCCACCTGTCTCTTATCGTTGCAAGGTGGATTTGTAGCAACTCCATTTCTGTAAATACAATCTGGTGAGCTGGGGGTGGCACCCTTTGTACTAAAATCCGCGACACAGGGTGAATTTGTCGGTACGCCATATCTATAGACGCAAGGTTCATTCGGGTTTGCTGGGGATGCAGTCACTTCCATTGTCGGACTAAAAATTCCGACCAAGGCAATTATTATTAAAATATATTTTATGTGTTTCATTTAAAATTCTACCTCTATTTCTTTGGTGGCTGTTTGGAAAATTTTGTCCCTGTTTTTTATTTCTAATTTCAATTTCGATGTTCCATGTGTTCTCTCGGGTGCTGATATTGGCATCAGATTTTTCTTGAAACTGGTTAAATTTACCAAAGCATCATTGATGAACCAGCTCCAGATCAATGCCGGGTTTTGTAATTCTTTTGGGGAAATAAAATAAGGGGCGGCTTCCACTATTTCTGGCCCTTGTATTTTATAAGTGTCGGGCAGTATTCTATCCCAGAGAGTTCCGAGGATGCTGTCGTTTTTGTAAAATAATATTTTAGGCTCTGCCATTGCTATGTCTATACCTGCCTCGGAGGAATATTTCTGGTCTACAGTTGAGGCTGTCACCGATATATTGTTTGCATCTTCTAAATAATCATTAGTGAAAAGAAAAGAATTTTTACCATAGCCTGAACCATCTACACTATTTGTATAATCTTTTTTCCAATAGTAGGTCATATTTTTAGGAGAAACATTCCCGGAACTGGTCCTGATCTCAGGTATCGCTACCACCTTCACCTCGCTATCAGGAGAGGGTAAAGCTTTGCCACGGTAAAAAGGCGGAACATATGAATCGTTTGCTTGCCAAAGCAAGACCATCACAGAAGGCTTGATCAGTATGGTGGTGTCCGTCGTTCCCTCCGGCAGATATACGAGGGCTACAACTTTTGTCTCCCCTCCCGCTCCCGGCGCAGTAGCAGAAAAGGATTTTTTTCCTATTCCTTCCGAAACAGTTTTACCGTTCACGGACCAAGAGATGAGGACGCTGTCTAAATTGTCGACAAAACTGCTCAAAGTAATAGCTACATTTTCATAGGGAGCTGGATTAGGAGGTGCTATGTTTACTGAGATGTTAGTAGACGGAATAGCATTCGCTGTTGTTCCACACAGCAGGAATGTCGCAATCAATAATGAAAGTTTTAATTTCATACTTAAATTATAGCACTTATTTTTACTTTATGAACTTTATAACTTTTTACTCCCAGATAGCGCCTAAAGCGCTATCTGGGAGCTGTCTGGGCCGCTTCCTGCTCTTCCTTGGCTTTTTTGTTAGAAAGTATTTGGGAAGGGTCAGAGGTGATGATCTGATCTTCGGTATAAGAAGCGATGATTTTTATCGCAACGTGCTTCAAGCCTGCGAAGAATATGCCTTCTCCGACCGAGGATTCCAAGAGAAGATATTTTTCCTCGTCTGTCAGATTAAAGGTTTTCTGTAAGATGTCGATAGTGGTCGGAGATTGTTTCAAGAGAAGCTGAATGGAAGAGTTGGTGATGATCGGCACTCCATATGGTGACTTCATAAAGTCTGCCGCATCTTGGGTGATGGTGGAAAGTCCCAAGTAATATTTTCGGCCTCTTTTGGCGATAGAGTACAAAAATGAGGCTGTATCTTCGGATTTCATCATCCACCAAGCCTCATCGACTACTAGCAGGCGCTTTTTCAAGTTCTTGCGTATCGCATTCCAGATGTAATGCATGATGATATACATCGCAACCGGTTTCAATTCATCTTCCATGTCGCGCACAGAAAAGACTACAAACTTTTTATTGATATCCACATTACTTGGACGGTTTAAAAAAGTTTCCCAAGAACCTTTGGTGTATTTTGCCAAGCGAGCGACGACGGAGTCGCTCCCATCCATTCCAGAAAGCACCATTTCAAAATCCGAAAGGAGCGGAGGCTCGATATTTGAGAAATCCGATTCCGGAGTGATGTCTTTGATGGCGTAGGTTTCAGAAATAGCGCGGTCTACCATGGAATCTTCTTCCGGAGTGAGTCCTCCCAGCATCAGTCTAAAAAGTCCGACTAGATTAATTGTGTTTGATCGTAAAACATCTTCGGCTGTCTCGTCTTCTCTGGGTATTGGCAGATCAAAAGGGTTCATATGGTGGTCTGAAGAAAGAGAAATGCTAAAATATCTTCCACCCACAGCTTCCGCTAGGAATTCATATTCCCTCTCCGGGTCGATGACGATCACATCCACATCAAACATCAGAGATCGGAGGATTTCCAATTTTGTCGCATAAGATTTTCCCGAGCCTGATTTTGCGAAAGTTACCGAATTATAATTTTCCAGAGAAAATCGGTCGAAAATAACTAAACTGGAATTATGTCTATTGATGCCATAAAGGATGCCTTTATCCGAAGTGAGGTCAAAAGATATAAATGGAAAGACACTAGAGAGCGGCTCGGAATTTAATTTTTGGTGGATATTTAAGAGGTCAGTATTTATCGGAATGACACTCTTGAAACCGTCTTCTTGTTGGAAGAGCGCTGGTTTGATGTATATTAGTTTTGATTCCAGCATTGATTTTATTTCATTTTCAATTTTGAAAAGCTCCAATTCGTTGTCTGCATAGATGGTGATATAAATCCCCACATCAAACATTTTTTCCTGCGCTTGGATCAAGTTGTCGCGCAGTCCCTCGAGGTCTTGATAAGAGGTGTCCAGCATCGGATCGCGGACCATACCCTTGCTCTCACGCACGTTTATCTGGCTTTGCACTTCCGCCACCTTTTTTTGGAATTGTCTCAGCATCAGGGAAGTGTCTATCGGGTGGATAAAAATCGAAATATCAAAAACCTTGTCCAAATTAATGATCGGCGAGAACCAATTGTCAGTCAAAAATCTCGGATAAGAGATGATAAAAAATGTACGCGCGATTTTATCGCCCAAATTTATGGATTTTGGTTCAATTTTGAGCGCGGAAGGCGCTATGATATCTTGCAGTTCCAGACTGGCGGATTCATAGATCGCTTCTGGTAATACGGGAGAAATGGAGGCCTCCGCTTCAGGGGCGTAGGTGTTTCCCCTACTTACCTTTGGTATATTATTTTTTTTAAATTTATCAAAAATACTCATATATATGTTTATTTATTCCAGCTTAATTTTCCCTTCCACTTCTCCCGGATTGAAAACTTTATAAAATACTTCCACGACTTCTTCTGTGCCCAGCTGAGCGGATTTTATACCACAACGGCTGAGTCCTTGCTCTATCACGCTCACCCTTTCTTCCAATTGAGACCTCTTTTCCTCGAAATCTTCTTGTTTTGCGATATTTAACTCCTCTTTGCTTTTTCGGCCGAAGAATTTTTTTAGGATTCCAGAATCTGGCCGCAGCGCGCTGTGGGTATATGGCACCACCACAAAAAAGCTTTTGGTCATTATACTTACCGATTCGGTAAAATTCCTAATAAACTCTATGTATTCTTTTGTTTGCAACTTGAGCAGGGGTTCGCTTTGCACTTTCATTCTGTTTTCTAAAAGCAAAAGGTAAGGCCGGATATCTAGCCTTCGGCTTTGGACCGATATTTGAACGGCAAAATCCAAAGTATTTAGAAAACTTTGGAATTGGAATATCGTCGCTTTTTGCTCGTCGCTTGATTTCAGAGATAAATTGACCGAATTGGCGAGGATGACCGCTCGCAGACCGCCGTCTTTTAGCACGATGATTCCGTCGCGGACTTGCTTGATCGGTACAAAATCTTGAGTTGCTTTTGCTTTTAATGGCATATATTTAATTTTCTTTGTGTTTACTCAAATCTAAAACATCCAGGCTCCAAGCTAAATCTCGTAATTTGTTTCCGCCCAGCCGGACTGTTTCTCTATTCATAATATTTTTTTCGTTTGTCTCTTTTTCTGGTTCCTTCTGGCTCTTTTTTTCTCTGCTTTTTTTCCAAATATAAAGCTTGCTCTGAGTCAGATAATTAAACCCCGCCTCGATCATATTGATGAATGGCTTGTTGTTTGGCCGATAGCGAGCCAGCGCTATGGACAGCCCCGCAACAGCTAAGATAGGTATCGCGCCCCATACGAGTCCGAGCAGTTTGTAAATTATAAAACAAAGACCTGCGCCACCCACTAAATAAACAAACTCTTTAAAAGTGAATGGGCCAAAGATCTTGTCTTCTATATCTAAAAATTGTGGAACTTTGAATTGCATAAATAGCTTTTTAGCTGCTTAGCTTTTTAGCTTGTAGCTTATTAAGCATGGCATTCAACATTTTCATAACTTCTTCTAATAAAGAATCTATCTTATTATAATCTAATTTTATAGTTTTAGGTAATTTTCTGGCTATTATCAGTTGGGTCTCCAGTTCAGCGCCAGATCCGTAAGACATTCTTAAAAAGTGCAGATAATCAGCCCTAGTTCCTCTACGCCTACCTTCTGCGATGTTAGATGGTATAGAGACCACAGATCTTCTAATTTGCGATGTTAATCCATAAATTTCCTCTCTTGGAAATTTTTCTGTCAGTTCATACACGCATATTACTAACTCAATTGATTTTTGCCAAACAATTAAATCTTTATATGAATGTATTATCTCGTTCATTTTATAAGCTAATTAGCTACCAGCTACAAGCTAATAAGCTATTCAGGTATTTCTCTGTATGGGTCTACTTTTGGCTTTTGGGGTATGGGCAGACTTGCTTCGTTTGCTGGCCTTGTCAGATTTTCCAATGAGTGTTCAGTTTTGGTTACGCCTGTCTGCACAGAGCCAGATAATTTTTCTACTAAGATCGGATGAACTGCTTCCGGTTTTTCTATTTTGTTTAATATATCTTCCCTATTCTCTGGTATCTTTCCCGCTTCCAGCTCTAATTGTTGTAATCTTTGGGGGATGATCTCAATGCCGGCCGTATTTAATACTTTGGTGTCGCTATTCCCCTCTTGAGGGGTGCTCCGACCAAAGTCGGAGTGGGGTGGATAAGTTTGTCCACCTCCCCCTGAAGGGTACTCCTCAAGAGGAGAATTCCCTCTCGGAGTATTCATCAGCTTTAATAATTCACGAATCTTCAAAAATATTTTTTCGTTTATGTCTTTGACTAATTTTCCAACTGTTTCTGATGGCACTTTCAGATCACTCTTTAAATAATTTTCAAATTCATCTGGATGAGTCTTGCCGATTATTAGATCAGTAATTGCTTTTTCCAGAATATCCATCTGAGCGACAGTTAAGTTATATCCCTTGGCGATATCGTAAAGTATTGCCTGATAATTTGATTTTTTGACAATATCTTCAATTCCTTTTGGAAATTTTTCGAAACTCCCATTCAATTTTTGTTCAATCTCTGGCACTTGCTCTATCTCTCCTTTTTTATTTGCTTCAAATGCTTCAACTAGTTGAGGGCGAATGGTTTTTATAATGGACTCCTCTATTTCCATGAGCATTTTATCTGTAGAATCTACTGACAATTTCAACTCATTAGTTATATTTTCTTCGTATTCAACTAAATGAATAATACCTAGAAGGACCAAGGTTGTTTCTGTGCCGAGCGTTTCTATTTGCTCATCGTTTAGATTATATTTCTGGCTGATTGTTTTTAAGGTTTCCAGCCAACCCATACTCGAAAACATTTCTTGCACTTTTTGTGGAAGTTTTGAATAATATAAAGCTATTTTTTCTTGTAATTCTTTTTGGTCCATAAATTATATTCTAATGATGTCCTCCGCCACTGGTACCATGATCTACTTTTGCTTCTGCGTGACTACTACCTCCTCCACTACCTGCACTTACATTTATTTTAACATTTTTTAATGCACCACCTATTGTGTCCTTGAGATCTTTTATAAAATCTCCTTGCGGGGTACCATGCTGTACGCCCCCCTGTTTCAGTCCTGCTCTTATTCCCAATGCTACAGCAGTGATAAGTCCAACAGTAGCCTTGGTACTCAACCCCTCTCTCTTGTCTGCTTTTATATTAGCTAGATTTCTTGCGTCATAAGTGCCACTGGTTGATCTAGCCATCACCCTTGTTCCCATTCCTACTTTTTCTTGGGCTTCATGTTGCAGTTCACTATATTTTGCTTCTCCGAGCACCTTTGCTAACTCTCTTAGGCGCTCATTAAACTCTGTATTTAACCTATCTTCAACCTTCTTTTGTCCTTGGTCATTAAGATTACCTGCACCGTCTATAGAATTAGGATCAGCAATTTTTACTTCACTTATGATATCCTGACGTCTTTTGGCCTTGTAATCATTTTCACCGGTTGCATTAATAGTATTTCCATTTATATCTCTTTCAATAACTACAGGTTTTCCTTTGGCGTCATATCCTTTTCTTATTTCAGACTCAATCTCAGATCTCTTATCTTTAGTATAAGCGGTCTTCATCCTTTCTTTATCTACACCGGAAAGATACTT
Source organism: Candidatus Nomurabacteria bacterium RIFCSPLOWO2_01_FULL_42_17 (assembly GCA_001785985.1). Taxonomy (GTDB): domain Bacteria; phylum Patescibacteriota; class Minisyncoccia; order Phycocordibacterales; family UBA9973; genus UBA9973. The sequence continues at coordinate 199,837 of MFVE01000005.1, forward strand.
ATCATCCAATCCCTCCACTCCAATTTTTTTCTTAATTTCATCCATCTCATGTCTAGCATGCGCCACATCACCTGACTTCCATTGATTCTCATTTATCTTTGAACCCAGTTGGCCCATAAGACTAGTTGGTTTTGGAGGAACAATTGGTGGTGCTCCCACTCTACCTCCGTGCTCCCATTTTTTGTATTCAAAAGTAGCTTTTCCATGAGCCATGGCATCTGGTCGCGTTGAAGCTTTAGCCGCAGTTCTGGCAATCAGGGTTCTACCAACTACAGCTCCACCCAAAGCAGCACCACCGACAGCTAGACCAGCGACTAATTTTGCTCCACCTAACACCATTTCCCCAAACTGTCCTCCTCCTTTCTTGGCGAAATGAGTTGCTTTCAGAAGCATCGCCATGATTACTAATGCTGGTATTAATATACCCAAAATGATTCCCAACGTTGTTAATACCGGTTTCCCATCTGCTCCCAAAACCCCCTTATTAAATTTACCTATATGAGGCAAAAGCATAAATATTAAATACATAAAGAACATAAAGATTGGCGCCATAAATGAGGTGGAAATCAAACGTTTCAACCAAGCATCCCATCCTAGATATTCAATACCTGCGAACTTTGGAATAGTCCAAGACATAAAAGCAAACGGAGAGAAAATAATTAATATCCATAATTCAATTAATCTTCCTATAAACATGATCCCAGCGATAAAAAATGCATAAGCTGCCCAAAGCATGATTGATCCGGAGATGACTATCATTCCTATCGTAAAACTAAATGGCAGGTATTTTTCGTTTGTTGGTACCATTTTTCCGTCGACGAGCACGGGTTGATTTTTCAATGCTTCGATGGTTTCTCCATTTATTAATCTAGTGGCATCAAAAGTTTTCCACATCTCGCCAGCTATATCTTTTTCTTCTTTAGGCCTCGATGGATCAGTTGGTGTTATTGGATTAACTTTCAGCTTATTATAAAACACTAAAGCCAAAATATTTGAAGAATCAATCACTACCTTTGTAAAAAACATAGAAAAGTTTATCAATAGCGCCATGATTACGACATGCACTATCATTTTTTTCACTTCATGTCCTCCCAGATTCAAGATTGTTTTAATGGCAATATAAAGGAGTACGAGAATGAAGAAAATATTTGAAATATCTCGGACGACTGCCCAGGCAGCGGGAATAAAACCAGAAGCACGCGTCAAAGCGCTGTCTATTCCCAGATTTATCATTGCATTAAAAAACCACGCCGCGACCCAAAGAATCATGGCAGGAAGTTGAAAATAGGTCCAGTAAAATATTAGCGCTATACACATCCCCCAACTTCCAGCTCTCCAAATACTGCAAGTGTTTAGTTCTTGTTCAAACGCTGTGTCTGTTGATAATCCTTCTGCCGCTCTTGCTGTTGCATCCGCTTTTTCTGCTGCTTTTACTAATTCTTTTGCAGCCTCGTCTGCTTTTTCTTGGGGTGTTTTTTCTGGCGGCGTAGCTGGTTGCGTTGGTGGTGGCGGTGGAACTGTCTGCGCGTTCACTTTCGCCGCCGGGCTAAAAAATCCGACTAGGATAAAGAATATTAGGATATATGGTAAGAATTTTCTCATCTATTGACTCTAATATTAACTCTCACGGTTTGAGGGTTGGTCGTGGATGAATCTTTGATCGTGAGATACGTCGCGCCGTCGTTCGTGCCGGCAGTGACCCTTAAAGTATTTCCAGATATTTGCGCAGTGGCTCTGCCAGATCTAGGCTGGGTCACGATAGTGTAAGGCGCCGTCGCTCCAGAGATGCTAGCAGTGGCCGTCTGGCCGTAACTCACGGAAATATTTGGCGGGCTGATCGTCAAGAATTCCTGATTGCTTACCACAATGTTGACGCTCGCTATCTTGATCGGCGTGGATGAATCTTTTATTACAATTACTATTTGTCCATCTCCGACTCCAGTGACTGCGAGGTTACTGCCTGAAATTTGGACAACTGCCACAGTCGGATCAACCGAAGTTTCTATAATATAGGGCGCGGTTCCGCCGGATATGATCGTGTTTGTAGTGCTTCCCACACTAGCGGAAACTCTTGGTTCGATGACTAGAGCTTCTGGGCCACTGATCGTGATAGGCACGATGACGATCTTTGGCGGCGTGGAAGAATCTCTGATCGCGAGCGCTGTCTGGCCCACTGCTACGCCCATCACAACCAAGCTAGTATCGGCGAAGACGGCTACCGCTTTCGATTCGTCCGGGCCGGCTTGCATAAAGTAAGGTTCTTGGCCGCCAGAAATGGATGCGTTTATTGAATTGTTGACAGCAATTGAAATACTGCGAGGATTTACCACCAAAGCCCCGATCGAATTTACTGTGATATCGATGGAGACATTCTTTGAAGGCGTGGATGAATCTCTAACCACCACGAAAGTCTGACCCGGAGCGATACCTTTGATTGTGAGAATTGGGTTTCCAGGACCGGCATAAGAGATCTGGGCCATGGCGACAGCAGTATTGGGCTGTGTCGTTATGACGTAAGGTGCCGCCCCGCCTAAAATAGGAGTGCCAGTTATTTCGCCGACAGTGACGGAAACATTTTGCGGTATGTTTAGATTTGTTGTTCCGCTGATTGGTGCAGTCCCGCCACCGAGAGTGTTGCCATCATAACTCCAATTGTCTCCCCCGGATGCTCGGCTCACAGTACTGGAAAGCGCGTTCAGGCCTTTGTCCAAGAAGTGATTTAAGAGCGCATCAAAAATAGCCGACAAACTATTACCCATTGCCGCCGCGAGCTCTGTCTGCCTAAAACTTGACCCCATGGCCATCATTATTTGATTTGCCGCTACCGAACCCGGAGTGGTATTGACCAATCCGCCCGGACAAGTGTTTGACTCTGCCCACCTTCTTTTTTCCATCGCCACTGCTGTATTATAGTTTGCATTATATTCATCTATTTCCGCTTGGGATGTCGCAGTATATTCTGGAGCAACATATTCTATCGAAGGTTTAAAACTAGGTCTACGAAATTCATTTACGCCGTTGTTATAAAGTGAATTGGTTGGACAAGTTTGCGGAGACAAAAATCCGCTTCCTTGCTGTAGAAGGCTTTGGATTCTCTGGGCTGGCGCTTGGATTGTTCCCTCCAATCTGCTTGCTAGATTTTGCTGGATCAACATGTCAAATCCCAGATAATTATTTTGCGGATACTGGGTGTTTATTAGAAATGCGTTCCATCCCCCGACGTTGAAATCATTCCTGTATTGGACCAAGAGGTCTGGATCATTGATCACTTTCGAGAGGGTGTATTGCGCATTGTTTGCCAGAGTGTTTTTGAAGTTGGAGATCACATTGAGCGCGCTTTGCTGGCCGAAAGGGTACCTCAAACTGTCATAGCCGATCATGTCTACCAGATTCCTGACTTCGGATTTGGCTATGTCTTTGAAAAAAGATTCGGGATTTTCCAAGAAAAGCGGCGCCCCGTGAAAATCAGAGTTTATCCAATTTATGGTGGCTTGAGTTATTCTAGCCAAGACTTGTTTTGCCACTCGCATCAGGATTTCGCGAAGCAAAAACTGCGCAAAGTCTTTGATATGCAGGCCTGTATCTTGTACCGTGGAACCCGAGGTTATCACGTGAAGTGCTTGAGACAGCCAGCCAGCGGTCTCAGCAGGTATATCCGCGACGGGAACCGATGTCGCTGCGGTACTTCCCGCCGCCACCGCCGATGCTTTCTGAGGGATAGACAATAAAACGCTCGGCAATAATATTGAAACAATCAAGAGAGCAGGAATGAATTGCTTTGTTTTTTCTTTGGTTTTATTTTTAGCCGTCATTTTGTTATTTATTATATGATTTTTCCTTTAATTACTCAATTTTTGGTTGATGGCGTTTGCCAAATTGTTCAGATCTGTCTCCAGCTGGTCGGCACTTGCTTGATATCTGCTTATACCACCTAGCGCCATGATAGCGTCGGTGTCGTAAAGTTTTATATCGCTTATATTTTCCGCCAATCTTTCAAGCGAATTTATGACATTCAGATGCAAGGTCGAAATAGCTTGGGGCACGCTCATCTTCATCATTCCTTCTATTATTTTATTTGTTTGGGATATGATCGGATCAAGTTTCAGGAGCACGCTCGTATCCACACTGTTTTCATCAACCATAAATTTCTGCAATACATCCAATATTGTATAGTTTACCCCCGGATATTTTTTATAAAGGCTGGTCAAGGCATTGTTATAATTTCTGAAAGCTGAAACACTATTGTCATTTATTATTTTTATGTCAAAAATTGAATATATCTTTCTCGGTACAGAATTTTGTATCTGCTCTGAAAGGGAATTGCCCAGTGCGTCTATAGTCGCTTGGTCTAAAGTTCCATTTTGGCTGGTGGCCGCGATAGTCGCAAAAAGTTCCCTGGAGAATTTATCTGTTTGGGTTAGCTTTACATCGCCCAATTCTTGTTTCTCGACCGAGGCGGATCCGCCTTGAGCGGATAATTTGCTGATGGCTACGCTGTCCGGCACTCCCGGAGTTGTTTCTTTTTTATTCGGATCAGTTCCCCATAGTCCCTCTTCCCAATCCAGTATGCCATCGTCATCAGTATCCTTGTTTACTAAATTTTCTATAGTTACATCGCCATAAATCAAACTATTTTCTCCCCCGTTCTGCGCGAGCTTGGAACCATTTTCAAATGTAGTTTTATTTTTTAAGAAAAAAAGAACAACAACAAAAATAATCGCCAAAACGATCCAAAGCGTCTTTTTGTATTTTGCTAAAATCTTTTTAATTATGGTCTAATTGTACCATAGGTAAATAAATTTGCTTGTTTATTATCCCCATTTTTTGTTATACTTAATTCCGATGAAAAGATTGCTATATTTGTTTATTTTTTCTACCCTTTTATTTTATTCGAATGCTGTTTTCTCAGCGGACTGCGAGCTGGTTAGCCTTTTAAAAGTAGGTTCTAAAGGTTCGGAAGTTCAATGCTTGCAAGGAAAAGTAGGCGCCGCAATGGATGGGAGCTTTGGTCCTTTGACTCGGGCGGCGGTTGTGGCTTTTCAATCCAGTCATGGATTAGTGCCGGATGGCATAGTCGGACCGTTGTCCCGTTCGGCACTCAACAATATTACGCTTAGTGGTAGTAGCGGCGGTGTTTCCGCTATAAATCCTCTCGAAGGTTGTATCTCAACCTTAGAATACAGCCCAAAAACTGGCATCAAATGCGATAGTCTAATAAATCCAACGCCGGCAGGTCCCTCTACTAGCACAACTCCACCTCCAGGCAGTACAAATAGTACGACGACCAATACAGCAAAAGTAAGCGCAAATCTTGTGAATTTAGATCAATTTATTGCGAAGGTTGTCGAAGTGAATAGAAAAAGTGGCATGAGCGAGTCGGATATTGAACGGATGGTTGAAGTGCTAAAAAATGAAGCTATCAACAGCAATATTGATCTTAATAAAACATTCAAAGAACTGCTTATTAGTGAAAGTCAGCTAAGTCTAGATTCTGACGCCAAGCCCTCATCGAATTTTTTTGATAAAATTATTGCTGAGACTCTTTCTTTTTTAGGCATTAAACCTTCTACAGCCCATGCCACTAGCGGTATACCCTTTGGCGGCGCTTTGATTTATTCTTTTTTCTGCGCATATAACGGCAGCTGGATGTTGGGCATAGAGCCTTTTCCGCCGAGTTTTGCGGTACTTCTCACTTATTATCCCGGCACCCAAGGATTTGCCAGCTACAATATACCTTTCACTACTTGGTTGCTTGGAGAATATGTGACGCCCGGCGTCTGCATGATACCTGGTACTCCTGTTTATAGTATACCCACTGAAGGCACGATCACTCCATTGGTCGGTTCATCTCCTTCGTAAGCGCAATCCAATCTGCGAGTGCCAAATCCTCCGCTCTTTTATTTCCTAATGATGTCAGGGATGCCCCTTGACAGACGTCTTTTAGGTTGCTAGAGAGCTTTTTTCTCTTATGCGCAAAGCCTTTTTTGACTATTTCCCAGAATTTTTCTTCGAATGCCTGATTGTCCAAGATTTTATCTTGGACAATCGCTTTGCCTCCCTCTCCTTCATCAGGAGAGGGTTGGGGTGAGGTGAATAGCTTGCGTGAAATATTTTTTATGGAAATTATTGCAGAATTTACTTTAGGCGCAGGTGAAAAATATCTTTTATCCACTTTCATAATCATTTTCGGTTCGCCATAGGCTTTGACAGAGATAGAAAGGATGCTCTCTTTCTTGCCCGCCTTAGCTTTAGCGGCGGAGGGGCTATTACCGATTATTCTTTGGGCCACTTCGTGCTGGACCATCAGCACCATCAAGCTTGGCTGGTTTTCGGCTGTTAGAAACTTTTTCAAAATCGCGCCGGTGATATTGTAAGGGATGTTGGCGATTAGCTTGTAGGTTGTAGCTTGTAGGTTGTAGCTTTTCAAATCAAATTCTAATATGTCACCTTGTATTAATTTCAGTTGACCAGACGAGATCTCTTTTTGGAATTTAATTTGTAGTAGTTCACATAAATCTTTGTCTTTCTCTACAGCTACAAGCTGACAGCTACAAGCTAAAAGCTGTTTAGTCAGCGCTCCCCTGCCCGGACCGATTTCTAAAATCACATCATCCGATTTTATTTCTCCCGCTTCAATAATCTTTCGCAGAGCTATCTCTGATTTTAAAAAATTTTGCCCTAATGATTTCTTTGCCTGGTGCATTTTGTATTTTCTTTATAACTTTATGAACTTTATAACTTTTAACTACTCAAGGTAAATTGTTTTAATGCCACCCTTTTCTCCTTCTTTTTCCAATAAATCTGCCGGAATGTCCGAAATAAATTCCGATGGTGCATTTATTTGGCGCGATCCGAAAATTGTGCGGAAATTTGCAAATGATAAAAATAATTTACTTCGAGCGCGCGTGACGGCCACATAGAAAAGTCTGCGTTCCTCTTCGCTGTCAAAACCATCTGCCTCATCATGTCTTTTGTGCGGGAAAAGCCCGTCTTCCAGTCCGGTGATAAAAACGTTATTAAATTCAAGCCCTTTCGAAGCATGCACCGTCATTAACTTCACGGCGTCTATTTTTTCTTTTTTATTTTCTGTGACAATTAGCGAATCTTGGTCCGAAGCCAGCGACGCATCTTCTAAAAGCTTTTCTATGCCGGCGCCGTTCTCTAAATTGTCATATTTCAGGGCCAAAGTTGCGAGCTCTTTTATGTTTTCCAATCTTTCGATGTCTTCTTCACCGCCACTTGCTAGTTCTGCTTCGATGCCGGAAGTTTTTACCACAAATTTTATTATGTCAGATGTTTTTGAATTATGGATTTTTTCTTTTATTTCTTCCAGCGTCTGATAAAAATTATTTATCTTAATTCTCATTTTTACCGGCAGACTCTCTATCTCATTGGCGAAAATTTTCACTAAAGTCACCTTTCCGATGCCCCGCGCAGGAAAATTTATTATCCTTTTTATATCCGACAGACTTTCTGGATTTAGTGCGGCGCGCAGATACGCCAAAGTATCTTTGATTTCTTTTCTTTCAAAAAATTTTACTCCTAAAACTTGGTATGGAATATTATAGCGTAGCATTGCCTCTTCCAGCGCTCGCGATTGAAAATTCGCGCGGTAAAGAATTGAAATTTCCGACAACGGAGCGGGTGTGCCGGGACGGGGTGTCTCGCAGACCGACGGGTCGAGAGGCAGCGCTCCGCGAGCACGCGGAGACAGCGACCCCGCAACGGCAGCACCCGCTCCGTTGTCTATAATCTCCAGAATTTTAGTCGCCACGAAGTCGGCTTCGTCATTTTCATCGAGTGCCTCGTACAGTCCGATTTTTTCTCCGGTATTTTTTCTGGTAAATAAATTTTTGTCCGGCCTATATTTATTTTTTTTGATTATCGTATTGGCCGCTTCCAGAATATTTTTGGTTGATCGGTAATTTTCCTCCAACAAAACTATCTTTGCATTTGGGTAATCTTTTTCAAAACTTAAAATATTTTTCAAGTTTGCTCCGCGCCACGAATATATATTTTGGTCCGCATCTCCCACGACACAAATGTTTTGATTATTTTCTGAGAGTAATTTTGACATTAAATATTGCACTTCGTTGGTGTCTTGGTATTCATCGATATGGATATATTCCCATTTTTCCTGATAAATTTTTCTGATTTCAGCGTTATCTTTCAATAGTTTTGTCGCTTTTAGGAGCAGATCGTCAAAATCCAACGAATTTTCTTTCATTTTTTTCTTTTCATATAAATTCCAAACTTGCGCCACCATCACACCGTACGTACCCTTTTCTCTCTCCGCATAATCTGCCAAATGCGTGAATTTCCCCTTTTCTCGCGAAATTATATTTTTTATTTTCTTCGGATCGTATTGTTTTGGATCTATTCCGATCTCTTTCAGTATTTCTTTTATTATTGAATTTGCGTCTCCCTCATCTAGAATTGTGAAATACTTCGTCAAGCCCAAAAGTCTGGCATTTTCTTTTATGATATAAACTCCGAGAGAGTGAAAAGTGCTCACAAATGGAATCTTCTCTTGACCTGTTGTGTTTTTTTGAATTTCTAAGATAATTCTCTCCCGCATTTCCTTTGCCGCCTTATTTGTAAAAGTAACAGCCAAAATACGCTCTGGAGATATCCCCTCTTTTATTAAATTCACAATTCTATGAGTGATCGTTTTGGTTTTACCCGCGCCCGCTCCGGCAATGATCAGAAGCGGACCACCTGTGTGGATGGCCGCTTCTCTTTGTTCTTTATTTAATTCCGATAGATGATTTGTGTCTGTATTCACACTATTATAGTTTTACTTCATCCAGTTTTCCTTGTGATGCCGCAGATTGCAGAGCGCGTTCGACATATTCCCAGATTTTTTCTTCTTCTATTATTTGTGGAAGAAGACCAGTCACTTCGTTGAGTTTTTTCAGATACTCCTTCAAGAGTTTATACTCTTTCAGAGTCTTGTCTTCACTCATGAATTCGTAGGCATTTTTGTTCTGTACTTTTCTCCGATGTTTTAATGTATCTTTCGGAAATACTTTTACTAGATTTTCTTCCTCTAAAGCATCCACCTTTTCCAACATTTTCTCCGTTAGACCAAAAGGATTCTTGACGCTTTCAGGATTTTCTTTTTGGATTCTTTGATTCTGCGCAATTCCATAAGCAGGCGCCGGTGTTCCCCCACCATAATAAGATGGCGTTCCGCCGCCATAAATAGGTGTTCCGCCTTGGTATGGTGTTTGGGTATAGAAAAACTTAACCTCTTCTTTTGGCGCTTGGGGAGCTATCGGCGTCCCGCCATGATATTCCTTTTCTCTTCTAGGCGCGGGCGCTCGTGGGGCAACAGGCGTGGGCTTCACCGCCTCGATTACCGCTAATTTTTTCTTGTATTCTTCGTCTCTCTTTGCCGATTCTTCATCAAATTTTGCCTGCATTTCCGCTTTTATTTTTGCTGCCATTGTGTCAGCTTCTGCTTTTGTTTTTGCCAATTTTGCATTCTCTTCGGCTTGTCTTGCCGCCACCAATCTTGCTTCTACTGCTTCAAGTTCGGATTTTCTTGCTGCTATTTCCTTATCTGTCAATGTAATACCTGGGTTTTCTTTTTTAGGTTCCACTTTCTGTGTAATTCCTAATGGAGAACGACTTCCGGACCATTCTCCCGCGTATTCCCCAGCCTTTTTTGCGCCATAGCCGCCGACACTTAGTCCAGCTACTATTGCTGCTATTTTAGCCGTTTTTCCGGCATAAAAAGGTGTTTTCTCCCCTTCAGCCGCAGCCAAATCTTCGCGTGCTTGTACGTTTGCTGCTCTATCTCGTTTCAAATTTTCTCTGACACTCAAAAGTTCTTTTTCTAGTTCGATCTTTTCACTTTTAATTGGCGGTGTTTCCATAAATTTTTATTTATTTTGACTTTTAAATGACTCAATTTGTTCTGCTTGATATTCCTGCGCTTGTTCTCGTAATAATTTTACGCCGTCTGTATAATTTGTTAAAGCTCCACCCAAAAAATATCCTCCTTTTGGAGTAACTAGTTTATATTTTGCTTCGGGTTTGTATATGCCTATTACTTGCCTACCATTTTCTTCTGTCGTTATTTCACCCTTGTTCTGTAATTGTAAAAGAAATCCATTGGATGACATAAATGCGATATTCCTTCTTGCATCTGTCACAAAATCCACTACGGAAAATTGTACATCTATCCCAGACTCTCCACAAAGATAATTAATATCTTCTAAAGTGATTTTCTCCCTTGGTTTCTCATACAAGCATTCAAAAACACGGTCATCTATTTTTTTAATTAAGAAATATTTAAAGGGATTTTCTATTTCATCTTTTTCTAATGTCCCTTCTTCACTTAATTCCTCTATTTTTTTTATTAATTTTAAACGTTTTAGGAATTTTATTTTTGGAGTTTTTTCCAGTTCGGCTTTTAAGTCAGATAAATTATATTTTTTTTCCTCTCTATTTATTTTTTCTCTTTTTTCTTGTTCTTTTCTTTCTTTTTTCTCTAGTTTTTCCCTCATTTTCACATTTTCCTTTACTTTCTTGTCATTTTCCTTTTCTACTTTCTTATTATCCTTCGCCATTTTATCGCTGTCCTTTTCTATGATCTTGGTCACTTCTCTCATTTCCTTCACCTCCTGCGCTTCAATTTCTGCCAATCTTTTCAGAATGGCCTTTTCTCTTTTCTCATTTTCTCTTATTCTTATTTCTGTAATTTTTATTTTTTCTTTGAGTTTTACTATTTTTTCCGTCCTATTTTCTGTTTTCTCTTCCGCTTTTTTGATTTCTGCAGGCTTTGGAACATCAATTGGCGTATCAATTTTCGCAGTAGGAGGATTCGTGGGTTCTTGTGGCGGCTTTGTCGGCAAAACTATCCTTATTTTCTCCCTTTTTGGGCTAGGGGCAGCTGGCACATTCGGTGGCACAGGCGGCAATTTTTCCGTTATTTTTTTTGGGTCTGATGGTTTTGGCGGATTTTGTGGCAACTTTGGTTTTTCTGCAGGAGGAGTCTCGGCTGTGATTGCTTTTAGATATCCATGCTTTATGAGTGCATCCTGTAAAGCTTCATAGTATTCTGGATTTACATCTATAGATCTTGTGGCCTCCCTCATTATCCCTTTTACATACCTTGCTTTATTTTGCTGAGTGAGACCTTTTTCCAAGTTCTGTATATGATTCTTTACATTGTTTTCTATACCAACTTTATCAAGTTTGATTTTTTCAAGACCCTCAAGACCCTGTATTCCATTAAATGGTTCCTCTGGCATGTTGTGCGTATTATACTCGCTAGTAAAGCTTTTATCAAAGTCACATTAGGGGTTATCCACACCTCTTTGACTTTTTCCTCCTTTTGCGCTATCCTAGGGGGATAGTCCTGAAGAGGGGTACGGCGCTAAATGACCGAATGCTAGAGAAGACAGTAACCATCGTGAGAACCTTTGTTTGCAGTACAATTTTGGTCGTCCTGTGATTCTACCCTTATTTTTAGGGCTGAAAAGGAATTCTCTCGGTATTTAGTTTGTTTTATAAAAAAACTATTTAAAATATTCAGATCTGTCTTGCTTTTTTCCTTATGTTTAAGGGTGATTTTTGTACTTTCCTTTATGTCTGCTCCGGTACAAGTCCAAGCTAGCTTTTTCTCTGCAATTTTAGGCGGTGAAGCTCATGCAGAGACAGAAGTAGTGGACCCAACCCAACTCAATCAAAATATCCAGAAGAATTCACAGACTATGGGCCTCTTACAGGCAAATGTTTCCCCTTCTTCAGTGATTCAAGAGAAACAAGAGAAAAAAGGCAAGAAAAGCAGCGAGATAGGGGGCACGATTGGCGGAGATGTGGACATGAATATTGTTTCCGATAATGCTCTCCTGCCTGCTACCGGTCCGATGGGCGTTTCCGACGGTAAAGATGGTATAGATGCTTTGAAAGAGACTAGCGTGTATGTCGTGAGAAAGGGAGACTCCATCTCAGGTATTGCGGAAATGTTTGGTGTTTCGATCAATACTATTTTACTGGCAAATGATATAAAAAGGGGCGATAAACTCTCCGAAGGAGATGTTCTTTTCATTTTCCCTTTTTCTAGCAAGGAACATACTATTAGCAAGGGGCAGACCCTAAAAAGCATCGCAAAACTTTATAAAGTCGATATAATTGATATCACTCTTTACAACGATATTGCGCAAGACAGTGATTTAAAGATCGGCGACAAGATTTTGATTCCTGGAGCTGACAGTATGGATAATGAAGGAGGCGATAAGCCTGCGTCAAACTTGGGCTCGGCTCTAGCCAGAGACAAGAATTATTACGCAACTCATCCAATCCAAAATCTTGTGGGATATTTCATAAACCCAGTGCCCACGGGCCACAAAACGCAGGGCTTGCATGGTCCGGGACATAGAGGCATCGATATCGGAGATAAAACAGGCGCAAATATATATGCATCTGCACCGGGAGTGGTTTCAATAGTAAAAACAGGATGTAAGCTTGGTCAAACACGTTGTGCTGGAGGTTATGGCAATATGGTTGTTATTGCACATCCAAATGGCACGAAAACTCTTTACGCGCATCAAAGCAAGGTCTTAACGCATACGGGTGCCAAGGTGGAAAGAGGAGAAGTGATCGGTTATGTCGGTTCTACCGGGCGTTCTACCGGACCACATATCCACTTTGAAGTATTAGGCGCAAAAAATCCCGGCTCTGACTGGAGTTGGTCAAACTAACTAGAAGAATCCCTAAAATATAAACTTTTCTCCGGTACGGATTTTTTGAAGCTTAAAAAATCCTGAAGTTCTCGCACCGTCGCGCTCGAAACCCCTGCGAAAAGTTATATTTCAGGGATTCTTTACTCTAGGAAAGTCAAAGCGACCATGGCTAAAATCCCAACTATAACCGCCATTATCTGTAAAATAGAATGTTTTATTTCTTTTGTTTTTTGAAGTTCAGGAATTAAATCAGCGACTGCGATATAAATAAATCCGCCAGCCGCAATGGGCAAGAACCAGAAGCTTATGGTTTGCGCAATTTGACTTAGGATTAGCACAAAGAAGAGTCCAAGAAGTGCTACTATGGCCGAAAGAAAATTAAGCCACAATGCGCGCGCCTTCGTATAGCCAGAGTGGATCAATACCGCAAAATCCCCTATTTCTTGGGGTATTTCATGTAGTATCACAGCTATTGTCGTAGCGATGCCGAGAGGGATGCTCGCCATAAAGCTTGCTCCGATGATTATTCCGTCGATAAAATTGTGCACTCCATCTGAAATAAGGACTAACTTTCCAACCGGATGAATATGTGAGTCCGCCTTGTCTTCCCCGTGGTGATGCCAATGAAGAAACTTTTCCAGAATAAAGAAAATCAGAATGCCGATGATGATCAGTATGCTGGTCAAGGTTGAATTGCTGGAAACTTCGAGAACTTCAGGTATGAGATGAATAAAAGCATCTCCTAAAAGCGCTCCGACCGCTAGTGAAATGAAAATAAATATATATTTTCTTAAAATTTCTTCCCTTAATGAAAGGGTGAAAACTCCGGCCAGTGAAACCAGGCTGACAATAATAACGCTGATAAATGCATAAATGTATGATGTTGCCATGTGCGGGATAGGCGAATCGAACGCCTGCCTACAGTTTGGAAAACTGCAGTTCTACCACTAAACTAATCCCGCCTCCGCTCTCGCTTCGGCGAGGCAAGCCCGCCTAAGTAATTTATTTATACCCCAAAAATGTATTAAAAACAATCTTTAAATCGTTTTTCTATTTCGCCACGATTTTATTTTATCGCCAATGGAAGCCGGCAAAGAATCTATAAAAAGAGCAACAATTGCGCCCAAAAGTCCGATGTCTCTGATCGTCACATCATTGATTCCGCTTGTTATCAGAACAATGATCAAATGTAATGTTCCGAGCAAGGCGGCAATCCATACGAAAGAATTAAATAAAAGAAAAATTCCAATCGCCATATCTAAAAGCGCCGTTCCGATCATCGCTTCCCTGATAGGTATAGGAATTAATTCAAGAGCCCATGGACTTATATACCCTCCCCAAGCTTCTGGATTTCTAAAAATCAAAATGCCAATCCATATGAAGGTTATAGCGAGTCCAGTTCTTAAAATATGTAATGAAATTTTGTTCATAAAATGTCGGGCCGCTGGGAATTGAACCCAGTCTAAATGCTCCCAAAGCACTTGTACTACCGGTATACTACGGCCCGAATAAAAATGAGTATATCACAAAATAATATCACTTACTACTTTTACCTTTGCAGTTCTGTCCTTTAGATTTAAAAACACAACCAACAAATCTACTTGCCATTCTTTTTCATCCAGATTTTTAGATAAAAGATAAGTTTGAATTACGCGCGCGAGTCTTTTTAGTTTCCAGGGGTGCATATTATCCTCTGGTCTGGAATTATAGTCTGTTACATATGAAACACTCTTTACTTCGATAAAATATAATTTGCCTCCTTTCTCAGCAACAATGTCTATCTCACCCCATTTTTTAGTATAATTTCGCTCTAATATCAAAAAGCTATGTTTCATGAGAAACTTTACAGCTACATTTTCCCCAGTCTCCCCTATTTTTTGTCTTTCTGATGTGAATACCTTAGGCATTTTATTGTTTCATATGTAACACGTTTCATGTGAAACTTATGTCCAAATTTGTGTCTTTTATTAAAATATCTTTATTTTATAAGGCATTTTTGGAAAAAATGGTCTTAAAAGACAATTATTTGCTATGTCCTTTATAAACATTACCAACATATTTATCCACAGTTCCCACAAATCCTTATTTTACAAGAAAAACTAAAGGACAAGAAATTTTGTGCACCCAGAGGGATTCGAACCCCCAACGACAGTTCCGAAGACTGTTGTGATATCCATTTCACTATGGGTGCATTATTAATAATTATACATCATTTATTAAATAATCATAATACTATTGTTTTACAAGCTTAAATTATTAAATTGCAATATGTTTAATATAATATATAATTTAATGATTAAAAAATAATTTTGCGGTCATGGTTTAGTGGTAGAACACGTCCTTGCCAAGGATGAGACGAGAGTTCGATTCTCTCTGGCCGCACATAAAATAGTGGACTCAAAAAATAAAAATCTAGACAAAAGTTTATTGTCTAAAATACCCACGGAAGTTTCATATGTAACAGACACTCTTGAAAGTGCTGGTTTTGAGGCGTATTTGGTGGGTGGCTGTGTTCGAGATCTAATAATCGACAAAAAACCTAAGGACTGGGATGTGACAACAAATGCAAAACCAGCCCAAATTATAAGCCTTTTTGAGAAAACAGTATATGAAAATGACTTTGGAACCGTCGGGGTATATATCCCAAGCGAGAATTCAGTAGAGGGTGAGGTTATTCATGAAACAAATAGTAGTGATGTTATTCGTGAAACATCCAAATATAAGGTTATTGAGGTTACACCATATAGGCTGGAGGCTAAATATAGTGATTTTAGGCATCCAGACGAGGTTAAATTCAGTGACAAGCTAGAAGATGATCTTAAAAGACGTGACTTTACCATAAACGCCATGGCTTTAAGTTATAAAGGACATCTAACAGACATGTTCAATGGTCTAAAGGACATAAAGGACAAGACGTTGAGAGCAGTTGGAAATCCTGATGATCGATTCAAAGAAGATGCGTTACGAATGTTGCGCGCGATTCGTTTCGCTTGCCAACTCGGATTTTCTGTGTCATATGAAACTTCGGAAAGTATTTTAAAAAATGCAGATTTAATAAAAAAAATATCGGGAGAACGCATACGCGATGAATTTGTAAAAATAATAATGTCAGAAAATCCAAGCAGGGGAATTGTCATGTTGCAGAAATTTGGATTGCTAAAAAATATTATTCCAGAGCTCGAAGAGGGGATAGGTTGCGAGCAATTAGGAGAACATATTTACGATGTTTGGGACCATCTACTGCATGCTCTTGCTCATGCGGCGGACAAGAATTGGCCTTTAGAAATAAGGCTGGCTGCGCTTTTTCATGATATTGGTAAGCCGAAAACTAGGAGATTGGCGGAGTCTTTCCCGACGAAAAATTCCCCCACCTTCGCCCCCCTAGACAAGAGGACAGGGGACCCACGGCTCCTAAAATTTTTGTCGGGAAAAACTCCTGCCGCAAAGAAACAATACACTTTTTACGGCCATGAAGTTGTCGGCGCGAGGATGGCGAAAAAAATAATGGAGAGATTAAAATTTTCGAAAAAAGAAATTGAATTGGTGGAAAAACTTGTCCGCAATCATATGTTTTTTTCTGATACGGAGTTGATCACACTTTCTGCTGTGCGTAGAATCATTGCAAAAGTCGGTGTGGACAATATTTGGCTTTTGATGAACATCCGCGAGTGCGATAGGGTAGGCATGAAGAAAAAAGAGGCGCCATATCGCCTGCGAAAATATTTTGCCATGATCGAAGAAGCTTTGCGAGATCCAATATCAGTCGGCCAGCTCAAAATTAATGGAGAATTTATGATTAAAGAGCTTGATATCAAGCCAGGGCCGAGAATGGGGTGGATATTGCACGCCTTGCTCGAAGAAGTGCTGGAAGATCCAAAGAAAAATACAGTCGAAAATCTGTCAGAGATAGTGAGAACTCTGGATAAACTTGACAATAAAGAGCTCAAAGCGCTTGGCGATAAAGGGAAAGAAAAAAAAGAGGAGCTAGAAGAAAAGGAAGTCGAAAAATTACACGCTAAACATGGGGTGAGATTGGGTAAGGGACCCAATCGCAAGGCCGGAGCCTGACGAGGCGAGGAGGGCTCGCGAGATTTTTCAGCAGAAAAATACTTGTGTAAGATTGGGTAAGGGACCCAATCGCAGTGATACAATAGTAGTATGAGTGATGTTAAGATAAAAAACTTTTTCTTTATAATTTTTCTGCTGTTTCTTTTTGGATTTAGCCGCGGAGCGAGTGCCGCTGCGCTGGCTGTAAAACAAGGAGAGGTGCTTTTGTATCCGATATATTTTCCGGCAACAACTTCGGTATTATTTGGTGGCGTAAAAATGCCGGTTTTTGATTATAACGGCCAAAAGTACGCCCTTGTTGCGGCTGATGTGAATAAAAAACCGGGAAACTACAATCTACGAGTCAAGGAAGGTGAACAAGAATTAGCCAAGAGGGTTATTCAAATAAAAACTGGTACACAACCAAAAGTTATGATGAAAAGAGCCTATAAGTTTACGACACTTCCGAAAGAAAAACAGGCGGAAGTACTAGAAGACAAAGCCCCGCTTGTGGCTCTCCTTTCCAAAGCGACGGCAGAAGCAAAACCCAAGCTTTGGCAATCGATATTCAGAAACCCGCTTGATACTATGACAACCACGAGTCCGTACGGATACACAAGAATATACACAAATCATTCGACTACACATCACGGGGAGGATTTGCGCGCAAAAATTGGCACGCCGGTCTATGCAATTTCTGACGGTATTGTTCTCTGGGGTGAAGGCAAGCCGCTGTATTTAGAAGGACCAACAGTCGTCATAGATCATGGCGATGGTATCATTTCAAAATATCTGCATCTTTCAAGGGTCTTGGCGCAAGCTGAATCAAAGGTAAAAGCAGGGGACATTATCGGTTATTCGGGCGATCAGGGAGCGGATGTGCAGGGCGCGCATCTCCATTTTGCCATCAAAGTTGGCAATGTCTCTGTCAGCCCGCTTCAGTTCATTAAAGAATTTCAGAAACTTAAATAAGAAGGCATTAACTAAGAAACTTCTTGCTGATAGCAAGTTTCGCAGTAAACTATCTCGGGGCGATCAGGGGAGTAGGAAGTTTCAAATTCATTTTCACACTTTTCTGCGCCATGAACATGGCTTTTCAGCCCACACATGCAAGAACGGTGCCAGAGTTTGCGGGGATTGCGTTTTGACATTCGGTCTTTATGTCGGCATTCAAAATCTTTGTGCGGCAAAGGCAAATTCATCCTTTTATAAAAATCCAATTCTCCTTTTGTGATACGGAAATTCTTTTTGCAATCTTTGCAAACCAAAATTTCTTGCAAAATGCCATCCGTAACCGCTGTAATAGTTTGCGGTACGTCTTTTTCTTTAATTGTTTCTTTACCGTATGTGCCAGTGGTTTGTTCTTGCCAATTAAAGCTCTTTTCCTCGGCTTCTGTTTTAGTTAGGGGGTAATAATCCTGACCTAGGGTTTCATTAAAGCCGAAGGGCGCGAGTTTCGGCGGGAAAAATTGTCCATACGTGCCATCTTTCTTCATTTGTTCGTCTATTTGTTCTTTGATTTTATAATAATCTTCTTTACTGTATTCTTTATTTAGAATCATATATTGTCCCTTGCGTATGGCATTGCACCCGATGGCGCTGGTGAGGTTGTGGCAATTTTCCGAATACTCCACTTCGTTAGAATAAAAAATAAAAGCACCATTTTTACATTTACTGCTTTGGAGGACACCCATCATGTTGTAACAAAGCTCATTTTTGTAATAAAAATTATTACAATCCATGCTATCTATCACTTCTTCCGCATCGGCTAAGTATGAACAATTTTTAGTGCCCGTAGAGTCAAAAACCCTTACGCCATCGTGACAATTGTGCATATAATCACCAGTGACATTGTGGCATTTTGTCGCTGATGCGTATTTCACCATTGTTTTGCTTTTTAAATCCGCGAATTCTTTCTTGGCTTGCTCGATAGTTTCATAACTAGAGAAAATTTCTGCTTTTTTCTTTTCGTATTCTTCTTGAGAATATTTTACATTCAATATTGCATTAGAAATATTTCTGCCATTTGTGCAAAAAATACAATTATTTGAATTGCGCATGTTATAGCAGAAGATTAGATCAGTGGATGATTGGCATTGTTCGCAGTACATGCATTTAAAGCACTCGCGTACATCTATGCATTCGTAACAGAGTTCGCAGATATGAACGAAAGCGCAATCAACGCTTCCTTTGCATTTTTGTATCAGTCGGCTGTACATACAATCTTCGTTGTATTCTCCGGCGAAAATTAAGTAACAATCTTTATTGTCCGATGTTCCGTTCGCATAGTCAGTTCTGACTGCATTTAGGTTCATTAGAGATAGTCTCGGCACTTTCTTTTGAAGTTCTCTGTATTGTTCAAAAAAGTTTTTGTTTGGATCGAAATCTTGGGCGAAACTTTTCGGATCCCATTTATCGCTCCACCAGCATTCGTTGCAGTAAACAGTGTAAGGAGAATTGGCGGTGTATAAAGAAATCATATCCTTTTTGCAAAGATCACAGGATCTTTTATAAAAAGTTCGTTCATTTCTAAAAGCCAAACGCCTCATCGCGCGGCAATCAGGACAGTGGAGCGGGGGCACAGTTTTTACTTGTTCGTAAAAATTTACATCTTCGTCTCGTATCTCAAAATCTTTGTTACATGTTTGGCAAACTTTTTGCATAAATTTATTGTATTTAATTATAACATTTCTAAAAATTCAGCCCTATACGATTTTACTCATACAGGGCTGGAGTGAATTTTCATGACACCTGTTCTTTAAGCGCATTCTTGATCACTTGCTCCAAGTCTAATGTGGCGAGAATTAAAGGACTTACTCCAATAACACGCGCTATGATGAAAAACTTCTCGATAGGTATTGTTTTACCATCAAGATACTTACTCATTTGCGCTCGGTCTATTGAAATTATTTCGGCAAGATTTTTGATAGTTTCAATTCCTCGGACTAGCATAAGAATTTTTATATTTTGTATAATAATTCTTCTGCTTTTTTCTTCAGTAAGCCTCTTTTCTAGATCAGGTATTTTTTGCTCAAAGAGCTTGTTTGCTCGTTCACTGAACATGAGTTCAAATAACGCTTCGTCACTAATTTGGGTTGTGTCCATGATTTCTGGTCTTTCTTTTGTTGAGTGTGCAGATTCATTGAGCAACATAACATTATTAGAGATATTGTCAATTAATATCGTCAGTAAAATATATTATATATCTATATTTATCAATATATCTAGCGTTATCAACATATTTTTGTGGAAAAAGATTGACACAGAATATATTATGGACTAAAATAGATGTATGAAAGACGCAAATGCAGAACTTAAATTAAATCTCCAATCTTTTGGATTTAGCGAAAAAGAAGCGGTTGTGTATGTCGCTCTTTTAGAATTAGGGAAGGGGACGGTTAGGCAAATCAGTAGTAAGGCCGGCATAAACAGAACAACGAGCTATGACATTCTTGGTTCACTCTCGAATAAAGGATTAGTTTCTGTTTCTGGGAAGGAACCAAAATCTGAATATGTAGTGGAAGCGCCGGAAGCCATCACAGCATATTTGAAAAGATTGGCCGAGCAAACGGCAGAGCATATAAAAAAATCCGAAGCAATTATTCCGGAACTAGAGCTTCTACACGCAAAACAAAACCGTCCGAAGATTAGATTTTATGAAGGCAAAGAAGGCCTCGAACATGTATATGAAGACACCCTCACGAGTTCTGAGCCGATTCGTGCCTATGCGACGATAGATGACATGCACAATGCACTACCGAATTATTTTCCGGAATATTACAAGCGCCGAGCGGCGAAAAATATCTCAATCAGGGCGATAGTTCCAGAAACATCGATGGGCCGGGAGCGTAGGACGCATGACGAAGCAGAAAAAAGGCAGATCGCATTTGTCCCGCCCGATAAATATTATTTTTCTCCAGAAATAAATATTTATGACAACAAGGTAATGATAGCTTCTTGGCGTGAGAAACTTGGAATTATTATAGAGTCTCATGAAATTGCTGATGCAATGAAAAAAATATATGAACTCGCTTGGGCAGAGGCAAAAAGATTAGATAAAGAATCTACTGAATAATCTTACCTAGGAAACTATATCTACGCTATAGCGTAGATTAGGAATTTAGCAATAAGTAGCGGTCGCGTACTAATGCTAAATTAATTTTTTTCTGCTTTGGTTAAAAACTTTTCAAAAAATCGAGTGCCGTAAGAGGAGAGATTGAAAATTACAGCAAACGTAAATAAAGTCAGTGAAAGTTTTATGCTGACAAAACAGAGCGGGATGGCTATCAGCGCGAATATGACGGGGACAAGAGTGCGAATAGTGCTACCACGGATTTCATGTTGACTTATTTCTGGATTTTTTATATGTGGCGAGAACAATACATATCTGCGCATCCAGTATAGGCAGAGGCCTATCAGGATGATATGGATACCGAAGATTATGACTGATAGTTCGTTTTTGCTAAATTGCCCAAGGATGCTGGCGGAGAAGGGGACTAAACTTATAAGCATGAAAAATAGAGCATTGATATTGATGAGCATAGAATCTACATTTTTAGCGTAAATAGAAACAAAAAAATGATGCGCTCGCCAATAGGTGAAGAGTAAGGCAAAAGACAAAATATAGGTCAAAAATACTGGGAGCAATTTTATAATTTCCCGCCAGAGACTCTGATTATCTATCGGACCCCAAATTGCCGGTATGTGAATTTGAAAGACGAGAATCGTCATTACGATGGCAAAAATTCCGTCTGAAAGCTGGTCTAGTCTTGCGTGGTTCATGTGGAAAATTATATCACAAAACTTTTTTCTGGGCATACTTTTGCTGATAGCAAGTTTTCCGTCCAAGGCGAGCTAGCCTCGGGCTGGCGCAGTTACTAGATGGCAACTTTTAATTTTTTAAAAAATATTGTAAGATTATAAGTATGAAAGAAGATCCTTTACTGAATGAAGAAAAACCGGAAATTTACTTGAGGCTCGAGCATTATAGCGATATCTTTTCGGACTTCGATATCCGGCCATATAGCGAGCGAGCGCTTTCGATTGATTTTATTGACGAGATCAAAAGGGCGGCGAGCGATAAAGACGGCGGGGGCATAGAGCTGATGCTCCACATCCCAGAAAAACAGAGAGATGAAGCTGAAGAGGAAATCATCAAAGAGCGTCTGGTGGCGCATTTCAAGAGGCATTATCATCTGCTCGCAAAAGAAAAACAGCGCGTCATGAAGCTCGGCAGAAGCATGGTGATCATGGGCATCGTTTTTATGGTGATTGCGACATTTGTCGTATTCAAAGATCCTTCCGAGAGTCTGTTCTTGTCATTTTTGGTTGTCTTTCTCGAACCGGCGGCTTGGTTCCTACTATGGGAAGGTATGGACCAAATTATATTCAATTCGAAAAATATGAATCCTGATCTGAATTTCTATCGCAAGATGTCTGATACTCACAAACACATCTATTTCAAATCTTATTAGATTTCTATTGAAATAGGGCAGTGGTCCGAGCCTAAAATTTCTGGCAGAATCTTTGAGCTTTTTACTTTTTTCGCTAGTTTGGCGCTGACAAAAATATAATCAATCCTCCAGCCGACATTTCGCGCTCGGGCGTTGGCGAAGTGGCTCCACCAAGTGTAGTGTCCATTGCCTTTTGTAAATATTCGAAAGGTGTCCACAAAGCCAGCATTAATTATTTTTTGCATTCCTTCGCGTTCTTCGGCTGTGAAACCTTTTAATCCTTCGTTTTCTTTTGGTCGAGCGAGGTCGTCCGGTGTGTGCGCGACATTCAAGTCTCCGCAGAAGATCACGGACTTGCCCCGCTCTTCTAGATTTTTTATATATGCTAAAAATGCCGGATCCCACTGTTTATGACGAAGGGGAATACGAGAAAGGTCGTCCTTGGCATTTGGTGTGTAGACGGTAACTACATAAAAATCCTTGAATTCGAGAGCAATCACACGGCCTTCTGTTTGCGGATCGCCATAGGCGTCCGCTTTTAGACCAAACTTCTTCGCAATTTCTGGAGGAAAACCATTTGCAACAGAAAGTGGTTTTCCAAGGGACTTCTGCGCAAAAATTGCTGTGCCAGAATATCCCTTTTTGACAGCCGAATTCCAATATTCTTCGTATTCGGGCAGATCCACTTCGCTTTGATCTTGCTGTGCTTTCGTTTCCTGTAAACACAAAATATCCGGCTGGTATTTTTCTACAAAAGGCACAAAAAGTCCCTTTTTATGCACCGCCCGTATTCCGTTTACGTTCCAACTGGCAATTCTCATATTATTACCCCTTATTATGAAACTTCTTATGTATATCCCGCAAGTGTTTGTCTGTCACATGCGTATAAATCTGGGTGGTGCCGATATTGGCATGGCCGAGCATGGCTTGTACTGAGCGTATGTCCGCGCCGTTGCTGAGAAGGTCAGTTGCGAACATGTGGCGCAACACATGAGGAGTGACTTTCTTTGCGATACCGGCTTTGATGGCATAGTGTTTCACTATCCTTTCCACTGAATGCCTGTCTAAGTTGTCGTATTCTTTGCCTTTGTATTTTTTCTTCCCCTCTTGAGGGGTGGCACTTGTGCCGGGGTGGATATTTTTTCCACCTCCCCGCTTATGGCGGTACTCCTCAAGAGGAGAATTATCAAGACGAATGAAAAGCCCATCACCCATATCTTTGCGCGCATCCAGATATTTTTCGAGGGCTTCTTGAGCTTTTTTGGAAATGAAGACGACGCGCACCTTGCCGCCCTTGCCTCGCACTGACAATTCTTCTGAATGAGGGTTTATGTCTCTCGGCAGGGAACACAGCTCTGCCACGCGCAGGCCGGTAGAAAAAAGAAATTCTAAAATTGCTTTATCTCGCAGACTTTTTATGTCGTTGCCACTGGGCATATCGAGCAGGCGAGTGAGCTCGGCCGGAGTTATGAGGTCGATGGATCGCTCGGGGATTTTGGCGAGCTCGATGCGGTCGCTCGGCAGGGATTTTATTTCTCTTTTTACCAGATATTTTAAAAATACGCGCAGAGCTATCAAATGAAAGTTTTGCGTCTTCTTTGATAAAGTTTCTGGATGATTTAAAGTTTTACCTGTCCGAGCCCGCGTGGGATGTCTGTTCAACCAGAGGCGAAATTCCCGCAGCACATCGTCTGTGATGTCGCTCGCGGTTTTTACTTTCGTATGATCGAAAAATCGGGTGAGGTAATGCTGGTAATTCTCGATCGTACGAGCAGAAGAACCTTTCTCGATTTCCAGATACTCGAAAAATTCTCGCTGCAGCTTGTCTATTTCCGTAGCCATACCCTAATTTTAGCACAAAATATTGTGGAACTCTGTACCCAACCTCCCCCTTAACAAGGGGGAGGAGAAGGAGGGGGTGAATTTGCAATTTTAGCCGTTTCATGTTAGTATTGGACTTATGTTAGCAACCAAGAAAAAGCAGACAATTATAAAGAAAAGTCAGATTCATGACAAAGATACAGGCTCTCCAGAGGTGCAGGTAGCTGTGATTTCGGCGGCGATTGACGAACTCGCAAAGCATTTAAAGAAGCACAAAAAGGATAATCATTCTCGCCGAGGGCTGATCAAGATGGTGGCCGACAGACGCACTCATTTGAAATATTTAGAGCGCACAAACAAAGCTCGCTACAATGCTCTCTTGAAAAAAATAGAACTTGTTTAGTTTTTCTATTTTTCTGCTACAATTAAAACATGACAGTCATAAAACATAAAGAACAAAGAGTTGGAGTTTTTATCGATACTCAAAATTTATATCACAGCGCTCGCAATCTATATAAAGCGCGGGTGAATTTCGGCGCGGTTTTGAAAGACGCGGTGGCCGGCAGGAAGCTCGTGCGGGCGGTGGCCTATGTCATCACCACCGAGGCAGGGGATGAGAAGAACTTTTTTGAAGCGCTGACCAAGCTCGGCATCGAAACTAAAACAAAAGATCTGCAAATATTTTCCGGTGGAACAAAAAAAGCAGACTGGGATGTGGGTATAGCTGTTGATGCCATTACAATGGCTCCTAAACTAGATACAGTAATTCTTATTTCTGGTGATGGAGACTTTATTCCTTTAGTAGAATATCTAAGAGTACACTCTGGTATTCAAGTAGAAGTTGTCTCTTTTGGTAAATCAACTTCCGGTAAACTTCGTGAATCAGCTGCCGACTTTGTAGATCTCTCCGAAAATCCGCGAAAATATTTGATCGGGGTGAAGTAGATTTGCACTATATACGCTTGTTGTTATACTTCATAAGGTTGTATTGACATTGTCATTACATTAGAATACACTAAGTATATGAACACAACAATACAAATTAGAATAGATTCGGCAACAAAGGCACGAGCTCAAAAAACATTTAAGAGCCGGGGGTTAGACTTGTCTTCAGGGATTAAATTTCTATTGGCTAGAGAGATGAATCCTAAAAATCTTACTTATATTTGTGATTTTGGATATTTGCATAAATATACACCAGAGATGCTTAAAAAATATGAAAAAGAAGCTGAGTGGGCTCTGAAGCATGGCAAAAGATATTCTTCTACAAAAGAAATGTTTGATGATCTTGAAGCTGGCAAATAGATTATGTATCACAAGCATTACACAAAAAGATTTCAAAAATCTTTTAAGAAAGTAATTCGCTCTGGAAAAATAAAAAGAGAAGAAGTTGAATTTGTCATAAACATTTTAGCTTCCGGAGATAAGCTTGCTCCAAACTATCAAGATCATCCTTTACATGGACGCTTTGATGGTTTCCGTGAGTGTCACGTAAAGGGCGACCTTCTTTTAATGTATTATATAAAAAATCAGGAACTTGTTTTGGTGTTATTCGATATAGGCACTCACTCAGAACTTTTCTAAATTTAGCGAATAATACTAATTTCTTGCATTTTCTCCCCGAAATGCTAGGCTGGATATAGCTTTTAATAGTTAATCAGGTTCGCGTCTAGACACAAAGTAGTGCTTCCGCTATGAAGCAACACTGTAGTCTGGATACGAATCTTAATACAGAATGCAAAAAAAAGAATATAGTGTGGAGATCGGTGGAAGAAATTTAACGGCTATTTTTACAGATTTAGCAGAGCAGGCTCATGGTTCGGTGATGTTGAAATATGGTGAGACGATAGTCCTCGCGACTGTCTGCATGTCGCATGACAAACAAAAAGGTCTGGGCTATTTTAATTTGACGGTAGATTATGTCGAGAAATTTTACGCAGCTGGAAAAATATTGGGTTCTAGATTTGTGCGCAGAGAAGGCAAGCCATCCGAAGATGCGATACTCGCGAGCCGAGTGATTGACCGCACTCTTCGTCCGCTTTTTGAACAATCAATTCGCCACGCGGTGCAAGTGATCGTGACGGTTATCTCGGTGGATGATAATGATCCGACGATTCTGGCAGTCAATGCGGCTTCGCTGGCTCTGGCTGTCTCTAATATTCCTTGGAACGGGCCTATCGGTTGCGTGCGAATAGGTAAGTACCCTGCCCGCAATGCTTCAGGCATAGCTGATGCAGGCGGGGATAGTGAAACTTTAGCAATAAATCCTTTCCAGAGTTTACGACAAGATGATTCCAAATATAAATTTGATCTGACTGTTTGCGGTAAAAACGGCAACATAAATATGATTGAAGCTTCCGCTCACCAAACCGAAGAAAAGGAATTGGAAGATGCATTAGAGCAAGCCAGCGCAGAGATCACTAAATTAGAAAATTTTCAGAAAAAGATAGTGGCTGAAATCGGCAAAGAAAAAAGAGTTATAGAAAAAGAAACAATCGACCCGAAGTCGGTCAAATTATTTAACGAGGACATCTTGCCAAAGATGTCCGAGGCTATTTTTTCGGGCGCCGGAAAAGCTAAAATAGATGCTTTGCATAATGTCTGGAATAAAATGGTTGCGGATATGTATGTCGAGCGAGAAGATTTTAGTTTAGAGGATAATTTATTTGATGATACAGAAAACGATATCCTGCATAAAAAAGCGATCGAAGAAAATAAAAGAGCGGACGGCAGAAAAATGGATGAGGTGCGAGATCTTTATGCGCAGGCCGGGGGTGTCTCGACGATCTTGCATGGGTCAGGAATTTTTTATCGTGGGGGCACGCACGTGCTGTCGGTGCTGACTT
This sequence comes from Candidatus Nomurabacteria bacterium RIFCSPLOWO2_01_FULL_42_17, assembly GCA_001785985.1. GTDB lineage: Bacteria > Patescibacteriota > Minisyncoccia > Phycocordibacterales > UBA9973 > UBA9973. The sequence continues at coordinate 226,699 of MFVE01000005.1, forward strand.
TGGGCGGACCGGAAGATAGGAATTTGGTGGATGGTTTGCAATTGAAAGTGGAAAAAAGATTTATGCATCATTACAACTTCCCGCCGTATTCTTCGGGCGAGACAGGGCGAGCGGGATTTACAAATCGTCGCGAAGTCGGACATGGAGCGCTCGCGGAAAAAGCGCTCTTGATGGTGTTGCCGCCTGTCACAGATTTTCCATACACGGTTAGATTGGTTTCTGAATCTCTCGCTTCGAACGGTTCTACTTCGCAGGCTTCGATCTGCGCTTCGACACTTGCGCTCATGGATGGCGGAGTGCCGATCATCGCGCCAGTCGCAGGCATTGCGATGGGGCTGATGCTAGAAAATCTAAAAACTAAAAAATTAAATCTAAAAAATAATGATACATCTCAGATTTTAGATATTAGATATAAGATTCTCACCGACATTCAGGGTCCAGAAGATCATCATGGCGATATGGATTTCAAAGTTGCCGGAACGAAAAATGGTGTGACTGCTATCCAACTCGATGTGAAAGTCGAGGGCGTACCGATAAAAATTCTCGGTGAAGCGATGATCCAAGCAAAAAATGCCAGAATGATTATTTTAGATAGAATAGAAAAAGAAATTCCAGCTCCGCGCAAAGACATATCGCCGAACGCTCCGAAAATACTCATTATTAAAATCAAGCCAGATATGATCGGCCTGGTGATCGGCGGGGGAGGCAAAACCATCAAAGATATTAAAGAAAAAACTGGCGCGGAAATAACTATTGAAGATGATGGCACTGTGTACTTTACAGGCAAAGGCGAGTCCGCAGAGATGGCCAAGAAAATAGTGGAAGAAATGACGCACGAATTTGGTGTCGGTGAGGTATTAAAGGGGGAAGTTGTGAAAGTGGCTGACTTCGGGGCTTTTGTCAGACTCAACGAGTTTACCGATGGCATGGTACATATCTCCGAGATTGCCCCATTTCGCGTAGAGCGAGTATCAGATATAATAAAGGAAGGCATGATCGTGCCGGTGAAAGTGATAAATATTGATAGAGAAAAAGGCAGGATCGGCCTCTCTATCAAAGAAGCGGATAAAGATTTTTTCAATGGAAAAAACAAATGAAACCCAAAATAAAATCGTTCAGACTTATGCCGAGGATATGGCGAAGGTGATTGAAGATGACAAGAGCGGACTGATCAAAAAAATCATCCATGAAGAGGAAGAACATGAAATAGAGAAAAAGAATTTGTCTCCAGAGTCGAAAAAAAACAAATTTTTCATGGCTGTGGGTGTATCATTTATTCTGCTTGGCTTCCTCACTTTGTTTTATTTCATATTTGGTCAAGGCATCACGACTGTTCCCGTAGAGAAACAATTTTTACCTATTATTTTTACCGACAAAAGCGCCTTTGTTGAAATGAAAGGTCTGAAAAAGGAAAAAATAGCTCAAACTATTTTGAGTCAAGTTAAAAATACGAAAGTAAAGTCGGGAGGAGTAGAGGGAATTTATCTGACAGAAAATAAAGAAATATTGGGCCTCCACAGATTTCTCACAGTTATAGAAAGCAATTTTGCCAATTTGACCAATTTAACTTCGAGCGCGAACCCTCTCTTTTTTAATGATAATTTTCTAATGGGTGTGGTCAACACGGAAACGGATGAGACAGGAGCGGGCAAAGATTTTTTCATTTTGCTCAAAGTGCGTTCGATGCCGGATATTTTTGAACCCATGCGCGCTTGGGAAGATAAAATGTTTTTTGATTTGCATGGATTTTTTGGTGCAAATATCACGCCTGAAACGAAATATCTCTTGACTCAAGATTTTGAAGACGGCGTTGTTCAAAACAAAAATGCTCGTGTACTTTACCAAAAAAATCAAGGAGAAGATGAAGAGGGAGTAAGGGAAACAAAGGAAATAAGAGAAATAATGATTATGTATATTTTTGCGGATGATAATTCTGTTATTATCACTAATACCGAACATGCGGCAGGAGAGATAATGCTTCGTTTGACGGCCAGTCGAGTCAAAAAATAGATTTTGAATAAATAATGTAGACATGTTATTATAAATCCATGTTAGACAAGAAAAAAATTAAAGAAAAACTAGAGGCAGAAAGAGACACTCTCTTTGGGGAATTGCGAGATATGGGTAAATTGAATACTGATACAGGCGAGTGGGAAGCGACTCCAGAAGAATTGGATTTCCCAGAGTCTGATCAGAACGACATGGCAGACAGGTTTGAAAATTTCGAGGCTCGAAGTTCGATGATTAAAACTCTGGGGCCTAGATTAAATAATATTTTGAGAGCGATCAAGGGATTAAATAGAGAATCTTTTGGTAAGTGTGATGTTTGCAAAAAAGATATTGAAATGGCTCGCCTAGAGGCCAACCCTGCCGCTCGAACCTGCAAGAAACATTTAGAAAGTTAAATCATCATGAGTTTCTCACGAGTATATTCTGCCCAGACGCACCTTTTAAAAGGCAAGATTGTTACTGTGGAAGTCGATATTACGAAAAAGACATTGCATGCTTTTACTCTTGTCGGGCTTCCTGATAAAGCGGTGGATGAATCAAAAGACCGCATGAGCTCGGCCTTGAAGAACTCTGGTTTCAAATCTCCCAAAAGTCAAAATCAAAAAATAGTCATTTCTCTGTCTCCCGCCGATTTGAAAAAAGAAGGTCCGTATTTTGATCTGGCGATCGCGCTGGCTTATCTGCTTTCCGCCGAGGAAATAGATTTTGATCCGAAAGGGAAAATATTTCTCGGAGAACTGTCGCTCAATGGAGAACTTCAACCCATCAAAGGAGTGTTGCCTCTGACAGAACTTGCGGTCCGGCTTGGCTATAAAGAAATATTTGTGCCAATAGCAAATGCCTCCGAGGCGGCGTTGGTAAAAGGGATCACGATCTACGGAGCCAAGAGTTTAAAGCAGGTGATTGATCATATTTCTAAAGTTCACTATGACCGCAAGGGAAACCCAATTGAAAAAGAAACCCAAAAAATTTCACCGCAAAAACCGACAGCGATAGTTCATAAAAACGTAACTCATGACATAGATTTTTCTGATATTAGAGGACAAGAGAGTGCCAAAAGGGGACTCGAGATTGCCGCGGCGGGCGGACACAATATTGCGCTGTCCGGACCTCCGGGAACAGGCAAGACGATGCTGGCGAGAGTTTTTTCACACATCTTGCCGGAACTTTCCAATGATGAGATTTTAGAAATTACGGGCATACACTCTATAGTAGGTCTTTTAGACGATAGCCTAGTGACCGAGCCGCCGTTTCGCGCGCCACATCATACGGCGAGCTATGTATCGATGATCGGCGGGGGAACGAATCCTAAACCGGGAGAAGTGACTTTGGCGCATAAAGGCGTGCTTTTCTTGGACGAATTTCCGGAATTTGAAAAAAGGGTGCTAGAAGCTTTGCGTCAGCCACTCGAGGACAATATCGTTTCTATCTCTCGAGCACGAGGTTCGGCTATTTTTCCTTCTAATTTTATATTGGTCGCGGCGATGAATCCTTGTCCTTGCGGGAACAAGGGGAATAAAGATAAAGTTTGTATTTGTAAACCAAATGATTTAGACAGATACGCGCGTCGGATTTCCGGACCAATTATTGACCGCATAGATTTATGGGTGACTGTCGGAAATGTGGATTATAGAAAGTTAGGCGATGAAGTCATCAGAAGTGAGAAAACGCATACGATAAAGGCTCGAGTAAAGGCCGCGCGGCTGATTCAGGCCAAGAGGTTTGCAAAATTAGAGAAACCCGCCTCCGCTAAAGCTACGGGCGGGCGAAGAATAAAAACAAATAGTGAGATGAATGTGAAAGATTTAGGAAATATGGTAAAACTTTCAAAAGAAGTGAGGGACCTGCTCGACGACAGCGCTGAACGCCTGGCCCTCTCGGCTCGCGCGTATCATCGAGTCATCAAGATCGCTCGTACCATCGCCGACCTCGAAAATTCCCAAAATGTCGAGGCGAATCATATTCTCGAGGCGATACAATATAGGCCGAAAGTGAATTCTTAGTTATCCAAGTTATCCACAGGTATCTCATTGACAGTGAACGAGCGTTCACTTATACTTTATTTGTAGTCGATATTATAAATTTAACTACAAATGCTTACGCTCCTATTGAGAGCTATAGCGAAAAAAATTATGTCACAAGCGCAATATTTAAAAATGTTAGAGAGGGAGATACAGAAGATTAATAAGAAAATTGACTTGAAGATTCTTCAGGGACAAGAATATAGAAGGGAAGCGAGAGATCACAAATTACTCCTAAGAAAAGTTCGCTATAATACTAGAAAGAATTTGGCGCAAAAAATAATTCACTTATTTTTTCGCCGACCTTTAAATATCCGTTATGCGTAACGAGTACAAAACCAAAATCGAATCTTTTTATTCCCAAAATAAAAGGATGCCCACGTATTCAGAAATGATGAAGCTCTTTGGTTTCAAATCCAAGAATGCTGTGTTTAAAGTAGTCGGAAAGATGATTGAGGTTGGATTAGTAGCGAAAGATCATCTGGGTAGATTGATGCCGACTGCAATTTTTAATGAGATTCCGATGCTCGGCTTTGTCACTGCTGGTTTGCCGGCGACAGTAGAAGAAGAGCTCTTATATAGAGTCAACCTCGATGATTTTTTAATAGAAAAAAAGGCGACGACTTACATGCTTGAAGTAGACGGAGATTCGATGATCGATGCGCACATAGAGAAAGGGGATATGGTGCTTGTCGAGAGGGCCAACCAAGCCAAAGATGGCCAAATAGTCATCGCCGAAGTGGACGGCGAATTTACAATGAAATATTTTAGAAAGGATGGTGCTAAAGTCTGGCTTGAGCCGGCCAATAAAAATTACAAGCCGATTTATCCGGAACATTCTCTCAATATCAATGCAGTCTTAAAAGCAGTGATTAGGAAATACTAAGGTCGAAAAGTTATTAACATGTGTTACTAAACTCGCGCACTAAAGTAGTATAATAGTTCTATGGTAGATAAGAATATAAAAAAGGAGGAAATTAAAGAAAGACCAGCTTATCTATGGGATGAGGATACTGTTGAATTGGCAAAGCGGGTGGGAGATAGTATTCGCAAGAATGAAGAAAATGCCTACAGAAGACTTAAGTTGGTTGAAGAATAGATTCGTACTTCTTGATACAAATATTCTCATTGACTCAGCAAAATATCCGGTTGAATTTAAATCTTTTTACGATTTACTCAGCAACAATAATGTCAAATCTGTGTTTGACTATACCGTTAACTTTGAGTTTTTGAGCCATGCTACTTCCCTTAAAGAAAGCAAAGATTACCATTTATTTTTAGATCATACCTTTGGAGCAAAAAAGAATCAGCTACAACTACCAACCTCATCTCAACTTTTTAAAGTGGCACAAAATATATCTTTGATTGCAAATCGAATGGACAATAATAAAATTAGTCTAGCCGACTGTCTTATTGGTGCTCAAATGGCCCAATATAGTGATGGTTCTTTATTTCTTGCAACACAAAACCACTCCGATTTTCCCGCCTGCATTTATGATCTTTTGTTTAAGCAAATCATTAGACTTAAAAATGGGAAAATTAAACTAATAGGTTTTTATAAACTAAATAAAGATAGATATACTTCTTTAGTAGATGACTTATTGATCTCTGATAATTCTCCCAAATCAAATCGTCGAGATTAAAAAATTCAGCTTAATGTCCAAGCATTAACAAGTAATAAATTTATGGATAATTTAAAAGGAACAATAATTGAAGAAAGTCTTGAAGATAAATCGCTATTAAGTGATTTGAAAATAGTTTCAACTAAAGTTGAAGATGTAACAGATAAGCACAAAACTCCTTGGATAAAACAATGGACTTTGCATAAAGTTGAGATAGATGTTAGTCAGGCTCAAAATGTTGCAGAACGGCTTAGTAAGGCTCTAGACAGTCATCATTTACATAGTTGGTATGCTGATTTTAAAAATGAGAATACTCATTATGTTATTTATAGAGATAAGGTATTTAAAATAGATCGCACAAAGAAAGAGGAGTATGATGAAGCGACTAAATATGGTCTTTCTCTGGGTATTCCTTCTTACCAAATAGATTTTGAGAAGAACGTTAAAAAATGGGAACGATAATGTTATTATTAAAATTAAAAAACCCCTTACGGGGCTTTTTAATTTTGCTATATTTTTGTCTCGCGAGAAAAAACTATGC
>MFVE01000005.1:232992-326489 GCA_001785985.1 Candidatus Nomurabacteria bacterium RIFCSPLOWO2_01_FULL_42_17
GCTCTTTGCTTTACGGAAAAGATTCCGAAGCCAGCGATTGATACTTCACCACCACTTTTTAGAGTGCTGATGATAGCGTCAAACAAACCGTCAACGATTTCTTCCGCTTGCACCTTTGTGCCACCAAGCTTTCCATGTACCCATTCTGCTAATGCTTGTTTATTCATATAAATTAGGTTTTAGCTTTTTAGCTAGTTAGCTAATTAGCTTTACACCCCCTATAGTCTATTAATTATTTCGACCTTGCCGCGCCGGAGCTTTTAGCATAGGCGGGACTTTTGAACCTTATAATTACTACCCCTTCATTATATATCAAGGGTTTTTTAAGGCAAGCTCGCAGATTTCTACCTCGCATACTCGATAACTCTCATTTCTCGGATCATTGTTACTTTTATCTCGCCTGGATATTTCAATTCCTTCTCTATTTTTAGAGCTATCTCCCGAGCCATGAGCTTGGCTTCAGCATCAGAGATCTTTTCGGGAGTAACAAAGATGCGGATTTCACGGCCGGCTTGCAGAGCGTATGATTTTTCGACTGCAGGGAACGCGTTTACCAGCGCTTCCAATTCTTGAAGTCTCTTTAGATAATTTTCTACCGAGTCGCGGCGTGCTCCGGGTCGGCCGCCAGAGATCGAGTCAGCCGTTTGGACAATAATGGATTCGATCGTCTCATAAGGGTAGTCTTCATGGTGACTTTTCATTGCGGTGATGATGCGTTCGTCAGCGCCGAATTTTTGCAAAATTCTGATGCCTATCTCGATATGAGTGCCTTGCACTTCATGGTCGAGAGCTTTACCGATGTCGTGTACCAATGCTCCGGCTTTGGCGATGGCGACATCTGCGCCGAGCTCTTCAGCAAGCATTCCGGCAATGTGCGCCATTTCTATAGAGTGTTGCAGGACGTTTTGTCCATAACTGGTGCGGAAATATAAGCGTCCGATAATAGCCACAATGCGCGGATCGAAATTTAATATTCCACATTCGTAGACTGCTTGTTCGCCTTTCTCTTTAATTATTTTATTTATTTCTTCTTTGGCTCTTTCCACCAGCTCTTCTATCTTGGCCGGCTGAATGCGTCCGTCCAGAATTAAATTCTCTAGTGCCAAACGCGCCACTTGTCTCCTGATTGGATCAAAGGAAGAGATGACAATGGATCCAGGAGTGTCGTCAACAATTAGCTCTACTCCGGAAGCTCGTTCAAAAGCGCGGATATTTCTGCCTTCTTTTCCTATTATTTTTCCCTTAATTTCATTGTTCGGGATAGAGACGACAGTGGTCATCAATTCGGATGCCGTGCTGGATGCCAGGCGTTGGATACTCGTCGCTAATATGTCTTTCGCTCTGCGGTCTAATTTTTCTTGGTTGCTATTTTCTAGCTTTTGAATCCTAGTCAAGATATCTTCTTCGTATTTCTTTTCAATATCTTTCAAAAGTTCTTCTTTAGCGTCTCCCTCTGTCAATTTCGCCACTCTTTCTAATTCTACTCTTTTTTCTTCCTCTATTTTTACCACTTTTTCTTGGATCTTTTTTATTTCTTCTACTTTGTTTTTTATATTATCAACTTCTTTATTTATCTCCACTTGACGTGTATCCAGAAACTCGTCTTTTTTCACGAGTCTTAATTCTTTTTCTTTCCATTCGATATCTTTTTTCTTTTCTTCCTCTTTTAATTCTACTAGTTTCTTTTCCGACGCTTTCTTTGCCTCGTCAGTAATTTTCTGCGCTTCTTCTTTGGCCGCTACCATCATCTGCTTGATATCAATTTCGATGGATCGTCTCTTGCCGAGGGCGACTATGACGCGCAAATAATATCCTACACCCACACCTAAAACAAGCGCTACTGCGCTTATCAGAATTATCATTAATGTACTCATAAGCTTATGTCAGCTTACAAGAATACGCCACTATATTTGCGGTTGTATTTCCTCCAAGGTAAAGATTTGAAAATTTTCGCTAGGACACTTCATAATATATTGGATATTCTCCTAAACCGATAAAATAAAATTTCTAAAATTCAACGAGTTTAGTATAACAAACAATATATTAAATGTCCAGTCTAATTATCGGATTTTCCTTTGTTTTTCTCTGGAGCTTTGGATTTAGTGACTATTTCGTCGATAATTCCATAGTTTTTTGCCTCCGGCGCATCCATGAAAAAATCTCTTTCGACATCTTTTTCTATTTGTGGCAGGGACTTGCCGGTATTTTTCGCTAAAAGTTTATTTAAATTATCTCTGGTTTTCAGAATGTGTTTGGCGGTAATGGCGATGTCTGTCGCCTGGCCTTCTACGCCGCCCATCGGTTGGTGGATCATAACTTCAGCATTCGGCAAGATGTAACGCTTGCCTTTTTTGCCAGCCGACAAAATAATCGCTCCGCCGGAGGCAGCTAGGCCGACGCAAAAAGTGGAAATGTCTGGACGCACATGATTCATCGTGTCCACGATCGCCATCGTGGAAGTGACGGATCCGCCGGGGGAATTGATGTAAAGAAAAATATCTTTTTTACTATCTTCTGACTCTAAAAAGAGTAATTGAGCAATGACAATGTTGGCGGTATGATCGTCTATTGGTCCGCCCAAAAATATGATGCGCTCTCTTAGGAGCCTAGAATAAATATCATAAGCCCGCTCCCCAAATTGTGATTTTTCTATGACTGTAGGTATTAACATACTTACATAGTATATCTAATTTAAAAATTTTTCAACTATTGACTCTCTAAAAATTGAAAGATTTTTTCGTTAGTGAAAACATTTTCGGCGTGCATGCGGGCGCGGTCGGGGTCGGCTTCTTTGTAGTGTTCTAAGATGTGGGCGACTTCTTTAGCGACCGCCTCTTCGTCGGCCACTATTTTTTCCGCTTTGGCTATTTCATTCAAGATTAAGGCCAGCTTGGCTTTCTTTTCCGCTTCAATTCTGAATTCACTACGCAAATTTTCTTTTGTTTTATTTAAATGTTTCAAATAATCTTCAAACTTCAGTCCCATCTGGGTGATGTCGGACTCCATTCTGTATAAAATTTTATCCAATTCGGCTTCTACCAGGATATTTGGCACATCCATCGTGCTCTCTTCTATGATTTTTTCAATGATTTTTAATCTTGTTTTTTCTTTTAGCTGATTTTCCTTTTCCAGCTTGATATTTTCTTTGAGTTTTATTTTAAAATCATTTATATCTTTGAATGGTCCGAGAGCTTGCACAAATGCATCATCGAATGGAGGAAGTTCTGGTTCCGGATGTGTTTCTCCTTCTTTGTGCTGATGTTCAGTCACATTTACCTTTGGCGCGCGAGATTTTCTGATATCCATGATGGTATCTTCCAGATCTTTTTCGGTCACAGTTATATTTTTTTCGGCTTCGGTGATGCTCTGATTTACCCCTTTAGCGATATTTTTGTAATCCGGGAGTTTAATTTCCGGCAAAATCGCTGTCTTGATCTTAAATTCGAGCGGATTTTTGCGAACAAGCTTGGTGATGGCGATTTCTGGCCGGCCGATGGCGTCGATCTTTTCTCCTTCTATTATTTTTGGATAATGCTCCGAGAGCGCGAGATTGGCCATCTCTTCCAAGATGGTAATTTCGGGTATTTTAGACAGCAAAACATTTTCTGGTATTTTACCTTTTCTAAAACCGTCTAATTCTAAATTTTCACCGAGCCTTTTTAAAGCTTTAGTAAAGTAAGTTTCGAAAATATCAGCCTCTAATTCTCCCTCGACTTCTACCTCGCTTTTCGGTAATTTTTTAACTGTTATTTTCATTTCGTCTAGTTTACAGCCTAGTTTACAGTATTGGCATCAACGCCGGTATTTGAATCTGTGGATTCAGCTTCTAACTCTAATGAGTCTAAGGTTTCGCTATCCTCATGCGTCAAATTTTCCGATGGAGTTTGTTCCGCCCCTTTTGGATTTGACATCCAGATATATATACCGCCGATGATGAGGATGATAATGATAACTACTAAGCCAACGAGCGATCCATTTGATTTTTTTTCTGGTTCCATTTTTTGTTTAGTTAAAAGTTATAAAGTTTCGGCCTCAACTTTCATCTCAGCTTCCATTTTTATCTTCACTGCATCTTTTAGTGATTTTATTGCCTCACGGAGAGCTTGATGAGTTTCTTTGATCAGAGCTTGGATATCTTTGGCCAGTGTCCTCAAGGCTGTTTTATTTTCTGCCGTTAGTTCGTCACTGGAGGCCGATAATAGGGCATTAGCTTCTGCGATCTTATCCTTGGCGCCAGTTAATTTCAATTCGGCTGTTGCGACCAAATTTTCTGCGATCGTGACGTCCACTCCTTTCCCGCTCAATTTGGTTATATTGGCTTCGACTTTGTTTGTTAGGTTGGACATTCTCTCTACCGCTCCATCGAATCTATGCAAAGCTCTCTCTCGTCCGACTATTCTTTCCTCTTTCATCTTTGCCTTCATCACATCTCTCTCAGTTTTAATTTGGGCTCTCAAATCCTCGATTTTTTTCTTCGATTCTTCCCTTTTAGTTTTTATCTCAGCTTCCAAAGCTTGACGAGTGATTTTAAAATCAGCCTTAGCCTTGATTCTAGCCTCTACCGATGCGCTTATCTCTGCTTTTGCCGTTTGTGTATTTGCAATAAACGTCATTGCCAAAACAACAAACAAACCAACTGAAAATCCTAAATATTTTTTCATAGTTTTGTAAGTTAAAAAACTAATAATCTTGACCTTATCTCATTATACACACAACAAATTATTTTCCAAACTTGGCTGCGTATAGTTTTTGACCATGCTTGATGGTTTCGATCGCTTCAGCTTTGCCTTTCCATCCGTGCACTTTTACAATTACAGGCTTTTTCTTTAGGAGTTTTCCGGTTTCGTAAAAGTGAGAATATTCGCGCAAAGAGTGTTTGTTTAAATCTGCCAAATCTTTTACATCATCCCAGCGCATGTCGTCTATAGGCACAGCTATGATTTTATTGTCCGATTCTCCGTCGTCCGTCATCTCCATCAGGGCGACTGGACGAGCATTGACCAGTATTCCAGGATGAATCGGGTAGGTAGAGAGCAGAATCACATCGAGGGCATCGCCATCTTCCCATAATGTCTTTGGAATAAAACCGTAATCATACGGAAAAGCGGCGGGCCCGTAGTTTGCCCGATCTAATTTTATGAGGCCGGTTTCTTTGTCGATCTCATATTTATTATGAGATCCTTTTGGAATTTCAATTATGCAATTGAATTCCTCCGGAGCATTTTTGCCTATTGTTATGTCGTGCCAAAGGTTCATACTATTGAGTATAACTTTATTTTTCCCCGCCTGCAACGCTTTGCGTAGCATTACGGGCAGGTTTTTTTTCAAGCCCGACGCTTGCGGTCGGGCCCCCGACTTTACGTCGGGGACTGTTCGCTTTTGATCTCTTCGTCGCTTGCTACTGTTTTGCCGTCGCCTTTGATATCTATTCTCCAGCCGGTGAGTTTGGCTGCGAGGCGCACATTTTGTCCGCCTTTGCCGATAGCGAGCGAGAGCTGATCATCCGCCACTTCGATGGTGGCTTTGTGCGCTTCTTCGTCGATTTCAATGGAAATAACTTTAGCTGGTGAGATTGAATTCGCCACAAAAACTTTGGTATCGAGAGACCAAGGTATTATGTCAATCTTCTCACCGCCTAATTCCTGCGTAATGGTGTTCACTCGGGTGCCTTTTTGCCCGACGCATGAGCCGACAGCATCGATGTGCTCGTCATTTGAATGGACTGCTATTTTGGAACGAGCGCCCGGTTCTCGCGCTATAAATTTTATTTCAACAATTCCATTTTGGATTTCTGGCGCCTCGATCGCAAAAAGTTTCTCGATGAATTTCGGATGAGTGCGAGAGAGACGCAGGTTGATACCTCTGGGCGTATCCTCTACGTTGTAGAGGTATGCTCGTACACGCTGTCCTCTTTGGAAAAATTCTCCGGGAATCTGTTCTTCGGCCGGCAATATGCCAGTGGCGCGGTTGAAGTCAATATACACATTTCCTCTTTCGACTTTTTGCACGATTCCTCCGATTATTTCTCCTTCTTTTGTCCCGTATTCATCAATGATAGATGTGCGTTCCGCTTCGCGAATCTTCTGGATTATGACTTGCTTGGCAGTCTGGGCGGCGATGCGTCCGTAATCTTCTTTTGTTTCAAGTGGAAAGACAATTTCATCATTCAGCTCCACCCCTTTTTTTATTTTTTTTGCGTCTTCCAAAAGGATATGATGCTCTGCATTAAAATGCACGCGCTCATCATCTTTTTCCTTTAATGAATATTCGCCTTCGTTTTTTTTGTCTGCATCTATGATCGCGATGGTTTCATCTACCACGATTTTTATTTGAAAGAACTCCGTTTTACCTGTTTCCAGGTCAAATTTTGATCGGATGATTTGTCCTTTTTTGCCGTAATCTTTTTTGTAGGCGGCCGCCATCGCTTGCTCGATCGCGTCGAGTATTTTTTCTTTGGGAATTTTTCTTTCTTCTTCTAATTGCTCTAAAGCTGATTTAAATGTTTTTAGATCTAACATAGTGATTTATTAAATTTTATAAAAAAAGCCCTGTTTCGACAGGACTCATACGGAGTGATAATATCACAATTTATCTTTCAATGCAACTTTTTTGGATGGGTGTGGACAGGGTAGTAGATTTTGACGAAGCCCTTTGGGCGCGCTACGCGCATCGCCAAAATTCACTACCCTGTGGATAAGTGAGATTGAGGCACTCTATAATAGAGAGTATAATGTGATTATGAAAATTTCTTCTTTAAAAATTTCTTTTGGACTAGCTTTTTCTTTTTTTTCTTTCTTATTTTTCTTATTCTACTTATTCTCTTTGCCTTTTATCGCGGGAGCTGGAGATGATGACAATATGGCCGGCTACGCTTGGTCTTCAAACATCGGCTGGATCAGTTTTAATAACACAAGCGGCGGCGGGAGTGTAGATTATGGTGTGAACAAGAACGCTGATGGCACATTAACCGGCTACGCTTGGTCTTCAAACATCGGCTGGATAAAATTCGGTGGTCTTTCTGGTTTTCCTTCTGGGGCGCAGACATATGCGCAGAATGCAAATGTGAGTGACGGTGAGCTAAGAGGATGGGCGAGAGCTTGTGCTGGTATGGATGATGAACCGCCTACACCGCCGAACCAAACAACTCCCAATAATACTTGTAGTGGTGATTCACGTACTGATGGTTGGGACGGTTGGATCTCTCTTGCTGGCACGGGCTATGGCGTAACTTTGTCCGGTACTAGTTTCGAGGGTTATGCTTGGGGCTCGGATGTTGTAGGCTGGGTTGATTTTAGTGGTGTTGTTGTCGGCGCCGGCACTGGTACCTGCACTGATAGCACCCAAAATGGAGACGAAACAGGCATTGATGCCGGCGGTCGTTGCGACGAGGGTACTTGCTCGGATGGCATCCAGAACGGAAATGAAACTGCGGAAGATAGTGGCGGCCGTTGCGGAGCTGGCACCTGCACTGATGGCAGTCAAAATGGAGATGAAACAGATATTGACACTGGTGGCCGTTGTGACGAGGGCACTTGCTCGGATGGCATCCAGAACGGAAATGAAACTGCGGAAGATAACGGCGGCCGTTGCGGAGTTAGCACTTGCTCGGATGATACCAAGAACGGTAATGAAACTGCAGTTGATTATGGCGGTCGTTGTATTGTAGAAGGCGACTGGAGTGATTGGAGCCCATGCGTGGGCGGTGATCAAACTCGTACTTGTACGAATCCGCCACCTTCCGGCGGTGGAGCTAATTGTAGCGGACCTTCTTCGCGAGTTTGCGGTTCTTCCGAAGACGGTACTTGTTCCCAAACTCATTACGACTGTTCTTCTCAAGAGACGAGCATCAATCAGATCAGCAGCCCTACCAAGTGGACATGGACTTGTCCTGGCTCAGATGGCGGCGCAGATATAATCTGCACCGAAACCAAACGGCCCGGATTTATAGAGGATTAAATGTTATACTGTAAGGATGCAAATCGATGAGGAACAGTTTAAGAAATTTATTTTAGAATCCGGACTTGTTTCTAAAACAGACTTTGATTCCGCCGCCAAGACAGCGGAGGAAAAAAAACAAAAAATTGGAAATATTTTGCTTTCCGAAGGAAAAATATCTGAAACCGATCTAAAGCGAACGGAAGCTTTCGTTTTAGGGGTGCCATTCATTAGTTTGCTCAATGAAAAAATTGATTCGGCTGTGCTTTCTCTGATCCCTGAGCCGATCGCGCGCAATTACAACATAGTTGCCTATACCAAAAGCGAGCATGGACTGGAAGTCGCGATGCTGGATATTGATGACTTGCCAGTAATTGATTTTATTAAAAAAACTTCCGGGCTGAAAATTTTACCCAGGTTGACCGACACTTCTTCGATCAAAGCGGTACTTGTGCAATATAGGAAAAGTCTCAAAGCGGAATTTCAAAATATTATCCAGAAGGAATCTTCCACCTCTTTTGGAACTCCCGCAGATGTTGACGCGGGGAAAGAAGGCGAAAAATCGGAAAAGGCGTTAAAAGATCTGGCCGAAGATTTGCCCGTGATAAAGATTGTTGACTCTTTGATTTTTCACGCAATTTTGCAAAACGCGTCCGACATTCATATCGAACCTGGAGAACGCGAGCTCACGGTGCGCTACCGGATAGACGGTATCTTGCATGATGCCATGGTGCTCGATAAAACCGCCGGTTCAGGGATCACTGCTCGCATCAAAGTGTTGGCGAATCTGAAACTGGATGAAAAAAGACTGCCTCAAGATGGAAGATTCAAGAAAGAACAGGATGGAGAAAAGATTTCTTTTCGTGTTTCCACCTTACCCACTTTTTTTGGAGAAAAAACTGTCATGAGAATTTTAAAAGAAAACGCGCACGGATTTTCTCTAGAAACTCTCGGCTTCCACGGCGAAGCACTGGAGCGCATCCATAATTCTTTAATCCAAAAGACGGGAATGGTGCTAGCCACGGGACCCACAGGCTCCGGCAAGACGACGACCCTTTACACCATGCTGGATATTTTAAATAAGCCGGAAGTCAATATCTCTACGGTGGAAGATCCGATTGAATATCAAATGCCGCGGGTGAATCAGACTCAAGTCAAGCCGGAAATCGGTTTGACTTTTGCGAATGGTCTTCGCTCGCTCCTGCGCCAAGATCCAGACATCATCATGGTGGGCGAGATACGCGATGGCGAGACGGCGGGACTGGCGGTAAATGCATCGCTGACCGGACACTTGGTTCTCTCCACTATTCATACCAATAGCGCCGCGGGTGCGATCCCGAGACTCATCGACATGGGTATCGAACCTTTTTTGATCACCGCGACGGTGAAAGTGATCATCGCGCAGAGATTGGTGCGCAGGCTTACTTCAAATAAGGAAAAATATTTTTTGTCGGATGCCGAATTTAAAAATTTAGCTAGAGTTGTGGATCTAGATCGGGTCCTGACATTTCTGAAAACTGAAAACATTGTAGGCGCTAAAGATACTTGGGATAAAATTTCTTTTTATAAACCAGTCAAGAGTACTGAGTTCGAAGATGGCTATTCAAACCGGATCGGCATGCATGAAGTTTTAAAGATTTCGCCTACTATCAAAGATATGATTATTACCGGAAAGTCTCAAGATGATATAGAGGTACAGGCGAAAAAAGAAGGCATGATGACCATGTTAGAAGACGGAGTCTATCAAGCCGTCCTCGGCGTGACTAGCCTAGAAGAAGTATTTCGAGTTGTTTCGGAGTAACAAATTTGACAGATCTCCGTCATATTTAGCATAATGTACAGGTAGGGTGTTCCTCAAAAATAAACAGGGCACATGTGCCCAGAAAGGAGTAAGACATGTCTTACTTTTCGTCGGGTCAGTTGAACCAGCTCGGGGACGCGCTGGAGAGAGCGGGATGGCTTCCCGAAGATGTGACTAATCTTGGTCAAGCGGGGAAAGCTCGCCTGGCTGAGATCAGACTGTCGCTCCAGAGAAATGACATCATCACTCTGATTGAGACGAAGCAAACAGAGCCTTGGCTCCATGACGATCAAAAAGCGGATTTGATTGTTCAGGGCTATAAGATCTTGGCGTACCTCGATCAAAATGGCTTGCTTGATTCCTGCGCCAATCTCGGCGAACTGCGGTCCATCCAGTTCAAAGGGATAGAATTTTTCCAGCGATATTTCGCCGGCAAAGTTATCTTTGGCTGGGGAGGGGTTGATGGTGAGAGCGTGCCATGCTTGTTCGTGTTTCAAGGGGAGGTGGTGCAGTCTCGGCGCCAACTCAACAATCGTTGGCATATAGATGACCCTGGTTTACGTCGCATTTGATTGCCACGGCGATAACGTCCATCCACACACAGGTGAGCTGTCGGATTATTCCGCGCTCACCCGTTTTTTATTTTTATATGTTAAAATATAACCTACCGATGCTTTTTTCTTACACAGCAAAATCAAAAGCGGGTGGAATCGTAGAAGGCGTGCAAAGCTCGGCGGATCGCCTCGCGCTCGCCCGGGAATTGCGCAGTCGCGGGGACATACCCTTGTCGATCAGAGAAAAAGATAAAAATTTTTTAGCTAAAATATCGACTCTTACAAATATTTTTTCCAAAGTCAGTGTCAATGAGCAGATTATTTTCACCAAGAATCTAAGCGGGATGGTCAAGGCGGGGCTGTCCCTCTACCGAGCTTTATCTGTTTTAAAAAAGCAGACTAAAAATCCTAAAATGAGTACTATTCTAGCGTCTCTGACAGACGAGATAAATTCTGGAGGGACGCTTTCCTCTGGGCTGGCAAAATTTCCTGATGTTTTTTCAACTCTTTTTGTCTCAATGGCTAAAGCCGGTGAAGAGTCCGGCAATCTCGCCGGGGCGCTCTCGGATATTGGATTGAATTTAGAGAAGTCGCATGCTTTGACGAAAAAAATAAAAAGCGCGCTCATTTATCCGGGAGTTATTCTCTCCGCGATGGTGGTGATTGCCGTGCTGATGTTTGCTTTTGTGGTGCCGACTCTGGCCGGCACCTTCAAAGAGCTCGGGGTTACGCTACCCACTTCTACTCGCGTCCTCATTTTCATTGGTAATTTTTTCTCTCATCATTTAATATTCACTTTTATTATTATCATTGGCATGGCTTTGGGCTTGTATCTGATTTTTCGCTCTAAATTTATGGCTAGATATATTGATTATATTATTGTTAGGCTTCCAATCATCGGGAATTTAGCCAAAGAATTAAATACCGCTCGCACTGCTCGCACCATGTCTTCTCTCTTGTCTTCTGGAGTCCCCATCACTCGTGCAGTCGAGATCACGGGAGACGTGGTTCAGAATATTTATTATAAAAAAGTTTTGAATGAAGCTAAAACTGGCATAGAAAAAGGCGCCCCATTTTCTAGAGCCTTTGAAATGAATAATAAACTTTATCCGGTTATGATGTCGGAAATGGTTCAAGTCGGGGAAGAAACCGGAAAATTGTCAGATATGCTGTTAGAAATTTCTTTGTTCTATGAAGGTGAAATTGAAAATAAAACTAAAAATCTCTCCACGATTATTGAGCCTCTCTTGATGATCGTGATCGGCGCGGGAGTTGGCTTTTTCGCCATCTCGATGATTTCGCCACTTTATTCGATTTTAGGCAGTATAAAATAATGACCAAAAACTTTTTTAAAAAGGGAATAACTCTCGTAGAAGTATTGATTGTCTGCTCCGTACTCGGCATAATCCTTGCGGTTGTTATCCCACAATTTGCAAAGACTAGAGAACTGCAAGTGCTGAAGTCCGCCACAGGCGATATTTTGTCTTCTTTAAATAAAGCGCGTTCGCAGACGTTGGCGTCCCTAAATTCTTCTTCATATGGAGTGCATTTTCAATCTAATAAAGTTATAATTTTCAAAGGCACAGTTTTCTCACAAAGCGATATAAACAATGAAACGGTAGCCATCACTTCGCCCGCGACTATATCATCCATCACCTTGGTGGGAGGAGGCGCAGATATTTATTTTAATAGGCTAAGCGGTGTGCCCAGCAAGACGGGATCGGTAATTGTTTCCGGCCCGAATTTTACTAAAACTATCACAATAGATGCTACGGGTGCTGCAAGTGTGAATTAAATGATGAAAATTTTTTCAAAAAATAAAGGTTTCACCCCCACACCTTTTAAAAGAAAAGGTGTGAGCCTACGAAGTAGGCGGGGGTTCATGGTAATCGAAATATTAGTCGCTGTTTCGATCATCACTGCTTCGATCTTAGCGGCAATGACAGTTACTCAAAAATCCATTCATGTTTCCCGCCAAGCTTTTCACACCACTCAGGCGGCATTTCTACTAGAAGAGGGAGCCGAAGCGATGCGCATTGCACGCGACAATGCGTGGAGCAATATTTCTGCACTCACTGTTGGCGCAAATTATTATCCTACTTTTTCGGGAGGTACTTGGACATTGTCAGCTGTGGCGAATACGGTGGGAATTTTTACCCGTACGGTAGTTTTGGCAGATGTGAAGCGTGATAATACTACTAAAGACATCACGAGCTCGAGTGGAACAGTAGATGTCGGAACAAAGCTAGTCACTGTCACAGTATCCTGGATGGAGGGAGGAACGACAGTCGCTAAAACTTTGGAATTTTATATAATGGATATTTTTTCATGATCAAAGTTACAAATTACAAAAATTTAAACGACGGTTATACAATATTTGAACTTCTGTTTTATATTTCTTTTTTCGCTCTGCTTTCTTTGTTAGTGATCAATGCGATGGTTACGATGACCAAATCATTTAAGGAAACTGCAATTCAAGCAGAGTTAGCGCAGAGCGGATCGATTATGGAAAAAATGTCTAGGGAAATCAGGCAAGCCTATGATATAAGTTCGATTAATTCTACTGACTTGAATTTGAATACTACGGACAGCGCGGGCGCAGAAAAAACAGTGGAATTTTTACTTTCTGGCTCCAATGTACAATTTTTGGAAAATAGTGTTTTAACTGGCAATTTAAATGCACCGAATATCGTAGTCACGGGTCTCTCATTTACGCAAATAATTACTGCCAAAGGCAAAGCAGTCAAGATAGTTCTTTCTGTTCGCTCCAGTAATGATAGTCTCGCTCGCGTCCAAGATTTTTATGATACAGTCGTGTTGCGAGGAAACTATTAATTATAAAGTTCGTAAAGTAGAAAGTTATAAAGTAAAAATGCAGAAAAAAATAAAAATAAAAAAAAATAGTGGCGCGGCGATGCTGATATCTGTTATCTTTTTTCTTTTTATTTCCTTGGCAATAATTGCCGGGCTGGTTTCGCCCACCGTTCGTGAATTCAAGAATGCCAGTGTTAATTTAAATTCAAAGAAATCATATTTCTTGGCTGAATCGGGAGTGGAAGATGCATATTTTCGTTTGAAAACCGCTAAAACAATTGGATCCACTGAAACTATTACTTTAGGAGGCAATTCGACTACGACCACGATCACAGATTCGGCATATAATGAGAAGACCATTTCTTCTTTGGGCGATGTAAATTCTTTTCAAAGAAAAAGTAAAATTATATTAAATGTCGGGGACGGGGTCTCTTTCAGTTATGGTATTCAAGCTGGGGCTGGGGGCTTTGTTCTCGGAAATGCAACAATCTTTGGCAATGTTTATTCAAACGGAACTATTATAGGAACTAACGGCGCCACTATCACTGGATCTGCTTTTTCCGCTGGAGCTTCTGGTCTGATTGATAATATCAATATAGGACTGGCAGGCACAGGGGATGCTAGAGCTCACACTGTTACTGGTTCCACTATTGCTGGCAATCTTTATTGTCAAACTGGAACCGGCAACAATAAATCCTGTAATACTTCAGAGCTTGATCCGGATCCAGTCGACATGCCTATTACGGAAGCTATGTTTGATGAATGGAAAGCCGATGCTGAATTAGGGGGAACCATTGTTGGTAATTTAACTATCTCGTCGCCGACAACCTTAGGACCTAAAAAGATTACTGGTAATTTAGCCATCAATAGCGATCTAACCATTACCGGCACTATTTATGTGGTTGGAAACATAACCACCAACAACGGCGCGGAAGTTTCTTTAAGTAGTTCTTATGAATCTACCGGTGGTATTATTGTCACTGATGGACAGGTGACTCTCTCTAATAATGTTATGTTTTTTGGTTCCGGCAGTGAAGGGTCTTATGTGCTACTGACGACCACCAGCGCTTGTCCCTCTGGATGTTCTGGCGTAAATGCGATGGAGATTTTAAATAACGTCGGAGCAATACTTGTAAATGCTCAAAATGGTACGGTGCATCTAAACAACAATGTCGAATTAAGTGAAGTGGTGGGGTACAAAATTATCGTGGATAATAGCGCGGAGGTGACTTACCTATCTGGTTTAGCAAACACTCTTTTTACTTCGGGTCCTTCCGGCGGATGGGATATTACAAGCTGGGGGGAAGCTCAATAGATTAGCTTGTAGCTTGTACCTGCCCGCAATGCTGAAGCATAGCTTTTGCAGGCGGGGTTTGTAGGTGTTAGAATGAAATAATGGCAAAGAAAATTATTATTGGTAATTGGAAAATGAATCCACTTACATTTAAAGAGGCGGAAAAAATTTTTAAATCTGTACTACAAGCTACGCACTACAAGCTAACTGCTGAAATAGTTATCTGCCCGCCATTTATTTATCTTGAGTCGTTTTCACGTTTACTACAAGCTACACGCTACAAGCTAAAACCTAGTTTAGGCGCGCAAGACGCTTTTTGGGAACAAACGGGCGCTTTTACCGGAGAAGTTTCAGCAGAGATGCTCTATGGCGCTGGCGCTAAATATGTAATTTTAGGGCATTCGGAAAGGCGAGCAATGGGGGAGAATGACAATGATGTAAATCAAAAAATAAAAGCATCACTGCGAGCTGGCCTCATACCGATACTCTGCGTGGGGGAAAACGTGCGAGATGAAAATCATGATTATTTTAATCTGGTCAAAACGCAGTTGCGGGAATGTCTGGCGGGGGTTTCTAAAAACTCAATTGCAAAAGTTATTATCGCCTACGAGCCGGTCTGGGCTATCTCTACGACGATCGGCCGCAAAGATGCGACGGCTGTCGACTCTCTCGAAATGTCTATTTTTATTCGTAAAGTGCTTTCCGATAAATTTGGTTCTGATGCCGAGAAGACGAAGATTATTTATGGTGGCTCGGTGAATGAGAAAGACGCTGGTGAATTTTTGAAAAATGGTGGCGTGGATGGTCTTCTCGTCGGTCGCGCGAGTTTGGATGCTAAAAAGTTTTCTGAGATTATTCATATCGCTGAAAATTTAGTAAAGTGAAGTTTTTGCATGGTCTGGCCGGGGTGGGGGGCCCCGGGGAACCGAGGACCTGAAAAAATTTTACTTTACTAAACTTTTTGTAAAAACATGCGAAGCATTGAACAAATAAAAAATATAAAAGGAAAAACTGTACTTTTGCGGGTGGATTTTAATGTACCTATGAAGCCTGCCCGCCGAAGAGGAGGGGACGGCGTGGTGGAGGATGATTTTCGAATTAAAAAAGCTCTGCCGACGATAGAATTTTTACAGAAAAAAAATGCAAAAATAATTTTGATTACGCATTTAGGGACTGGCGGAGAGACTTTGGCCGGAGTGGCAAAAGTTTTAAATAAATTTATCAAAGTTACTTTTGTCCCCGAAATTGTTGGCCCAAAAGTTTCGCAGGTGGTTCGAGACATGAAAGAAGGCGAGGTAATCTTGTTGGAAAATTTGAGGAATGATAAGGGAGAAAAAGAATGTAACGAAATTTTTGCGATGAGTTTGGCAAAATTAGCCGATATTTATGTAAACGAGGCTTTCCCTGTTGATCACAGAGAGGATGCTTCTATTGTTCTCTTGCCAAAGCTATTGCCTGCATACGCAGGTATCCAGTTATCCGAGGAAGTGAAAAACTTATCTCGCGCTTTCAAAAATTCCAAGCACCCCTTCTTATTTATTTTAGGTGGAGCTAAATTTTCCACTAAAATGCCTTTAATCGAGAAGTATTTGAAATTATCAGATTATGTTTTCGTCGGCGGAGCGCTGGCGAATGATTTTTTGAAAGCGCGTGGATATGAGATAGGCAAATCCCTTTTTGATAACACTGATTATGATTTTAAAAAAGTATTAAAGAATCCAAAACTTATTTTACCAGTTGATGTTGTTGTCAAAAAAGGAGATAAATCAATTAATAAAAAGATAAACGAGATAGAAAAAGATGAAAACATTTTAGACATTGGAGAAGAGTCTGTGAAAAATCTTAGTCTACTTATTAAAAAGTCTAAATTTATATTATGGAATGGACCACTGGGTAAATATGAAGACGGCGGAGCAGAGTCTACGAAAGAAGTATTAAAATTGGTTGCAGCTTCAAAAGCGGAAAGTATTATCGGCGGAGGAGATACAGTCGCTCTAATCACCCAGATGAAAATGGAAAAAGATTTTTCTTTTATATCAACTGGTGGTGGAGCGACGCTAGATTTCCTCGCAGACGGCACTCTGCCCGGCATCAAAGCGCTTGAGTGATTTTTTGAGCGTTTCCTTTTAGATCTTTTTCATTGCCAGTAATTTCTGGCCAGACCCAGATATGGGCATGAGGAATTTCTTCCCCATAAATTTGAGAGCGGACGATTTCCGCGTTAAATGCTTTTTTCTGAGCCAAAGCTATTTTTTTAGCAACTTCAAAATATTCTCCAACATTTGGCACATCCCAAACCCATCTATAATGTTGTTTCGGTATTATCTGGGTATGTCCCGCGGCTTTCGGATGTATGTCTAAAAAAGCCAAAAAGTTTTCATCTTCGTAGACTATTTCGGCCGGTATTTCTTTTTTAACTATTTTACAAAAAATACAATCATTCATAAGTATATTGTATCAAATTATGTTAAAATTTTCTCTATGTCTGAATTACTTGATATTTTGCTTGAAAAAAGGGGGATTACACCCGAACAGAAAGATATTTTTTTGAATCCGGATTACAAGCGAGATTTACACGACCCTTTTTTGATGCGAGATATGGAAAAGGCCTGCGTACGACTCTATGAAGCAATAGATAATAAAGAAAAAATCTTAATTTATGCGGATTATGATTGCGATGGGATACCCGGAGCGGTGATTTTGAATGACCTTTTTAAATTGATAGGGTATAAAAATTATGAAGTTTATATTCCGCAAAGAAATTCCGAAGGCTATGGACTCAATCTGGAAGCAATAAAAAAATTTGCTGAATCAGGCGTGAAACTTCTGATCACGATTGACCTCGGCATTACAGCCGTAGCGGAAGTGGCTCAAGCAGAAGTGGATGGCATTGATGTGATAATTACAGACCATCACTTGCCTCGCCTAGCTCAAAAAGATTCGCAAGCAGAGGATTTTCGAGCTGGTCTGGCCGGGGTGGGGGGCCCCGGGGAACCGAGGACCCGAGAAAATCCTCTGGTTGCTGAATCTTTCATTCTTCCTCGTGCTTGTGCAATCTTGAATCCGAAGGTAGACAGTTATCCCGAAAAGATGTTGTGCGGGGCGGGGGTTGTTTTCAAATTTGTACAGGGATTTATAAAAAAATATGGCGAATATTTTAAGATTCGAGAGGGCGCAGAAAAATGGATGTTAGATATGGCTGGGCTCGCGACGCTTTCTGATATGGTTCCACTAACAGGAGAGAATAGAGCTTTGGCGTATTTTGGAATGAAGGTGTTAAAGAAATCTCCTCGTCCGGGCTTGCAAAAACTTTTAGCCAAGATGAATATTGAGCAGAAATATCTCTCGCCGGACGATATAGGCTTTATGGTTACGCCACGGCTGAACGCCGCGTCTAGGATGGATGATCCGATGCGGGCGTTTGAACTTTTGGCGACAGAAGACGAAGCGCAAGGTGGGATACTCGCGAATCATTTGTCTAAAATAAATGATGAAAGGAAAACCATTGTGACAAGTATCATGCGAGAAGTTCATAAGAAATTTGAAACGGAAACGACGTCTGAGGTGATAGTGATAGGCAATCCGAAATGGCGAGTCGGCATCCTCGGATTAGTAGCGGGAAAAATTTGTGATCAATATGAAAAGCCCGTCTTTGTTTGGGGTAAAGATGAGAATGATTGCATCAAGGGGTCTTGTCGGAGCGATGGCTCGGTCTCGGTGGTAGAACTCATGACTGAAACTGCGGGATCTTTTATAGATTTTGGCGGTCATGAGCTGGCTGGGGGTTTTACGGTTGAAACTGAGAAAATTCATTTCTTACAAGAGCAATTGTCTTTGAATTTTAAAAAAGTGAAGCGAGATAAACTGGATGATATCGCAAATTATGATATTAAGTCCGGCTTAGATATTGTCAATATGAAAAGCTGGCGTGAAATAGAGAAGCTTGAGCCTTTCGGACTGGGTAATTCCAAACCCATCTTCCTTTTTGAGGGAGCAAAAATAGAAAAAATAAAAAAATTCGGCAAAAATGGCTCTGGCGAGCATTTGGAAATTATTTTTTCTGATTCATCTAATTCTCACGGTAAAAAAGCTAAAGCTATTTCTTTTTTCTCTAATATTGATTCTTTTAAAAAGAAATTGGAAGAAGGACTTGGTGTAAATTTGCTCGCCACTTTTGATTTATCTAGATTTAGAGGTAGGGAAGAGCTAAGATTGCGGATAGAAGATATTTTTTAATACTAATGATAAGATAAACTTATGCCAGAGAAGAAAGGAGAAAAAATTACTATTTATACTGATGGCGCGGCAAAGGGGAATCCTGGGAGTGCCGGCTGGGGCGCGGTAATTATTTCCCATAATGACAAGTTGAAAGTTGAAAGTGAAAAGTTGAAAGTGGTAGAGATAGGTGGGAAAGTAGATCATGCAACAAACAACCAAATGGAATTAACCGCGCCAATAGAAGCGCTGAAATATCTAAAGAATACAGAGGTTAAACCTATGTATTTAGAGATAATTTCCGACTCTAAATATGTAATACTTGGGATTACCGAATGGATTTTCAACTGGCAGAAAAATAATTGGCGGAATGCTAATAAAAAACCGGTTTTAAACCGCGAACTCTGGGAAGAATTGTATTCGCTCGTGTCGGCATTGAAACCAAGATGGACCTATGTCAAAGGCCACAATGAAGACAAATACAACGATCGCGCGGACCTCATCGCCACCAGTTTCGCGGAAGGCGAACCAGTGGAACTTAAAAAATGAGGGATAGAATTTTTTATGTAGTTTGTTTTGGTTTTATTTTTGGAGTGCTTTGGCGATCTTTTTTATTTATAGATTTATATTTAGTTTTACTTATTTTTCTGTTAGCATTAGCCTTACTTCTCTACTTTAGCGCACTAAAGAACTTTAGTTCGATAAAGTATCGCTGGGATATAATATCGACCGTCTTTGTTTTAACTTTTTGTCTGGGAATTTTTCGATTTCATACGGTTGATGTGCCGGCGTCTAGAATTTTCGCATTGCAAATAGATCAAAAAGTATCTTTTTCTGGAATTATTATAGACGAACCGAATATTAGAGAAAATAATCAAAAATTAACTATAAGGACGGTCCTTAAAGAAGTTTCCCCAAGGACCGTCCTTGAAAAACCGGCTAAAACAAAAATTCTAGCTACCGTGAATCTCGGGGAGAATTTTAAATATGGCGATGAAGTTAATTTTTCGGGTAAATTAGAAAAACCAGAGAATTTTGTTACCGATCAAGGCAAAGATTTTGATTACATAAATTATTTACGCAAAGATGGGATTTTTTATGTGATGAGTTATCCGGAAATTGAAATTGTCTCGCGCGGAAATGGAAATAAAATAAAAAGCACCCTGTTTTCTATCAAAGAAAAATTTTTAGAAAAAATGAATTTAGCGATCAAGCCGCCTGAATCGCTCTTGATGGGTGGGCTTATTTTAGGAGAGAAAGCTTCTTTCAGTCAGGAGCTCAGGCAAGATTTCATCGACACTGGCACGATCCATATCGTGGCTCTCTCTGGCTACAACATCACCATCATTGCGGAATGGATCATGAAATTATTTTCAAAAGTTCCTTATGTGGCAAAAAATTTTGGCATCGGCATGGGTATTTTTGCAATTTTTCTTTTCGTATTGATGACGGGTGCTAGCTCTACTGCGATACGAGCGGGGATCATGGCGATCTTAGCACTCGTCGCTCGCGCGACTGGTAGGAATTATGATGTCGCTCGAGCTCTGATCTTGGCGGCGGTGGGAATGATTTTATTAAACCCCTTTATTCTCGTCTATGATGTTTCTTTTCAGCTTTCTTTTATCGCCACCGTCGCGGTAATATTCCTCACGCCCAGAATTGAAAAATATTTTCTCTGGGTGACAGATTCTTTCAAGCTACGAGATGTAGTGTCAGTGACTTGCGCCGCGTATATTTTCGTTTTGCCTTTTATTCTGTATAAAATGGGCAATCTTTCGCTGGTCGCCTTGCCGGCAAACATTTTTATTTTACCCTTTATTCCTTTCACGATGGGCTTGGGTTTTTTGACCGGCTTGCTGGGTCTGATACATTATATTTTAGCCGTGCCTGCGGGCTACATTTCATATTTGTTTTTACACTATGAGCTCAGCATCATAAGTTTTTTTGCAAATCTGCCATTCGCCTCATTTATCATTCCAAATTTTCCGCTCATCTTAACGATTCTGATTTATGTCTATTTTATTTACCGACTTTTTGGCAGAAATATAAAGAATTTTTTTATTGACAAACAGGGCATCACCTGTTAAAAAGAGTTTAAATAGTAGTTGACAACAAAAAACAACAAAGCAGAAAGAGAGCGCAGTTATGAAAAAAATAAAAAACCAGTCGAGCGTCAAGCTTGGAGTGGTAATGGTTCACCGTGGCTTCAATGCGCACAAGATGAATGGTAATCGCTTCGATTATGTGGTCGGGCTCGACTGGCTGATTAAGCATTCACCCGTCGAGATCAGCGCGGTTCAGGTCCCCCTGTTTCCGGATCATCTCCGTGAAGGCAAGGGACTTGCCAAAACCAAGAGGCTTTTCAAGGAGCTGAGGAAACGCGTGAGATATGTTGTTCCTGTTCTGATGCTAACTACGAATCCACTCGATCCAAAAAACAAGTCGGAGGCGATAGAAACTCTTCGCAACGGTCTGGTGCAGTCTGGTGAACTTGGATCTGAGGTCTGTGCTGCAACATCCTTCGAGGCGTGGCTTGATGGAACCATTAATGGTCTAAAGCCGCTCAAGGGCAAAAAACTCAGGAAGGCGATTGATCTTCTGGTGGATATCCATGTCAGTGCAATACACGCTGCATATCAAGAGAGGTGTGGTGTGCAACGCTTGGACATGGAGTATTTGCGTCCTGGTGAGTTCATCACCTTTACGAACATGCGCATCGCGCTTCGGGTGATTGGTGAAATCAATCGGAAATTGCAATGTGGCTTCATTTGCCGTCTACTCGACGACACTGCTCACGCCAAGGATTCCGGTCTCTCCATGAAAGATCAAAACAAAGTGCGGGGTATTTGTTCTTGTTCTGATAATCATCATATAGGTACATGTCACGCATCCGAACCCACTACTCGTGGCGCACTTGGTAGCGGAGGTTCTGCTGTGGTGCAAGGCATTCGTTCCATGTACCGCCATGGAAATCCTCGTACTCTCATGGTTGAAATCTTTGATTGTGAGGGGGAAGAAACGGCGCCGATGCGCCAGTACATCAAAGGATATGGGAAAAAGACCTACCGTGACATCAACGTCGCCGTGGTAGAGGGTCTCATCCTGGTCCAGAATACTCTCAACCAGCTTGCTGGTGAAAGAAATCTCCTGGACTAAACAAAATATCGAAATCAAACACCCCGGATAGCAATATCTGGGGTGCCTTTTTTATTTTGCTTTAGCAAAATTTTCTTCTATTACCTCCCAATTTAGATTTTCAAAAAAAGCTTCCACATATTTTTTCTTTTCGGAAGTTGGATAATCATATACGAAGGCGTGTTCCCACATATCGAGTCCGAGTATCCATTCCACACCGTTTAATTGTCCCAAATGCTGTTCGTCTATCCAGATGTGCACAAACTGGTCTGTTTTCTTGTCATAGCCCAAAACTGCCCAACCCACTCCGCGCGTCATGGCCAATATTTTAAAACTAGTCAGCCATAAATCAAAAGAAGGGGCCTGTTTTTCTATCGCCGCTTTCAATTTAGAATTTGCGGGCAGTGCTTTCTTTCCGCCTTCAAGAGATTTGAAATAATATTCGTGATTTCTGATTCCGTTAAATTCGAAACTAAATCTTCTCTGCAATTCCCCGAGAATGTACATATTTTTTTCCGGGTCCGACATCAATTCTCCTATTTTCTCCACGATTAAATTAGTGCTTTTCACATAGCCCGCATACAGCTTCAAATGTTCTTCTACATTTTTGGCCGATATGCCTTCGAGTGTCCCAATATTAAATTTTATTTCTTCAAATTTTTTCATATGCTAACATTATACCATGATTCGAGACAAGAAAGGTTATGGTTTATTTATATTTGTTTTAATTCTGATTGCAATAAATATTTTCTTGTTTCATCAAGATTTTCGTTCTTTGGAAAAGAATCTTACTTTTGCGATGCTGGATGTTGGCCAGGGCGATGCGCTTTTTATCGAGTCGCCGACCGGTACGCAAATATTGATAGACGGAGGACCGCCCGGGAAAATAATGGGCGCTTTGCACCGCGTCATGTCTCCATTTGATAGACGGATAGATGCAATCATTATTACCAACCCAGATCAAGATCATATTGGCGGCTTTGCTGATATTCTGAAAGTTTATAAAGTGAATGGAGTATTTGAGCCTGGCACGTTTAATGATTCTAAAATTTATCAAAATCTGAAAGAAGAAATAAAAAATAAAAATATTCCGGATATTTTAGCGAAAAAAGGGATGCGGCTTCATATCGGAGGCGGAGCGGTGATCGATATTTTATTTCCTGATCGCGATGTCTCGTTGTGGGATACAAATGATGGTTCAGTCGTGGCAAGGCTCTCTTATGGCGAGACGTCTATAATGCTTACTGGTGACTCAACTTCAATAACAGAGAAAATAATTCTCAAAGAAAATTCTCCTGCGCGACTAGAGAGCACTATTTTGAAAGTTGGACATCATGGTTCACGCACTTCTACTTCTCACGATTTTGTTAAAGCAGTTTCCCCGAAGTTCGCGCTTATCTCAAACGGCAAAGACAATAAATATGGTCATCCGCATCAGGATACACTGAGTACTTTAGCTCAGTTTGGCGCTAAAATTCTACGTACAGACCTGCTCAGAACTATTGTTGTTAAATCAAATGGATCCATGTTAAGATGGGAACATGCGAGATAAACTAGTAGAAAAACTAATTAAAAGCGAAGAAAAAAGGCAGAGGGAGGGCTTGGAGCTTATTCCTTCAGAAAATTATGTCTCCGAAGATGTTTTGAAGGCGAATGGTTCTGTGTTTACCAATAAATATTCCGAGGGCTATCCCGGACGGCGTTATTACGGCGGACAGGAGTTTACTGATGGGATAGAGCGTTTGGCTATTGAACGAATCTGTAAATTATTTAATTGTAAATTTGCAAATGTTCAACCGCATTCTGGCGCGCCGGCGAATCTCGCAGTGTATGCTGCGTTACTTCAACCCGGAGACACAGTACTCGGCATGGATCTTTCTCACGGAGGACATTTGACGCACGGACATCCGATGACTCTGCCAGCGAAGATCTATAAATTCGTAACATATAAGATGAAGAATCCGGAAACCGGAGAAATTGACTATGAAGATATGAGACGGGTGGCAATCGCAAACAAACCTAAATTAATTATTGCTGGATTTTCTGCTTATCCGCGAACATTGGATTATAAAAAATTCGTGGAAATCGCGCGCGAAGTGGGCGCCGTCACGATGGCGGATATGGCGCATATTGCGGGGCTCATCGCCGCGGGGGTTCTTCGTAATCCGTTTGATGATGGTTTTGATATCATCACTTCTACGACGCATAAAACTCTACGTGGTCCGCGCGGGGGAATAATTCTGACACGAGAGAGTGAAGAAATTGCCAAGAAAATTGATAAATCAATTTTCCCCGGTATCCAAGGCGGTCCGCATATGCACATCATTGCCGCTAAAGCTGTCGCTTTCGGCGAAGCCATGACGCCAAAATTCAAAAAGTACGCAGCGCAGATTCTGAAAAATGCCAAAGCGATGGCCGAAGTCTTGCGAAAAAATAAAATTCGCATGATCGGTGGTGGGACTGACAACCATCTCATTTTAGCGGATATTTTCGGCTCGCTGGGCGTGACTGGCAAAGAAGCGCAGACAGTGCTGGATGAAGTGGGTATCACTCTTAATATGAATTCGATTGCAGGGGATACAAGAAAACCTCTTGATCCGTCAGGTATTCGTTTCGGCACACCAGCGATTACAACGCGAGGTTTTAAAGAGCGTGAATGCGCAAAAGTAGCGGAGCTGATGATCAGAGTTCTGAAAAATAAAGACGATAAAAAAGTAAAAGAGTCCGTCCACAAAGAAATAAAAGCTCTAGCCAAAAAATTCCCGATACCAAAGAGGTTTGTGTAGAAAATAAATATGGCGAAACGAGGCAAACTCATTGTAATAGACGGTATCGATGGCAGTGGGAAAGCGACACAGATAGAGCTTCTGATCAAACATTTGAGGAAAGACGGACGAAAAGTTCGGATCATTGATTTTCCAGACTATTATTCGAACTTTTTCGGCAAATTTATCGGGCATTGTTTGTCGGAGCAATATTATAATTTCGTAAAGATCCATCCAAAGATTGCTTCGGTGCTTTTTGCCGCCGACCGCTACGAGTCAAAAGTAAAGATTGAAAAGTGGTTGAAAGAAGGCAGTATCGTAGTTGCAAACAGGTATGCCAGCGCGAATCAGATTCATCAGGGCGGTAAAATTGGGAGTACAAAGAAGCGAGAAAGTTTTTTGAAGTGGCTGGCGGAGATGGAATATAAAGTTTTTAAAATTCCCAGACCGGATGTTATATTTTATCTGAGTGTGCCGGTTCCTGTGGTACTAAAATTGATCAAAGAGAGAAATAAGAAAGGCGGCAGAAATTATTTAGGCAAGAAGCAGGATGTCCATGAAAAAGATGTCCGATTTTTAACAAATTCCCGCAAGAGCGCGCTGTGGCTCGCAAAAACCCAAAAGGGCTGGATCAAAATAGAATGCGCTAAAAATGGCGAGATGAATACTCGGGAAAATATTCACAAAGAAATTTATGAGAAAATTGAAAAGATTTTGAAATGAAACTCAAAGTAAAAAAATTAAACAAAGATGCAACATTGCCCACACACGGGCATCCTGGAGATGCTGGAATGGATTTTTATACTGTGCAAGACGTTACGTTTCCTCCAGGTAAACAGGCAAAGGTCCACACAGGAGTTGCTGTTGAGATACCAGAAGGGTATGCGGGCTTGATATGGGACAAATCTAGTATTTCCTTTAATTTTGGGCTCAAAGTTATGGGCGGAGTAATCGATGCGAGTTATAGGGGTGAAATAATAATGAATCTTTTAAATGTTACAGAGAAGGAAGTGAAATTAGAAAAAGGGCACAAAATTGCTCAAATGCTAATACAAAAATTTGAACATTGTGATATTCTAGAAGTAGATGAACTTTCGGAAACTGTTCGGGGGGCAGGGCGAGAAGGCAGTACGGGACGGAAGTAGTAGAAAGTTATAAAGTTAATAAAGTGAAAAGTAGATGCAAGAAGAAATAAAAAATTTAATCAGAGAAGCTTTGAAAAATCTCAGCATAGAAGTCGAGGATATTACCCTAGAACATCCGGCAGATTTGGCGCGGGGAGATTATTCCACGAATATCGCCATGGCGATAGCCAAAAATGTAAAAGAAAATCCGAAAAAGCTGGCTGAAAAGATAGTGGCGGAAATATCGAGATTAAATCTAGAAAAAAATATCGAAAAAGTAGAGGTTGCCGGCGTGGGTTTTATTAATTTTTATTTATCACGGAAATTCTTTAGCAAGAGTGTTGAAGAAATTGTAAATAAAGTAGAAAGTTTTGGGAAGAATGACGTTTTAGCTGACAAAAAAATAATGATCGAGTATACCGATCCGAACCCTTTCAAGCCTTTCCATATCGGGCACTTGATGACCAATGCCATCGGTGAATCGATCGCGAGAATTTTGGAACATTCCGGCGCGGTGGTGTCTCGGGCCAATTATCAAGGCGACGTCGGGTTGCATATAGCTAGGGCGATCTACGGACTTTTACAAAATGAAAAATTACAGGATAAAAAGGGTTCGAATGCTTTTCAGGCGGCGAATATCGGACGCGCTTATGCCCTGGGCTCTGGCGCATATGAAAATGACGTCGGTGGTTTTTTGGCAAAAAAAGAAATAGATGAAATAAATAAAAAAATTTACCACAAGAGCGATAAAAAAATAAATGAGATATACGACTGGGGATTTAAGGTGACGATGCAGGCCTTTGAGGATTTATATAAAATTCTTGGCACAAAATTTGATTTTTATTTTCTAGAGAGTCAAATGGCGCCGATCGGGGAGAGGATTGTCAGAGATAATTTAGACAAAATTATAGATTCTCCACACAGCAAGATGATTTTTGAAAAGTCTGACGACGCTATTGTGTTCAAGGCTGAAAAATATAATAAGGAAGGCCAGCCGAAACTGCATACGAGAGTTTTCATAACTTCACAGGGCTTACCTACTTATGAAACAAAAGAGCTGGGCTTAACGTTTGAGAAATTTAAAACAAATCCAGAAATGAATTTGTCTATTATTGTCACCGCCAGCGAGCAGATGGATTATATGCGTGTTGTTGCCAAAGCCGTATCCCTTCTCCATCCAGATTTTGAAAGTAAAATGAAACACATCACCCACGGCATGATGCGCCTGCCTTCAGGCAAGATGGGTTCGCGTAAAGGTAACGCAATTACTGGAGAGTCGCTATTAAATGATGCTCGGGACTTTATTTTGGAAAAAATGACGGATAGAGATTTCTCAAATGAGGAAAGAGAAAAAATTGCTTCTGACGTAGGTGTGGCAGCAGTGAAATACTCAATATTGAAACAAGCTACAGGCGGGGATATTGTTTACGATTTTGAAAAATCTATATCTCTAGATGGGGATTCCGGTCCGTACTTGCAATATTCATTTGCCCGAGCCAATTCTGTTTTAGAAAAAGCAAAAATTGCAGAAATCTTGCCCGATCCGCACGTTTTTCCGCCGGAGATTTTTGAAGTTGAAAAATTATTGTACAAATTCCCGGAAATCGTCTTGCGTTCCGCTAAAGAATACGAACCGCACTATATCGCGAATTATTTGATCGAAGTCGCCCGTGCCTTCAACAGTTTTTATGGCAATAATCTGATTGTGAAGAAAGAAGACAAGGCCTCGTCCTACAAAGTAGCCCTAACTTACGCCTTCACTTTCGTGATGAAAACTGGTCTGCACCTGCTCGGCATTGAAACTCCAGAGAAGATGTAACTTTATTTTTGCTTGAATATTTTGGCTAAAAATGTATAATCAGGCGAATGTTTACAATGTTTACATCGAAACATAAATGCCTATGTTTTTTATGTTTTTTGTTTCTTCTCTTTATTTTTATTTTTCCTTTTGCTCCAAAAGTCCTGGCAGAACAGACTTTTGTAAATATTACTTCAGACCTTACTCTCAATCAGTCTCCTGGAAGTGTCTGTGGCTGGTATTCCGGAACCTTTAATGCTAAAAAGGTGTTCGGCATTGCCATTTATCGTGGTAATTTCCCTGATACTACCAATTTTGCTAAACAAAGAAAGATGCATGCTCTTAATTCTTATCTTTCTGATTGCTCCGACGACCCTTATTCGCTTGAATACAATTTTATTTATTCGGCGATTCCCACGCCCGATGGAACATATTGGGTTAGAATGACTGCAAATGGTTACCCGTATTTGCCTGATTATCACTCTGTCAGTTATTATTTTGAAGCAAGGCGTTTAAACGGCGTTTGGTCTCTTCTCGAACCGTCTTCTTGCACTGACGGAATACAAAATCAAGACGAGACGGGTGTCGACATCGGCGGAGTGTGTACAGTCCCCAGCTCCGAAGATGATTCAACGCAAGAGGATTTACAGGTTGAAACTCCTACACCTCTGGAAGAGCCAGCTTGCACAGAAAACTGCAACTCAAATGTTCTTTTCTTTCCGGGTATAATGGGTTCAAAGTTGTATGAACGCGGCGTTGTTTGTGATTCTGATATAAATATTGGCGAATGTGTAGAACAAAAATTATGGTTCTCGACAAACGATTCACTGCAGGCCGATTTATCTCTTGATACAAATGGGAAAAGTGTGGGCAGTATTTATACAAAAAATGACACGCAAAAATTAAGCGAAGGTGAAGACGAGACAGGCGTTATCGACAAAATAGATGTTATTAATTTATACAAATCTTTTTTCGCTGACCTTAAAAATCTCAAAGATGAGGGGGAAATAGTAGACTATGCCTTCGTTCCGTACGACTGGCGGCTTTCACTAAATGACATTGTAACAAACGGAAAGGCTTTGTCAGAAAATAGATTGTCTTATGTTACATCACAGGATTTTTCTGAATCATTTATTCTTCAAAAATTGGAAGAACTTCAGGCAAGCTCGAGGACCGGCAAAGTGACGATCATTGCCCATTCCAACGGTGGATTGGTAACTAAAGCTTTGATCCAAAAATTAAAAGATACAAATAATCCTCTTTATGAAAAAATAGACAAAATTATTTTTGTCGCCGTGCCGCAAGTAGGTACACCGGATGCTATGGCTGCTTTGTTGCACGGGAGCGATCTCGGCCCTTTTGGTCTAATCATGAGTGCTAGCAGACATAGACAGCTTGCTGAAAATATGTCTACTGTGTATCACCTACTTCCCTCGGCGGCTTATTTTACAACCGTTGACCCCGGTTTTGCAATAGATAAACTAGTTTCTTTCGAAGATCAAACATTCTTTACTCCACAAACATCTCAATATGGAGTTTTTGTTTCGAATGCCACCGAACTTAAAAATTATATTTTAGGCACAGATGGTCGAGCCAAACCATCTTCTGGGGAAATTGTTCTGCCAAACATTGGGAATGCTGATCTATATGCGGAAGCGGAAAGTGTGCATGCTATTCTTGATTCTTGGATGCCGTTTTCAGAAACAAAAGTGATACAGGTGGCTGGCTGGGGAGAAGAGACTCTAGCAGGCCTGGATTACATGACGCTAAAAGATTCAACCGAACATCTTTCTTATAAACCTCGTATGGTGATTGATGGAGACGCTAGCGTGTTAGTCCCGAGTGCTTTATGGATGTCGGATTCTAGTCCGAATATTGAGAGGTGGTGGGTTAATTTGGAAGAAGATGAGCCTTTTTCAGTCAACAGAGAACACAGAGATATTTTAGAAATTTCCAATCTTCGAAAATTTATTGAATTTAGGATTACCCAAGATGAAGACGATAATTCATTATTTACTGACGAAGATAATATAATTGTTAACAATGACTCAACTCTAATTTCTGACAAGCCTCGTCTCCATTTTACCTTACATTCTCCTTTAACTCTTAGTATCGTGGATTCACAAGACAGGTATACCGGGTTGGATCCAGACACGATGGAAATCCGAGAAGAAATTCCAGGTGCGACTTATAAAAAAATAGGTGAGGTGCAGTTCATCTCTGTCCCGGCCGGTGTTTCATACACCTTACTTCTGGATGGTTACGAAAATGGATTCTTTACACTCGATATAGATGAACAGACGGGTAATGAGATTACCGACTCGATCTCCTTTGAGGGTATTTCTAGCTCGAATTTAACCTTGGTTACTATGGACATTTCTTCGTCTTTCGGAACCGAAAATTCAGAGTTAAGAATAGATGAGGACGGGAATGGCAGTATTGATAAAGTTTACAATGTTGTTAATGGAGTAACACAGTATATAGATCAGACCCCGATAATTACCCCGATAATTAGCTCATCAGGTTCACAAAGCAGGAACAGAACTTCAAATATCACTGTCCAGGAAACAGTGCCAGTAGAAGAAAAGATAGAAGTTGAGGAGGAAATAAATGTTGATTTTGTTCCGGTGATAGAAGACCCCGGGGAATCTGATGATGTAGTTATAGATGTAGAAAAAGAATCTAAAAAAGAAATACAGCCTCAGGAAACATCTGAAACTGAAATATTAGAAGAAGCACCAGTGCCCGAGGACTTACCTTTGTCAGCTTCCGCCGCAGATTCAGGATTTGCGAATAATTTTTCACCATATGCTATGATATTAGGTGTAGTCGGTCTCGCCTATTTATCTAAAATGTTTTTTATTAAAGTATAAATAATTTTATGAATCACACTTTAAGTTGGTTTAATAATAAAAAAGTTATATATATAAGTTTGTTCGGGGTGGTGATTTTTATCTTATCTTATTTCAGTAAAGATCTAGGAATATGTCCCAGAGGAGCAACTTATTGTGGTGATTATAGTGAGTACATAGCTATATATTCTATATATAGCTTCGCTATACTATACACTGCGATACTCTATAATTTTCTCTCCCAAGGACATAGAAATACTTTTTTAAAGGTTTCTAAAATAGTTCTTTTTTTATGCTTAGTTTTGACGATTATAACTCCTCTTAAGACTGACGTGTTCGATTTAGTACCAGAAAAAGGAGTTTTAACTTTGTGGATTATCATCAGTTATTTCTTATTTATAAATATTTACTTTTTTTCACAAAAAAAATTATCTAGTCGAACCTAAAAATTTATTATCATAATAACTAGTAAGAATGGTTCTTTCAGACGCACTAGCGAATTTTTGAAATAAAATTATGATAAGTCTCAACGAAATTAAAAATCGTGCTCTCAATTTCTCAAAGGAATGGGAACGTGATTATAATGAAGACGCAGAAGCAAAAAGTTTTTGGGATGGATTTTTTGATGTATTTGGAGTTTCTCGAAGACGAGTCGCTTCATTTGAATGGCCAGTAAAAAAGTTAGACAACAAGCAAGGATATATTGATGTACTTTGGAAGGGGGTTATGTTGGCTGAACATAAATCTAAAAACAAAGACTTAGATAAAGCATATACTCAGGCTAAGGATTATTTTCCAGGACTTAAAGATGTAGAATTGCCTCGTTTTATTATAGTTTCCGATTTTGCAAAAATAAGGTTATATGATTTAGAAAAAAATTTAGCACAAGAATTTGAACTGAAAGAACTTTCAAGAAATGTAGATTTATTTGATTTTATTTCTGGTCACAAATCAGTTGTTGATTATGGGAAAGAAGAAAAAGCAAGTATTGAAGCCGCTGAGTTAATGGCGGAATTTCATAATGAGATTGCTAAGACAGGATATTCTGGGCACGATCTTGAAGTCTTCCTGGTGCGTATTCTGTTTTGTCTGTTTGCTGACGATACCGATATTTTTTCAAAGCATTCCTTTCGTAATTATATAGAAAATAGAACTCAAATTGATGGAAGCGATCTGGGTCCAAAGATAGCTCAAGTTTTCCAAATTTTAAATACACCAATGGAAAAAAGACAGTCGAACCTAGATGAAGGTTTGGCTGTCTTTCCTTATGTGAATGGTGGAATTTTTTCAGAAAAGATTGAAATTGTTTCTTGCGATGCTAATGCATTAATTAGATTAATAAAATGTTGTGGTTTCGATTGGTCTGGAATTTCAGCTTCCATCTTCGGCTCCCTTTTTCAGGGTGTTATGAATGAAGATGAGAGAAGGCAACTGGGTGCTCATTATACTTCTGAACTAAATATTTTAAAAGTTATAAATTCTCTTTTTCTAGACGAATTGTATATAGAATTTGATAGTGTTAGATATGAACCAAAGAAACTTGAGGTATTTCACACAAAACTTTCTGAATTGAAGTTTTTAGACCCAGCTTGTGGCTGCGGAAATTTTCTCGTTGTTGCTTATATGGAGATCAGAAAATTAGAATTAGAAATTCTTATCCAAAAAGAAAGGAATGGAGAATTCATGCTCATTCCAACTGAGGATATGTCTATTATTAATGTCAATCAATTCTATGGTATCGAAATTGAAGAGTTTCCTGCACTCATAGCCCGCGTCGCGATATATCTAGTGGATCATCAAATGAATAACGAGTTGTCTAAATACTTCGGTAAAATATATGCTCGTATTCCACTTCGCGAGCCAGCAAGCATAGTAAATGCCGATGCACTTATTACTGATTGGGAAAGTGTTGTCCCTAAAAATAAACTTTCTTATATTTTAGGCAATCCACCTTTTGTCGGGGCTCGTTTGATGGGAAAAGGTCAGAAAGAGATTTTCTTGAAAGTTTTTGATAATGAAAAAGGTACAGGCAATCTTGATTTTGTGACGGCTTGGTATGAGAAAGCATCTCGATATATGGTTGGTACAAAAATAAAAACAGCTTTTGTTTCCACTAACTCTATATGTCAGGGCGAACAAGTTGGCATTCTTTGGAAAAGATTAAAGGAAAAATATGGAGTGATAATACATTTTGCCCATCAGACTTTTAAATGGAATAATGATGCACCTGGTGTTGCAGCGGTCTACTGCATTATTGTAGGTTTTGCTTGTTTTGATACACCCAAAAAGTATCTGTATGAATATGAAGATATAAAAGCTGAACCGAAAGAAAAAGAGGTTAAAAATATAAATGCGTATTTAGTAGCGGGGGATGATGTATTTATAGAAAATACAAGGACACCTACTTGCGATGCTCCAGAAATAGTTTTCGGAAGTATGCCAAACGATGGCGGAAATTTTCTTTTTACTGAGGAAGAAAAAAATCAATTTCTTAATGAAGAACCCAATGCTGAAAAATATATAAAAGAATTAATAAGTGCGAGAGAATATTTAAATGGTGAAAAAAGGTATTGTTTATGGCTGAAAGACATTGATCCAAGTATTTTAAAAAAATTGCCAAAAGTTTTAGAACGAATTGACAATGTCAGAAAATTACGAAGTGAAAGTAATCGCAAAGAAACTAAAGATCTTGCAAAAACTCCCGCATTATTTGGTGAAATAAGACAACCTAAAAGTGATTATATTTTTATCCCACTTACTTCTTCTGAACATAGAGAATATATTCCAATGGGATTTTTTGATAAAGAAAAAATTTCCAACAATACGGGCAGTCTTGTTACTGATGCAACATTATATCATTTTGGCATTCTTGAATCAGAAATGCATATGACTTGGGTTAGATATGTCTGTGGAAGACTAAAAGGGGATTATCGTTATTCAAATACCCTAGTCTATAATAATTTTCCTTGGCCTAAAAATGTAAAAGACGAACAGAAAAAGAAAGTTGAAGATTGTGCGCAGAAAGTTCTAGATGTACGTTTGCAGTTTTCTAATAGTTCACTTTCTGACCTATATGATCCAAACACTATGCCGTCAGATTTAGTAGAAGCGCATAATAATCTCAATAGGGCAGTAGATGTGTGTTATAGAAGCAAGTTTAAAGACTTAGAAGAAAGAATCGAATTTTTGTTTGAGTTATATAAAAAATACATTAAATAAATTTTAAGCCCGCTGTTTTATTCAGCGGGCTTCGGATGGAATTAAGAGATGTATCACAAGCAATCTTTGACTTATCCTCTCTATGTGAATTATTTTTTTCTGTGTTTTGCCATTCTCGAGGTGAGTTGCAAGTTTGGTACCGAACTTTTCTTCCGACCGGTTAGTAGATTTATTTCTTATTTTTATCCACTCTGCTTTATATGCTTTCGAGCATAATCTTTATTTACAAGGT
This sequence comes from Candidatus Nomurabacteria bacterium RIFCSPLOWO2_01_FULL_42_17, assembly GCA_001785985.1. Taxonomy (GTDB): domain Bacteria; phylum Patescibacteriota; class Minisyncoccia; order Phycocordibacterales; family UBA9973; genus UBA9973. The sequence goes on from MFVE01000005.1 coordinate 266,731, forward strand.
CGTTATTTTATCCCGCGCCAGTTCCTCTTTTTTTATAAAAGAAGGTTCCGGGAAGGGTGCATTTTTCGACCGAGCTAGTTTGAGGTGTATTGTAGACAGTAATTTTTTACATCTTTCCACATAAGGACGTCGCACACCTAGCGTGGCAAGATTAGAATCTAATGCAACAAGAATGTCAGGGGATGATTGCACGTTTGTTCTTTCCACCATTTCTCGTATTGCAAATAAACCGTTCTTTACTGCATTTTCTCGAGCTCTATCTTGGAACCACTGAAAAGATAAAATAAGAGTAAGTATGATGTTGATTACTTCAGAGAATCCAAAATTAATTTCAGTCATATTATTTTATTTTTTACAGCTTTTTACTGAGCTCGACTATTCTCTGCTGTACTATGTGCATATTATTAGTAGGCGTATATGGATGTAAAGTGGATAACTGGCATTTTCAGCATTAAAACACAAAATAAAAATTATAAAATACCAATACAGCCTACGAAATAGGTATGATAGGATAATAGTGTGAAATACATCCACTGTAAAGTTGTTGCTTCGGCTAGAAGGGAATCGTTTAAGGTAAAATCCGAGGATCATTTTGAAATTTCAGTCAGAGAAAAAGCTGAAAGAAATATGGCGAATAATCGCGTCATTTCTCTCGTGGCAGAGCATTTCAAAGTTCCCGTAAATAAGGTCAGGATAATAAACGGGCACAAGCATCCGAGCAAGCTTCTGGTGGTGGACTAACTAAGATTACCTTTAAGTTCTATTTGTGCTAAAATAAATATATGAAATACATTGATGGATTTGTGATACCTCTAAAGAAAAAAGATGTTGCGGCTTATCGCAAGATGGCGCAGTGGGGAGCGAAGACTTGGAAAAAATACGGCGCCTTGGAATATTTTGAGTGCATCGGCGATGATCTGAAAGTAAAGAAAGGCATGGGGCAGGGTTTTGTCAAACTCGCCAAATTGAAAAAAGGGGAGACAGTTGCTTTCTCCTGGATCGTCTACAAGTCTCGCGCGCACCGAGATGCCGTCAACAAAAAAGTAATGAAAGAAATGGATGCTCCTCTAAACAAAGAAAAGTATAAAAATATGCCGATGCCTTTCGATATGAAGCGCTTTGCTTATGCAGGATTCAAAGCAATCGTGGAAGCTTGATGGATCAAAAGTACTTGATTTTTAGAAGCAAGAGGAGTATAAAATACTCGAAGCTGTAGTCGAGTAAAGACGTCTTAGAGCCTTAGAGCCATCGGATGATGGATTCTAAGTACACACCTTAGCTGTCTTTTCTCAAAGATAGTGCTGTTCGAAAACCCGAAAACCTATGAAAAAAGTGCAAGTGTTTAACTCACGCGAGATGATCCATGCCCGTCGTTTAAAACGCAACGCGGTGTATCGGAAGAAACACAATGGTTCAGCTCGACTGGACCAGACGTCCCTAGCACTCCAGCCGGAGCTGACACCACCAAGTGCAGTTCGGCTGGATCGGAAACCCGAACCAGCAGAGCAACCACCATCGCACTCGCTACAAGCATGGCGAAAGTGGACCGATGAGGAGCTGGAGAAAGCGGCCGCCACAATCAATGGCCAAAACGGGGGTAAGAAGGACAAAAAGGCGCGCTGGCTTAATTACAGGTAAATTGCCCGGATCGGGCCAATCAGACAGCCCGGAACCCATACGGTTCCGGGCTGTTATTTATTTACTAAATAAAAAAGGAATGGACGAGTGCCATTCCTGCCCATCCGTAGATAGGACTTTGTTTGTCATTCTCGGTGGTGGCATACCATGGTATGATGTCCCACCTCCTCCCGAGCGACCCCATTTTTTTTAGGGTCCTCCAGCTGCCAACCGTCCAAGCACTCATATGAACAAAAGTACTTGTCGTGTCGCCTGTCCCACAGGGCGTGTTCTTCCTCCAACCTTTGCTTGCAGTATGAGCATTTTATTTCCATAAGAAAGGTCTCCTTCACATATAATTTTATGCCTTTAAATAAAAAAGTAAAGGAAATTGGTGCATAACTCTATGAAGATGTAGGCATAGGTCTTTTATGGCCTTTTATGTTAAAATCAACTAATAATGGCTGAAAAAGAACCTGCCCGCAATGCTTTCAGCATAGCTGATGCAGGCGGGGAAAAAAGTAATAAGAGTGATGTAGCGCTTCCAGCCTCCGCTGGTAGCTCTGGCGTGGCGAAGCGCGAGGAAGCAATTTTGCAGTTTTGGAAGAAGAATAAAATTTTCCAGAAATCTTTAGATAAAAATTCACCAAAGGGGAATTATGTTTTTTATGATGGTCCGCCTTTCGCTACCGGCCTGATACATTATGGACACATTTTAGGGAGTACTGCCAAAGATGCCGTGGCGCGTTATCAGACGATGAGGGGATATCATGTGCCTAGAAAGTGGGGCTGGGATTGTCATGGACTTCCGATTGAAAACATTGTTGAAAAAGATTTGAATATTGCCGGACATAAGGAAATAGAAAAGATTGGTATAGATAAATTTGTCGAACATGCGCGGAGTCTTGTCTTGCAATACGATAAGGAATGGGAAAGCGGGGTAGAGCGCATCGGACGATGGGTGGACTTTCGGGGCGGATACAAAACGATGGACAATACTTTCATCGAATCCGTCTGGTGGGCGTTTAGCGAGCTAAATAAAAAAGGACTTATCTATGAAGGGGTGAGAGTTCTGGCCTATTGCGCAAGATGCGAGACGCCGATCGCGAATTCCGAAATTGCGATGGATAACAGCTATAAAGATATTGCGGATCTTTCTATTTATGTAAAGTTTGAACTGGAAAATGAATCGGGAACATATCTGCTTGCTTGGACCACCACTCCGTGGACATTGCCGGGGAACACTGCGATTGCGGTAAATAAAAATATTACATATGTAAAAGTGAGAATAGGAAATGATGTGTTGATACTTGCAAAAGACACCCTCCAGAATGTATTAAAAGAAAAAGAATATTCTGTGGTAGAGGAAATCAAAGGGAGTGAATTAATAGGCAAAAAATATAAACCGGTATTTCCATACTATCGGAATGTTGATCTGCCAAATAAAGAAAACATTTGGAAGGTCTGGTCGGCGGATTTCGTGACGACCGAGAAAGGTACGGGGATCGCGCACGAAGCGCCGGCTTTCGGCGAGGACGATATGAATCTGGCAAAGCAGTATAGTATTCCCTGGATTATTCACGTGGATGAGACGGGCAGATTTAAGCCCGAAGTTACTGATTTTTCTGGTTTAAAAGTCAAACCAAAAGATACGCCGGAAGACAAAGATGCGCATATGCGGAGCGATATTGAAATCATTAAATATCTGCAAAAAACCGGAGCATATTTTGATAAAGAAAAAATAATCCATTCATATCCGCATTGCATGCGTTGCGATACGCCGATTATTTATTACGCGCTGCCATCCTGGTTCATAAATATTCAGAAAGTTAAAAAAAATATTTTGAAAAGAGCTGAGAGTATGAATTGGGTTCCTGCACATCTAAAAGAGGGCAGATTTAAAAATATAGTCGAAAATGCGCCTGATTGGAATGTGTCCAGAAATCGTTACTGGGCTTCGCCTTTACCCGTCTGGAAATGTGAAAAATGCACCGAACAAGTTTTTATTAGTTCGCTCGCAGATCTGAAAGTCAAAACAAAAAAGTCCGGTAATAAATATTTTGTAATGCGGCACGGGGAGGCGGAAAATAACGCAAAAAATATTTATTCTTCCAACCAGAAAATAAACCACCTGACAGAAAAAGGTCGCACGCAAGTCCTGCAGACGATAGGGCACCTAAAAAGTAAAAAAATCACTAAAATATATTGTTCACCTTTTTTGCGTACCCGCGAGACGGCGCAAATGGTAGCCGAGAAAATTGGTTTTCCGCTCGAGAAAATTATTTACGATGACAGAATTCGCGAATTAGAATTTGGTGATTTTTCAGAGCGTCCGGTTTCGGATTACTGGGATTATATGAAAGACAAAATATGGGAATTTGATAAAAAAGTTCCCGGAGGGGAAAGTTTTCAGGATGGCAAGAATCGTATTGGAAATTTTCTGTACGATATCGATCAGAAAAATAAAAATGAGTGCATCCTGATCATCTCTCATGGCATTGCAGTCGAGATGGTGCCAGCGGTGATCGAAGCAGCTGATAAAAAGCGTTCAGCAGAAGTTTTTCATTTGCATATGAAAAATAAAACTGCAGAATTGCATCGTGAACATGAATTTTCTCCTCTTCCACATAATGCAAATTATGAACTAGATTTTCATAGACCCTATATAGATGAGATAAGACTCGTTTGCAGTTGTAAATCCGAAATGAAGAGAGTGCCCGAAGTTTTAGATTCTTGGTTGGAGTCTGGTTCCATGCCTTTTGCGCAGAATCACTATCCATTTGAAAATCGAGATTGGCAGAAGAATAATTTTCCGGCTGGTTTCGTGGCGGAATATATCGCGCAGACCAGAACATGGTTTTATTATACTCATGTGCTCTCGACAATTCTCTTTGATCATGCACCATTTGATAATGTGGTCACCACTGGCACGCTGCTCTCGGAAGATGGTCAGAAAATCTCAAAATCTAAAAAGAATTATCCAGACCCATGGATATTTATAGATAAGTATGGAGTGGACGCGCTTCGTATGTATCTGATGACGAGTCCCCTAATGAAAGGCGAAGATGCAAACTTCTCCGAAAAATTAGTACAGGAAATTTCAAGTAAAATTATCGGAAGACTTGGTAATGTGGTTTCTTTCTATGAACTCTACCCCGCGCCAGAGCAAGCCAGGTACGAGGCAGGTAGTGATGTTAAAAAGTCTGGAGATATCTTGGATAAATGGATTCTGGCGCGATTGAATCAACTGGTGAGTGAAGTTACAAACGGCATGGAAGCCTACGATATGAATGAAGCCTCTCGCCCCATCGAGGGCTTCATTGAGGATCTTTCTGTGTGGTATCTGCGTCGTTCCAGAGAGCGAATAAAAGATGGGGACAAGGAAGCGAAACAGACTTTATATTTTCTACTAAAAACCGTGGCGAAAATCATGGCGCCGTTTGCGCCTTTCACTGCCGATGATATTTGGTTGCGCTTAAAAAATAAAAATGATGCGGAAAGTGTGCATCTGACGCAGTGGCCAAAAATGTCGAAGCCGGTTTTTGACATTTTTGGCAGTTCGCAAGATAAAATCTTAGGTAGTATGCAAAAAGTTAGAAATATCGTTTCTCTAGGACTGGAGGCTCGGCAAAAAGCAGGCATAAAAGTGCGACAACCGCTTGCTAGATTAGAAATAAAAGATTTCAATTTGGGAAAAGAATATGTTGAGCTTATAAAAGATGAATTGAATGTGAAAGAAGTGAAACAAAATAAAAATCTTGAAAGTGAAGTCAGTCTAGATTTAAATATCACCGAAGAATTAAAGCAAGAGGGAGATTATCGAGAATTGGTTCGTGCTTTGCAAGATATGCGCAAAAAGATTGGGTTAACCCCGAGTGATGTCGTCGCGCTTACTTTTGAAACAAATGATATGGGTAAAGAATTAATTCAAAAGTTTGAACTCGATATAAAGAAAACTGTACTCGTGTCTGAAATAAAATTCAAAGAAAATACTGGTCCTGCTTTCGCCGAAGGCTACAGCGAGGCGAGGGATGAAATAAAAATAGATGATTTAGTATTTAAGGTAAAAATTGAGAAATAGACTTATGAAAAAAATTTCAGAAATTTATACTGAATATAAGATCATGCCGAATTTACAGGAGCATATGCTTCGCGTAGCGGCGGTGGCATCTTTGATTTGTGATAATTTTAATGAGCCAGTCTCAAAAGCAGAACTAGTGACAGCATGCTTGCTGCATGATATGGGAAATATCATAAAGTCTCAATTGGAATATTTTCCAGAATTTTTAGAGCCAGAAGGACTAGAGTATTGGCAAGGTGTTAAAAATGAATATATAAATAAATATGGAAGAGATGAACATAAGGCGACAGAACAGATCATGAAAGAGCTTGGTGTATTTCCAAATTTAATTTCAGTTGTAGATCAGATTAGATTTTCACTTATTCGTAATATCCGTGACAGCAACGATATGATGATGAAAATAATTATTTATTCCGACAATCGTGCGGATCCGCATGGAATAGTGTCTTACGAAGAGAGGATGGAAGAGGGGAAAAAGAGATATAAAAATAGAAAAGATGTTTTTGGTATTACAGGACGGGATGAATTGATCCAATGTGGTAAAGAAATTGAAAAACAAATTTTTTCCAAGTGTAAAATAAAGCCGGAAGATATAAATAACGAAACCGTTGCACCAATAGTTCTAAAATTGAAAAATTTTGTGGTAAAATAAGATGAAACTCTCTATAGCATATTGGTAACGGCCGTCACCAATATGCTATCATGTATTCATGAAGATAATTGATAAAGAATCTAATGCAGGGAAAATAATTCGTGCGCTAGGTTTTGGGATTGGGATAACAGTGGCTTTATCAAACAGAAGGACTAGTTATAAAATCACTAAATTATTGATCAAAGAAATCTTTGGATTAAATAAAAGACCGCCTAATATGGCTGGCTACTTTTTAAAACTAAGAAAACAAAAATTGATTGAGATCAAAAAAGACGGGAATCATCATAGAATTTTTCTAACAGAAGGTGGCAGAGAGATCTTTTTACGATTCAATTATGAGGAATTAAAAATAAGAAATCCAAAAATCTGGGACCGAAATTTTCGAGTGATTGTTTTTGATATTCCAGAAAGAAAAAGAAATGCACGAAATTCTTTAAGAGAAAAGATGAAGGAGTTAGGTTTTATCAAATTTAACGATAGTGTTTGGATTTATCCTTATCCATGTCAAAAAGAGATTGATTTCATCGCTAATTATTGGGGAATAGGCAAGTATGTGCATTTTATTTTGGCTCGAGATATTACGAATCGCGATTTATTAGAAAAGTCCTTCAATTTATAGTTTTTTAGATAGATAGCACAATAGAGACGGCCGTCTCTATTGTGCTATTACGTTATTATATATTGTCTATTTCTTTTTAATTTTTTATTTTGACTATGATATAATCAAGGAATGAAGATTAAAAAACTCGGGCACTGTTGTTTGGTGATAGAGATAGACGGGAAAAGGATTATGACCGATCCGAGTTTTCTGGATTACGGAGGAGAGTCTACGCTTGAGAGAAATATTTCTGCAATCTTAATTACACATGAACATGCGGATCATTTACATATTGAAACTCTTAAACAAATTTTGCAATATAATCAAAATGCAATTGTGATTACTAATACCTCTGTGGGTAAATTGCTTAATGAGGCTGGAATCAAATATGTAAAAGTGGAAGACGGTGAAAGTTATGATTTGAACGGTGTTATACTTGCGGGCTTTGGTGATATGCACGCTCAAATATATGAAGACTACGGTCAAGTTCAAAACACTGGCTATATGATAAATGCACTATGCTATCCTGGGGATTCTTTTAACTTGCCTAATGCGCGCGTGGATATTTTGGCCTTGCCGGTCTTGGGTCCTTGGATGAAAATGAAAGATGCTATTGATTATGCAAAGGAACTTAAGCCCAGGGTTTGTTTCCCTGTGCATGATGCGCCTCTGAAGCCTTTTGCTACTTTTATATATAAAATACCAGAGAATTTTCTATCAAAAGTTGGAATTGAATTTAAGAAACTGGAATTAGGTAAAGAAGAAGAATTATAAAATGCACCACATTTATCACACAGAGGGGATAATACTGAGCAGTCGGAATTTTGGGGAGGCGGGGAAACATTTTTCCATTTTTACCCGCGATCTGGGGATGATCACGGCCTTCGCGCAGGGAGTGCGCAAGATGTCTTCAAAGTTGCGTTTTGTTTTGCAAGATTTTGCTTATCTGAAGATCGATCTGGTGGCTGGGAAAAACATTTTTCGGGTGACGAATGCGGCCAAAACAAATATGTTGGAACAAATCACCAGACAGCCGGAAACTTTTGCAGTTTTGGCAAACATTGCGCGCTTGCTCAAGCGCTTGCTCGCTGGAGTCGAGCCCAATGAAGCTCTGTTTACGGATCTGATCCACGGTTTCTCTGTTCTGGAAAAATTGAAAAAAGATGACGACCTGCGGAATCTGGAAGCAGTGATCGTCTTGCGCATATTAAATAATTTAGGGTATATCGGGGAAAATGAGATCCTGAAAAATCTCACCAAATCTCCATTTGAAGAAGGCTTGGTGTTTGAAGTTTCAAAGGATAGAACAAAGGTATTGCATCAGATAAACAAAGCTCTAAAGGAGACACATCTATAGAAAAATATGGTACAATTCCAGAATGCCAATAAACGACAGGGATAAATTAAACAGAATAGAAGAACTCAAGGCTAAGCTTTTCAGTAAAAATTATCAAACAAAGATAGAGCATCGGGATAAATTTTCACATCCAAAGAGGAGCGATGTGCCAGAGGTCTGGGAAGAGGGCGAGAATCTGGGAACTGGCCCCACTGCTTACACTCAGAGATTTTTTATGAAAACATCAATGTTTAAAAATTTTTTCATTTTTTCGTCAGTTTTTTTTGTTTTGACGCTCTTGTATGCTTCCTATGTATTTTTTGCCGGAGGTAATACGGTTTCTAACGATAATATTGATATTTCTATTCTTGGAAATAATTTTACCGCCGGCGGGGAAGATCTGTCCCTGATTGTTGGGATTACAAATAAAAATAGTTCTGCGCTGGATTTAGTAGATCTGGTTTTGGAATATCCTAGGGGCTCTTCTGCCAATTCTGCGGATGGGGGCGCGGGTTCGTCTGCTGGGGTAGAGAGGTTTCGTCAATCTTTGGGCACTATTCCTTCTGGAGGCGTGCGCAATGAAAATCTCAAAATAGTTCTTTTTGGCGAGCAAGGTTCGGTGCGCACTATAAAAATTTCTCTAGAGTACCGGGTCGAAGGCTCGAATGCGATTTTTGTTAAAGAAAAATCTTATGATGTTACTATCAGCTCCACACCCCTCAATATTTCTGTCGATGCGCCTGCGACCGTCAGCCCGAATCAAGATATCACCCTCAATATCAAGGCGACGTTGAACGCTACGAATACAGTTCCAAAGATGCTCCTCAAGGTTGATTATCCGGCTGGGTTTAAATTTGAATCCTCTGTGCCCGCCACAACTCTCGGCAACAATGTCTGGAGTTTGGGAGATCTGCCTCCGGGCGCTGAGCGCAATATCTCAATCACAGGCAAGATGCTCGATGTTTTTGATGGAGAAGAAAAAATATTTCACATTACGAGCGGTTCGCAAGGCGTGGGAGACAAGACTATGATCGATGTGATTTTTAATTCTATATCGCACATCGTTGCTATTAAAAAACCCTTCATCGAAGCGAAACTTTTTATCAATGGCGTATCAGGCAGGGAATATACTACGAATGCGCAGTCGCCAGTCCATGGCGAGATTCGCTGGGTTAATAATTTGGACACCAAAGTGAATGATTTGGAGATTCGGGCAAAAATTTCCGGCAATGCAGTTGATCGCAAGACGATCAAAGCCGATGGTGGATTTTATGATTCGTCTAAAAATGTAATAATTTGGGACAAGCATTCAGAAGACGGATTCAGTGAGATAAATCCGGGTGATTCCGGGGCAGCAAATTTCTCCGTCTCTCCACTTTCTCTCTTTTCAGCTACGGGCGAAATGCTCTCTAGTCCCACCATTACTATAGACATTTCTATTTCCGGCAAACAATTAGTCTCTGGCTATACAGCTGCCGATTTGAATAATTCTAATACCTCTATCATTCGGATCATTTCTGATGTGGGATTAAACACAAAGGCGTTCTATTATTCCGGGCCTTTCACTAACACTGGCCCGATACCGCCGAAGGTTGAAAAAACGACTACCTACACTATAGTCTGGTCCGTATCTAATACAGCCAACAATATTTCGAGGGGCGTTGTCCGTTCTACCCTGCCTTCTTGGATCAAATTTGTGGGCGCTATTTCACCTTCGAATGAAGATTTGAATTACAATCCTTCTACCAGAGAAATAGTTTGGAATATTGGCAACATCCCGAGGGGTACAGATATCACCGGCTTGCCTCGCAGTGTCGCTTTCCAGATCAGCTTTACTCCGTCACTTTCTCAAGTTCGCACTACGCCGATCATTATCAATGAAGCAGTTTTGACTGGCCATGATGATTTTGCTAATGTGGATGTGAGAGCGAGCAAAGGGTCGCTTCGCACTCAGCTTTCGAGCGACCCTCAGTTTCCCTCCGCTGGCGGCACGGTAGTTGAATAATATGAAAAAAGAGAAAAAAGAAAATTTGCAGGAGAATGATTTGATGGAGAAAATAGTCTCGCTCTGTAAAAGGCGCGGGTTTGTCTTTCAGGGTTCGGAAATATATGGGGGATTAGGGGGTACTTATGACTGGGGGCATTTCGGAGTGGCGTTAAAAAATAATATCAAGCAATCTTGGTGGAAAAAATTTGTGGATTCCAGGAGAGATATGTATGGCATCGATGCGGCTATTTTGATGCGCCAAGAAGTCTGGCAAGCGTCCGGCCATGTGGCGGGATTTGCAGATCCCATGTCCGAATGCGAGAAATGCAAGATGCGATTTCGCGCAGATCAACTTGAAGATGCGAAGAAATGTCCCGAATGCGGGGGAAAACTGGGCGAAGTGAAGCAATTTAATATGATGTTCTCTACCAGAGTCGGCGCATCGCAAGATTCTTCGGCCACTTCCTATCTGCGTCCGGAAACAGCGCAGGGAATGTTTGTAAATTTCAAAAATACTGTGGATGCTTTTCATCCCAGGTTGCCTTTCGGCCTGGCGCAGATCGGCAAGGCGTTTCGAAACGAGATCACGCCTAGAGATTTTCTTTTCCGACAGCGCGAATTTGAACAGATGGAGATAGAATATTTTATCAGAGAAGAAGATTGGGAAAAACATTTTGAATATTGGAGGGGCGAGATGCTGAGCTGGATGCAGGAAGTCGGGCTAGATATGGCAAAAGTCCATGAGCTAGAGGTGTTAAAGGAAGATCGGGCGCATTACTCTAGCCGGACAGTGGATTTCGAATTTGATTATCCTTTTGGCAAAAAAGAGCTCTTTGGGCTGGCATATCGCACGGATTTTGATTTGAAAAATCACAAACTTGAATACATAGACGAACCCGCCGACGCTGAAGCTATGTCGGGCAAGGGAAAAAGTCAAAAAATAGTTCCGCATGTCATCGAGCCGACCTTCGGCGTCGATCGCGCGGTGCTGGCTCTGATTCTTTCTGTCTATGTGGAAGATGAAAAAGACGGAGAAGTGCGTTCATATCTAAAATTTAAGCCAAACATCGCTCCAGTGATCTGCGCTGTTTCGCCTTTACTTAAAAATAAGCCAGAGCTCGTGGAATATGCGAATAAAAAAGTTTACGAGCCGCTCAAGGCAGAATTTGGACGTGTAGCCTGGGATGACAATGGCAATATCGGCAAGCGTTATCGTCGACAAGATGAAATCGGCACGCCGTTTTGCATCGTGGTAGATTTTGATACGCTCACGGATGATAGCGTGACTGTCCGCGACCGCGATACGGGGGAACAAGAGAGAATAAAAGTAGCGGATTTAAAAAAATATATAAAAGAAAAGATTTAAATGCACTTCTCCAAAAAAGTTTTGCATAATGGGTTGCGGGTTATTACGGTGCCGATGAAAGACAATCCGACGGTGACGGTGTTATTTTTAGTGGAAGCGGGATCAAAATATGAAGAGAAAAAAATCAATGGCATTTCTCATTTTTTAGAGCATATGTGTTTCAAGGGCACCACCAAGAGGCCGAAAGCGGTGGGTATCTCCAAAGAACTCGATAGTCTCGGCAGTCAATACAATGCCTTCACTGCGCAAGAATACACGGGCTATTATGCAAAGAGTGACGCCCGGCACTTCAGCCGAATTTTCGATATCGTCTCCGACATTTACCTCAATTCTACTTTTCCGGATGCAGAAATGCAGAAAGAGAAGGGCGTGATCATCGAAGAGATAAATATGTACGAAGACATGCCGCACAAGCATGTGCAAGACTTGATGATGCAGTTGCTTTATGGAGACCAGCCAGCCGGCTGGAACGTCGCAGGCTCCAAAGCAAGCATTTTGAATATGAAACGCGAAGATTTTGTGGAGTATCATCAGAAACATTATCTGCCGGAGTCTACGGTGCTCATCGTCGCAGGGGCTGTGAAAGAGCGGCAGGTGCTGAAGGAAGTTTCTAAAATTTTTAGCAAGGTTTCGCGCGGTAAAAAAGGCAAAAAATTGAAAGTCAGAGAAAAGCAAAAGCGTCCGCAAGCCCTGATTGATTTTAAAAAAACAGATCAGACGCATTTTATTTTAGGCGTTCGGACATATGATTTGTTTAATAAGAAAAATGCTATTCTCTCTGTGCTCGGCTGCGTGCTCGGCGGAGGGATGAGTTCTCGTCTTTTTGTGAAGCTTCGAGAAGAAATGGGTGTCGGTTATTATGTTCGCGCGCATAACGATGCTTACACTGATCATGGATTTCTTCAGATTTCCGCCGGGGTAGACAATAAAAGAATAGAGGAAGTAATCTACGCTGTCTTAGAAGAATGCAGAAAATTAAAAAGCTACAAAGTTTCTGAAGAAGAATTAAATAGAGTCAAGGAATGTATGATCGGCAACATGAAATTATCTTTGGAAGCGACCGATGATATCGCGAACTTTTATGGCGGGCAGGAGCTTTTAAGACGCAAGATTCATGGAGCAGGTGAAAAAGCTCGAGAAATACGCAAAGTTACCGGGAGCCAAATCCAAGCTCTAGCCAAAGATATTTTTAAAAATAGCAAACTCAACCTGGCGCTCATTGGGCCTTTCAAGAACCGAAAGCAATTTCTGGAAATACTTAAATTTTAATTTTAAGAATTCTGTGTTATCATACCTCTATGTCTGAAATTACCCCTTCTACTTCTATTTCCATAACTACTGGCACGATGGTTCGGGTAGTGCTCGTGGCCCTTTGCGTCTTTTTGATATGGTTTTTGCGAGATTTAGCGCTGGTGGTTCTGACTTCTATCGTTATTGCCTCTTTTGTCGAGTCCGCAGTGCCTCATTTTGCAAAAGTGGGGATCAATCGAATATTTGGGATTGTGATCCTGTATGCCGTATCGCTTCTCCTTTTGACCGGAGTGTTTTATCTGTTTGCTCCGCTTCTCATAACTGAGATTTATAATTTTGCCAACTTTGTTTCGACTTACATTCCCGGTGTTTCTTTCTTGAATTATTTTCAAAATGAAGCCTTCTCCGGCGCTAAAGATATCGTGAATTCTCTCGGGACCAATTTTTCTCTTTCCACCTTGCTTTCAGTTTCTCAGGCTTTTATCGTAAATCTTTCAGGAGGATTTTTCCAAGTGCTTTCCGTCGCTTTCGGCAGCGTTTTCAATTTCATTCTCATTATTTTAATTTCTTTTTATCTTGCAGTTCAAGAGAAGGGGATAGAAAATTTCCTGCGTCTTATTTGCCCAATTAAATATGAGAACTATGTGGTGGATCTCTGGGACAGATCCCGTCGCAAGATCGCATTATGGCTGAAAGGGCAGGTAGTTCTGGGAGTGGTGGTCGGAGTGCTCATTTACCTGATTCTGTCACTGCTCGGTGTCGAGTATGCTCTCCTTCTGGCTATCATCGCAGGAGTGATGGAAATGGTTCCTTATGGTATTTGGGTTGCTTTGATTCCGGCTTTTACTTTCTCTTATCTTTCCGACGGAGTTTCAAAAGCTTTGATGGTAGCTGGAGCTTATATCATTCTTCATCAATTTGAAGTTTTTCTTTTTGCTCCGCTGATCATCAAAAAGATAGTCGGCTTGTCTCCGATCGTCATTATCCTTTCTGCTTTGATCGGTTTTGAATTGGGCGGATTCTGGGGATTGGTGTTAGCTATACCGCTGACCGTCATCGTCATGGAATTTTTGAGTGATATTGAAAAAAATAAAAATTTAGCCAGAACTCAAAATAAATAACTGACAAATAAGAAAAAATAACTGATAAATAACTGACTCCTCATGACGAGCAAAGACAAAAAATATTTCTATATCTCTACGACGATTCCTTATGTAAACGCAGATCCTCACATTGGTTTTGCGCTGGAGCTGGTGCAGTCTGATGTGATTGCGAGATATCAACGCCTCATCGGACGTGAAGTATTTTTTAGCACTGGCACAGATGAATACGGACAAAAGATCTGGGAAGCGAGCCAAAAAGAAGGAAAAAATGTTCAGGATTATGTAGACCATTATGCGCAAAAATTTATAGAGCTCAAAGAGATACTCAATTTATCTTATGATAATTTTATCCGAACTACCAGCAAAGAACACAACCTAGCGGCTCAAGAATTTTGGCGTCTTTGCGAGAGGAAAGGTGATATTTATAAAAAAATATACCGAGGACTTTATTGTATCGGGTGCGAGAGATTTATCACCGAGAAAGATTTGTTGGATGGATATTGTTCTCTGCATCCGGGCAAGAAACCCGAGATGGTGGAAGAGGAAAATTATTTTTTCAGACTGACAAACTATAAAAAACAGCTTCTAGAATATCTTTCAGATGAAAAAGTCGTCTTTCCGGAGTGGAGGAGGAAAGAAGCCATTGATTTTGTAAATGAGGGCATGGAAGATTTCTCGATCTCGCGCAGTGCCGAACGTTTTTCTTGGGGTATACCGATACCGGGGGATGATACGCAGGTGATGTATGTCTGGTTCGGCGCTTTCATAAATTATCTCTCGACCTTGGGATGGCCCGGAAGAACCTCACCCCAGCCCTCTCCTTATAAAGGAGAGGGAGGAAGTAATTTTGAAAAATTCTGGCAAAGAGGGCAGACGGTCCAGATGGCCGGCAAAGACATGGTCAAATTTCAGTCTGTCATGTGGCAGGGGATGTTGATGTCCGCAGGTATGCCTACCACTGGTACTATTGTTTATCATGGCTTTATCACTGGTGAAGGCGGAGTAAAAATTTCTAAATCTGTGGGGAATGGGATACACCCGAACGATATTGTGTCCGAATATGGCACGGATGCCCTGCGATATTTTCTTTTGCGCGAAATTTCGACATTCGAAGATAGCCCCTTTACGATAGAACGATTTAAGGAAGCCTACAATGCGAATCTCGCGAATGGTTTGGGGAATTTGGTTTCACGTATTCTTACTCTTTCTGAAAAATATTTAGACAAGTGTCCAGAAATTGGAGAGGGATCTGATTTTAGAGAATATTTTAGCTTTTTTGAAAAATTTGATCTGAAACAAGCAGCAGACTATGTCTGGAATGAGATAGGAGAGCTGGATAAATTTATTCAAGAAACAGAGCCGTTCAAGGTGGTGAAGGTAGATGCGCAAAAAGGGAAGGAAATAATAGCAAACATGGTCCTTCGTTTATATCAAATAGCTCAAATGCTGGATCCAATCATGCCGGAGACAAATATATTGCTAAAAAAATTAATTCGAGAAAACAAAAAACCGGAAGCCCCTTTATTCCCACGCAAAGATTAAATAGCAATACATAGGTTTAACCTATGTATTGCTTAAACTATATGTATAAGAATATTAAAATAATTGCGGAAGTAAAGACGCAATCGCCCTTTGGTTATAAATCAGATAATACATGGAATGAATTATTTAAAGTTGCTAATAAAATAGGAGATATTATTTCTATTCATACAGATGATAGATGGGGTGGCTCGTTTGATTTAATTAAAAAAGCTAGATCATTGACTAAAAAGCCAATTTTAGCCAAAGGAATACACGAGAGGGATGAAGATATACAAAAAGCAATTGATGCTGGGGCAGATTGGGTGTTGGTCGTAGGTAGAATTCCTAGAGTTCATCTAGAAAAATGTTTGATTGAACCTTTAACCCTTCAGGAACTTAAAAATATTCCAGAAAGTTACAAAGCGGTATGGAATAGTCGTGATTTATTGAATGGAAAATTTAAAAAAGAAAGTTTTGAAGAAGCCAGGGGTCTATTTAAAGGTTGGCTTTGCCAAGCAAGCAATATCAAGACAGTGGATGATATTAAAAAGGGAGCTGAAGCTGTTCTTGTCGGTACGTATTTATTGGATTTTGAAAAATCTGTGAGTTATACACAGATAAACTCTAAATACATAGGTTAAACCTATGTATTTATGTTATCATATACTTATGAATAGAAAAGTGCCATTTGTGGAAGGGGAATATTATCATGTATACAATCGCGGGGTTGATAAACGGGTTATTTTTCAAGATGTTGTAGATTATAAAAGATTAATTTTGCTATTGAAAATATTAAATACTACACAAAATATAATTGTGCGCGATCTTTTTAAAAATAAAACTTATGAAGAAATTATTTCTGAAAAAATAGCTGATCCTATTGTGGCAATAGGTGCGTATTGCTTAATGCCGAATCATTTTCATATATTAATTACCCCATTGGTTGAAAAGGGTGTAGAAAAATATATGCAAAAAATACAAACAGCCTATACAATGTATTTTAATAATAAAAATGAAAGATCTGGGGCTTTATTGCAGGGGACATTTAAGTCTCAACATTTAGATACTGATGAATATTTGAAATATATTTATTCATACATACATTTAAACCCAGCAAAATTGAAAGATAAAGACTGGAAGGAAAAAGGGCCCAGAGATTTTCAATCTTTGAAAGAATTTGTGTTGAGCTATAAATATTCAAGTATAGGGGAGTATTTAAAAGATGATTTCGTTATTATAAATAATACTCCTTTCCCGACTTACATGGAAGATTATAAATCCAAAGAGGAATATTTTAAGATGATGGTCGATGATTGGCTTAGATACCAAAATACAGAGGTTTAACCTATGTATTTCAATTTATGTCCCCTAAATACATAGACATCCATAGCCACGTGAATTTTAAAGCTTTTGATGCAGATCGAGACGAGGTAATTAAGCGTGCTTTAGAAAACGATACTTGGGTGATAAATGTTGGCACGCAGGTGGATACCTCTAAAAAGGCCGTTGAGATGGCGCATCAATACGAGGAGGGTGTGTATGCGATTATCGGACTTCATCCGATCCATACGGGAGTTTCTTTTCACGATGAAAAAGAATTAGGCCCCGCCTTCGCTAAAGCTTCGGACGGGCAAGGGAGGGAGGAAGGGTTCACTTCCCGCGGAGAAGTTTTTGATAAAGAATCTTACAGAGAACTTTTGAAAAATCCTAAGACAAATAAAAAAATAGTTGGAATAGGGGAGTGTGGTCTTGATTATTATAGATGTACACCGGAATCAGTCGAAAAACAGAAAAAAGATTTTATTGCGCAGATAGAACTGGCAAATGAATTCAATAAACCTCTCATGCTTCACATTCGCAACAATTCGGAAAAGATCCACCCCGACTTGAAAGTCACCCCTCAAGAGGGGAATAATGCGTATGTTGATGCGTTAGAAATTTTAAAGAAACATGCAAAGGTCAAAGGCAATGTGCATTTTTTTGCTGGCAGGTGGGAAGAGGCGAAAGCGTTTCTGGATTTCGGCTTCGCTCTTTCTTTCACTGGCGTTATCACATTTACAAATGATTATAATGAGATTATCAAAAATACTCCCCTCGATATGATCATGTCTGAGACCGATTCTCCATATGTTACGCCTGCTCCTTATAGAGGCAAGAGGAACGAGCCATCTTATGTAAAGGAAGTGGTCAAAAAAATCGCTGAAGTCAAAAATCTACCTGAAAACGAGGTGGCGCAGGCCATAATTGCCAATGCAAAACGCATCTTTACTTTATAAAGTGTTTTTGCTAGTATGAAGTTCATGCCAGAAAATGAAAATGAAATAGTTTCAGAGACGAATTCCCAGATTTACGAACTTGGCTATCTTTTGGCGCCATCAATCAAAGAAGAGGATTTGCCAGTAAATTATGGCAATATCAAAGAACTTGTAACATCTTTTGGCGCAGAAGTTATCGCGGATGAGATGCCGAAAATGATCGGTCTCGCATATGCCATGCAAAAAGTCACATCCAATGTGCGCAATAAATTTAACACGGCGTATTTTGGTTGGATAAAGTTTGCGATGGGGCCCGACAAAATACTCGAGTTGAAGAAACGCCTAGATCTAGATCCGAATTTTATTCGATTTTTGATATTGAAAACAGTCAAGGAAAATACTATTGCGGCAAAAAGATTTGTGCGCGGAGAGACGTATAGGAGACCAAGATCAAAGAGTCCAGCAAATGAAACAGCTGTGCCTATCAACAAAGAAGAGATAGATAAAGAAATTGATGCGTTAATAGCAGTCTAGAGTAGTTATAAAGTAAAATCAAAATCATGTTTTTAAATAAAGCAATTTTAATAGGAAATCTTACTCGCGATCCAGAGCTCCGCTCACTCCCAACAGGGATCAAAGTCTGTTCATTTTCTCTGGCTACCAATCGTGTCTGGAAAGACAAGAACGGCGCGCGCCAAGAGGCGGCTGATTATCACAATGTCGTAGTCTTCGGACGCCAAGCCGAGACAGTCGCGCAGTACATGAAGAAGGGAAGCTCGATATTAGTGGAGGGCCGCATGCAGACTCGCAGCTGGGACGACAAGACCAGCGGAGAAAAAAAATATCGTACCGAAGTCATAGCTGATCGTACACAATTTGGTCCCAAGGGTTCGGGAGGTTCTGGAGGGGGAGCTACAGGAGCAGCTCAAAGCACACCAAAAGATTCAAGTGCCAAGGGCGGCGAAATCGACAGTATAGAATATCCCGAAGAAGACATTAATCCTGAAGACATTCCATTTTAACAATTTATAAATCAGCCATGAAACAAGATTATTTTTCAGCCAACAATATAAAATATATAGATTACAAGGATGTTGAAATCCTAAAGAAATTCATCAATCCTAATGGCAAGATCATCAGCCACAAGCGCACAGGCGTGACTGCGAAAAATCAGCGCCAATTAACTTCTGCTATTAAACACGCTCGATTCTTGGGCTTGCTTCCTTTTGTGGTGAAATAGTATTTCCCCCTCTCCTTAATAAGGAGAGGGTTGGGGTGAGGTGAATTAATTAAGAACCGCCCCTCATTCCCCTCCTTGTTAAGGAGGGGAGGAATAAAATTCTAAACGCGCTCCACGTATTCTCCAGTTTCGGTATTTACAACGACTACATCTCCATCAGCTATAAACATCGGCGCGTTGAGGGTTGCTCCATTTTCTAGCGTGATGATCTTCATCCCGCCCTTAGAGGTGTCTCCACGAACGGCAGGGGGAGCTTCTTTTACTTTAAAATTCATTTTGATAGGTAAAGTAATTTTAATTATTTTTTCTTCATCTTCGTCATTAGTCCATACTAGAGCCGTGACATTGCCATTTTGTTTTAAAAATTTTACTGCGTCTCCGATCAGCGCGATATCTAATTTAAATCTATTGCTTTTGTCATTTGGATCGCAGAACCAATATTCACCTTTATTTGAATACAAAAAAGTTACCTCTTTTTTATCTATATCCGCTTCGTCTGCTGATTCAGAAACATGAAAAGTAGCATTAATGGTTTTGCCTGAGATCAAAGTTTTGAGTTTTACCTGGTTTTGAGGCTTTCTTTGCTGGGTACGTGCGACATGAGACTCGATCACCTCACATGGCTCACCATCATAAATGATTATTTTCTTTTCGCGAATTTCGCTGTATTCAAGTTTTGACATGGCACCATCCTAGCAAATTTATACTTCTTCCGCAAACTTCTTTCGGATCTCTTTTAGGATTTGGTCGGATATTTTGTGGTTTTCTTTCAAGAATGTGCGAGTCGCATCATAACCTACGCCTAGCTTTACTTTTTCCTTCGCCTCGCCAGAGCTTTTAGCGTCGGCGGGTTTTTCGCCGCCCGCAACGTAGAAATACGAATTTCCAGTTTTTTCTATGATTTTAAATTTTTCTCCGAGCGCCATTATTTCTCCTTCTTTGGAAATTCCTTCGTTGTAAATAATATCAAACTCTGTCTGTTTGAAAGGGGCAGCGACTTTGTTTTTTACTATTTTTACTCGCGTACGGCTACCGACTACGTCCTCTCCTTTTTTTATCTGAGCGATTTTGCGGATATCCAGGCGTACCGAGGTGTAAAATTTTAATGCTTTTCCTCCTGGAGTAGTTTCTGGATTTCCAAACATCACGCCGATCTGCATGCGGATCTGATTGATGAAAATAACAACAGTTTTTGACCTAGCGACGATGGCCGTCAATTTGCGAAGCGCCTGACTCATGAGTCGCGCCTGTTTGCCGACATGATACGCGCCCATATCTCCCTCGATCTCATCTTTGGGAGTGAGCGCCGCGACTGAATCAATCACAATGACATCGATCTTGCCTGTGCGCACCAGCGACTCCACGATTTCGAGCGCTTGTTCGCCGTTGTCTGGCTGAGAAATGAGTAAATTATTTATATTCACTCCAAGTTTTTTGGTATATTCCGGATCCATGGCATGCTCGGCATCTATGTACGCGCAAACCCCGCCCTTTTTTTGAGCTTCGGCTACGATGTGCAAGGAGAGGGTAGTCTTTCCAGAAGATTCAGGGCCGAATATTTCAATAATTCTGCCTCTAGGTATCCCGCCGACTCCGAGTGCCATGTCGAGTCCGATAGAGCCAGTCGGTATGACATTGACGTCCACTTTCGGCGAATCGCCGAACTTCATTATTGATCCTTCACCAAATTTAGTCTGAATTGATTTCAGAGTGTCCTCCAACACAGCCATTCCCACAGTCTTGTCCTCCTTTTTATCTTTTGGTTTTTTAAGCATTATTTTAGTATATTAATTTATAATTTTTCTCATCCGTATATCCAAATTTATCTTTGGCGGTTATATTGATTATATTATAGCCTACCAGCAGGGCAAAAGTCTCGTTAAAATCACCCTCTTTATTTATGGAAATTTCCCGGCCGTTTAGGGTCAAGTTTATCGCATTCTTTGCATTGCCGGTGATTTTCAGAATATTATCTCCAACTTTTGCGCCATCTGTGAGATTTACATTTTTTATTTGCACCCCGAAGATCAAGTCATGAGAGCGAAAAAAGGCGTAGATCAGAATCAAAAGAAAAAAAATAGAAAGGGCGGATATTTGTAACACCTTTTTAGATAATATTCTCTCCATTTTCAGTGCGTTCGATTTTTTCTAATACTTCTCTTGGTTTGGCGCCATCTCCCGGGCCAATTACTCCTTTTTCTTCGAGTCTATCCATCAACCTGGCCGCTCTCGCATAGCCTAACTTTAATTTTCTCTGCAGATAAGAAGTGGATGCGCGGCCCGCTTCGATGACGCAGATCCTCGCCTCCTCATAGAGCTCATCATCGTCTTCCGAGTCTTCATCTTCAAGCGTGCTTTCGAAAATGCTTTTATCGGCGGATATTGAACCAGAAGTCAGAGCGATTTCCTCGGATATCTCATCTTTATATTCATCGGCCAAATATTTGACGACTTTTTTCACTTCCGCTTCTGAAATAAACGCGCTCTGCAAGCGCTCGGGCTGAGCTTCGCCCGAAGAATAGAGCATATCGCCGGCGCCCAAAAGTTTTTCCGCTCCGCCTGCGTCTAAAATCGTGCGCGAATCCACCTGTGAAGACACTTTCAAAGCGATGCGGGCCGGAATATTGGCCTTGATCAGACCAGTAATGACATTTACTTCGGGCCGCTGAGTGGAAAGTATCAGATGAATGCCGACGGCTCTGGACATTTGCGCTAAGCGTACGATCGCCGCTTCCAGCTCTCTCGGGTACGAGCTCATTATATCTGCCAATTCGTCTATAATGATGACGATGTAGGGGAGGCGGTCAGGACCCGCTTCTTCACTGTCATTTTTTGTTTTAGCTTTGCCAAAGACATTGTTGTGATATGACTCGATGTCTCGCACACTCTCGGATTCCAAGATATCATAACGGCGGTCCATTTCTTTTGCTGCCCACTTTAGAGCCAGAATTGTCTTTTTGGCCTCAGTGATCACGGGCGTAAGCAAGTGCGGAATATTGTTATAAAGAGTCAATTCTACGCGTTTTGGATCTATCAGGATGAATTTCAAGTCATCCGGGCCATTTCGGTATAAGAGAGAAGTGATCATGGAGTGGATCGTGACTGATTTTCCAGATCCGGTCGTGCCGGCGACCAGCGCGTGTGGCATCTTGGCAAGGTTGCCAAATACTGATTTGCCTCCTATGTTGCGGCCGAGGGCGATGGTGAGCGGTTTGGCCGAATTTTGGAATTTATCATCAGCGAGAAGAGTAGCTAGGCCGACTAGGGACTTTGTTCTATTAGGAATTTCAATTCCAACCAAAGATTTTCCCGGGATCGGCGCTTCTATGCGTAGCGGATGCGCCGCGAGCGCTAGCGAGAGGTCATTCGTCAGAGCGATAATGCGAGAGAGTTTCATTCCTTCGGCTGGTTTCAGCGCATAACGGGTGACGGTCGGTCCGATTGTTATCTCGTCCATTTCTACTTCGATGCCAAAGTTTAGGAGGGTGCGCTTTATTATATTTGCATTCGCTTTTATGTCGCCCGTGTTTGGTTTGCCTTGATCTTCCTCTAGGAGTGACAGCGGGGGAGGGGTGTAGTTAGGCGCTAGGCCATAGGCTTTAGGCTTTAGCTTTTTGAATTCTATCTCGTCTTCTTGTTCCACATCTTTATTCAGGCCCAATGCTTTTTTGACTTTCTCCTTCACGCTTTCTTTGTTTTCTTCTTCAGAATCCTGATCCTCTTCATCTTCGCCCTCTTCTAGTTCCTCTTCTTTGGGTTTCTCAATCTCCAGAGAGTCTTCGGCGTCAGCGAGTTTTTTTCTTGTTATAAAAGCCCAGAGTTTCTTAAATCCTGACGTTAATTGGAGTGGTTCATTGAATATCAAGAGAATCGAGATTATTAAAATTGCCCCGAGGAAAATAATGCTGACATATATATCAAACAGTGTCACGAGCGGTATGGATAAAATTTCTCCAAATAGTCCGCCGGCATGCCTGCCTACTCCAAAGGAGTCTGTGCCCGAAGCGATGTCGATGATGCCTAGACTCGAAAGTAGAAACATTACTGCGCTGATGCCACTCCTCCAGCCGATATCCGGAGTTCGCGATTTGATGAAGGAAATTCCAAGTAAAATAAAAAGAGTGGGGAGGAGCAGGTCGCCGATGCCGAGCAAGAGGTGAAGCTTTTCATTAACAAATGCGCCGGCGACTCCTGCGACATTGAATTTAGACATCAAAAAGAAAGTTGCTAAAACAAAAAAAATGATCGCTATAATTATGTTTTTTGTTTGAGTTTTTATTCCGTCTCCGGAATCTTTGTCATCTTTTTTTTCTTTTTCCCTTTTTGCCATGTGAGTATTTTAGCATAAATTAGCTTTCTAGCTAAATAGCTTCTTAGCTTCTTAGAAAGGTTAGAGAATCCGTAAAAAGCTAACAAGCTAAAAAGCTAACTAAGCTCGAGAAAAATGCTATTGCATTTTTCTTTGTCCTAGATATAATGGACAACATCAGCCATGAATAAAGACATGCATAAAAATCTCAGCGACACTCTAAAGGACACGAAAAATGTGCCTACCTCATATCAATCGGAAGCACTTCGTGCAAGCTTCTACAACAAGGCTCAAAAGCTTATTACTGCGCTTTACATGGTAACGGACATAATAGAAAAAGAAGAACCAATTAGGTTTAGATTAAGGACATTAGGGTTAGAAATTCTATCGGACATATCTGCCATGTCAAGGTCGAACCTTGATACGAGCGGAAAGGTTGATCAGATGATGTCCTTTTTAAACATTGCTTCTGCTATGAATTTTATTTCCGAAATGAACTACGCGATTCTCAATAAAGAATTTATTGCGTTAAAGGGTTCTATCCAGGAATCAACACAAATAAAGCCTATGTGGCTCGAAGAGTTTTTGACTGAACCTCCCGTCCTTGAGGAATTTAAATCTTCCGCCAAAGGCGGATCCGCCTCGGGCGGAAAAGGACACACTAGAATTGGTGTCCAAAAGGGAAGTACTTTGCTGAGAGCACTAAATAAAGTGTCCGATAAGAATCCTGCCACGCCTGCTCAAGATTTTGAGATGCTAAGAAAAGAAAGAAGATATAATATAGTTACTATAATTAAAAATAATGGAGGGAGCGCCACTATAAAGGACATCAAGGACAAGGCAGAGACTGAGGTAAAGGGGTCCTTTACTTTCAGCGAAAAAACATTACAAAGAGAGCTCATGTCCATGACCAAAGATGGTGTCCTTAATAAGACTGGTGAGAAGCGATGGAGCAGGTATTTCATTAGGGCCTAGCTTCTAGGTGCTAGTAACTAGGTTTTCTTGCTTTTTGCTTAAAAGTATACTAATATAGGCATATGGAGCTTGCTCGCCGACAAGGCGAGTTATCCACATAATATCTTGCTCTATATTTGAGTGATGTATTATAATGTATTTGTATTTGTTTTCACTTTATTTTTCGCTTGCGATTTCGTCGAAAAAATTCCAAGTGATAATAAAGAGAAATAGATAGCCCGCTTTAGTTTCAAAAGCTTTGGCGCGGTGAAGGTCATTGAAAACCGAATAGCTATGTTTTCAATGTAAGGTTATATCTGTTCATTGTTTATTTGTCCGCCGCATTATTAACAATTATTAGTTTATTGGCGGATGAGAAATAGTGATAGAAAAATACGCTTTTAGTTTTGTCGAAACTTATTAATGGCGTAGAAAAATTAGAAAAATTTATGAGTAATATATTAAACTTAAAAGGAGTAAAGTTTTTTGCCATCATCGTGTTGGCAGTGGCTCTACTCGCGACATTCGGAATTGCCGCACAACAGGCAAGCGCGGATACAGTTTCGCTTTCTTCATGTCCTACCTTGAGACAAGGTTCGAGTGGTGATTGCGTTATGACTCTCCAAGCAATGCTTGACGGAGGTTTGGTAAGTGATGGAAAGTTTGGTCCGAAGACTGCATTAGCAGTTTCCGTGTTCCAAGCTGCCCACAATCTTACCGCTGACGCAGTTGTCGGTCCTATGACTAAGGCAGCATTGATGGGTTCAGTAGCTACTGGAAACTTTCCAGCAGGCTGTACGTCAGCTGCAGGTTATAGTTCTACAACTGGAGTAAAATGCGATACTGGACCTTCGACTGGACTTCCAGCTGGATGTTCTACAACCGCAGGATATTCTCCTCTAACCGGTGCAAAGTGTGATAGTAGTGTTCCAGCAACTCCTTCCGGTCCTTTGGCTGGTGGAGCAGGAGACATTACTCTAACTCTACGCGGAACTTATTCTGGTGAAGAAGTTGGCGAAGGGGAGAAAAATGTAAAAGTTCTCGCAGTTGATGTTGAAGCTGATGATGACTCTGATGTAGAACTTGATTCAGTTAAGGTTGAGTTCTTCCAGGCAACAACAGCTGACGACCGAGATTTACCAGATTACGCAAGCGAGGTGTCAGTATGGCTTAAGGGAGTAAAAGTTGGTAGTGCTGATACAAGCGACTTTACAGAATCATCTAACTTCTTTTCTAAATCAATCAACCTTGACGGTGCGATTGTAAGAGCAGGAGATGAGGATGAGCTAGTGATAGCCGTTTCAGCTAATAGTAGCCTAGACAGTGGTGATATTGATACAGATGCATGGCAGGTAGATATCGTAAGTGTTCGCTTTACCGATGCTTCTGGAGTTACTACCACTGAGTCAGGTTCCGCTGCAGCTACGGCTGGAGCTGGTACATACGGAAAACTATTTGACTTTGCTTCTTTTGCTACCGCAAATGACGCAGAGTTGACATTGTCTCTTGATGATGAAGAAATTAACGATGTTCATCTTCTTGATTCTGACGATACAGATGACACAGATCACGCGATTACATCAGTTCTTTTTGATGCATCAGGTGATTCAGACATCTGGGTAGATGAAGTTGTAGCAACCATTACAACAACTGGAGAGGCAAATGAATCTCTTATTGTTGTCTCTACATGGATAGAGGTAGATGGAGTACGCATCAGTGAAAAAGAGACTGTTGCTGACGCAGGAGCTATAACTTACGATGATCTTGATTACACGATTGACGCTGGAGATGAAAAAGAATTCATTTTCTGGGTAACTATGCAGAATGTTGATGGAGCGCTTGATGAAGGCGATACCGTTCAACTTACTGTTACTACCGCTTCAACCGTAGCAGAAGACGAAGCTGGAGATACAGTTACAGCTGCAGGATCAAACCCTGTCGGTGGAGTGCATCTTCTATACAATGACGGTTTCCGACTTGTCGGACACAGTCAAGTCGCAACCGCCTTCAGTACTGATGGTGTAAATAACGACCGCGTAGAGCTTGAGCTTATCTTTGACGTGTTTAACTATGGTGATGTAACATTGTATATTCCTGATGGCGATACCTTTACTAGTACATCAACGAGTTCTAATGTTAGTGCACCAAGCACGACTGAGGAAGTGGGATACCACATCCAGACTTCTGGAACGGTAACACCTCCATCAGCTCAGGTTTCCGCAGTGTTGACTGAGAGTGATTCTGATCTTACTCTAAAGACCAATTCATATGAATTGAAGTCAGGAAAGACAGGAACATTCAACCTGAAAGTTACTATTTCGGCAGACGAGAATCCATCAATTGATAACGTTGGATTCCGAGCATTACTAACAGGACTTGGCTGGGCAACATCTGATGTTGCTACAGCTGCTGTAGTGTACACTGCTGATCTAGGAGACTACAAGACAAATTACGCAACAATTGCTGACTAAGGTCACTCTTGTCTCGTAGTTGCTTGATAGAATCAACAAAAAACCACCCCAATAAAAGGGGTGGTTTTTTGTTGTGTATTTGAATTTATGATTTAAATGATGTAATATGATGCTTATATGGAGGATAATACAAAAGATAGTCTATCACTAAAGATATTGCGAGTACTACTAATCAGTACTCCTTTTCTGTCTACTTTAATATATATTCCAGGATTCACATTTCCCGGAAGTTTCCCTAAAGCTATATTCTTGTATATAGCTGTATCCATAATACTTGTTGTTTGGTTAATAAATATATATAGATCGGGTGTTGTTGTGTTTAAAAAAAACTGGATAACTATAGCTGTATTCGTTTATATTTTAGTACTTTTTATTGGAGGGGTAGCTAGCGGGCACTTTGAAGAGTCCTTTTTCGGGGCTATTAGTCGTATGACTGGAATTGCCACCATGCTTTATATTTCCGGCTGGTATCTAGTAGCTTCTTCGGTATTAAAACCCCACCACTTTACATATGTATTTCGAACGTTACTATTTTCAGGAGCTATTTTAGCGGTTATTTCTTTCTTGGGGATTAACGGTTTTAATTTGAAAGCGTTTAGTTTCTTGGAGCAAGGAGGGTCGTTATTCTCAAATAACACGTTTTCTGGAATTTATTATGTCTTTGCTTTTTTCTTTGGTGCTATATTATTTACAAAAAAGGACTCATTGAAGTGGCAAATATCATATGCGCTAGCCATGCTTGTTATTCTCATAAATCCTGACATTTTTAATTTTCAAATCTGGCAAAATATTGGAATGGTTAAAGAACTTTTTAGCCATCCTTTGCTTGTTTTAGGAACGGCGCGCGCTTCTGCTGCTGTGATGGGTATAGGGATCATTCTCACTCTCGTACTGTATGTCATTCATCGAATCCGTGTATCCGCCCTTGTTAAGGGCGTCTTATTTTCTTTTATTATGCTGGTATTGATAGGCATTTCTCTCGGGTTTGTGGGATCTACGATTGCGCAAAAAGGGTTTGGAGCTGATTTTTTTGCAAGTCAAAATGATTTTCATCGCCCAACAGCCTGGAAGCAAGTAGCTAGCGGATTTTCAAATAGGCCACTGTTGGGATATGGTATCAATAATGTTGAATATGCTTTTCAAGATACACTAGGCCCAGAAATTCCATTTATAAAAGGAGATAAATGGTTTGATAAAGCGCACAACATTTGGCTAGACCTCGCGCTAGAAACAGGTATATTGGGTATTCTTAGTGTAATAATTTTATTTATTTTAGCTTGCTGGTATTCATTTAAACATTATCGTGATACCCGCGACATATCTCTCCCTCTTGTTTTATTGTTGTTGGTTTTACATCTTATTCAAATACAAACCTCGTTTAATCTTGTTACGAGCATGTTTATGATATTTATACTATTTGCATATGTGTCGTCATTTAGTGGAGAGGAGATTTCTTATAGTATCTCGTCGCATAGGACTAAGTTGATAACATTGTGTGCTCTGGCTGTGCTAATTATAGGAGCAATGATATTTACTGCAATTATCCCCGCGAAACATAGTCGAGAACTTGTTGGCGCTCTCGTTTCGGCTAATTTTGAAAGACGTATGAATATGTATAAATCCTCATATTCAATATATGGCTATTCCGCATATTATGTTTACTTCGTAACTGAACAATTCACAAATGCATTACTTGAGAACCCTGCTGAATTTGACAACGATGAAGCAAGAAAAGGAATAGCAGTTGAATATAATGCAATGATAGATTTATACGAGGCACATTATAATCAGTATAGAGACAATTTGAGATACAATATGAACTATGCGCATACTATTTTTATTGCAAGATTGTTTGGTGTAGATCGTTTGGATCGTGCCGGAGCATTGATTGCACGAGCTCAAGAACTCTCAACTAGAATTCCCCAGGTATTTTGGCTAGCATCTCTCCATGCCAAGTATACCGGCAATGAGAAATTGGCTTTGGAGGAAGCCGATAAGGCAATTGTATTATGTGAAGCTGTTCGCGCAAAGTTTGATGAAAATCAGTTAGGTCATTTTTGTGGCGTATCGTACAGTCTGCGTGGTTTTCTAGAAAAAACCAAGGGCTTAAAAAATAAACTTTATTTTCATTTACAAGAGGTATAGTATTTATTATGAAAATCATTGTTACCGGCGGGGCAGGGTTTATAGGGTCGCATATTGCCGATGCACTTGTTGCTGAAGGGTATGAAGTGCACATTGTTGATAATTTATCATCTGGGAAAAAGGAAAATGTGAATTCAAAAGCAATTTTTCACAATGTAGACATTCGAGATTATGCTAAATTGTTGCCGATATTTAAAGATGTAAAATATGTTTTTCATGAAGCGGCTTTACCCCAAGTGCAATATTCTATAGAAAATCCAATTGAAACTCATGAAATAAATGTTACCGGGCTATTGAATGTTTTAGAAGCTTCAAGATTAAATAATGTCCAAAGAGTCATTTTTGCTTCTTCTTCCGCTATTTATGGCAATCAAAAAACATTGCCACTTTTGGAAACGATGGAAGTATGTCCTCTTTCTCCATATGGAACGCATAAATATATCGGAGAAATTTATTGTAGCTTATGGTCAAGAATTTACGGTTTGGAAACTGTCTCGCTAAGATATTTTAATGTTTATGGGCCGGGGCAATCTAGCACTGGCGCGTATGCTTCAGTTGTGCCAAGATTCATTGATTTCAAAAAAGAGGGCAAACCTTTGATGATTACAGCAGATGGCAAACAGACGCGCGACTTCATTAATGTAAAAGATATAGTTTCTGCTAATTTGAAAGCGATGAAATCTAAGAAAGTGGGCAAGGGTGAAGTTTTAAATATAGGCAGTACAGAGCGGACTTCTATTAATAAGATTGCGGAACTGATAGGAGGTCGTGTAGAGTATATAGAGGCTCGGATTGAGCCTGCAGACACCCAGGCAGAGATAAATAAAGCTAAGGAATTATTAGACTGGGAGCCCAAAGTTTTACTATCCGAGGGGATCTCGGAGTTAAAGAGAATTAATAATTTAAATTAATATGAGCAATAAAAAAAGAGCATTAGTATGTGGTGCTGGAGGATTTATTGGTAGCCACTTGGTAAAAAAATTAAAAAATGAAGGATATTGGGTGAGAGGCGTTGATCTAAAGAATCCAGATTTTAGTCCGACAGAAGCCGATGAATTTATCCTGGGTGATTTGCGGGATCAGACAGTATGCCGGAATGTCCTCGATCAATCGTTTGATGAGGTGTATCAATTGGCGGCTGATATGGGCGGTGCAGGTTATATTTTTACCGGAGAACATGATGCAGATGTGATGCATAATTCTGCATCTATTAATCTAAATATTGTTGAGCTTGCCCACAAGCAAAAAGTTGGCAAAATATTCTATTCTTCTTCTGCTTGTATGTACCCATCATACAACCAAGAAGATCCTAATAATCCAAAATGTTCTGAAGATTCTGCTTATCCAGCCGCACCAGACAGTGAATATGGCTGGGAAAAACTTTTCAGTGAACGTCTTTATTTAAGTTATTTTCGTAACTATGGTTTGAATGTACGAATTGCCAGATTTCATAATATTTTTGGACCTCTTGGAACATGGAAGGGTGGTAAAGAAAAAGCTCCTGCCGCACTTTGTAGAAAAGTTGCTGAAGCTAAAGATGGCGGAGAAATTGAGATTTGGGGTGATGGCGAGCAGACACGTTCATTCCTGTATATTGATGAATGTATTGAAGGCGTGAGGCGTTTGATGGATTCTAATTTTACTGGACCTGTGAATATTGGATCGGATGAAATGGTAACAATAAATCAATTAGCGAAGATGATTATGAAAAGCGCAGGTAAAAAACTTACCATAAAACATATTTCCGGACCTCTCGGTGTTCGGGGCAGGAATTCTGACAATACTCTCATTAAAGAGAAATTAAAATGGGCGCCGAGTCAACCACTTCAAGATGGATTAAAAATAACCTATGAGTGGATAAATAAGAAAATTAATCCTTAAATATAATTTATGATCCAAGAAGAATTAAAAAATTTAATAGTTTATACCGGAGTTTTTTATCAAGACAATGAAACTTACAGAACCCGCTCTCAAATATGGTTTAAGACTTTTGATAATGCGAAAAAACTGGGAATCAAAGTAGTTGTCAGAAATGACGGCGGTTTACCACTCGAGATGTTAGAAAGAATAAAAGCATATGACAACATAACTATCGTTGAAAAAGATCCATTAAAGAAAAATACTTTAGGAGGAGGAAGAAGAGAGGCTTTGCAAAAAGCGATAGATATTGCCAAGGAAGATGGTATTTCGAACCCTGTTTTTCTTTGGACTGAACCAGAAAAGGATGATTTAATAACAGAAAAAAACTTAATACCACTAGTTGCAGAAATTAATGCTGGAGCCAACATGGTGATCCCAGAAAGAGGAGAAAATGCGTGGAATGAGTTGTCAAAGCAACAACGCTGGCTTGAACAGAGAGCAGAAAAAAGGGTTCAAGAAAAAATAATGAAATCTAGTGAGAGGCTAGATTTATGGTTTGGTCCTAAAGTTTTAGATCTAGTTGGCGCTGATTATTTTCTTCAGTACAATTCGAATAACGATCGAATAGACTTGTGGGATTCTTTAATGGTTCCTGTATTGGAAGCAAAAAAAGATGGACTCAAAGTGACAAGTGTACCTTTAGATTTCTCTTACGACGAAAGCCAAACAGCAAAAGGTGCTGAAGCTAAACAAGAGGGTATACCAACTAAAAGAATAGAGCAATATGCTCAGATTTTAAAAGAATTAGGCGATCTAAAATGGGTTGATTTTTTTGAGGATTCCAAAAGGGAATTGGATAAAATAAAAGAAATACATAGAGAGAAGCCAGAAAATAAAGAACAACTTTTAAGAGAAAAAAAGAAATCTTTAATAAAGAATTTTTTCAGGATGAAATAATATGATTATTGTAAGACTTTCGGGCGGAATGGGGAATCAGATGTTTCAATATGCCATTGGGCGAGCTCTTTCGTTAAAGCATAATGTTCCTCTTAAACTTGATACGATGTTTCTTGAGCACAGAATAAAAATTCCGTATTTTTTACGACCTGGCTTTACTTTTCGTAATTTTGATTTAGATGTTTTTAATATAAAAGCTGAAATAGCGAAGCTATCTGATATCTCATTTTGGAATAGACCTTTTTTAGGAGGAAAACTTATGCTAGTTATTGATGCGATTCTTCGCAAACTTGCATTTTTGCCTGGCTGGGAAAAAAGATTTAGTTTTGATAAAAAAGTATTAGACCTTGGTCCAAATACATATTTACAAGGATTCTGGCAAAGTAAGAAATATTTTTTGGATGTTGCTCAAATAATTAGACAAGATTTTACATTAAAAGAACCTTTACCTCTCATAACACGAGAATTATTACATGACATACAAAATACAGAATCACTTTGTGTACATTTAAGGCGAACACACGGAGGAGGGAAATTCCATGGCGAATATAATATGGATTATTACGAAAAGGGGATAAAATATATTGAAAGTAGGAAAAAGATTGAGAAAATTTTTGTATTTTCTGATGATGTGGATTGGTGTGAGAAAAATATCAAGTTTAATTATCCAACAATATTTATAGGGAGAGAGTATGCGGGTTTGAAAAATGAGGGGGATTTATTTCTTATGTCTGCTTGTAAGTATTTTATTATCCCCAACAGTACTTTTTCATGGTGGGGAGCATGGCTTTCAACTAATCCTGATAAAATTGTTGTTGCTCCACAGCAGTGGTTTGCTGATAGCTCCATAGATACGAATGATTTAATACCTAAAGAATGGATAAGAATATGAGTAAATTAGTATCAGTCCTACTTCCTACATATAATGGAGGAAAGTGGATAAAAGAGGCCATAGAGAGCGTTCTAGCCCAATCCTTTGCGGATTTTGAGTTTATTATTATAAATGATGGTTCTAGCGACAATTCAGAGGAAATTATTCTTGATTTTGTAAAAAGTGATAATAGAATTAAATATATAAAAAATAGCACTAATCAAGGAGTGCAAAAGACTCGCAATATTGCCTTAGAAATGGTAAAAGGGGAATATGTAGCAGAAATTGATCAAGACGATGAATGGCTAGACAAAGATAAGCTTAAAAAACAGATTGAGTTTTTAGAGAATAATAAAGATTACGTCTTGGTGGGCACTGGTGTGATCGTGGTGAATGAGGAGGGGATTGAGATAGCAAGATACTTGATGCCTGAAACTGATTTAGAAATTAGGAAAAAGATTTTACGCGCGAATTGTTTTATTCACTCCAGTGTTTTATACAGGACAAAATCTGTCAAAGATATCGGTGGCTATACAGTCGAAAAAATGTCTGAGGATCATGATCTCTGGTTGCGATTGGGTAGAGTTGGTAAATTTATGAATTTACAGGAGTACGCGGTTCAGTATTGTTTTAGTCCAAAAGGCTATAATTCTCAGGATAAATTTTTACGTTTGAAACAAAACTTGCTTTTTGTAGAGGAGCATAAAGATTTCTATCCAAATTATTATTTGGCAACAATTTTAGGGTGGATGAAAATTTGTTTTTATCCGGTCTTTAGCCGAATGCCTTCGAGGTTGCAGGGTATGTTCTTAAAATTACACAAAAAGATTTAGACAAACTTGTTTTATATATTCTTCTACTGGGAGAGTGTTTTTGAAATTAATTGCTTCCATAATCTTCTCTTCTGAGTAGGCCGTGGTGTTAGTAAGGGCTTTGAGTCTTGAGAATGTCAGTGGATTTTTTCGACGGGTTATAAAACAAGCCAATGTTAATGCGATGGTGGCAAACCAAGCGATAGGATAGGGAATGGTCTTAGTTTTTTTAGTAATAGCCGGAGGCAGGCTTTTTACCAAAATATCTATATCTTTAAAAGCTATAGGGTTATTTACCAAATATATGCCGCCGTATGGAATGTCTGCTTCGGAAAGCTGTATCATCGCTTTCACCACTTCGTCAACATGAACAATGTTATATATGCCTTGACCAATGTTTTTATAGGAACCGTTACGCATGCTTTTTATAAGTCCTAGGAAGCTGTTTCCTTCTCGATTCTTACCGGGTCCGAAAATAGTGGTTGGTCTCAGTATATGCGCCTTTAAACCAATTTTTATTCCGTCCAAAACTATTTTCTCACCTCTGTATTTTGACCATTCGTAGGCATTGTGTGGGTTTATTACTCCGGCGCTGGAAAGATGTATCAGCTGACAGTTATTTCGCCTAGCGATTTTAACGATGTTTTTTGTTCCTAATACATTTACTTTCTCCATTTGTTCAGTTTCCCAAATAACTCCTGCGCAGTGGTAGATAGTATCAATGTCCGGTGGTAAGTTAATCGGGTCAGTAATATCACCAATGATTATATTGATATTTTTGTTATTGGAAAAAATAGGAGATTCTTTTCTTATTAATACATAAATCTGATACCCCTTTTCAATGAGAGAATTAACAAGATGTTGCCCAACATATCCTGTGGCTCCTGTAATAAATATTTTTTTCTTAATCATGATTTAAAAAATTCTTTGTATTTTTCTTTATTGTCTAGAATACATTTTAAGATAGAGGTAGGAGGACGGTTTTGATCTTTACTTACCTCTTTTGTGGTCTGCGATGATATTTTCCCGAATCTGTGTCGTGGATACAGATTCGTCTTCGAAGACCGCCTTCTCAATTTGCAGATAGTCCGATCCATTCGCCTTAGCAAAATTTGATTTTTGCTTAGCGAGAGGGTCATCCGTCGTTGAAATGAGTAGGTCTGGCTTGAGACGTTTGAAGTCTTTTTCAAAGTCGAAGGTAGGGCTGTCTGGGTTCTTGTCGCTGACAGTTCCCATGACAACCTCATTCACCACTCGTAGAGACTCCAGAATCTTGCGTCGATGCGATTCAGGTAAAGCAGGACGCCTTCCCTTGAACTTCATCATTTCCTCGTCGCTCGCAAAGGAAACAATGAGATAATTCCCATGTTTTTTTGCCTCTTCAAAAAATTTGATATGGCTTGCATGTAATATTCCAAATCCACCAGCAACAAATACTTTTTTCATAAATTTTAAAATTATATTTTAAGGGTAGAGGACGGCGCATTGTAGCCGGAGCCTCCATTCTTTTGATACTCAACGAGGATCGTGGTACACGAGTAGACTCGTGTGAAAATGTTCTGGTATAGACTGTCTCTTTATAACCACTTGGTATACGAAGTCGTAGTTGTCTTCGACGTACGTCCACCTTAAGGATTCGTACTCCATTTTTTCCTCTTCGTTTAGCTCCCCATACATGACATGCCTCTTCGGCAAAATCATGTGATGGATTTTGGCGACCGCGTCGTAGGGGAACGGGTTGGGGACGATCCTCCAGTGCACGAATTCCTTTATTGAAGGCTGTGTTTTGCACAAGTTACATCCGTGCGACAGGTTGCCATCCGCAATGAACTTCAGATATTTCTGATGTGTCTCCAGACTTCTTAAGTCTCTCATATTAATTTTCTCCTTCTTGCATTTCCTTTATAGGATAACATTATTTTAACAAATGTAAATAGCGTGTACGGTTCTTCTTTAGGTACTCTGGCCACTCGTTTTCATCCACCCAAAACTTATAATTTCTACCAAAAAAATCTTTACCTTCTTTAATTTTATTCCAGAGATGTTCAGTGGATTTCCCATAATATGAATCGGTGGTATCGTGATATGGAGATTTACTACTATTTATCTTTCGTTTAACCATTTCTTCTCCACCTTGATAAGTAAAATGCCATCCTCCATTTTTTATTTTTACTTCTCCTTTTTGTTTAATGTGATTTAAAATTTCACCTTTTAGTCTCTTATAACTCGTTACAATGCTTCCAGTCCATGGCTCGCTACATCTATTGTTAAGTTGGTAGTAGTAAACCAACTGCTCCAAGCCATACACTTTATCATCTTTTGGTATTTCAATGTCAGGATTCCATATTTCATCACAATCACTTATAAATATAATATCATCATCATTACACATTTCTAAAGATTTTTTCATCATCTCCATTGCATAAAATACTTTCATCCAGTAAGGGTTGCCATGTGAATTATAAGGTTTCCCAATTTTCTTCATGACTGCATAAAATACCTTTACCCAAAAGGTATTTCCAGTAGTAGTATTTGGAGAGTTTCGCGCTAACTCGACAATCTCTTTGTCTTCCATTAAGTTAAATTGGTAGTTAATTATTTTATTTTCCCATTTTTTAAATCGTTCTTTGTTTTCTTGATAATATGATGGGCATGGTTCTTCACTAAATGACTGTCTAGCCTCACAAATTACAAACTTATCTACTACATCATCAAGAATGTTTAGTCTTAGCTCTAAAATATCCAATTCTCCATGAAATAAAAATATATCGTAAATCATTGTGTTTTGAAAAAATTATAATCTGTTAAAATTATCTCTCCTATGTCTGTATACTTTGGTGTCCATCTTAATTCTTTTTGAGCTTTCATAGAAGACGCAATGATTGTGGCAGGGTCGCCAGCACGACGAGGAGACATCTTGTAGTTTAGTTTCTTGCCTGTTACTCGCTCAGCTTCTTTAATTAGCTCCATTACAGAAAATCCTTTATTTATTCCTAAATTGTAATCAAAGCAACCATTTTCTTCAAGTTTTTTAATGGCAAGAATGTGAGCATCTGCAAGATCATTTACGTGGATATAATCTCGCACACCTGTACCATCAGGAGTAGGGAAGTCACCACCCCAGACATTAAATATTTCTTGTTTCCCTAATAACGTTTTTACGAGATTTGGTATAGCCTGAGTTTCAGGGTCATGGTAACATCCTATCTTTCCACCTTCATCGCATCCTGAGGCGCAGAAATATCTAAAAGATACTGAACTTATTCCATAAGCTCTGTGGTAGTCCTTTAATATTTGTTCGAACATCAATTTACTGTGTCCATAAGGACTAGTAGGATTTTTAGGATGGTCTTCATTTATTAGTTCATCGGACTGACCATATACTGCTGCAGTAGAGGAAAAGATAATCTTCTTACATCCTACTTCTCTCATACACTCTAGAACATTCAAACTTCCTATGATGTTAGTATCATAATACTTAGCAGGATTGGCTACTGAATCAGGAACATTAGCTAATGCCGCATAGTGCACTACAATATCTGGTCTGAACTCTCTAAATACTTCTAATAGTTTTTCTTTGTTACGAATATCTACTTCCTTGTATTGAATGCCCTCAATTACATTATTCCTACCTTGGCAGAAGTTCTCTACTACGAGAATTTCGTGTTCTTTTAATCTATTTATGAAATGTGCACCAATGTATCCAAAACCTCCAGTAACTAGTATTTTCATATATCTAATTTAATAATTTTTTATTTATATAAGGGGCAAAAAGCCATATCCTATCTAGCCATTATAGCATTAAAAGAAAGGGGATTGCAATTTTCGGTTTTGTCTAATTTATGAGATTTTTTAGTAGTTTTTTAGTTTTTATAAAAATAAATCTTAATACTTTCTCATAAAATATTAACAAGACATTTTTTTTATTTAAAACTATCATCTCAGGTTTAAATTCTCGATCAGTAGTCCATAAAGTATACATAAATCTTTCTATGATTTGGGCTTCTCCGGGATGAGCGGAATAATCAATCATCTGTCTTAATTTTTCATAAAAAGCTTTTGGATGTTTTTGAATATCTTTTTTTGTAACGATATAATTTGATCCGGGGGCAAATTTTAAATATTTTGGTATTTCTATGTTAAAACCTTTAATAAATTGATTATAACTATTAAAATATCTCGCAGGGAATGTTCTTAAATACCAACTATTGTTTATCTCATTAAACATTCCATCTTCTTCATAGAAACAAATTGGCATGTATGTCTTATGGTGTTTTGTAAAAATGGGGGTGAATGATATATTGTTGCAAATCTCGTTGAATTCGTCTTTGGTAATATATTTAAATATATTACCCTTGGTCATTATCATAGATTCGGGTAAGTTATCATAATTGTCTATAATATATGTGAATTTGTCATAGATATCCCATCCGATATTCGGCACTCTTTTTACTTTTGTTTGATCAAAAGGTTTTATCCATTCATCTGTTGTGCTTCGGTCATAGATTATATAATTGTCTGTGTAGTCCAAAATCCAGCTGATATCAGCATTATAGTTTGAAACCATTAAAAAGTTCTTGGTAATTTTCATTTGTTATGTTAATTTTTTATAAATTTATGAATACGATTTTTTATTTTTTGTGATAACATTCTACCAACCCACCTTTTTATAAATAAAAATATACTTTTCTTTGTAAATTCCTTAGTATTCTTTTTATTATCATAGTAATCTTTATGGTGTTCAATATAGTCATTGAATTCTTTCACACAAGTCTCGTGGTCACTTAGATTACCATCTCTGTCTTGATACATCCAGCCTTTTGTAATATTACAACCACAATTCCAATACCCATCTGAGACATTATGTCTAGCCCAATATTTTGGAGCAATACAATATTTTAAATTTAGAGATAACCAAGCCGGGAACCAGGCAAAGCTTGAGTTAGACAGGATCAAATAGTGTGCGTTTTTTATAATTACATAATCGCGTGCGATGTCAAAATGTAGCACTTCATAGTTTGGGAAGAATTCTTTTGCAGACTCTGTATCGTCTGTAATAACCACAAATTTAAAATTTTTATTGACCTTCAACATGTTTTTTACCGCGCCTTCCCAATATTCCTTGCGTAAATAAAGCTCTTTGTGACGCACATATTCTCCACCTCTAAAATTAACAACACAGATGTTATCATCTGCATAATCATAAAATTCGTATTTCTGATCTACTTTCAGCCATTTGCGGATTTCTTCCTTTCGGTGTTCAAAGTATTTTTCATCTTGCATGTATCCATCTATCTTTGTGTTGGGTAGAATATTAACCAGACCTTCATCGTATATCCTAATGTCAGACCCATTTTTAGGGTGAAGGGTCTGTTTTTCATTGTAGTAATGTTCTATGCCAACAGGTAGCTTCTCTGGTGGACCACCTTCTTTACCTTTACCACCGATAACTTCATTACCAAAGTCCAAATGCATAAAATCCAAACCTTTGAATTTTT
Organism: Candidatus Nomurabacteria bacterium RIFCSPLOWO2_01_FULL_42_17; assembly: GCA_001785985.1. Lineage (GTDB taxonomy): Bacteria > Patescibacteriota > Minisyncoccia > Phycocordibacterales > UBA9973 > UBA9973. The sequence goes on from MFVE01000005.1 coordinate 305,615, forward strand.
CAGGGTGCATGATTCCAAAATCAAAACCTCTATCTGTGGCTATGACTCGTGTGGTTACATAACAAGCGAGCTGATTGCCCAAACCTTGACCATCATATATTTCAGTGACCAAGGTAGCACCTTTTTCAAAATCAGGATAGCAAGAGTTCTCACCTATTGTTTTGTGATAAATAAAAGTTTTCAATCCTTTATTTTCTGGTAGTGGATATTCTCTACCGAAATGTAACGCTTCTTCAAAAGGAGCAAATTTACAACTATGTTCTTCAAATACATGCCTCATATTGACGCAAATATAACCATCTTCGTTCCAATATCCATGAAAGGGTTTCCATTCCATACCTATTTTTTTTGGTAATTGCAGAAGTTTCTTTGACCTAAGCGAGACACTATTACCAACTCTTTGAATTTTGCCGTTAACGTCTCGATAAGAAAAATTATCCCTTGGTAAGGGAAATGGGGCGCCAATGAAGTCATATTTTAGCCACTCATCTTGCCACAATTGCGGTTCGCCCACTCCTCCATCGGGGTGTATCAACAGGGCAAAATCAGTGTCTATGTGGTCTCCTAAGTCAAACACAACAGCCTTATTCCATTCATCAATGGTATTTGTGTCTACAATAATATTCTTTACAGCCCCAAATTCTATTTCTTTTGAGCTGTAATTAAGGGACTTTTGCTGCTGGTTCCTATATTTTTCTGATCCAAAACAACAAAGAGTTACATTGGGAAGTTTTAGCTTACTCATAATCATTTGGAATCAAAACTCCGGTTTCTGCAATATAATCCTGAACACTATTTGGTTTTACGTCTGGTCGGGTTCTCTGTGCAAGTTCGAACATTGTTTTTCTGCCGGTTCCCACATATTCTAGGCCGGATGTTTTTCTATTCCAGTCTAGAATTTTTTTAGCAAGTAGCTCTGCTATGACATCCACGTAGTCGCCTTGGGTATATTGGTCTATATATGCTTTTGGAAAAGGGAAGGGATTGGGCTTGAACAAAGTTCTGATGATGAGATGATTGGGATGCGTTTTTACAATTTCTTCACCGAGCTTTTTAGTTAGCGCATAGACGCCCAAAGGATTGCGAGCATATTCCGTTGAGATAAAAATGAAAGGGATGTCTTTATAATGTTGCGTGAGATTAAATGTGCCATAAACATTTACCATAAAGCATTCTTTTTTTTCTTCAAATTCAGCTGCTTTTACATTTGTATATGCTCCTGCGTGCACAATCAAATTATATTTCGTTTTCAGTTCAATCGGTTTTGTAAAATCCAAATCCTCTTTGCTCAAATAATCCCCCTCGAGATGTTTTTTAAGTTCTGTGGCTAGTTTTCCATTGCCACCAGTAATCAAAATTTTATCGCGCATAGAATTCTTTAACTTTAGAAATAATATAATTAACTTGTTCGTTGGTAAGCGCATTGTGGACAGGGAGGGATAGTAATTTGAGCCATTCTCTGTCTGTGACAGGTAAAGGTCTCTTAACTGCTTTTTTCCAGTAAGTCATTTCACTGAGTGGTTTAAAGTGTACAGAAGTTGCAATGTCATTATCTGCAAGAAATTCTCCTAGTTCGTTTCTTTTTTCACATTTCATTGTGTAGTATTGCACTGTGTGTGATGGGAGGGGGAGTTTAATTTGAGGCATATCTTTGAATGCTTTGTTGTACATGCTTTCGATTTCTCTTCTTCTTGTATTTGTTTCTTCAATTCTGCGAAGCTGGCCAAGTCCCACAACTGCTTGTACATCTGTCATGTAAGCCTTGATTCCTTGTGATTGAGTAATATCATAATCCCAAGTGTATTTTTTCTTGTCTAACCGGTCATAGGTAGATTTCTCAACCCCAAGCCAGGTCAGAGTACGTAATTTTTTATAAATTGCTTCATCGTTTGTGGTAATAGCTCCTCCATCCCACATAGGCAATGTTTTTACCGCTTGGAAACTCCAGATAGTGATGTCTGCGTCTTTGCCGGCTCCCGGTGTATACATCGCATGGGCTGCGTCTTCAATAATGAGACCTTTGAATTTTTTCCGGATGCCTTTGATGTCGGCCAGTCTCCCATGTGAATCAACAGTTATGATAGCTTTTGTTTTTGGCGTAATCACTAGAGATCTTGGGTCTAGACATAAAGTCTCAGGGTCTATGTCCGCAAAAGTTACATCCATGCCATTCCATTCTCCGACGATTGCGTCCGAGACGAAGGTCATGGCGCTGGTGATAAGTTCACCGCCTTTGATGTTGTGCACTTTTAAACATAGATCCAGAGCGGAAGTTCCCGAGTTTGTGGCTACGCAATACTTTGCTCCTACATACTCGGCAAATTTCTTCTCAAATTCCTGAGTTTTTGGTCCGAATCCCCACCAGCCAGAGTCAAGAACTTCCATGAGTTCCTTTTTGGTCTGTTCATCGATTGTGGGTTTTAATACCGGTATCATGGGGCTATTCTACCACAACTTTAACCAAGACCATAGTCTTTTCTTGTATTTTTTCGCCATATAATAATATTCTTTTTTCTTAGCATAATTCGATAAAATATTCGTCATTTGATGCTTGCCGGTGCCTATCACCACATTTATTTCATTGAGAATTAGTGGTTCGCCGTATTTGTCATACAGTCTTTTGTAGTAATCGCAATCCAAGAGCCAGGTCATGTTTTCATCAAAGAAGAGGGGATTTTCATTTTTTATAGACAAGACGGAAGGAGATCCTATTGTGTTTTTCCCGAGGTGTATTTTTTTATTATATTTTGGATAGTGTGGATTGTATCGACGATTTCCATCATCATGTTCACAACCTGTTACCATCCAATAACCACGGAAATTGTTTACTATACGTTCGAGCGAGTTTTCATTTACCAGATAGTCGTCCATGTAAAGTATTTTTATGATTTTTCCTTTAGCATTTTTGATCGCTTCATTTGTATTCTGCGCCATGCCTTTCCTAGGATTTTTAAAATACTTTATGTTTAGCTGCTGGTATTCTGGGCTCTCGCATAGATTTTTAACAACATCGTCTTCCGAATTATCCGATATTACTACTTCAAAATTTCTATATGTTTGCTTTTTAAGCATATTGAAATTTCGCGTAAGCAATTCTTTTGCTTTTCCGTGCATTTCGTAAGTCGGTATGCAAATACTTAAGGTTATTTTTTCCATTTAGATTTATACCATTCGATGGTTTTATTTATTCCTTCAGTGAAGTCGACAGATGGTTTCCAGCCTAGCTCATTTGTAATTTTTGAATGATCCATCGCATAACGCATGTCGTGTCCCTTTCTGTCTGTCACAAAAGTTTTTAAATTTTTCGGCTTATCCAATAAATCCAAAATAGTATCAGCAATTTCAAGCCCATTTTTTTCTGAATCTCCGCCTATGCAATATGTTTCTCCGATTTTACCCTTATGGAGAATGAGGTCGATTGCCATACAATGGTCCACCACGTATAAATAGTCCCGCACGGCTTGGCCCTGGCCATAAATTGGCAGTGGCTTATTTTCAAAAGCGTTTGTTATAAAGAGGGGAATTATTTTTTCTGGAAATTGGAATGGCCCGTAATTATTTGTGCAGTTTGATATAGTGGCAGGGAAGTTATATGTTTCAATAAAAGCTCTAACTAAATGATCCGAACTGGCCTTTGAAGCAGCATAGGGTGATCTCGGAGAATAGGGAGTGTTTTCATTAAATTTTTCACTCAAGTTAAGAAGGGAGAGTGTGCCAAAGACCTCGTCGGTGGAGATGTGGTGGAATCTTTTAATCCCTAGTTCTAATGCTGTCTCCAGCAAGATTTCAGTTCCGATTACATTAGTTTGGATAAAAATAGCCGGTCCGGTGATCGATCTGTCGACATGAGATTCGGCCGCAAAATGGACAACCATATCGCATCCAGCCATGGCTTTTTGAACTATTTTTTTATCACAGATATCGCCGCAAATAAAAGTATAACGAGGATCATTCTCTACGCTCTTTAAATTTTCTAGATTGCCGGCATAGGTCAATTTATCCAGATTGACGATTTTATAATCGGGATATTTGCCCATCATGTAAATGATAAAATTTGAACCTATGAAGCCAGCTCCTCCCGTAACTAGAATTTTCATAAATTATTAAAAGTTTACATCGCAATCTTTTAAAAGGGGAGCCTTTTCATCTCTTTCCAATAAAATAGGATTATTATTTCCCCAACTTATGCCGATCTCCGGATCGTTAAACCGGAGAATTCTTTCTGCTTGTTTGTTGTAGCTATTATCCACTTTGTACTCAACCATGGAATTGTCAGTTAATGATAAAAACCCATGAGCAAAACCTCTCGGTATAAAAAGCTGTTTCTTATTTTCTTCTGTTAATTCAATAGAAAACCATTTCTTATAAGTTGGGGAATTTTTCCGTAAATCCACGACTACATCGAGGACAGCGCCCCCTATACAGCTCACCAGCTTTGCTTGAGAGAAAGGACTGTTTTGAAAATGCAAGCCCCGCAGAGTTCCACTTTTTTTAGTGAAAGAAACGTTATCTTGGATAAAATCAATATTCATGCCGGCATCTGCCCATTTCTGTTTATTATAATATTCTACAAACCATCCGCGATGATCTTCAAAAACATCCGGTTCAATTACTAAAACATCTTTTATTTTTGTTGGAATAATTTTCATTAGGCTCTATTACGTTAGCTGGGATATATTTTGGGGTTGTTTTCTTCCGCGACTCGCAGAAGATGCTGCCCATATTGCGATTTTTCGTATTGTTTGGCTATTTTAATCAAATCATCGCGCGCAATCCATCCGTTCCGATAGGCAATTTCTTCCAACGCGGCAATTTTAGTGTTTTGTCTTTCTTCTATTATTTTAACGAAATCATTGGCGTTCATCAGCGAACTAATTGTGCCAGTGTCGAGCCAAGCAAATCCGCGACCTAATAATTTCACATCCAAATCGCCTGCGTGTAGATACAATTCATTAATACTAGTTATTTCCAGTTCTCCACGACCACTTGGTTTAATTTTCTTTGCAAAATCAATCACCCTATTGTCGTAAAAATAAAGTCCAGTCACAGCGTAATTAGATTTTGGCTTTTTCGGTTTCTCTTCGATGGAAATAACTTTACCTTGAGTATTAAATCCAACGACACCAAACCTTTCCGGATCATTAACATAATATCCAAAAATAGTCGCGCGATTTTTGTTCTTGACTGCCTCCTGCAAAATTTTTACCAGACCATTGCCATAAAAAATATTATCGCCTAGGATCATCGCCACATTACTTTTGCCTATAAACTTTTCGCCGATAATAAAAGCCTGAGCCAGCCCATCGGGGGAAGGTTGTTCGGCATAGGATAATTTTAATCCAAAATTTTCTCCATTACCTAAAAGTTTTTTAAAATTTGGCAGATCATGTGGCGTGGAGATAATCAAAATTTCTCTGATGCCAGCCAACATTAGGATAGACATCGGATAAAAAATCATTGGTTTATCGTAAACGGGTAATAACTGTTTACTCATTGCTAAAGTGAGTGGATAGAGTCTAGTACCACTACCACCTGCTAATATTATGCCTTTTGTAGTATTTTTCATTGGGGTAAATATACTCTCTAGTATAGTACAGGTTTATGAAAAGTTCCACTGGGTTATAATTTTGCATATTAAAGACAAATTTGCTATGTTGTAAGTAAGTCATAATTTATGCTTAGGTTAAAATGTTAAAAATAAAAAATGATCCAGAATTTCTTAAACTGAGACGGATTGACGATTTTCGATTTACTAAAATTAAGAAACAACCATGAATATAGCAATAATTGGGGCAGGCTTTATTGGTAAAAAAAGAGCTACATCCTTACCTGAAAATATTCGGCTGAAAATTGTTTGTGATATAAATAAGCAAATTGGAAAATCATTTGCCACTGAATATGATTGCAATTTTGAGAAAGATTGGAAAAAAATCGTAAGTAATAAAACTATCGATGCTATTATAATTTCTACAACGAATAATTTTCTTGTTCCAATTGCTCTGGAAGCTATAAAAAATAAAAAGCATGTTTTTCTAGAAAAACCTGGTGCTTGCAATCCAAAAGAGTTTGAAAAACTGATAGTCGAGCAGAAAAAAAACAAAGTTGTCGTAAGGATTGGATATAATCATCGCTATCATCCGGCGATAATGCGAGCTAAAGAAATTATTGATAGCAAAAATTATGGCAAAGTTATGTTTATTCGTGCTCGCTATGGTCATGGTGCCCGTTTGGGATATGGAAATGAATGGAGATTTAATCCGAAATTTACAGGGGGAGGAGAACTTCTTGATCAGGGTTGTCATTTGATTGATCTTGCAAATTATTATTTAGGCGAAATGCAAATCTCAATTGGATTTGTTGAAAAAATGTTTTGGTCAAAAAAACTGGAGGACAATTCTTTTTTTATTTTACGCAATAAAAAGGGGCAGATAGCTCATTTTTCCGCTTCCTGTACCGAATGGAAAAATATTTTTGTTTTTGAAATAATGCTAGAAAAGGCTAAAATTCAAATAAATGGGCTGGGAAAAAGTTATGGCAAGGAAACAATTACTTTTTATAAAATGAAACCGGAAATGGGACCGCCAGATATAGAAGAGATAGATTTCCCATTAGAAGATGTTTCTTGGGGACTAGAAAATCAAGAATTTTTTGACGCTATTAGAAAAAAAGATTTTTCTAATAAAAAACTTCAAGAAGGATATTACGTAATTAAAAAAGTTTTTGATATTTATAAATTTAGTTCAAAACAATGACCATTAATATGACAAAAAACAAAATTTGCATCATTGGTATGTGGCATCTTGGAACTGTTACGGCTGGATGTTTGGCGATAATAGGTAATGAAGTTATTTGTTTTGATTTTAAGAAAGAAGTAATAAATAATATGAAGAAAGGTTATTTGCCTATATTTGAGCCAGGTCTTCAGGAGCTTTTTGATAAAGCAAGAAAAAAAAATATTATTTCATTTTCAAATAACTTAAAGAATATTATTCCAGGTTCAGATTATGTGTACATTACTTTTGATACCCCAGTTGATAGCCATGATAAAGTGAACCTTGCTGTTATTCATAAATCTATGGATAAAATTATTCCCCTAATTTCGCCAAAGACACTCCTCGTCATATCTAGCCAAATTCCAGTAGGTACTTGTAGAAAGATAATTCAAAAAATAAGAAATAAAGGTAAAAAAAATGAGTTATGTTATATTCCGGAGAATTTGAGATTAGGTGATGCAATTAAATCTTTTTTGGAGCCAGAAAGAATAGTTATCGGTTTGTCATCAGACTTGGCTAAGCAAAAAGCTGAAAATTTACTTTCTCACATAAAGACTAGTAAGATCTTTATGAATCTAGAAAGTGCTGAAATGACTAAACATGCCATGAATGCTTATTTAGCAACGCTTATTTCGTTTTCTAGCGAGATAAGCAATATTTGTGAAAAAGTTGGCGCAAACGCTCTTGATGTTATGAATGCTCTTAAAACTGAAAAAAGGGTAAGTCCCTATGCTCCTATTATGCCGGGATTAGGGTTTGGTGGAGGAACTCTGGCAAGAGATATACAGATTTTGAAAGAGGTGGGTTCTATACATAAGGTGAAAACTGAGGTTTTGAATGCTGTTTTTTCTAACAATACGCACCGCATGGAATATGTTTCTGATAAACTTAAAATGTTGTTAGGGACACTTAATAAAAAGAAAATTGCTTTCTTTGGTCTTGTTTATAAAGCTGGCACAAATACCCTTCGTCGATCACTGACTTTACAGATAATTGACCAAATCAAAAATAAAAATGTTATCATTAGCGCTTACGACCCAATGATTAAAGAAAAAATAAAAAATTACAATATAGAAGTTTGCAAAAGTCCCAGTGAAGCTGTTGACAAAGCTGATGCTTTAGTTATTATGACGGATTGGGATGAGTTTAAAGAAATTAATTATTCCGACCTAGCGAAATCCATGAGAAATCAAATCATATTTGACACAAAAAATATTTTAGATATTTCTAAACTTAAAAAAAGTAATGTGAAATATTATGGAATAGGATGCTAGGTGCAGTGATTTTTAAAAATTAAAATAGTGACAATATAAAAAATGAGCAAAACTTTGAAAATCAAAAAAAACGCAAGCAATTTTACTAATGAGTTGAAAAATAAAGTAGTGGTTATCACTGGCGGGGGGCAAGGTATAGGAAGAAATTTAGCTATTGAGTTTGCAAAAAAACAAGCTAAGGTAGTTATTTGTGCAAGAAACAAAAAGGATATTTATTCTATAAAAAAAGAAATAGGCATTTTTGGCGGGAGATGTAGTGGTTTTTCAGTTGATGTCAGTGATAATAATAGGGTGGACAAATTTTTTAATAATGTGCTAAAGAAATATCGCAAAATTGATGTTTTAATTAACTGTGCTGGAATATATGGGCCAATTGGATCGTTAGAGAAAAACGATATGACTTTTTGGAATAAAACATTAGATATCAATGTATTTGGAACAGCAAATTGTATACATTCGGTGATTCCATCAATGAAAAAAAGGAAACAAGGGAGAATTATTAATTTTTGTGGAGGAGGCGTTGGTTCTAATAAAATCAAGCCTAATTTTTCTGCATATGTAACTTCAAAATCAGCCATTGTTGGTCTTACAGAAGTAATGGCTAATGAATTAAAAGCATCAGGAATTCAGGTCAATGCTATATCACCCGGAGCAGTTAATACACGCCTATTAGATCAAGTGCTTGCATCAAAAAATCTTGCTGGTGAACAATTTTTCAAGGAATCAATAGAGCAAAAGAAGAAAGGTGGTACCCCTCCAGAAAAATCTGCAAAATTATGTTTATTTCTTGCTACTTCTGGAGCTAACTTTATTACAGGTAAGTTATTAAGTGCTGTTTGGGACGACTATGATAATTTTAAAAAGATTCAAAAAGACATTATGAATACTTCGCTTTATACAATGAGAAGAATTGATAATTTTCAGTTTAAACAAATTAAATAATATATCATAAAAAATTATGAAAGCATTTGTCACAGGCGGAGCAGGATTTATCGGGAGCCATGTTGTCGATCGCCTTATTGAAGGTGGTAATGAAGTTATTGTTTATGACAATATGTCAACAGGGATTGAGGATTTTATAAGCCATCATTATGAAAATCCGCGTTTTAAACTTACCCAAGGAGATGTTCTGGATTTGAAAAAATTATCCCAAGAAATGAAAGGGGCTGATATCGTCTTTCATTTTGCCGCCCACGCCGATGTACGAAGTGGTTTTAATGACCACAAGATTGATCTTGAACAGAACCTAATCGGGACAATTAATGTCTTAGAAGCAATGAAAGAAGGTGGTGTTAAGAAAATTGCCTTCGCTTCTACTTCTTCAGTTTATGGTGACGCTGCAATTATTCCTACTCCTGAAAATTATCCTTTTTCCCCAACTTCGCTCTATGGATCCTCAAAAGCCGCTGCTGAAACGTACATTGCCACTTTTTGTGAATATTACAATATGACCGCCTATATTTTCCGTTTTGTTTCTTGGGTTGGTGAAAGGTATACTCATGGTTTGGTTTTTGATTTTCTCAACAAGCTTAAAAAAGACCCTAGCACTCTTCATGTTTTAGGCGACGGGACTCAAAAGAAATCTTATCTGTATGTCAAGGATGGGGTAGATGCTATTTTTACTATAATTGAAAAATCAAAAGAGAAAATGAATATTTATAATCTTGGAAATGACGAGATTATAAATGTCACAGATTCAGCAAAAGTAATCATAGACGAAGCTAAATATAAAAATGTGAAATTAGTATATGAAGGGGGAGACAAAGGTTGGATTGGTGACAATAAGTATGTTCTTCTGGATACAAAAAAATTACAATCACTTGGTTGGAAAGCAAGTAAGGACACGCGAGAAGGTCTTAGAATAACAACTCGCTACCTTTTGGATAATCCGAAAATTGTTAAAAAACGAAATGAAAAATCAATTTTTAAAATTTAACACCTTGTTGATAATATTATGCTTAAAAATGTTTAATGAATTCAGGTATACAAATTATAAATTTAGGTATAAACTGGTAAGGTCGTTTGATACTTATAAAGCATGTTAATTACTAGAAGTCCATTAAGAATAACTTTAGGTGGCGGGGGTACAGATTTAGCCTCATATTATAGCAAATTTGGTGGTTTTCTAATTGCTGCTGCTATCGATAGATATGTTTATATCACAACGAGCAAACCGTTCAATCCTACAATAATTCTAAAATATTCAAAAATAGAAAAAGTTAATGATGTTGAAGATATTAAGCACTCGATTATCAGAGAATCTATAAAATTAGTTAATCGGAACATAAACTGTTTAGAATTATCTAGTCTAGCAGATATTCCAGCTGGAACCGGCCTGGGTTCTTCTGGTAGTTTTACTACTGCCCTACTTAAAAACCTGCATTCCCGTGAAAATAATTTAATAAGCCAACAGGAATTGGCAGAACAAGCATGCTTAATTGAAATTGAAAAATTAGGTGAACCAATTGGTAAACAAGACCAGTATATTGCTGCATACGGAGGTATTACATGCTTTGAGTTTTGTAAAAGTGGCGAAGTAAAAGTTTCGCCCCTTAAAATCAGTAAGGAAACCCTATATGATCTTGAGGACAATCTTCTACTATTTTTTACTGGATATTCTAGAGCAGCATCAACAATTCTCAAAGAACAAAATGATAAAAGTGTAATCAATAACGGGGATATGATAGCTAATTTACATTTTACAAAAGAACTGGGGCTAAAAAGTAAAGCTGCCTTGGAAAATGGAGATTTACATAAATTTGGTGAACTAATGAATATTCACTGGGAGTACAAAAAAAAGAGATCGGGTAATATGTCAAATCCAAAGATAGATGAATGGTATAACCTGGCATTAAAAAACGGAGCTGTCGGTGGTAAATTAATTGGTGCCGGTGGTGGCGGTTTTCTAATGTTCTATGCAGAGGATAAAACTAAGTTGCGTTACACATTAATGAAGGAGGGCCTAGAAGAGGTTAGATTTAGATTTGATTTTGAAGGCACAAAAGTAATATTATAAAATGATTAATACTTTAGTATTATTGTCTGGAGGTTTAGCTACTAGATTACACCCTATTAGTTACTCCATCCCCAAGGCATTAATAGATATAAATGGTAAATCGTTTATAGAATATCAATTAGCATTATTAAAAAAACAAGGTATAACAGATATTGTTATTTGTATTGGCTTTCTAGGTGAAAAAATTGAAAAATTTGTTGGTGATGGTAAAGAATTTGGTATTAATATTAGGTACTCTCATGATGGCAAGAATTTATTAGGTACCGCGGGGGCAGTAAAAAAAGCCTTGCCTTTACTACCAGAAACCTTTTTTGTAATGTACGGTGACTCATATTTACCTACTAATTTCGAAAAAATATCAAATTTTTTTGAAATTAGTAATAAACAAGCTTTAATGACTGTTATAAAAAATAATAATAAGTGGGACAAAAGTAATGTAATTTTTGAGAGTAATAAAATAGTTAAATATGATAAAAATAATATTGTGCCGGAAATGAAATTTATAGATTATGGATTAGGTATTGTGAATAAAAAATGCTTTTTTAATATAAAGGAAAATGTTAAAATTGACTTGGCTAGTATTTATAAAGATTTGGTTAATAAAAGAGAACTTCTTGGTTATGAGGTAAAAAAAAGGTTTTATGAAATAGGTTCTTTTGATGGGATCGAAGAATTTAAAAATTATATTAATAATAATTAAAATAAAAAATGGAAAACACTAATTACATTGATGCGTACTTACAAAGTGTAGAACAGGTTGCGAAAACGGTAGATAAAAAATTAATAGAAAAGATTGTTAAACTAATTTTGGAAGTTAAAAATAATAGTGGTAGGTTGTTTATTCTAGGTGTAGGTGGTGGTGCCGGTAATGCCAGTCATGCCGTAAATGATTTTCGAAAATTAGTCGGAATTGAAGCTTATACTCCCATTGACAATGTCTCAGAACTTACTGCTCGCACTAATGATGACGGATGGAATTCCGTTTTTGTAAATTGGTTAAAAGGAAGTAGATTAAATTCCAAGGATTGTATTTTTGTGTTGTCCGTCGGAGGGGGAGATGAAGAAAAAAATATTAGTACCAATATTGTAACAGCTTTAAAATTTGCCAAAGAAGTAGGTGCAAAAATATTTGGCATCGTTGGAAGAGATGGTGGATACACCGCAAAAGTTGCCGATGTCGCAATTATTATTCCTACAATCAATCCTGATATGGTGACACCACTTACTGAGTCTTTTCAGGCAGTAGTTTGGCATCTAATGGTTTCTCATCCAATTTTGAAGGTGCAAGAAGCTAAATGGGAATCAATAAAATAAATGGAAAAGGCAATTTTTTTAGATAGAGATGGGATCATTAATAAATTAGTTTTTAATCCAAAAACCAATGAATATGAATCTCCTCATGAACCGAAAGATTTGGAGCTAATACCGAATGTTCTTGATTCAATCAAAAAACTTGAAGATAGTGGATATTATTTATTTGTAGTTTCTAATCAACCCAGCTTTGCTAAGGAAAAAACCACATTAGAAAAAATAAAAGAAATACACAAAAAACTACAAAAACAAATTAAAGATTATGGTATAAATATCAAGGAATATTATTATTGCTATCATCATCCAGAAGGTGTTACCTCTGAATATTCCTGTGAATGTGATTGTCGAAAGCCAAAACCATTTTTTTTAAATAAAGCAAAAGACGATTATGATCTTGATTTAACAAAGTCCTGGATGATTGGTGATCAAGATAGTGATATCGAATGTGGTAACAGTGTCGGAGTAAAGACGATCATGATATTGAATGAACATTCAGGTAAAAAAAGAGGTCGCAGCTACCCGAATTGTTCAGTAAATAATTTATTAGAGTCTGTTAATTTAATTTTAAATAATAAACAATGAAAACAGTGAATGATTTGAAAGTAAAAATTTTTGCTGATGGGGCTGATAAGGCTGGGATGTTAGAGATGTATAATAAAACCTACATTAAAGGTTTAACCACTAATCCAACCTTAATGAATAAAGCTGGAATTCGAGATTATGATGTTTTCGCTAAAGATATTTTATCTATTATAAAGGATAAACCTATCTCTTTTGAGGTGTTTTCAGATGATTTCGATGAAATGGAAAATCAGGCTTTAAAAATTGCTAGTTGGGGAGATAATATTTATGTAAAAATTCCTATTACTAACACAAAACAAGAATCGTCTTGCCCACTAATCAAAAGACTTGTTTCAAAAAATGTAAAACTTAATGTAACAGCAATTATGACTTTGGCGCAAGTGCATGATGTACTGGCTGTACTAAGTCCTGATGTTCCAAGTTATATTTCAGTTTTTGCTGGTCGGATAGCTGATACGGGTCATGATCCAGTACCACTAATGCGCGAGGCGGTAAGATTATTAACAACTAACCCAAAAGCTGAATTGATTTGGGCAAGCCCAAGAGAGTTACTTAATATTTTTCAAGCCGATGAAATTGGTTGTCACATCATAACTGTGACGAATGATATTTTGAAAAAATTATCACATGTTGGTTATGATTTAAATAAGTATTCTTTGGATACAGTTAAAATGTTTTATAATGATGCGCAAAGTGCTGGTTTTAATATAGATTAATTTTTTTTATTAAATCTATATAATTTTCTTATAGTATAGATTTACAAAAATTTCTACTTCAATTTTATTTAAAGAATTTTAGGTAATAATTAAATTTCCCAGATTATTTACCTATAATTTCTTTTATTTCTTTAAAAGTTGATTCTCTGAGCAATAAAAGAGTAGAGAAATATATTATTGATGAAATGATTATATTAAGAACAACATGTGCTCCAAAATACTTAAGGGTAAAAATAAAAAATACCATAATTATAGTGGCGACAAAAGTTTTTTTCAATCTTGGAATGATTTCAAAATTATTTATTTTTTTCATTTTTTTCCACATAATCAAAGTTATCATTGCTGTCGAGGCTAAAGTTGCCGCCGCCGCTCCAGTTATCCCAAACTTTGGAATTAAGAAAAAATTTAGTATTACATTCATAACAACACCAAATATATTTGCCATTACTAATTTTTTTTGTTGATTATATACGAAGATGGAGTTTATCAGCACAAGCAGTGGGAAGGAAACTAATAACATTATCATAAGTATTTGAAATACTGGAATTGCTCCAAGATATGCCTGGCCAAAGACCAGAGGGATGATTTGATTAGCCAGAATGAGCCCCCCAAAGGCGGTTGGCATTCCTATTAACATAAAAATTGCAAGAATTTTCTCCAAAGTGATTTTAAATTTCTCGTTGTCTTTGTTGGCTAATCTGGCCATTAGAGGGAATGATGCGGTGGCGATCATTGAAGGGATAATCACGATAAAAGAAAAAAATCTTTGAGCGGCCGCATAAAGGCCGATATCTTCGGGAGCCTTCCATATACCAAGCATGAATATGTCGGTATTGGCCATGATACTTCCAACCAAGGCTATTAAGGCAAATGGTAGAGCAGTTTTTAGGACAAGTTTTATGGCTTCTGTATTTGTTTTCGTAATAAATTCGACTATGCTTTTTCGGATGAAAAATAGGATGAGTAGAGCGCCTGCGACGCTTCCAGTTGCATAAGCTATAGCCAGAGACAGGGGAGATGGGTTTATGTTTATCAATGCAATTCCTAAGCCTAAAATGACAAAATTCATGATTACTTTTGTCAGCATTTCTCTTTCCATCTTTTCCATAACCCGATTGATGGCAAAACCCATATTTCTGATCACGTCAAAAAAGAAAATAACGGCTATTGTGAGAAATAGTCCTCTGGCCTCCGTGATGTTTGAGATGTACGGGCTTATGAAAATTACCAAGGCGATACTTATCGTCAAAACAATACTTTTTAATAAAAAAGCCGCCGAGATAAACATCTTGTGGTCATCCTTTCTTTGTGATATTTCTCTGGCCACCAGATTCTCTATTCCTATGTCGGAAAAAATCATCAATAAGGATGCGATAGACAGCGCATAGGCAAAAATTCCCCAACCTCCGGCTCCCAACTCTCTCGCCGCATATACAATCAGACCTAGTTTGATCAGCCGTCCTGCGGCTTCCCCAGTGAAAAGCCAAAAAGCGTTTTTCACTATAGTTTGTTTGGTATTGGTATTTACAAAAAGAAATTTCCTGATTCGCTCCATATTCAACCAGTCTAGCATATTTGTATTAGATGGGTATAATACTGATTATGATTAAAGGAATCACTTTTGGCGCATTTGATTTGTTGCACGCGGGACATTGTTTAATGCTTGAAGAAGCGAAAAAGCAGTGCGATTATTTGATTGTGGGCTTACAAAAAGACCCGAGTGAGACGCCAATGGAATATAGAGGCAAAAAGAAAAATAAACCCGTTCAAACACTGCTCGAGCGCCAGATACAATTGATGGCTAATAAATATGTTGATCAAGTGGTAATTTATGAGACCGAAGAAGATTTATATAAATTGCTTCTTGATTTAAAGCCGGATATTCGGATTATTGGCGCTGACTGGAAGGACAAAAAATTTACGGGCTGGGATTTGCCCATGAAGGTATATTTTAATTCTCGCGAGCATAATTATTCTTCAAGCGATTTACGGAAAAGAATTCTTGGGAATCTCAAGCCTATATGAAACATGATATAAAGAATATCAATTTAGCCAAAAGCGGACTGATAAAAATCGAATGGGCAAAAAAGGATATGCCAGTGCTTTTGGGTATTGCATCAGATTTTAAAAAAAAGAAACCCTTTAAAAATATTACTATCGGGGCGTGTTTACATGTGACCGCCGAAACAGCCAATTTAATGATTGCCTTGAAAGAAGCTGGCGCAAAAGTAGGGCTTTGCGCTTCAAATCCTTTGTCTACTCAAGACGATGTGGCGGCGGCTCTAGTAAAAAATTTCAATATTCCTGTTTTTGCCAAAAAGGGCGAAAGTAAAAATGAATATATGAAACATTTGAGCTCTGTGCTTGATCTGAATCCAGACATAACGATGGATGATGGAGCGGATTTAGTAGGGGAATTACATTCTAAAAGATTAAACCAGGCTAAAAAAATACTTGGTGGAACAGAAGAAACTACTACCGGTGTTTCTCGCCTAAAATCAATGGCAGCGGAAGGCGCATTACGGTTTCCGGTTATTGCGGTGAACGAATCTATGACTAAACATTTTTTTGATAATCGTTATGGCACGGGCCAGTCTACTCTTGACGGAATAATTCGCGCCACGAATAAATTAATTGCCGGCTCTGTCTTTGTGGTGGCTGGTTACGGATGGTGTGGAAAAGGGCTTGCCATGCGAGCTCGCGGAATGGGTGCCAATGTTATAGTTACTGAAATTGACGCAGTCAAAGCCCTGGAGGCGCTGATGGACGGATTCCGGGTTATGCCCATGACCGAAGCCGCCAAAGAGGCGGACTTTATTTGTACCGTTACCGGCAATATAAATGTGGTTGGAGAGAAAATATTCAGAGTTATCAAAGATGGGTGCATAATTTCAAATTCCGGACATTTCGATGTAGAAATTGATCTGATTGCGCTCAAAAAAATTTCCAAAACGAGAAAAGTTCTGCGTGATTTCGTGGAAAGTTACAAAATAAAAATTGGAAAAAATGAGAAAACTATTTTTGTACTTGCCGGCGGAAGATTGGTGAATCTTGGCAGTGCCGAAGGACATCCAGCATCAGTGATGGATATGAGTTTCGCTAATCAAATATTGGCGGCAGAATTTGTGCTAAAAAATAAAAATACACTCTCAAATTCAGTGCATGTTCTGCCGGAAATGCTGGATAAAAAAATTGCTACGATGAAATTAAAAAGTTTGGGGTCAAAAATAGATACTCTCTCTCCGCGCCAGAGGCAATATATGAGTGGCTGGAGAGACGGAACCAATTAGTTTATGAAAATTGTAATTATCGGGGCTCAAGGGGTAGGTAAAACCACTTTAGCAAAACAAATAAATAAGCATTATCCTGATTTTAAAATTTTACCTGAAGCGGCGCGACTAGCTATGAAGGCAGGATATAAACTTGATCACACTGCGACGACAGAGACAGAGCTTTGGCTAATTGCGAAGCAAATTGAGTTAGAGAGTGGAGAGGGTAAGTGGGTAGCTGACCGATGTGGCATAGATTTGCTTGCATATATCCATCATTTGTTTTCCGAGGAATCGTCTTTGATTGAATTTGCTACTAAAACATTGGTGCCAAGGTTCAGTAAGTATGATTTGGTTTTGTATTTGCCCAGTGGGGAATTTGCCATTGTTGATGATGGTGTACGAGCAACTGATATGAAATTTCAAGAAGCCATAGACGAGCGGATTAGAGATGTAATAGAGACGCATAAAATTCCATTTGTGAAGATAGTCGGTTCACCCTTCGAGCGATTGGCGAGAGTTAAAAATTTACTGCATAAATTTGCACAAAGAATATAATCTGGTATACTTTTGGTATGTTTAGTTCACTTATAAATCCAAAAGCTTTAGGAGAAATAAGTAAAGATCTAGGGCAAATCTTTTTTGCTACAGTTTTTCTTACTGGTTTGATCGGTGATCAGGTAAATTATTTTACAATAATAACGGGGCTTACCTTATCAATTATTTTTTGGTCGGCATATATTATTACAAGAAAATATTAGCAATTAATTTATGGATACAAATTTTATGACAAACATGTATATTCTCGGTGCTTTATTGGTTATAGCCATTATTCTTTTGATAATGCTTGCAAAAAAGAATAGTTAATAGCATCAACTATACGGTTCGCAGTTTCTATGAAGTTTTTTTGCTTGCATTCATAAAATTAATTTGCTATTGTTTATCTACAATTAAATATATCAAGAGTGGCGACGAGAGAATTGGCTTGACGACTCGCTCAGCAACCTTCAAACGAAAGGTGCTAAATCCAACCAAGTGTTGCATAGGCAATATGAGGAAAGATAAGTATGTTTAGTCAACCTAAAACCTTTCCTCATTATTAGAGGATTTTTTTATAAGAAAGGCATATGTTTTATAAACACAGCGACAACTACACAGTCGAGAGCGTCACTTCTGGTCATCCAGACAAAGTTTGCGATCAGATTTCAGATGCTATTTTAGATGCCTACTTAACACAAGACCCTAAAAGCCGAGTAGCGGTGGAAACATTTGGCGGGCATGGCAAGCTTGTTATAGGAGGTGAAGTAACTTCTAAAGGAAAAGTGGATTATGTTGGAATAGCCCACCAGATTTATAAAGAAATTGGTTATGATAATGAACTCCAGGTTTCTGCCCACATAGTCACTCAGTCTCCAGATATAGCTATGGGAGTAGACACTGGCGGAGCAGGAGACCAAGGCATAATGTATGGATTTGCCACAGATGAAACGCCGGAATTTCTGCCCAAAGGCGTAGTACTTGTTCATAAGCTCGCCAAGCGTTTGGAAGAGATGAGAAAAAATGGGAAAATAAAATGGCTTCGTCCTGATGGTAAAACGCAAGTTACTTATACGGATGGGGAATTGCGCACAGTCTTGGTAAGCACGCAACATGCGCTACATATAAAATCCGAAGAAATAAAAAAAACAATTACCGAAAAAATAATATATCCGTTTCTATCTCCAAAAGAAAAAAAGGAAGTGAAAATACTTGTAAATCCCACAGGCCAATTTATCAGTGGCGGTTTTGAAGCAGACACTGGCCTGACTGGACGCAAAATAATGGTGGATACTTATGGGGGCCTTATTCCGCATGGTGGCGGATGTTTTTCTGGAAAAGATGCCACAAAAGTAGATCGTTCCGGGGCTTATATGTGCCGTTATGTGGCAAACAGTCTTGTCGCTTCCGGATACGGCAAAGAAGCGCTCGTCTCTGTCGCTTATGCTATTGGCCTCCCAGAGCCACTAATGATCGAGGCGATAAATGAGAAAGGTGAGGATTTGGCAAAAATCGTCCGAAAGAATTTTGATTTTAAACCGCTTGCTATTATTGAACGCTTAGGGCTCCGTAATCCAATTTTCAGTCAAACTGCCACCTACGGACATTTTGGCAAGAAAAATCTGCCGTGGGAAAAAATAAAAAAGATAAAATAATAAATTAGTGCGTAAAAATAATTTGGATCGTTCTCAAAATAATTCCAAGATCCATAAAAATATTTCTATTCTTAATGTAATATAAATCATATTCAAATTTTTCTTTGGAATCCTCGATGGTGTTTGCATATCGATATTTTATTTGTGCCCAACCGGTGAATCCCGGACGAATGATATGGCGTAGCGGATAGTGGGGAATGGTATTTTCCAGCTGGTGAACGAATTCTGGACGCTCCGGCCTCGGGCCGACTAGGGCAAGCTCTCCTTTTAAGATATTTATCATTTGTGGTATTTCATCTATGTGGAGCTTCCTGATTATTTTACCAATCGAGGTGATGCGGTTGTCATTTTTGCCTGCCCAGACTGCCCCATTTAACTCTGATTGGACTACCATTGATCGAAACTTGTAAAGTTTGAAAATTTTCCCTCCTTTTCCGACTCGGTTCTGGGTGTAAAATATGGGGCCTCGATCACCCACCCCGATCAGGAGAGCAACGATCACAAGAATCGGGAAAGTAATTATCAGCACAACAAAAGCAACCAGTTTGTCTAAAAGGTAGGTGACCGTATCATGCGAAGTCGAGCTGGTACTCTCTACATTATGCAAGAACCATATCTCATCAATGGAGTCGACTGGGATCTTGCCCAAGATATTTTCGTAGGCGTAGGTCAAATCTAGAATATTTTTAACGTTGTTATAAATTGATGTTAAGTTTTTCGTTCCCTCCAATGAATTTTTAGAAACAATCAGTGTGTCCACCGGTGTCGTATCTTTTTTATTCATGAATTCATGGAGGGAAGAATAAGTGCCTAAAACGTAGAAGCCGGATTGGGGATAGGTTGCTATATAATTTTTGATTTCTCCTACACTTCGGCTGTCTTTATTTTGATCTATGATAAAAGCTATATTTTTTTGAAAATATCTGGCAAAGATATTATAAAAAATTCTTCGCCAGGTGATAAAAATGAGTACAAAGACGACACTGAATATCGCGAGGTTAGTTTTGGGTTGAATACTGAAAGATGGAATAATATAAAACAAGATCGTACTCGCGGCTATAGCTATCATCGAAGCCAGGCCGATCATTTTCAGATTAGGGATAGTTGGTTTGATCAACTCTGTTTCATATAGATTAAAAAGAAAAAATACAAAAAGCCAAATCACAAATACAATCAGAAAGGGCAGAAGGTGACTATCAATAACCTCGCGCGAGAGTGATTCTGGGAACGCTAGTCTGAGCATTATTAAAAATGCTCCAAATAACATTATTATATCGCCCAAGAGAAGCAAGACTGTGCGAATTCCATTTCTCATGTTTGTATGATACGTTTTTAAGGCTCAAAAAACAAGTGTATTTTGATTGTTAAATATATTGATCCAGTGATATTGAAAAAATCAAAAAGATAAAATGACCCTTAGTTAATTCTCGAGTTATCCCCACCTATTTTGTTTTTTTAGTTTGTACAGACTTTTTCCATGATATAATTTAAGCGTTTCTAATAAAAAAATGGTCACTAAAAAAACTTGTGCCAAACTTCTAAAGAGGCGTTTAAAAACATTAGGGCTTTCTAGCTTTTTTGCTTTATCTTTTTTCCTTTTCTCTACTGATGCTTCTGCCATCACTAGCGCAGACCTTCTAAACGCTTTCAGGAATTATGTCAAACCCCAGATTATCGTTGTTCCTCCTCGTCCGACTCCGTCACCTGTCTACATCTCTGGTTCTCCAGGACTCAGAGGACCA
>MFVE01000006.1:0-33017 GCA_001785985.1 Candidatus Nomurabacteria bacterium RIFCSPLOWO2_01_FULL_42_17
AAAGTCCGCATTGTCGTGCCAGGGAGTGATAGTCATTACCCCAGTTCCAAATTCCATGTCTATGGACTCGTCCTTTATCACAGTGGCTTCGATTGGTCCATTGATCCATTCCAATTTTATTTTTTGTCCTTCCGCAAAGTCCGCATAGCGTTTGTCATCTGGATGCATGACCACATATTTATCGCCAAATTTTGTTTCTGGTCTGGCTGTGGCTATGGTAAACGGACCGTATTTTAAATAATACAAACTATCCGTACGCTCCTCATCTTTTATTTCTAGATCAGAGAAAGAGGTCTGATGTTTCGGGCACCAGGATATGATCTTGTTGCCCCGGTAGATCAGATCGTCATCATACATCTTTTTAAAAGTCTGATGCACATTCTTGATCACATCTGGATCCAGGGTAAACTTTTCACGAGACCAGTCGCATGAAGCCCCGAGCTTTTTTATTTGAGATTTTATGTTTGTTGAATTAGTTAGGGTAAAATCCAAAATTTCTTGATATAACTGCTTTGGTTCTATATCAAATCTAGTCCTTCCTTCTTTCTCTAGTTTCTTTTCATAAACTACCTGCGTCTCAAAGCCTGCATGGTCCAGGCCGGGAAGCCACAGGGTTTTGAATCCCTGCATTCTCTTGTAGCGGATTATAATGTCTTCGATCGTCATCACGAGCCCATGGCCAGCATGCAGAGAGCCATTTGCATTAGTGGGCGGCATTATTATCGTAAAAGGTTCTTTCCTCTCACCGGGGAGATTGTCTGGGTTAAAAAAACCGCTATCTTCCCATAGCTTGTATATTCTTTCTTCTGTTTCTTTGGGGTTGTAGGGCTTTAATAGCTTGGATGGCACCTTTTCGTTCATGCTTAAATAATATCACAAGCGCCTAGCCTCTGCGAGGCTGGCTAAGCCTTAAGTTGCCAGTTGCTTTGATATTGCCTGGTTTCAGAGTTTTCTTTTTATTCCCGCCTTTTCGGCGGGCAAGTTTTATATAATTCAAATATCCAGCGATGCCGATCATGAGGGAATTGTCTCCCGCTAATTCCTTGACGGGAAAGTAAACCTTTATTTTTTTTCCACCCAAGGCGGATCCGCCTAGGGCGGACATTTCTTTTCTTAGGTATTTATTTGCGGCGACTCCGCCAGCCACGATCAAAGTTTTCGCGCCATATTTTTCCATCGCTTTTTTTGTTTTATAAACTAAACATTCAATTGCGGCGTTTTCGAATTCCAGAGCTATCTGCGCTTTTGTCCGAGGGGTGAGTGGACCAATTTTTTTAATCAAATACAGAACCGCTGTTTTCAATCCGGAAAAAGAAAAATCAAAATTTTTGCTATGCAACATCGGACGGGGGAGAGCCATAGAGAAAACACTTTGGCGGGGTGTCTCGCAGGCTGTCGAGCCGAGAGGCAGCGCTCCGCGAGCACGCGGAGACAGCGACCCCGCAAAAGCTGTTTTTTCTAGGGCTCTCTGTATTTCCGCCAACTTTGAAATCTGCGGCCCGCCGGGATAGGGCAGGTCGAGCATTCGGGCTACTTTATCAAAAGCTTCACCGACTGCATCGTCTAAGGTTTCGCCGATTATTTCATAATTCATCCACTTTTTTGTCAGCACCAGCTGTGTGTGTCCACCGGAAACCAAAAGAGAAAGTATAGGGGTTTTTAGTTTTGCTTGCCCGCCAGAGCCTTGGTGACGGAGGGGGATTTTAAATTTACCTTTCTCTTTTCCAAAAACCGAAAGCACATGTCCTTCCATATGATTTGTGGGTATGATAGGTACATTCCATTCTTTCGCTAAATTTTGCGCGAAGAGGATTCCTTCCCAGAGACACATTTCTAGGCCTGGTCCATAGGTGACGGCGATGACATCTACAGGTGATTTTCCGCCTTTTCGGCGGATCGCCGGTGAGGCGATTTTCAGCTTTGCCTGCTTTAAACTAGCTTCCAATATAATTGGCAAGTTTTTTTTATGTTCTCTTTTCGCCAGTACTGGATAAACTCCGCCGTATGGTATGTGGATATTTATTTGCGAATTAGAATTATTTGCCAGCACCTTAAAAGAGGCATTTGTCATGCCTCCCTTTGCTTCCATTATACTTACGCAAGTGTCATCGCAAGATGTTTCAATTGAAAGTAATTTCATAATATTTGTGGTCACAAGTATTTTTCTACTGAAAAATCTCGCGACCCCGGCTCAGCACCGCCATGCTTCCGCCTCGCAAAAAGTACATTGGTACTTTTGTGCGCGGTGAGGGGATTGAGCCCCCGGCCTACCCCACGTCAAGGGGTCGCTCTACCACTGAGCTAACCGCGCAATGTCTATTTATAGCATTTTTTAGTCATCTTTTTCAAGTTTAATTTACTTCAAAATCTGCTATCGCAGACTTTGAAGTATTTATGGTATAATTTTTTAATGAGTCTAATTTACGAAATTTTAAAAGAACTAAGTTCCACATCTTTGAATTATAAAGGTGTTCGTGTCAATCTTTTTGGTATCCCTAAATTTAAGAATTATTCTAAAAATTCTTTGAGCGGAACGTTCTCTAGGCTTTATAAGGATGGTTTTATTGAAGACATTAATTTTAGAACTGAAGTAACTCCGAAAGGTAAAAAATATCTAAAAAGAAAAATTGATTCCTTAAAACAATTCTATTGTAAATTTGAAAAAGATGCGCCCAAAAATCTGATGGTGATGTTCGATATTCCGGAGACAAAAAAAGCGGAAAGGGAATGGTTACGCTGGCATCTAAAAAAGTTCAATTATTCTATGATTCAAAAGAGTGTCTGGGTTGGTCCGTCGCCCTTACCAGAAGAATTTCTCGAATATATCGAAAAAATAAAAATAAAAGATGGTTTTAAAACTTTTAAATTAGCAAAAGAATACGATTTCAAAAAATAAATCAAATCAGTAAATAAATATAAATTTACTACAAACTCTGCGATAGCAGAGTTTGTAGTATTTAGCCAGGATATTTGTGTTTAATTATTTCAGTTTCTCTTGGATTCGCTCAAGTGCTAAGATGAAAGCCCCCATGCGCAGAGATGTGTTTGATTCTTTGGATTTTTCTAGTATTTGTTTAGCTGAGTCCTCTATCATTAATTTAAGTTTTTTAAAAATTTCCTCTTCGGTCCAATGTCCTCTCTTTAAATTCTGATCCCATTCAAAATAAGATACAATAACGCCCCCGGAATTAGCCCAAATATCTGGTAGTACGGGTATTCCTCTTTTGAATAAAATTTCATCAGCCTCTGGACTAGTGGGGCCGTTTGCTAGTTCTAAAATAACTTTTGCTTTTATTTTGTCTGCGTTTTCTTTATTTATTTCATTTTCAAACGCGCTAGGAATTAATAAGTCGCACTTTAATGCAAGAAGTTCTTGGTTAGTTATTTTTTTACTATCTGGAAAATTCGCTAGGGCACCTGTCTTTTTTTTATGTTCTAAAAGTTTTTCAATATTCAATCCATTTTCATCATAAATTCCTCCTCTAGAATCAGACACAGCTATTACTTTATGTCCAGCTTTGTGCCATATAGATGCGGCGTGAGATCCCACATTTCCAAAACCCTGTATCACGACTGTGCATTTTTCTGGGAGATTTAATTCTTTTCTAAATGCTTCAAACCCATAAAATCCTCCTTGGGCCGTGGAAGTATTCCTACCCTCTGAACCCCCTTGATCTGTCGGCTTGCCGGTAAACGACGCTTCGGTATTGTCGCCGCTTATTTTTGCGTATTCATCTGCCATCCAAGCCATTATTTCTGGAGTGGTGTTTACATCCGGAGCTGGCACATCTTTGTGCGGACTTAGAACGTCGGAAAGAGCTCGCACCCATCCACGTGAAAGCCTTTCCAATTCGCCTTTAGACAAATCCTTCGGCTCAACCGTTATCCCCCCCTTGCCTCCACCCATCGGTATGCCGGCAACAGCGCATTTGAGAGTCATCCAGAAGGCTAGTGCTTTCACTTCGTTTATCTCAGTCAGGGGGTGGTATCTGATTCCACCCTTGTAAGGTCCGAGCGCATTGTTGTACTGCACTCGATATCCCTCAAAGATTTTTATCGCTCCGTTGTCCATTTGGACCGGAATTGAAATTCTAATGTCTCGCTCCGGCTGCCTCAAGCGCTCCGCTAGATCATGTAATTTTTTCGTTTTATTTATTTTGACGGCTTTGTCTAGCTGCGCCATCGCATTTTGAAATGGGTTTTGCATATGTATAACTATACTACTAGTTTCTCTAATATATTCAATTCTTCTTTGGTGTTGGCACCCAAGGCTTCATGAGGTTCTATTTCTATCGATTCAATTTTAATTCCTTCTTTGGTTGCTATCTTTATTAGATCTGTCAAATAATATTCCTTTTGCGTGTTGTCAGTTTTTAAAATTCTCAGTTTTTCCCAAAGCCATGAGGCCTCAAAACAAAAATAACATGGGTTCACTTCAGTGACTTTTTTCTCTTCCTCACTCGCGTCTTTAAATTGAACATCATTGATAATATTTCCGTTGGCATCCCGAATAATGCGGGAAAAATTTGCGTAAAAGACTTCTCGCCAGTCTTCAAAATCCGGTAACTTAACTGTCGCCATTGTTATTTTATGATTCGAATCCAAATGCTTTTTGACTAATTTCTGAATGGTTGCAGAACTTATAAAAGGATGGTCTCCGTAAAGCACGACCACATGATCCGCCTTGTTTTCAAGCATCTCTTGCGCAGCCATGACTGCGTGTCCGGTGCCCAGCTGTTCTTCTTGAATGGCGTATCTATAATTATTTCCCATATCTCTCAGGGTCTTCATCACTAATTCTCGCTGTTGGCCGACGACTATGATAGGACTATCACAGACTCCCGATTCTTTTATTGCAGAGAGAACATGAGCAATCAAAGGTTTGCCATGGAGCGGTATGAGAACCTTGTGCAATTCTGATTGCATGCGTTTGCCGTGGCCGGCTGCTAGGATGATGATTTGTATTTTTTGCATAACGGGGAAGATTATAACATCTTTTTATTTTTCACGCCTCTCAGCCCAAGGCTGATCCGCCTCGGGCGGGTATTTCTTTCAGGACTTTTGGAATCTTTTTAAAATCCTCTATCAGAATTTCTCGCATCGAGCCGTTGTAAAGGGCCGCTGCCGGATGATAGAGAGGGAAGAAATATTTTGTGGACATTCCTTTGAATTTTTGTATCAATAATTTCCCATGGGCGCCGGAAATTTGCAATTCTGGGAAAAAATTATTCATGGCGTGCCGGCCGAGGAAGATTATTAATTTTGGTGAGATTATTTTTAGTTCGTCTAAGAGCCATTCTCTACAAGCCGATTTTTCTTCCGGCAGGGGATCGCGATTGTTCGGCGGACGGTATTTCACTATGTTGGTGATATATATTTCTTCTCTCTTTATATTTATATGCGAGAGCATTTCACCCAAGAATTTCCCAGCCGCTCCCACAAACGGACGGCCTAGCTCGTCTTCCTTTTTACCTGGCGCTTCGCCAATAAAAACAATTTCAGATATAGGATTGCCATCTCCAGGCACTGCTTGTGTTGCAGTTTTCTTGAGTTCACACTCGCATTTTTCCTTCCATTTTTTATTTAAATCATCAAGTTTCTCTTTTTTATTCATAATACGATTGTATAGAATTAAAGCTTGATTATCAATCTTCTTTTCGCTATTGACTTTTGTATTTCAGTATGGTAGACTCTATTTAAGGAAAGGTTGTTATGAAAAAAACACATGGTTTTCCTCTCGAGCTAAAGCGCTTATGGGAGGAAACGTCAGCGAATTGGAAATGGATTGTTGCTTTCTTCTTAGTCTGCAACATACTCCTTTTCCTTCTAAGTCGCTTCTACAAATAAATATGGAGCGGCGGACAGGGGCTGCAACATTGCACGCCCCTTTTTATTTGGTGATATAATTTAGAGGTATGCAAAAATCCATTTTGATTATTTTTGGTCTTGGAACGCTAGTGGTAACTGGAGTGTATTTAGTATTTAATTCTTCTAAACAAGATACGACGCCCATCCCTCCACCACAAAGCGCTCCGACAGAAACAGCTTCTCCAAAAACTCCAGAGACGACAACGGAGCCGAAGAAAAATACTTCTACCACAACACCACCGCCTACCCAAACCACGACTTCGGATATTCCTGTCGCTCCTCCTGTTTCTCCTGCTCCGCCTGTCTCTGAAGTTTCCACCGTATGCAATACATCTCTCTTTAGTTCGGACGGTTTTGACAGCGCTCGGGTCATTTCAAGAGGAGCATGCGATTCTTTGAATAGCCTCTACGCGCAAGGCAAAATCTCCGGCAATGCGGGGGATACATACGAGAATCGCGATGGTCTACACGTGAATTTCTGCGAAGGTTGGACGCCAAATCCGGATTGTCCTCTTGCTTATAGATTGTTCCCCCAGCATGCATGGCTCCTCTCTGGCAGTGCAGGCAAAGCGACGGGGGTGCACAGTGGAGTGACGGTGGGCCAAGCCTCTTATTCCGGAGAAACCAGCGGGGGAGTCAAACACAGCATTCCCTATGTATTTTATAAAACTCAAAGCGGAGCGGATATTTTATACAATCAGTATACTCACAACAACCTTTACATTTATCCGTCTCTCGCAGAGTCTACTGGCGACAATATCGGGAACACATCGTATGTCATAAGTTCAGAAGATATTGCGAAAGCCGGCACGGATTATTATCATGCTCACGATTCATCCGGCAGTGATCTACCGTTTGTAAAAATAGCTCTGGCGACGCTGGCTTCGTTTCGGCCTGAAGTGAAAAGATCTCTGATTTCGGGGACGAATATAGATGGCAAGCGAGTATCATTTTTGATGCCGACTCTGCAGATGCTCATCCGGCATGCGCATCGTTCAGTAAGCACTGAGTCGGATTATTTAGGAAGTGTGGCACATGATAATACGAGCAGGGCCAACTACATGGCAGGTGGTCTTCCGCAACCTTCTTACGATTCAGCTAAACTAGTGCGTCTGGGAAGTGAACTCACTCTCAGCGAAGTTCCTCCGCTAGTGCGATTGAAAGTTCTTGCAGAAAATTTTACCGACAGCGAAAAGCTTTTTAATACTCCGGGCGCTATAGCGCGAAGTGTGTCTGTCGGCACAGCTCTGCGCAGTATCACAATTTCAGCTGAAGACAGTATTGATCTTGATGGTACTAAATCTAATCATATGTATGAATGGAGAGTTTTGCATGGAGATGCAAATAAAATTAAAATTACAAAAGATCAAAGTGTTCCCGGAAGGGCAGTGATTGAATTTACTGGGGGAGATATTTGGAAGCGGCTAGATGTGGGAGTGTTTGTGAAAAAACAAAATGGTAAATACTATTCCGTGCCGGGGATTGTGTCGGTGTATGTGCGTTAGTAATTTTCTGAATGTGACCCTAATTATACGGAATTGGAACCTTGTTTTCAATCAAATAAAGGGTTTTTCCATTCTTTCAATCTAAAATTCACACGAGAATGGAAAGTCTCTCCTGGTTTAACTTTCTCTGGATCTACAACAAGCCCTCCCTTATTTCGCATTACAGGCTCTACGCAAACAAAATCTTTCCCAGGCATAGACCAAATCCAAATTTTCCTAAATTCTGGCGAAGCATCAATTACAAGTGTTCCAAGCCCAGGAATCACCACTTCCATTACGGCATTCGAATCTTTCACTTTGGGATTGTCTATGGATATAGCTTTCCCGTTTGCCCAGACTTCTATTTGTTCTTCTATAAATTTTCCTCCATCGAAATTAAATTTAATCTCGCTTTTTTTATCTTGTGGAACTTTGAAATATGGATGCAATCCCATTGAAAGGGGTAGTTCTTCATTGTCTTCTAAATTTTCTACTTCTTGGTCCACCGAAAAAGAACCATTTTCCCTAAAATTTGCATCAATGGATAGACGAAAATCAACAGGAAACATTTTTTTAGTTTCTTCGCTGGACGTTAATGTTTCCCTGAATCCTTTTTTAGATTTTTTAGTTTTCCATCTAGAAGAATCTCTAGCGAAACCATGTTGTTTTAGGTTGGGATATTGTGGACCTTCAAGAGGTCCAGCGTTAGGGAAGAGTATTGGAATACCACCCTTAACATTTACTTTAGGGTTTTGCAATGTTGCTTCATCTAAATAGAGAATTTCCTTACCCTTAAATTTTATTGAAGTAATAATTCCACCACGCTCAGGACAAAAAGAAACTTGATTACCTTCAGGTGTTGTAATTGTTTCAATTTTAACAGCACGATTTTCTATTGGATTTTCCATATAAAAATTATAACATGCCGAAGTTTCATTTTGTGACTCTACCGGGAATCGCACCCGGATTTAGTGCTTGAAAAGCACTCGTCCTAACTATTAGACGATAGAGCCAGACAAGTATCATCTTATATTATTTTTGAAAAAATCGCAAAAAGTGCTAGATTAAAATCAAGGAGATGTGGCAGAGCGGTTGAATGCACCGGTTTCGAAAACCGGCATACCGAAAGGTATCGTGAGTTCAAATCTCACCATCTCCGCCATGGCGTCTTATTGTGCTACAATAGGAGGGTACGATAGATATGTTTTAGTCGGCGTATTTTTCGATACGATTATCATTTAATCCCGACGCCCTTACAGGGTCGGGACCCCGACAGAATCGTCGGGGTTGAGAAAAAATTTATGGCTGAGCAAACAATGTATGAGAAGTTAAAAGCAAATTGTGCATGTGGTTCTGGAAAGTCTTATGTGCAATGTTGTGGTAAGGGCGAGATATGCCCTTGCGGTTCTGGTAAAAAGGCGATTGACTGTTGTTTCGTAAGTCCTGAAACTCATCAGTAAAAATAGAATAAAAAAAAGCCCTGGAAGGGGCTTTTTTTTATTTAGTATGTATCGCTAGATAAATATCTTCGAGCGCGCGGACGGCGTCACCGGCCGCTATATTGTTTTGGTGGTACAAAATATTCGTGCAATCTCCCGCCGCCCAGATGCCGGGAGTTTCTGTTTTTTGGTTTAAAGGATTTATTTTGACTCGGCCGTATTCATCGAGCGGGACGACATCCTTGGCAAAGTCGGTATTTGGAATCTGGCCGATTTCCACAAAGATGCCAGAGACTTTCAATTCTGTTTCTTGGCCGGTTGTTCTGTCTTTATAAACAATGCCTTCGACAAATTTATCACCCTTCACTTCTAAAATATCCACATTTTTAATCGCTTTCATTTTTGGATTTTTCAAAACTTTTTCCACGGTGATTTCATCCGCTCGATTAAAAGATTCGCTGCGGTGTAGAAGTGTGACTGATTTGCAGTAAGCGAGCAATTGAGAAGCAGTTTCAAATCCGGCATTGCCTCCGCCAGCCACAACTACATCCATTCCCGAAAATAGAGGCCCGTCGCAAGAGGCGCAATAGGTGAGTCCCTTGTGTTCGAGTCTATCTGCATTTTTGGCTTCGAGTTTTCTGCGACCGCTACCACTCGATATCAAAACTGTTTTTGTCTCAAATTCTCCACCTGATTCAGTTTTAACTTTGAAATTATCACCATTTTTCTCAATTTTTATTACTTTCTCGCCGTCTTTTACTAAAAGGGTCGAGCCCATGTCTTCTGCCTCTTTGAGATTTTCAGTGCCGATGGCATTTGCCATCACATGCTTTTTTAAATTTTCCGCCAGCTCATTGCCGGAGATGGAAGTAGTTCCAATCCAGTTGTAAATCTTTTCAGAGACGATAGATTGTCCGCCCCATTCGGCAGTGATAAAAAGCGTCTCTAATCTTTTGCGAGAAGCATACACCGCCGCCGCCGCGCCCGCCGGCCCGCCCCCAATAATTATTAAATCGTAAGTCATAATTATATTATATATTATTATAAAACTTTTTGGAAATTTTAGAAGAAAAATTTAGACACCCTTTCTTGGCATACTTTTTATAAAGCAATCTATCTGGCACAGCTGTGCCAGCGAACTGCTCGTCGATCAAGAAAATAATAGAAAGAGTACTTTCTTTATTTTCTAATCTCCTGCGCAAGGCTTTCTAAAAAGTACGCCTGCGACGAGTAAGTCTAAATTTTTACTTCTTTCTCCTTAGAAATGCTGGAATAGCGCTCCAGTCCTCCGTATCGTCTTCTATGATGATATCTTTGATCGGTTCTGTCTTCTTGTTGTCCATTTTCTTTATGAAATCATTACTGCCGATGTTCCCGCTCTTGATGGTGTTGCTTATTTCCTTTTTCGCTGTATTTGCATTGTCTTCTTTTAGGAGTGTCTGGCCTGTGTTACCAGTCGCGCTAAAGAGGCTCTTCCTAGGTGTATCAGCAGGGAAGTTGGTCGCAATAACGGTAACTTTTATTTCACCCTTTTTTAATTTTTCATCGCGAATCGTGCCGAAAATAACTTTCGCATCCTTGTCGATTGATTCTGTTATTACCTTTGCTGCTTCTTGGATTTCATGAATAGTTAGATCATCTCCGCCAGAGATGGCAAAGAGGACGCCTTTCGCGCCGTGAATTGATACCTCTAAGAGCGGAGAGTTGATCGCCGCCAAGGCTGCTTTTTCCGCTCGTTTTTCGCCTGAAGAAGTGCCGATGCCCATGAGCGCGCTGCCAGCGTCTCTCATGACGGCTTTGATATCTGCGAAGTCGACATTGATGATGCCCGGAGTAGTGATAAGGTCGGAAATACCTTCTACCGCTTGGCGCAAGACGTTGTCCGCACTGCTAAAAGCGTCTTTAAAATTAGTATTTTTGTCAGCTAGTTGGAGAAGTTTGTCGTTTGGAATGACGATGATTGCGTCTACTTCTTTAGACAATTCTTCGATTCCTTTTTCGGCAATTTTCATTCGGTGATTGCCTTCAAAGAAGAAAGGCTTGGTCGTCACTGCGACAGTCAGGATGCCTTGCTCTTTTGCTGCGCGTGCGACGATGGGTGCTGCGCCGGTGCCGGTGCCTCCGCCCATTCCGCAAGCGATGAAGATCATATCCGCTCCCTTGATCACGTCTTGGATTTCAGATTTTGTTTCTTCGGCCGCTTTTTTGCCAACCTCTGGATCCATTCCCGCGCCGAGACCTTTGGTCAAATTTTTCCCGATATGAATTTTCTTATCCGCTAGAGAGTGGTGCAAGTCTTGAGTATCGGTATTCATACAGATAAAGGAGACCCCTTTGACCTTGGAATTTATCATATGGTTTATGGCATTTTTCCCTGAGCCACCTACTCCGATGACCATAATGCGAGCGAAACTCTGTATATCTTGGTTTACTTTTGGCATAGTTTTTCTTGCCCCGCCGTGGCGTGGGCTTGTTAATAATTTACTTGTATAAAGGCATACTAGCACTGAAGTAAAAAAAAGCAACTAATTAGGTTCTAGTGATTAGGTTCTAGTTTCTAGTCGCTAGCACCTAGAACCTAATTTTTTACGGCATTAGCTGTTTGATGCTTGATTTTACAGTATTTTTCAGGTCTTTAAATAAATTTCGCAGTGAGCCTTCGGAGTAGCCGCTCTCGTCTCGGAGAGCGGTGACGAGTCCGAGCGCGGCAAACCAAGCCGAGTCGCGAAGTTTAGTTTTTGAATTGCCAAAAATCTCGGTCGCTCCGGCGCTGGCGGGGAGTTTCAGGATAGATTTGGAAAGTTCCAGCAGTCCCGGTAGATTGCTACCTCCGCCCACAAATACGATGCCCGCCGGCAAGAGTCCACTTCGTTTTATTTTTTTCAGTTGATTTTCTATGGATTCAAAAATATCATAAAGGCGCGCCTCGATAAATTCGTCCAACTTTTTCTTTGAAAATTCTTCTGAAATATTTCCAAGTTTTAATTCATCCGCTTCTTCGAGCGTGATTTTAAATCCGAGCGCGATGTCATTCGTGATATTCGCAGATCCGATGGAAAAAGTATGGATCAAAATCGGCAAGCCGTTTTCAAAAATGGCGAGCGTTGTCGTCTGATGTCCGATGGAGACCAGCGCTACTCCTACAATTTTTTGTTTTTCCGACAATGCAATTTGCGCCATAGCGATAGGGGAGGCGATGACATCGATAGTCTCCACTCCCGCCTTGGCTACGACTTCGATCAAGTCTTCCAGATGCTGCATAGAATAAGTCACAAAAAAAGCTTTTACTTCGAGCTTTGTCCCGCGCATGCCTTCTAGCCGGCCGAGGACTTCTCTGCCGTCGAGTCTGGAAGAAATATGGAATGTTTGAATGATTTTTTTATTGCTTAAATTCAAATTATCTTCGCAATCCGCAAGTGCTTTGGTTATGTCCAGGTTGGTAACTTCGCCGTCGGCTTTAGAAATGATGACTGAGCCAGAGCTCCATTCTCCGCGCAAGGAAACTCCGCCGACGGAGAGGAATGCGCGTTTTATTTTTATGCCGCTAGATTTCTCTGCCATTGCTACGGCATTTTTGACGGAGATCACTAGCTCCAAAGAGTCATCAGAGTCATCCACATATCCATTCTTCATGCCCCTAGTCTCGCTCTCGCCCGCGCCGATGACTCTAGGATTTTTTTCTCCTTTTAAAAATTCTCCCACCACGATCCTCGTCATGGAGGATCCCACGTCTATTCCCACTGAAATATTTCTGTTCATATTTTTTCTCGGCTCTTTCCATTGTACTACTATGTTTCATTCCTTTCAAATGAAGCATGCCGTGGATAACTAAAAACCCCAGCCATTTTCGATAAGGGCGATCCAAATTTTTTGCTTCGTGGCGGATCACGGCCGGGCACAGCACCAGCTCGCCGGAATTTTTAGAAAAAGCAAAAGAGAGGACATTGGTCGCTTTGTCCTTTTTTCTATATTTTTTATTTATTTCTCTAGATTTTTTTTCTGCTACCAGCGCAATCGAAAGTTCGTAACTTTTTCCGAGTATATCTTTTTTAATTTTCTCAAACATGGTTACTTTGTCACCATCTTGCCGAGTTTTTTCAAATGTTCTATCTCGATTCTGCGAGCCATCCTCTTGAGCGCGCTTTTTTTCACTTTAAGTTTGGATTCTTTGCGGACATTATAACGAGCGCCTTTAACTTTGCGGATTATGCCAGACTCTTGAATCCTGCGCGAAAAACGGCGCAAAATGCTTGAATTGTTTTCATTTGGGTTTTTCTTCACCTCTATTACTGTGTTTGCCATAGTCCATAGACTACCACATAAACGATTTTTAGCAAACCATTGACAAAGTGGTAAAAAAGTGTATTATACCTTTCGGGAGGTAATAGCTGGCGGGTCTGTTCTTGTGAACAGGATAGTTCGTCCAGCTGCGTTCGAAGAAAACACAAAACACAGTACATATGGGAAAAGACAGAAAACTTTTCATTACGTTTCGTAATGAAACAACTCGCACCCCTATTTCTACAGAGGAATTCGAGGTGATTAGGAATAATGGACGGCCCGTGAGCCGCGAGGAGTTGCCGCAATTGTTGTCGGCGAAGATTGCACCGTCGAGTCGCAAGTTGTACAACGTGACCGACGATCGGAACAGTGGGTTGGGACAGTTCTAGCGTCCCCAAATCTTCAAAATCCGGTACGTTCTTAATTGGACGTACCGGCTTTTTTGTTGACCCGGTAGTGAGACTTTTTCAAAGAAAAAGCTCTACTACCGGGTTGACTTTTTTATAAAAAAAGAATAAATTGAAAGCATGAATCAATCGGCAGATTATATAACTAAAGAAAAAAGGAAAGCTTTGGAAATCGAACTCGAAGATTTGAAAGGACCGAAGAGGAAAGAAATTTTGGCGAATTTAGAATACGCAAAATCATTAGGCGATTTGTCCGAAAATGCGGAATATCATCAGACGCGCGAAGATCAAGGCAAGCTCGAAGAGCGCATCGCTAAAATAGAACAAATTTTACAATCCTCGCAAACTATTTCCGGGGGCGGGGGAGATGTGATCGAAGTTGGATCAAAGGTTGTGGTCCAAAAAGAAGGTACCAAAGAAGATAAGACATATATGATTGTCGGCTCAGAAGAAGCAGATATGGTAGCTGGTAAAATTTCTAACAGATCTCCTTTTGGAGAAGCGCTTTTCGGTAAAAAGAAAGGCGGCGCTGTCTCCTTCAAGACTCCGAATGGAGTAGTTAATTATAAAATTCTGAGCGTTTCTTAAACGTATAACATATATAATGTCTTCAATTGATGAAATTAGAGATGCGAGAATAAAAAAACTTGAACTTTTACGCAGCCGTGGCGTAAATCCGTATCCAGCGGAAGCAAATAGAGAAATTTCTCTAAAAGAGGCGACAGAAAAATTTGATGATCTAGAAAAGCCTGCCCGCCGTGGAGGGAAAAAAGAAACCAAGTGGATCTCTGGCAGGATCATGTCTATTCGCGGCCAAGGCGCTATTATTTTTATAACTCTCAATGATGGTACAGGAACTTTTCAAGGTTTACTCAAAAAAGATATTTTAAGCGATGATAAATTTGATTTTTTTAATGCTGTCGTCGACATTGGGGATTTTATAGAAATTCAAGGCAGTTTTTTTACGACCAAAAGAGGGGAAAAAACACTAGAAGCAAAAGATTGGCGGATGCTCAGCAAGAGTCTGCGACCACTGCCGGAAAAGTGGCATGGCTTGCAGGATGTAGAAGAAAGATTTCGCAAACGCTACTTGGATATTTTAATGAATCCAGAACTCAAAGAACTTTTTGAAAAGAAGGCGAAGTTTTGGAGCGCTACTCGTAATTTTTTGAAAAAAGAAAATTTTCTGGAGGTGGAAACTCCGACGCTAGAGATCACGACTGGCGGGGCGGAGGCCAGACCGTTTCAGACGCATCACAATGATTTTGACATAGATGTTTTTATGCGTATATCTGTCGGCGAGCTTTGGCAGAAGAGATTGCTGGCAGCAGGTTTTCCGCGAGTTTTTGAGATCGGCAGAGTCTACAGAAATGAAGGTTCGAGTCCGGAGCATACGCAAGAATTTACTGGTATGGAATTTTATGCTGGTTATATGGACTACAGGGAAGGCATGGAGTTTACAGAAAAAATGATAAAAGAAGTTGCCTTGGAGACATTTGGGACATTAGAATTTGAAACACACGGACACAAAGTTGACTTATCAAAAAAATGGGAACGCATTTCGTATGTTGAGACGATAAAGAAAATGCTCGATGTGGATGTGCTCTCTTCAACTGAGAAAGAAATGATGAAAAAATTAGATGAGGTTGGAGTGAAATACGAAGGCGCGAACAAGGAACGCTTGACCGACTCGCTCTGGAAACATTGCCGCAAGCAGATCGTGGGACCGGTGTGGCTCGTCGATGTGCCGAGGTTAGTTTCTCCGCTG
The DNA here is from genome assembly GCA_001785985.1 of Candidatus Nomurabacteria bacterium RIFCSPLOWO2_01_FULL_42_17. Lineage (GTDB taxonomy): Bacteria > Patescibacteriota > Minisyncoccia > Phycocordibacterales > UBA9973 > UBA9973. Next base: position 15,248 of record MFVE01000006.1, read on the forward strand.
TCAAAAGCCAAACCGGAAAATCCACTACTCACCGAACGTGTGCAATTGATTTTAGCTGGCGCCGAGATGACCAACGGATTTTCTGAATTAAATGATCCGATAGATCAATCTGAACGTTTTGAAGTTCAAAGAAAATTAATTGAGAAGGGAGATGAAGAAGCGATGATGCCGGACGATGAATTTGTAGAGATGCTGGAGCATGGCATGCCTCCGGCTTTTGGTTTTGCTTATGGCGAAAGATTGTTCGCATTTCTAGTAGACAAACCACTACGCGAGACGCAACTTTTCCCATTGATGAAGCCAAAGAAAGAATAAAAATATGGAACGAAAATCATCAAAAATAGATAAGAAAGACGTTCAACGTCCGCCAACACTTGAAGAAGCACAAAATATGCTGGCGTTTGCAGATTCACAGATCGAAAAATTAAAAGCAACCGGCAGTGAAGACAAACGTCTCCTTGAATATTTAAATCAGAAAAGAGATAAAGCAATCAAAGCAATAGCTAGGATTGAGGGGGAAAGTAAAAAATAGAAAAAACGGAAGCAAGGCTTCCGTTTTTTGTTTTAGGAAAATGAAAATCCCCGGAACCAGAGATTCTCGGGGAAATTTTTTGACGCTTTTTTTAAGCGTCGATAGTTTTACAGTGGGACCACCCCACCAGGAACCTGGACTTCATGCACTGAAGCCAGACTGATCTGATGGGGTGCCCACTGCTGGCGGGAGGACGCCGATGGGAACACACACAATATAAAATACAATACAGGAAAAGTCAATAAAAGTTATCCCCAGATGGGGCTTGTTTTTGTTTGCTTTGTATTTATTGGTGGTTTACAATATATATCAGGTGGGAAAAAGTGGGAAATAATAATTTTATGTTGATCGGCGAATACATTCACACAATAGACGAGAAAAACAGAGTTTCCATGCCGGCAAAGTTTCGCCAAGAGCTCGGCAAGAAAATTATTATTACTCCCGGACTTGGTCAATGCTTGTTCATTTTCACAATCAAAGAATGGCAAAAAGTTTCCCAAAAACTTTCCGACTCGGATTCTGATTTATCTTTTTTAAAAGCTGATCAGAGAAGTTTCAACCGATACATGTTTGGTCGCGCGGCGGAAGTAGAGATAGATTCTATCGGCAGGATCTTGATTCCGGATTTTCTCAAAGAAAGAATCGGTTTGAAGAATTCGGCGGCGGTCATCGGAGTCAAAGACAGAGTAGAAATATGGAACGAGAGCGCATGGTCGGAGCAAAAGGCAATCGTGGAAAAGCAGGCGGAGCAGTTGGCGGAAAAACTTGGGAATGAAAAATCATGAGTTTACACAGGACAGTTCTTTTAAATGAAACAATAGACGGTTTGGATTTGAAATCCGGTTCAGTAGTTCTGGACGGCACTTTTGGCGGAGGGGGGCATTCTCGGGAGATTTGTAAGAGATATCCCGGGGTCAAAATAATTGCTCTGGATCAAGATTCAAGCACTCTAAAAAATAAAGACAGTAACTGTGAAATTATTTTTCATAACGAAAATTTCAGAAATTTAGATAGAGTTTTATCCGCCCAAGGCGGACCCGCCTCGGGCGGGGAAAAGGTTGACGGAATTATTTTTGATCTAGGTTTGAGTTCTGACCAATTACAGAATTCTGGACGAGGATTTTCTTTTTTGATCGATGAGTCCCTCATCATGCAAATGAAAAATTCAGGGAAAGAAAATCCTTCAGGAGAAGATATCACAGCGCAAGAAATTGTGAATACTTGGGGAGAAGAGAGTTTGGCCGATATTATTTATGGTTACGGCGAAGAAAAACAGGCGCGCCGAATAGCGAAAGCAATAGTGGAATCTAGGAAAAAACAGGAAATAAAAACCACTTTTGATTTAGTAAAAATAATCGAACAGGCAATTCCGGCAAAGTTTCGCAAAGGTAGGATACACTGTGCCACCAAGACTTTTCAGGCAATACGCATAGCAGTAAATGACGAATTGGGAGCTCTGGCAGAAGGTTTGCAGAAAGGTTTCGAAGCATTGAGGGCAGGTGGCAGGATGTCGGTGATTTCTTTTCATAGTTTGGAAGACAGAATAGTCAAAAAGTTTTTCAGAAAACAGGCGGAAGATAAAAAAGCATTTTTAATAAATAAAAAACCGATCATTGCGTCGGGGGAAGAAGTTAAAAATAATCCCCGAGCAAGAAGCGCAAAGTTAAGGATTTTGGAAAAAATATGAGACAGATAAGTGCAAAATTCAATATGTATATGGCCCGAGAAGGTGCAATCAATAACAACATTGAGAAACTTTCCTTACATTTTATCCTTTTGTCTTTTGGAGTGCTGGCGCTTTTGTATCTAATATTTTTAGGGAACATGGTCAAAAACATCGTTGAACGCCGCAGTCTAGAAGCACGGGCTGTTTCTCTCTCTAATGAAGTTCGAAATTTAGAAGTCACTTATTTATCTCTGTCCAAAGGTGTCGATCTGCCTATGTCGTATTCCATGGGGTTTAAAGAAACAAAAGCAACCTTCGTTTCTCGCAAATCTGTCAATTCCCTTGGCCTAAATTCCGGCGAGACTTTTGGCAATACAGAGATAGCCAAAAATAATGATTTATAGTTATGGCATACAGTTTTATTTTTAGATCTAGAATTATACTTTTTTGCGTTGTAGTTTTCTTTTTGGTTTTAGTGGGCAAACTTTTCTTGGTTCAGATAGTGCATCGCGATCTTTATTCAGATTCGGCGGATCGCCAATATTTCACGCCCGGGAGCAATATTTATGAACGCGGGACTATTTTTTTTCAAAGTAAAAGCAAAGACCAGGGGGGCGGACCTAAAAACGGACAGTTGATCGCGGCGGCCACTCAGGCATCCGGATTCAAAGTCGCTATCGATCCGAGTAAAATTACTGATGCCGAAAGTGTTTATCTAAAATTATCAAAAATAATAATTTTAGACCGCGATGAATTTTTAGAGAAGGCGGGGAAGACCTCGGACTCCTATGAAGAAGTCGCGCATCGCCTTTCTAAGACATCGGCCGATGCTATTTCCTCCCTTAAAATTCCCGGTGTTAATATTTTTAAAGAAAAATGGCGATTTTACCCCGGAGGAACGCTTGCTTCGCACGCACTGGGCTTCATCGGGTACAAGGGGAATGAGCTGGGGGGTCGTTATGGTCTAGAGAGACAATATGACGAACTTTTAGCGCGTCGAAGTGACACTCCTTATGTTAATTTTTTCGCGGAAGTTTTTTCTAACATAAATAAAACTTTATTTAAGCATGAGACAGCGCAAGGGGATGTGATCACTACGATTGAGCCGACGGTTCAAGATTTTTTAGAAAATAAATTGGGAGAGGTAAAGGAAAAATATCAGATTGATTCTATCGGTGGAATAATCATGAATCCGATGGACGGCTCCATTTACGCCTTCGGGGTCAAGCCGGACTTTAATCCAAATGATTTTTCTAAAGAAAAAACATCCACCTTTTCTAATCCGCTGGTGGAGAGCGTTTTAGAATTCGGCTCAGTGGTGAAGCCGCTCGTCATGGCCGCCGCACTGGATGCGGGAGTGGTCACTGCTAATACTACGTACAATGATAAGGGATCAGTGATAGTTGAGAAAAAAGAGATATTCAACTTTGATAAAAAGGCTAGGGGTCCGGGTACGAGCATGCAAGAAGTTTTGAACCAATCTCTGAATACCGGAATGGTTTTCGTAGAACAAAAATTGGGTAAAATAAAACTGCGTGATTATTTATTTTCATTTGGCATAAAAGATAAGACGGGAATTGATTTGCCAAATGAGACGAGGGGCTTGGTCTCTAATCTAAATGTTAGTCGCGAGTTTGAATATGCCAATGCTGCCTTTGGTCAGGGAATAGCTTTTACCCCTGTGGCAATGATCCGAGCTTTAGCGTCGCTAGCAAATGGAGGAAATTTAGTCGTGCCTCATGTTGTCAAAGAAATAAAATATGAAAATGGCAGTTCGAAAGTCATGAGCTATCCCACCGTCCGCACCAAAATCACAGAGGAAACAGGCGAAGAAATAACTAGGATGCTGGTGACGGTGATGGACAAAGCGATCAAAGGAGGTCTGGCAAAATTAGATCATTTCAGCGTGGCGGTAAAAACAGGTACGGCGCAGGTTGCAGATAATATTAACGGAGGATATTATGAAGACAGGCACACGCATTCCTTTGTCGGTTATTTCCCGGCTTATGATCCGAAATTTATAGTTTTCCTTTATGCGGTAAATCCCAAAGGCGTGCCCTATGCGGCGACCACCTGGACTGACCCATTCTTGGAAATAACAAAATTTTTATTGAATTATTACGAAATTCCGCCAGACAGATAACCTCACCCCAGCCCTCTCCTGAAAGGAGAGGGAGAAATCATGAAAATTACACTTAAAAAAATAATAGCTTATATCTTGCAATTGGAATCACGCCTGGTAATTTGGAGATATAAACCAAAAATAGTCGCTATTACCGGGAGCGTCGGCAAGACTTCTACCAAAGACGCCGTTTACGCGGTTTTGTCCGGAGTTTCTTATGTCCGTAAAAGTGATAAAAGCTACAACAGCGAAATAGGATTGCCGCTTGCTATTTTAGGTGTTCCAAACGGATGGAGCAATCCTTTTGTCTGGCTCAAAAATATTTTAGAGGGCCTATGGCTCATTATAAATCCATTTTCTCAAAAATATCCGAAGTGGCTGGTGCTAGAAGTGGGCATAGGAAAGGAAGGAGACATGCGTCGTACTGCCCTGTGGCTGAAAACAGATGTGGTCATCGTCACGGCGATAGGAGAAACTCCAGTTCACATTGAATTTTTTAATTCACGCAAAAATTTGATAGAAGAGAAAAGCAAACTCATTGATACATTGAAACACGACGGAGTTTTGATCTTGAATGCTGACGATTCCGATGTGCTAGAAATGAAAAGCAGAACAAAAAATATCACGATCACGTACGGCTTCAAGGAAGGCGCAGATATTTTAGGTTCGCAAGATGTCATTCTTTATGATGACAAAGGAGAGTCTGCGGACAATGGTCCGGGTAAACCGCAGGGAATAATTTTCAGAGTAGATGAAGCTGGGAATAGCCTGCCTGTCGCCATCGAGGGAGTGTTCGGCCGGAATCATGTCTACGCTTCTCTGGCGGCATTGGCGTTTTGTTCTGGTTTAAAATTAAATATGTTGGATGCCATAAATTCGCTGAAGCGATATGATGTCCCGCCCGGGAGGATGCGGCTACTCGACGGCATCAATGATTCTCTCATTATTGACGATACTTATAATTCTTCTCCAGCTGCCTGCCAGTCCGCGCTTTTGACTTTAAGAGAAGTAAAGTGTTCCTGCCGCAAGATCGCTATACTCGGAGATATGCTAGAATTAGGAAAGCACACCGAAGAGGCTCATAGAAATATCGGCAAAATTGGGAGAGAGCACTGTGATGTGCTCATCGTTGTCGGGCCGAGAGCGCAAGCTATTTTAGAGGGCGCGCTGGAGGCGGGCTTGAGTAAAGAAAATATTTTTGAATTTACGGATTCTTCGGCGGCCGGCGAGTTCGTGAAAACTTTTGTAAAGAAGGGTGACCTTGTACTGATAAAAGGATCTCAGGGCATGCGCATGGAGCGGGTCGCGGAGGCAATACTCCTAGATGTGGAAAATAAAGATAAATTATTGGTGCGCCAAGATGATGAATGGCAAAAAATAAAGTAAAATAAAGTAAAAATGAAAAGATTAATCGATCCAAAAATATATATTCCGGCGGTGGCTGCACTCTCGGGTTGCGCGCTTGCGGCACTCCTTTATTTTGGCTTTCAAACTTTTACCAATTATAAGATGCAAAAAGAAGAGGCGATCCAAATCCAAAAAGAAAAGGAGAGAGAGCTCGAATTGCAAAAAGAACAGGACTCTGCGGCAAGAGAGTTAAAAGAAAGGTTGCGGGATGCCGAGCTAGCAGATTTGAAGCAGCAGCTTTTAGATTTGCAAAACAAATCTTCTGAAGTTAAAACTGTGACCAATACAGTGGAAGCCAAGGACACTATCGTAGATATAGTCAAAGAATGGGGTCCGAGAGTGGCGCATATGGAATGCAATTGGTTTTATCCAAATGGAGTTCTCTTTGCTAAATCAACGGGCTCAGCGACGATAATCAACTTTACTAATTTAGGGATTCGAGCTGTCACTAGCAAACATATTTTAGCTGAAAAAAAGAATTATGCTCCGAATGTTTGCAAGATATTGCTTGCTGATGAAACTGAATATTCAGTTTTAATTAATGAAAATACTGTCAGCGTTGGTCCAAATGAGGATTGGGCGTATTTGACATTGCCTAAAGACGCGCGTCTCACCAGCATTACAAAATCAACTGTAAAATTATGCCAGAATGTGGAGATCGGAGACAAGCTCCTTGTTTTAGGGTATCCCATTATCGGTTCTAAAACTGGATTGACGGTCACAGAAGGAATTTTGTCCGGTTTTGATAGAGATTATTACATTACATCGGCCAAAATTGACAAGGGGAATTCTGGCGGAGCAGCTGTCTTGATAAAAAACGATTGCTATCTAGGAATACCCACCGCCTCAGTAGTGGGTGTAATTGAAAGTTTGGGCAGAATTCTCAAGGGTAGTTTTGTTATATCAAACTAAATCACATTTCGCCGGTAAATTTTACGATCCATGCTTCGATCTTATTTATGAGTGGAGATAAATGGGGTCTTTTTTCTGTGTGTTTTTTTATCAATAGACGAACTTTTGGCACGCATAGAGATACCAAGATAAAGCCAATGACCAGAAAGAGAATTCCTTGTAAAAAGGGTAGCACCAATCCGACCAATCCCAGTAGTATGAAAATAATTCCAACGATCAGCACCAATATTTTTTTTATTTTTTTATGCATAATTTATTGTAGCATTTTTTGTGACTCTACTGGGAATCGCACCCAGATTTAAAGCTTGAGAAGCTTTTGTCCTAACTATTAGACGATAGAGCCAATGGTAAAAATATAGCATTTTTATTAAAAAATTAAAAACTTGTCAACCTGCCACGTCGACAAGTTTATTCTTCAATTTTTGGTTTTTCCACTTCGAGCAATGAGAGTTCTGGAGAACTTCCAGCTATGCGCAAGACATCTTTGTCTATCTTTTTTAATTCTTTATTCGAGGCGTTGTAGTGATTTACGACGGTGCCGAGTGCGTTGCCTAATTTATTATGATACTCATCATAAGATTTTAAATGTTTGCCCAAGTCTTCCACTTTTTTGATTATTTCTTTCGCGGATTCTTCTATTTTAAGAGCCTTCAATCCTTGTAGGACAGTTTGCAAGTAGGCCAAAAAAGAAGTGGGGGAAGTGATGATGACTTTGTATTTTCCAGCTGCGCGCTGGATCAAATTTTCAGCATTTTCTTCGAGCGAGCCAACTTTGTTTGTTAGAAGGTCATAGTAAATTGCCTCGTGAGGGATAAACATAAAAGCGAAATCAGTTGTACCCTTGGTCGGCTGGATGTATTTTGCGGTTTCGGTAATTCTATTTTTCAAATCATTCACAAAAATTATTTCTAATCTTTTTTTCTCTGTTCCATCTCTCTCTTCCACCATTTTGTTGTAATTCTCCAGTGAGAATTTTGAATCTATCGGAATAATTTTATCTTTCACGAAAACCACGGCGTCGACGATCGTTTTATCCGGAAACTCATACTGCATTTGATAACTGCCGGGCGGCAAAACATTTTTTAGAACAGTTTCGAGGTAATATTCTCCCAAAATGCCGCGCTGTTTAGGATTTTTTAAAATATTTTCTAAGCTCTGTAGCTGATCGGCAAAGGAAATCACTTGTTTATTCGTCTCGTCTAGCCTAGTGAGCCGTTCCGTCACATCCCTGATGATTTTATTTGATTCACTAGAATGGAATTTTAAACTCTCGTTGACTTGTTTATGAGATTCGCCTATTTTATTGTCTACCGTCCTCGAGAGTTCGTTTATTTGGGTAAGAATAAGATTCAATCCCACATCTCCATTTTGCACATTCTCTTTGTCTTTCTTGCGTCCAAAAACAAAATAAGCCAGAGCTATTCCGCCCGCTATCCCTAAAACTATCCAAACAGCATTTTCCATGTCTTTATTTTATCACTCCCAGGTAAAAATAAGAAGCCGCCTGTGGAAGCTCGGCTTTCCACGGCGGCGATGTGTTTTTTTATTGTCCGATTATCCTTTCTACTTGGATTGTTGATCTTTCCAGCAGATCTTGGATATCACCGTCATTTCCGTTGGTGATTTCCAAGATCATCTTTCTCGAGTCTCTTATCGTGACTCGTTTTCTGGTGTAGTGAAGAACAAACAGCACTACCGCATCCAGATTCAGCTCCTCCGGAGCGTGAACAATTTTCACGAACATAATTTGTACCTCCTCATCTTAAAATTAACATACGTGGAGTCGCTGTCAAGCTTCCAAATAATGCCTCAATGTATAAATCCAGTCTTCGTCGATCTGATCGCTTTTTTCTTTCTCACGCAGCAGCCACTCTAGCCAGCCGCGGTCTATTTGTAGCACCTCTTCTACTTTCTTGCCCTTGTATTTACCAAAATTTAAAGTTCTGATCAGTGACGGATGTGAAGAAATCTCTATCATTTTTTCAATCACTTTATTTTCATCCATATTTTCTTCTGCTGATTCTTTTTGCATTTTATTTTTCAATCTTTCAAAAAGCTTGGATAATACCAAAACATCTCCCATCGCATCATGCGCAGTCGCGTCTATTTCTATATCTAATAAATAGCGTAAGTATTGCAAATTGTATTTTTCTATTTTTTCTTCTTTGTCCAGATATCTGGCGAGTCGTAGGGTGCAAATGAAATTAGCCGGCTCGATGCCTTCCTTTTTTATTATCATCAGATCAAAAGGCGCGTTGTGCGCTATCACGACAGTATCTTTATCTTCAAAAAGTTTTTTAATCTTTGGCAGATCACCGCTTTCTTTGAAAGATTTTTTATCTTCCACCATTTTATTGGAAATATGGTGTACGGCCGAAGCTTCGGGCGGGATTTTGAACGGTGGCTTATAAAGACCGGTGAAATTCTCATCAGTGCTTTTATAAGCGATCTGACAAAGAAAATCTTTTTGTTCATTACCGGTAGTTTCCGTATCGAAAAATATTAACTTAGACATAGTGCTATTTTAGCACATTTCTGGTATAATTTATCCAGAAAAGTTAATTTATATGCTTCACGAACAAATAAAAAACGGAATAAAAGAGGCGATGATGGCAAAGGATGCCCTACGTTTGAAGGCTTTTCGCGCGATGTCGGCTGCTTTTACGAACGAACTTGTAGCTAAAAATAAAAAGCCACAGGAAATGCTTACTGATGAAGAAGCGATTGCTGTCATTATAAGGCTTGCCAAACAAAGAAAAGATTCGATCGAGCAATTTAAAAAAGGCAATCGGGAAGATCTGGTAAAGGAAGAAGAAGCGGAGCTTTCAATTCTAGAGACTTATTTACCAAAAATGATGAACAAAAGCGAGGTTGAGAAGATTGCAAAAGCGAAAAAAACGGAACTGGCTATCACGGATGCTACCAAAAAGGGGATGCTGATGTCGGCTTTGATGAAGGAATTAAAAGGCAAAGCGGACGGAGCTCTGGTCAAAGAAGTGGTAGATTCTTTATTTTAAAATGGTTGTTTCAAAGAAAAAATTAATAAAATTAGTAACACACGATGGGTCTTTTCACGCGGATGATATATTTGCCTGTGCGACGCTTTCTATCATGTTTGAGAAAGATAATAAGAAATTTGTAATAATTAGAACTCGAGATAAGGAAGTAATAGATAGTGCTGACTATGTATTTGATGTTGGGGGCATATATGATGAAAAATTAAATAGGTTTGATCATCATCAGACTGGTGGTGCAGGAAAAAGAAAAGAGAACATAGAATATGCTTCTTTTGGTTTGGTTTGGAAAAAATTTGGTGTAGAGCTCTGCGGATCCGCGAAGGCCAGCGAGATAATAGATAAAAAATTAGTTGCACCTATCGACGCGCATGATAATGGTTTTGATTTGGTTGAAAATAAATATGAAATTTCACCGTATTCTATTCAGCATTTTTTTTATTCAATGAGGCCAACGTGGCGAGAAGAACATGTAACGGATGATGAAATGTTTTTAAAGTGTGTAGGAATGGCAAAAGAAATTCTATCTCGTGAAATAATTCAAGCAACAGATGGAGTTTTGGCAGAAGATTTAGTTATTTCAACTTATCAAGATACACAAGACAAGAGGATTATTGTTTTAGATAAACATTACCCTTTTGAATATATCTTAGAAAATTTTTCTGAACCTCTTTTTGTAATTTGTCCTAGTAGAGTTATAAAGAATAAATGGACAGTCAAAGCACTTCGCGAAGATCCAAAAATTTTCAAAAACAGAAAAGACTTTCCAAAATCTTGGGCAGGACTTCATAATGAAGAATTGCAGAATGTTTCCGGAGTAAAAGATGCTGTGTTTTGCCATCGAGGACTTTTTTTAGCTGTCGCGAAATCTAAAGAAGGTGCGGTCGCGCTAGCAAAAAAAGCGCTAAGCCAGTAGAAAGTTCATAAAGTAATCAAGTTCATCAAGTGAAATTCCTTGTGGTATACTGACTTTATAAACTTTATAACTTTTAACTTTATAACTAACAATGGCATTCATTGACGAAATAAAAATATATGCAGAGGCTGGACGAGGTGGAAACGGCGTCGTGCGCTGGCATCGGCAGAAATTTGAACCGAAAGGCGGACCGGCGGGGGGAGATGCCGGACGAGGCGGGAATTTTTATGTTTCAGCTGTTCGTGATGTGCATATACTTTTAAAATATAAAGCGAAGAAAAGTTTTATTGCAGGCAGAGGAGAAGATGGTGGAAGTAAAAGCTTACATGGGGCCAACGGACAAGATTTTATTTTGGAATTACCGATAGGTTCTATTATTTCCAATACTGAGACTGATGAAAAATGGCAATTGACCGACGAAGGGCAAAAGATTTTACTTTTGAAGGGAGGATTTGGTGGATTTGGCAATGAGCATTTTAAAAGTTCGGTCAATACGACACCAAAAGAATCCAATATAGGAGGGCCTGGTGAAAGCGGAAATTTCAAAATAGAATTAGAGCTTTTTGCCGACATTGGATTCATCGGACTGCCGAATGCGGGAAAATCTTCTCTACTAAATGCGCTCTCCAACGCAGATGCAAAAGTGGGCGATTATCCGTTCACTACCCTTGATCCAAACTTGGGAGATTTTTTTGGCTATATTATTGCTGATATTCCGGGAGTTATCGAAGGGGCCTCAGAGGGTAAGGGTCTCGGGGTCAAATTTCTACGTCACATAAAACGCACCAAAATGCTTGCGCATTTAATATCTTTCGAAAATCCTAACATGATGAAAAGCTATAAAGAAATTCGCAAAGAATTAGCCAAATACGATAAAAATTTGGGTCTGGGTGAAGAGGGCCTATCTAGTAAAGAAGAGATCATCGTTTTGACTAAATCTGACGTAGTAGATGATCCAAAGATTGTCTCTAAAAAAGTAAAAGACTTTCAAAAAATAGCTAAAAACGTTTTTGCAATCTCCTTGTATGATGATAAAATGGTCAAAAAGTTTAGCGATGCTCTGATAAAGATTTTGAAGAAGAAATAGATTTATGAGATTATGAAAAAAAAGTATTACCCTACAATTGGATTGGAAATTCATGCTGAATTGAAAACAAACACAAAGATGTTTTGTAGCTGTAAAAATGATCCTGATGAGGAGAAGCCAAACGTGAATATTTGTCCGGTGTGCATGGCGCATCCGGGGGCTCTGCCGGTTATAAACAAAAAGGCGATCGAGAATGTGATCAAAGTCGGTCTAGCAGTCGATGGAAAGATTGCCGACTTTACAGAATTTGACCGCAAAAATTATTTTTATCCGGATATTCCGAAAGGCTATCAAATTTCACAATATAAATACCCAATAGTTTCTGGAGGGCATCTGGCTGATTTTGATATTACTCGGGTGCATTTAGAAGAAGATACGGCAAACAATAAACACGACCGCGGGGACTTTTCCTTGATTGATTTCAATCGCGCCGGAGTGCCACTCATGGAGCTCGTAACCGAAGCGACTACTTTTCAAAATGCTGACGAAGCAGCCAAGGGAGCGACAAAATTTGCTAAAGAGTTGCAGTTGGTGCTGTGGTATCTCGGAGTTTCTGAAGCGAACATGGAAAAAGGCGAAATGCGGGTGGAAGCCAATATTTCTGTTTCCACCGATCCAAAAAAATTAGGAACCAAAGTCGAAGTAAAAAATCTAAATTCTTTTCGCAGTGTTGAACGCGCCATAAAATACGAACTCGATCGAATGACACAGTTGCAAGAAGAAGATAAGGGATCGGAAATAGTGCAAGAGACGCGAGGTTGGGACGAAGGCAAGCAGAAAACTTTTTCTCAGAGAAAAAAGGAGGGTAGCGCGGATTACCGATATTTTCCAGAGCCGGATCTGCCGAAATTAAAACTCCATGCGGCTTTTGATTTAGACAAAATGAAGCATGATTTGCTTGAATTACCGATGGCAAAGCGCGCAAGGTATAAAAAAGATTTTGACATTAAAGATGAAGATGTAGAAGTTTATATAAATGATTCTGTTCTAGGTATGTGGTTCGAGGACATCGCAAAAACTTTAGATAATAAAGATAAGATTAAAATAGCTTCAAATTATATTACGACGGACTACATCGGACTCAAAAAGGCCAACTTGAACATCGGATGTCCAAGTGCGGAGAATTTTGCGGACCTTATAAATTTGATCGCTGAAAACAAGATTTCTTCGCGAGCGGCCAAAGACATTCTCGCTATGATAGTTGTAAAAGATGAATCACCGCTTAAAATAGCTACCGAGAAAAATTTGCTACAGAGTAATGATACAGGTGCGCTCAAAGAAATAGCGCAAAAAATTATTGATGCCAATCCGAAAGTCGTGGCGGATTATAAGGGCGGTAAAGAGGCGGCCCTGATGTCTTTGGTAGGACAAATTATGAAAGAAACAAAAGGTAGCGCCAATCCGTCAGTCACAAAACAAGTTTTAATTGATATACTAAAAGGATGAACCAAGAAATTTTGATTAAAACAGTGCAGCGTTTAGTGGAGCCGGGGAAAGGCCTTTTGGCTATCGATGAGAGTTTCAAGACTTGCGCCGGCCGTTTTGAAAAGCTCGGCGTGCCGAATACGGAGGAAACGCGCAGAGAGTATCGAGATCTCTTGATCACTGCGCCAGAAATTGAGAAATATGTTTCTGGATATATTCTTTTCGATGAGACTATCAGACAATCTACGCTTACGGGGGAAAGTTTCGTTTCTATTTTGCAGGGAAAGGGTATAGAGGTGGGTATAAAAGTCGACGCCGGCACGGTAGACTTTACAGGACATCCGGGAGAAAAGGTAACGGACGGTTTAGACGGATTAGAGGATCGATTGAAAGAATATAAAAAGATAGGAGCGACGTTTGCCAAATGGCGCGCAGTTTATACCATAGGAGAACATACTCCGAGTGAAGAATGCATGAAGGCAAACGCAGAAATTTTTGCAAAATATGCAACCTTGTGTCAAGAAAATGATATTGTGCCGATCGTGGAACCAGAGGTTCTAATGGATGGAGATCATGGCATGGAGCGGTCTTATGAAGTGACTGCGCGCAATCTAGAAGTTGTTTTCGATGAACTTAAAAGAGCCCTGGTCTTTATCCCAGGCATGATTTTAAAAACGAGCATGGTCCTTCCCGGGAAGGATGGAGAGGTGGCAGTGTACAACAAGGAAATAGCTCAAAATACCGTGAAATGCCTAAAGGAGAAAGTGCCAGAAGTGATCGGCGGAATTGTCTTTCTCTCTGGTGGACAGAAAGACGAAGAAGCAACGAAGAATTTAAACGCGATGCACAATTTAGGACCACTTTCTTGGCCGTTGACATTTTCTTACGGGCGAGCGATTCAGAACCCTGCTCTTTTAGCTTGGGCAAAAAATCCAAACGACGTGATAACCGCTCAAAAACTTCTTTTGCAGGCTGCAGAAAATAATAGTCTGGCTTCGATCGGAAAGTATGAAGATTTAATAAATCGTGTCAGAACGAGCAGGCACCGTGAATAAAAATAGCAGAAAAAATGCTATAATATTGGTGTGAAAGACGCAATTAAAATCTTTTTCAAAGGAGATGTGGAGGATAGTGAGGAAATCCTCTCAAAATATTCGCACGATGCGAGTCTGCTCGAAGTGCGGCCGAAGGTTGTCGCCTTTCCAAAAGATTCGGAGGATGTGAAAAATCTAGTGAGATGGGTGGGAGAAAATAAAAATAAATACGCAGATCCGGAAATGAACAAAGATTGGAAAGATCTCTCGATTACGGCGAGGTGCGCGGGCACAGATATGTCCGGCGGAGCGATCGGGGAATCAATAATTTTAGATTTTACGAGATACATGAATAGATTGATCTCTTTTTCTTTCGCGCCGCCTAGTATCACTGTAGAACCGGGTATGTTTTATCGGGATTTCGAGAAATTAACTTTAGAAAAAGGGCTCATTTTGCCTTGTTATACGGCTTCAAAATCCATCAATGCTGTGGGCGGAATGTTTGGCAACAATTCTGCCGGCGAAAGAACTTTGAAATACGGCAAGACGGAGGATTATATCTTGCAGACTAAAATGGTTTTTGCCGACGGGGCAGAAAAAATCGTAAAGCCCATTCCTCTGAATGAAATTGTTAAAAACGGAGAAATATATAAAAAAATTTACGATTTAATTAAGAATAATGAAAAAGAGATAGGTCTAGCCAAGCCCAATGTGCACAAAAATTCCGCCGGCTACTATATTTGGAATGTTGTTCAAAAAAACGTTTTCGATTTGAATAAACTTCTAGTCGGCTCGCAGGGGACTCTGGGTATCGCTACCGAAATTACTTTCAGATTAGTGCCGGAGAAAAAATATTCCAAACTGGTGGTTATTTTTATGAAAGATTTACAGCCGCTTGGCCGCTTGGTGGATGAAATTTTGACGCTTAATCCGGAAACATTGGAGACGTACGATGACAAGACGATGAAGTTAGCCGTCAAATTTTTCCCTGATTTCCTAAAACATAAAGGATTTTTCGGGATGATAAAATTTATGTGGGGCTTTTTGCCGGAATTTTTTATGCTAATCACTTCTGGTTTTCCAAAATTAATTATTTTAGCTGAATTTGCCGGCAGTAGTGAAGACGAAGTGCATGATAAATGCGTAAAACTTGTAGAAAAAATAGAAAATTTTAGGCTTAAAGTCCATATCACCAAAGACAAAATGGAAGCGAATAAATATTGGGATATTCGGCGAGAAAGTTTTGCCCTGCTTCGGAAACATGTAAAAGGCAAGCGTACCGCGCCATTTATCGACGACATCATCGTCCGTCCGGAATTCTTGCCGAAATTTCTTCCGGAGCTCGATCTTATTTTAAAAAAATATAATCTGATTTATACCCTGGCCGGTCACGCGGGAGACGGGAATTTCCATGTTATTCCGCTGATGGATTTCAAGCGTCCTGACACAGCGAGTATCATCACCGAGCTTTCGGAAAAAGTGTATGATTTGGTCATAAAATATCGCGGATCAATCACCGCCGAGCATAACGATGGCATCATCCGCACTCCGTATTTAGAAAAAATGTATGGAGGAAATATCACGAAAATTTTCAGAGAGATAAAGGAAATTTTCGATCCGAAAAATATTTTTAATCCCGGCAAAAAAGTCGTGACGGATCATATGGGTGGCACAAAAGAATATATTGCTTCGCACATTGCAATGGAACACGATGCTACCCATCGGGTTTAATCTGTTTTGACTTTTCATGTGTGTTCGGGTATACTCGTCTTTATGTTTGTAATTAAAGCTGATAAAAGAGATTCGGGCGCGAAGTTGGGTGTTTTGAGAAAATCTGGGAAAATCCCGGCTGTTTTTTACGGCGCAGGGGAGAAAACAACTTCCGTCACACTTTCAAATACTGAATTTAAAAAGATCTGGAGAGACGCGGGGGAGTCTTCGGCTATTAAGATTTCTACCGGTAGTGGCGATGTCAATGCGCTGATTCATGAAGTGCAGGTAGATCCGGTGACCGATGAGCCGATCCATGTAGACTTCCTAGTCATCGACATGAAAAAGAAAATAAAAGTTAAAGTTCCTCTTGTTTTCGAAGGAATTTCAAATGCAGTGAAGAGTGGAATCGGAAATTTGGTCAAAGTGCTTCACGAAATCGAAGTCGAGGCTCTGCCTTCCGACTTGCCGCACAGTCTATTTGTGGATATATCAAAACTCGAAACACTAGACAATAACATTCTTGTTTCCGATATAAAATTACCAGCGGGAGTCGTGGCGATTACGAATGGGGGTGACGTCGTGGCTTCTGTCGTGGCTCAAGTAGAAGAAAAAGAAGAAGTTGCCGCGCCAGTTGATTTATCTGCTATTGAAGTCGAAAAGAAGGGCAAGAAAGAGGAAGAGGGAGCTCCTGTCGAAGCCGCTGCGCCAGTCAAAGAGGAAAAAACAGAGAAGAAATCTTAGGATTAAAGATTTTAAATTTCAATTCAATTTATGGTATAATAAAGACTATGGTGAAAAAAACCATAGTTTTTGTTTTATTAGCTAGTTTTATTCTAAATTTCTCGGTACCACAAGTATACGCCGCTTTTGATTGTCTGACTTTGACGACAACTTCGCGCCAGTCGGAAAAAGATTATTGCAAGAACGAACTTGCGCAGATAGAAGCCCAACTGGCTAGTTTGTTGGCTCAGCAAAAAGAACAACAAAAGCAGACTGGCACCATCAAAGGCGATGTGGATTATTTGACGAGTCAAATCAATGCTCTGAAGGCAAAAATAAAAGCTAGGGGCCTGGTCATCGCTCAGTTGAAGGTCAATATCGCCGAAAAAGTCAGCACCATTAATTCACTTTCCGAAAAAATAGCTCGCGAGCATGAGTCCTTGGCGCAACTTTTGCGCAATACAAATGAATTTGACGAGGAAACTCTGGTTCATCTGATGCTTTCGGATAATACTATTTCAGATTTTTATAGCGATTTAGAATCATATACTTCGATCAAAGAAGCTGTGAAAGCATCTATCGATGTCATCAATGGTGTCAAGGCAGAAACTGAAGTTGCGAAAAATGATCTAGAGAAAAAGCAAGACGCGGAAACGGACGCAAAAGCAGAATTGGAAAGCGCGCAAAAAAAAGTCGCGCAGTCTGAAGCGGACAAGAAATTGCTCTTAGCTATTTCCAAAAACAAAGAAGCCGAGTATCAAAAACTTGCCACGCAGAAAAAAATTCAAGCCGATAGGATCCGGGCAGCGCTGTTTCCTTTAGCCGGCATTTCCACAAAGATCGAGTTTGGCACAGCCTTGGCATATGCTGACGAAGCGCAGAAGGTCACCGGTGTAGATCCGGCATTTCTGTTAGCGGTGTTAACACAGGAATCCAATCTTGGTTCAAATGTCGGTCAATGTTATCTGACGAATCCAAATACGGGCGCGGGGGTTGGAAAAAACACGGGCACTGTGTTCCCAAATGTAATGAAGCCGATGGGTCTGCCCGGCAGAAAGGGAGATGTCGATGATTTTATAAAAATCACTAGTGGACTTGGCCTAAACGCATTTCAGACTGCTGTTTCTTGCCCCATTCCTTCGGCAGGTGGCTACGGCGGCGCGATGGGACCGGCTCAATTTATTCCCTCGACTTGGGCAGGATATGTCAGCCGTTTAAAAAA
>MFVE01000006.1:33048-79444 GCA_001785985.1 Candidatus Nomurabacteria bacterium RIFCSPLOWO2_01_FULL_42_17
CCGAGAGACGCTTTCTTTGCTTCGGCTACATTTCTCGCCGACAAGGGGGCCGTCGGGATCAGCTTTAGCGCCCAGAGCAGAGCGGCGTGCAGTTATTATGGAACAGGAGGAGCTTCTTGCGCCTATAGTCGAAGCGTGATGGCTTTGAAAACCAAAATACAGGCAGATATAGATTTACTTCGCTAGTTGCCTTTGTGATAAGTTCATGATAACCTCTAAAAGCAATGAAAAAAGATATACATCCAAAATATGATATAAAAACAAAGGCGACCTGCGCGTGCGGGGCAGTTTTTGAAGTTGGTTCTACCATGCCATCTATCGCGATGGAGATCTGCAGTCAATGCCATCCTTTCTATACTGGCAATGAAAAAATAATGGATACAGCTGGACGCGTAGAGCGATTCAACAAGCGCCGTGCTGCGACTGCTACTAAAACGAAGAAATAAATGAATTTAGACGAACTTAAAAAAGATCACCGTACTAGCTATCTCGCGGATATGTTAGAGAGCTTGGCTCGCAAAGAGGCGGAAGTGCGGGAAATGCTTGCAGGTGATGAGACACTGCATGAAATGGCGGTGGCCGAACTCAAAGGAATTCAAGAAGAAAAAGAAGCCTTAGAAAAACAAGTGGGAGAAATCTTAGATAAAGACAAAGAGGAAGAAGAGATGACCAATGAGATAGTCCTCGAAGTGCGCTCTGGCGCCGGGGGCGACGAGGCCTCTCTTTTCGCATGGGAGCTCGCGCATATGTATGAAAAATTTTCAGAATCTCAAGGTTGGACTTGGAGAGTGAATTATGAATCCAAAAGCGATTTGAATGGCTACAAGGAAGCAAGTTTTGAAATAAAAGGCAAGAAGAATGAGAATGTTTATGAAAAAATGCGTTTCGAGACAGGAGTGCATCGAGTGCAGAGAATGCCAGCAACCGAAAAAAACGGCAGGATCCATACTTCGACGGCATCGGTGGCAGTTTTACCGATTAGGAAAAAAGTTTCTATCAAAATTGATCCGAGCGAGTTTGAGATGGAATATTCTCGCTCCGGCGGCAAGGGCGGGCAAAATGTAAACAAAGTGGAGACAGCTGTACGCATCATCCACAAGCCGACTGGGCTCGATGTGCGCTCCACCAATGAACGCAGTCAGCTTGCGAATCGGGAAAAAGCGATGGCTATTTTAACCGCAAAACTTCAGCAATTAGAAGAAGAGAAAGAGGCTAAAAAATACGCGAGTGTCAGAAAAGAGCAGATAGGTACCGCGGATCGATCTGAAAAAATACGCACATATAATTTTCCCCAAGACCGTGTGACTGATCATCGCATAAAAAAATCATGGCACAACTTGCCGAAAATAATGGAAGGTGAAATAGGGCAGATTATTGCTGATCTTGAATCCGGGGCGGTGGGAAGTGAGGGGGATGAAAACGAAGAATAATAAAAATTGCTTTTCATTTTAGATATGTTATGATTTCGAATGTAGTTTCTCGTTTAGCGAAATCGAGTCTACGTTTATAAGTAGTTTTTGCCCGATTTTTAAAAACGGGAGAAGTAAAGAAAATGGCTACAAAGCTATATGTAGGGGGACTCCCTTACAGCACACAAGAAGCTGCTCTCAAAGAGCTCTTCGCACAAGCTGGATCTGTAGTATCCGCTGTGATTATCATGGACAAGATGTCTGGTCGTTCAAAAGGTTTTGGATTCGTAGAAATGGATAGCGCTGATGCAGCTGCAAAGGCTATCTCAATGTTTAACGATCAAGAATTCGAAGGACGCAAACTTACTGTCAACGAAGCTCGCCCTATGGAAGCTCGACCACCAAGAAGTGGAGGCAATGACCGAGGAGGTTATGGGGGAGGAGGCGGACGCCGAGAATACTAATTTATCTAATTTAAATTTAGATCTCAGATTAAACAAAAAACCACCTTGGGTGGTTTTTTGTTTTTGTGAGTGTGGAAGGAATCGGACCTTCGACCTCTGTCTTATCAGGACAGCGTTCTACCACTGAACTACACACTCAATACGAAAAACTATATCAAAATAAGCATATAGACGCAAACTTTTGGATTTGCATCTCGCGCATTTTTCCCTTATACTGCAGACATGAACTGGACACCAGTGATTGTTTTTTATGTTAAAACGACTGCATGGGTTGTATTACCTTTGGTTATAGGTCTAATAGCTGGCAAGTTCACTGAAAGTCAGACTTTGTTCTTTGTTTTCTTGATGATAGGTTTTGGTATCACCTGTTTCGGGATTTACAAAGAAATAAAGCAATATAAAAAGAATTTATAAATGGCAACGCAAACAGAAAATAATAATATACAACCAATTCATGAGACAACTATTTATGCAGAGCCGGTTTTTCATGTTGGAAATTTCCAAATTACAAATTCATTACTGAATTCGTGGTTGGCGGTTTTGGTCATCATCGTTTTTTGCTTGGCTCTTCGTTTAAAATTGAAACAAATTCCGAGCAAGATTCAGCACGTTTTTGAAATTCTTTTAGAGGGCGCGCTTTCGCTTTGCGATCAAGTGACAAACGATCGAAAGATAACGCTAAAAATTTTCCCCATTGTCACATCATTATTTATTTTTATTTTAGTAAACAATTGGCTTGGGCTCCTGCCGATCGTGGGTTCAGTTGGATATTTTGCAAACGAAGCCGGACATTCTGTCTTCATACCTCTTTTCCGGGCTGGGACGGCTGATATCAACACTACTTTGGCTCTAAGTATCGCGATTGTAGTCGCTTCAAATGTTTTTGGAATCATTGCCATCGGCGCTTGGAAAATTTTCAATAAGTATGTTAATATCAAGGCACTCGGAGGGATCGCGACTAAATTCCGAAAAGACAAAAATGTTTTGATTGTTGCGCCTATTACGTTTTTCGTCGGTATTTTGGAACTTATCGGGGAAATGGCAAAAGTTGCCTCGCTTTCTTTCCGACTTTTCGGTAATGTTTTTGCTGGAGAGGTGTTGCTGGCTTCGATGGGCGCAATCTTTCTCTATCTTCTGCCGACGCCGTTCCTTTTCTTAGAGGTATTTATCGGTCTGATCCAGGCGCTCATCTTTTCTCTTCTGGCGGCGGTTTATTTCACCATCGCGGCGCAAGATCACGAGGAGCATGGGGAAGAGGATCATGAAAAAAGATTGGCGCATGTATAAAATTATTATTAGTTAGTCGAAAAATTATTAATTATTATTAGTTTAATTAGAAAATTTATGGAAAACGAAGCAGTTAGTGCAGTTGTAAATTTAGCGCCACTTGCAAAGTCTCTAGCGATAGGGCTTTCAGCTATTGGAGCGGGTCTGGGTATTGGTTTGATCGGAGCGAGAGCGATGGAAGCGATCGGTCGCAATCCAGAAGCGACAGGTAAAGTGTTGGTTCCGATGCTGATCGCATCAGCGTTCGCAGAAGCAGTGGCTATTTATGGTTTAGTTATCGCGTTTTCAATAAAATAAATAGTTTTCAATTCAAAAAAATTAAAAACGTTTATTTTATAAGAAAAATTTATGCAGGAATTTATCGATACATTTCACATAGATTGGAAGTTGATGATTGCCCAATTGATAAATTTTGGGATTGTGTTTTTGGTTTTCTATCTTTTGGCCGCCAAGCCCTTGCGCAAATTGATGCAAGACAGGGGAGATTTGATTTCAAAAGGAGTAGATGATGCTAAGAAGAATGATGCGATGTTAAAGGCAACCAAGGCAGAATATGACGAAATGCTTGTAAAGGCGCGCGTCGAATCAAATAAGATTTTTCAAGAAGGCCAGAAAGATTTAGAGCAATTAAAGGCAGAAACTATGGAAAAGATAAAAAAAGACACAGATGAATGGCAAAAGAATAGAATTAAGCAAATAGAGATTGATAAGAACATTATTGTAGAGTCGGTCAAAGAGGATATTGTATCTTTGGCCACTTTGGCGGCCAATAAAATAATGGACGAGAAGAACAAATAAAATTATGTCAAAAGTTTCCCCAAAAAATATAGCCGAAGCGATCTATGAAGCAACAGAAGGTAAATCAGGAGCGTCGCTTGCTCCTGCCATCAAAAACTCTGTGCAAATTTTACACAGCAAAAGGATGTTGGGAAAATCAGAAGAAGTTCTGAAAGAATTACAAAATATTTTTGACAAAAAAACGGGTACGATCAGAGCGAAAATCACCACTGGGAGAGACTTGGGAACCGAGGAAAGAAAAAGAATCGAAAGTGAAATCAAGGAAAATTATAAGGGCAAGTCGGTGGTGAGTGAATTTTTTAAAAAAGAAGAATTGTTGGGCGGAGTGCGGATCGAAGTCGGCGATGAAGTGCGAGATTCGTCATACAAAAACCAATTGGAGAAATTAAAAAATTTTTTAATGCAAGAAAAGTAAAAATACTTGTCCCGTACTAAATTTTCGATTACGGGATATAATGATAAAGATTATTAATTAAAATTTTAGTAC
Organism: Candidatus Nomurabacteria bacterium RIFCSPLOWO2_01_FULL_42_17; assembly: GCA_001785985.1. GTDB lineage: Bacteria > Patescibacteriota > Minisyncoccia > Phycocordibacterales > UBA9973 > UBA9973. The sequence continues at coordinate 37,494 of MFVE01000006.1, forward strand.
TGGGATGTCAAATCATATAGTAGAAAATTTAAGAAAAGAGATAGAAGCTTTTAAAATAGAAGTCAAGACCGAAAAGGTGGGCAAGGTTTTAGAGGTTTTCGACGGTATTGCGAAAGTTTCCGGACTTTCTGATATTAAATCTTCAGAAATGGTGACTTTTCCTGCTGGCGAGGTGGGCGTAGCGCTCAATCTAGAAGAAGACGCAGTCGGAATAATTATTCTTGGCGATTTTTCTAAAATAAAAGAAGGCGATGAAGTCAAAGCGACCGGCAGAATATTGGAAATACCAGTTTCCGATGGTATTTTGGGACGCGTGGTCAATGCTGTCGGCACTCCAATTGATGGAAAGGGAACTATCAAGGCTGGCAAGACCTATCCGATTGAAAAAGTGGCTCCTGGTGTCGTTACTCGTCAAAGTGTGGATCAGCCCGTGGCGACGGGCATCAAAGCGATTGATGCTATTATTCCCGTCGGTCGTGGTCAACGCGAACTCATTATTGGAGATCGTCAAACTGGGAAGACAGCTCTCGCTATCGATGCTATTTTAAATCAAAAAGGTCAAAATATGATTTGTGTTTATGTTTCTATTGGACAAAAAGATTCTAAGTTGCGTAAATTACAGGCAAGACTCGAAGCAGGTAATAGCATGGATTACACAGTGATCGTTTCTGCTGGAGCATCTGAAGCCGCAGCCATGTCCTACATTGCTCCATATGCTGGTGTTTCGATAGCGGAATATTTTATGGATCAAGGCAAAGACGTATTAATTATCTATGATGATCTTTCAAAGCATGCTGTGGCTTATCGCGAGATCTCGCTCCTTTTGCGCCGTCCACCGGGCCGCGAGGCGTATCCCGGAGATGTTTTCTATTTGCACTCAAGGTTGCTCGAGCGAGCTTGCCGAAGAAATGCAAAATATGGCGGGGGATCCATCACCGCATTTCCAATTATTGAGACTCAAGCAGGGGATATTTCTGCTTACATTCCGACGAATGTGATTTCTATTACCGATGGACAAATTTTCCTCGAGACAGATCTTTTTTATAAAGGAATTCGGCCAGCCGTAAATGTAGGTAGTTCGGTGTCTCGAGTGGGTTCCTCCGCGCAGATCAAAGCGATGAAAAAAGTTGCGGGAACATTAAAACTCGACCTTGCGCAATTTCGTGAACTTGAAGCCTTCTCTCAATTTGGCTCGGATCTCGATGAATCTACTAAGCGCCAGCTAGAACGCGGTAAAAGATCTGTTGAAGTTCTAAAACAGCTCCAATACGCTCCAGTCAAAACAGAGCATCAAGTGGTTACTTTCTATGCCTTAACCAAAGGTTTTATGGACGATGTGCCAGTAGAGAAAATAAAAGAATTTGAAGCCGGATTAATAGAATATAGCGAACGAAACGCTAAAACTTTTTATAAAGAAGTTATGGAAACAAAAATGTGGACAGATAAAGGCGAAGAGCAACTTAAAAAAGCGATTGGGGATTTCAAGGCAAGTTTTCAAAAATAATTTATGGCCGGAACAAAAGAAATTAAAAGAAGAATAAAGAGTGTGAAAAACACGAAGAAGATCACCAAGGCGATGGAGCTGGTGGCGGCGAGCAAAATGAAACGTGCTGTTTCATCTACGCTCGCTTCACGTTTATATGCGGAATATTCCTGGGAGATTTTGACTTCAATCGCGCAAAATGTAGAAGAGCTAGACCACCCACTTTTCACAGAAAGAAAGAATGTAGACGTCGGACGTCTACAAAAGGTTTTAATTATTTTGATTACATCCAACAGAGGTCTTTGTGGAGCTTATAATGCGCAGGTCATCAAAAAAACAATTTCATTATTAAAAAACAAAGATGTGAGTATTGATGCTGTAACAATAGGTAAAAAAGGGGATGTGGCAATGCGCAGATTGGGTGTAGATGTCATCGCCTCTTTTACAGATTTAAGCGATAAAATTTCTTTGTCCGAGATTGTTCCCATTGCCAAGCTCGCTATAGATGAATACATTTCAGAAAAATATGATAAAGTTCTGGTGGCGTATACGGATTTCATTTCAGCTCTTACCCAAAGAGCAAATATTAAACAAATACTGCCAGTGAGTAAAGCGGATTTGAAAGAAGTGATTGAATCATTAGAACAAATCAAACATCACGAAGGAAAAGAAATGGATAATAAAAAGATTGATTATTTATTTGAAGGAGATAAAGTAAAATTGATCAGTTCGCTCGCAGAGAAGTTGACTAGGATGCAAATATATCAGATGCTTTTAGAATCAAATGCCAGTGAGCAGTCCAGTCGAATGGTCGCGATGAAAAATGCCAGTGATGCTTCGGGAGAAATGATTGATGATTTGACTTTGATGTTCAATAAAGCGAGACAGGCGAATATTACCAGAGAAATTTCCGAGATCAGTGCCGGAATGGCATCCGTAAGCTGACGCTTACGGAATATTTAAATATTTAAAAATTTAAATAAAAAATTATCAATAAATTATAAAAATTATGCAACAAGGTACAATCAAAAAAATAATCGGGCCGGTCGTGGATGTTGATTTTGGCGAAAGCTTGCCGGATATTTTTTCTGCATTATCGGTTATGAATGGCCAGGGAGACAAACAGAAGAAAATAATTCTTGAGACAGAACAGCATTTAGGCGGTGGCGTAGTGCGAGCGATTGCCATGGATACGACAGACGGTCTTTCTCGCGGAATGGAAGTAATAAATACCGGCGCGCCTATCTCTGTGCCGGTGGGCACTCCGACTCTCGGAAGAATTTTTAACGTTTTGGGCGAGGCAATTGATGACTTGTCCGCAGTAGCAGAAGCGAAGGCGGGTGGAAAAGTTAATCGATTACCAATTCATCGCAAAGCTCCTGAATATTTAAAACAAGCAACCAAGGTTGAGATTTTGGAAACTGGCATCAAAGTTATCGATCTCATTTGTCCGGTATTAAAAGGAGGAAAGGTGGGACTCTTTGGGGGCGCAGGTGTGGGCAAGACTGTCGTCATTCAAGAATTAATTCATAATATTGCATCAAATCACGGAGGATATTCTGTTTTTGCGGGAGTCGGCGAGCGTACTCGTGAAGGTAATGATCTCTATCACGAAATGAAAGAGTCTGGTGTGTTGCCAAAAGTTGCCATGGTCTTTGGACAAATGAATGAACCGCCGGGTGCTCGTATGCGTGTGGCGCTCTCTGGTCTGACGATGGCTGAACATTTTCGTGATGCTGAAGGTAAAGATGTTCTATTTTTTATCGATAACATTTTTCGATTCACCCAAGCAGGTTCTGAAGTGTCTGCGCTTCTCGGACGTATTCCTTCGGCGGTTGGTTACCAGCCGACTCTCGCAACCGAGATGGGAAATATGCAGGAGAGAATTACTTCTACAGATAAAGGTTCTGTCACTTCTGTGCAAGCGGTGTATGTGCCGGCAGATGACTTGACGGATCCAGCTCCAGCGACAACCTTTGCGCACTTGGACTCGACTGTGGTGCTCAATCGTTCACTTTCGGAGATCGGTATTTACCCGGCCGTTGATCCGCTTGATTCTTCTTCGACTATTCTCGATCCGAATATTGTGGGACAGGAACATTACAATGTTTCTCGCGAAGTTCAACGTGTGCTCCAGCGTTATAAAGATTTGCAAGATATTATTGCAATCTTGGGTATGGAAGAATTATCCGAAGCTGATAAAGAGCTCGTGGGCAGGGCGCGAAAAATTCAGAAATTCCTATCCCAGCCATTTTTCGTGGCTGAAGTTTTCACTGGGACAAAAGGACAATACGTTCCACTTACTGAGACTATCCGTTCATTCAAAGAAATTCTGGAAGGCAAGCACGACGATAAGGCAGAAAGTGAGTTTTATATGAAAGGCGCACTTTAGTAGTTGAAAGTCGAAAGTTCTTAAAGTTCATAAAGTAAAAATTTCTTAAACTTTATAACTTTATAACTTTATAACTTTATGAACTCATCTATGAAGCAACTAAAACTTAAAATTATCACCCCCGAACGCCTTGTCTTAGAAGATATGGTGGATCAAGTTACTATGCCCACGACAGAAGGCGAGATTACCGTTTTGCCGGATCATATTCCTCTGATTGTCGGTCTTGCGTCGGGAGATGTAATTGCAGATGTAAATGGCGAGCATGTACCGATGGCTGTCGTTGGAGGTTTTGTGGAAGTGAAAAAGGGCGAGAATGGGATGACAGAGGTGGCTGTGCTAGCTGATTTTGCCGAGCATGTGTCTGAACTCTCTGATGATAAGATAGAAAAAGCAAAAGCGCGCGCCGAGGAATTGAGAAAACAAATGCCTGCCCGCAATGCTACAGGCATAGCTGTTGCAGGCGGGGAAAACAAAGACCATGTAGACTTTGAACATTTTGAAGCCGAATTAGAACGTTCACTCACCCGAGTAAAAATTTCTGATAAATGGAGAACTAGGAAATATAGGAAATAGAATTTATGGTATAATTAAGAATATGAAAAACTTACAAAAAGGTTTTATTTCACAAATAATTTTAGTAGTAATTGCTTTGTTGATAATAGGAGGAGGTGTCTATGTGTATACAAATAAAAAATCTAATAAGGAAAACGTGAATATTGTAGAGTCTGCGGCCACAGACCAAACTCGTAAAGATGATTCAGGAGTTAAAACTTCAGTAAGTATTTCAGAAAAAGTAATCATCGGTAAACAAAATGAGAATCGCTTAAATTGGGAAAGGTTAGAGTTGGGCAGTCTAAAAGTTAATATTGAAAAATCTGATATACCTCAAGAATATTTTCTTCCTGGAATTTTTATTTGTATACCTAATGAAGACAGACCGATTTATTTAATTTATGAGGTAAATGATAAAATACTCGGAGCTGGCGGAGGAATTATCCCAGCCCCTTCAGGAGAAAAAAGAGAATATGTATATGATATAGTGTTACCTTCTTCTGATTTGTATATAAAAGAATTTTCACAATATATTAATAGTACTTATGGTAAAAATTATAATTGGGTAGATTATTCTCAAAAAGGATTTGATATTGGTAATTTTAAATTACCTCTTTCAATGAATATTTATTCTCAAACTAAACAATTACCAGATGCTGTTCATTGTAATAACGTTGATTCTTCAATTCCAAAAATACTTCAAGTTATAATGAAAGCATCATAGAAATGTTTAAATTTTATGTGGTGGCGACGCCGATAGGAAATATGGGGGGATATAACTCTAAGGGCGATTGAGACGTTGAAGAATGCGGATTTAATTTTATGCGAAGACACTCGGGAGACTAAAAAAATTTTGGATAAATGGCGAACGAAAAAATACAGAAAATAAAATTTATTTTCTAACTTGATTTTCATTCTTTTTAATATAGTATTATTTCGAATGCTGTTCAGCCCCCAAGGAGGGCTTTTGTCATAACGTCGGTCAAAAGAAAAGGGTAAACAATGCTAACACAAGAACTAAGATCGGAGCTTCAACAAGTTCCGACGCTCATCGTTGGTAGGAGTCAAAAGGCGGGAGAAATGCGTGAACTTGCTCAGCGACTCGGAAAGACAGGTCACACTGTCCTGATCCAGGGCGAAACTGGGACAGGAAAAGAAATCGCCGCAAAAGAAATTCACAACAATGGAAGGCAAAACCGCCCATTTGTTCCAGTGAATTGCTCTGCGATCACTTCCACTCTCTTTGAGAGCGAAATGTTTGGCCACAGAGAAGGTTCGTTCACGGATGCTTACGAGGACAGGAAAGGTTTCTTCGAATCAGTCGAAGATGGCACCATCTTGCTTGACGAAGTGGGGACACTGCCCCTTGATTTTCAAGTGAAACTTCTGCGCATCTTGGAAGATGGGATGTTCAGCCCAGTTGGCGATCGACGCAAGATTCAGATGAAAGCAAGAGTTATTGCTTCGACTAACACCGATTTGAAGCAAGCAGTGACTGATGGCAAGTTCCGCTCGGATCTCTTCTATCGTCTAAACGTGATTCCCTTGAACGTTCCGTCTTTACGGGATCGTCTCGAAGATGTACCCGTTCTAATCGAATACTTTCTCAGCCAAGAGAAAGACGAGATTGGCATGTCTACTCGTGGTGCTCTGATGCGAGAGTATCACGGTTACAATTGGCCGGGGAATGTTCGTGAACTCAAGAACGCTGTAGCGCGTATGGCGTTTTTTGCTGAAAGGGACGAGACTGTTCAGTCAGACCACGTTCAGCCATACATGAAGAGCATGTTTGTCGGTGGGGAGCAAGAAGATGTGAGTTTTGCCACTCAAGTCGAATCTGAGATCCACACTTGCTATAAGGCAGAGGGAAAGTTCTTCAACTTTACTGAGTTGCACAAGGATTATCTACGTAAAGTTCTCAGGGAAACGAGAGGTTGCGCCATGGAAGCCGCTTCTATTGTAGGTGTGAGTGAAGCAACCCTCTATAGATGGATTCGGCAGTTTCACATCAACAGATGTGAATGAAGGTATGCTCGTCACTATCCGAGCAGAAAGGAGAAAATCAAAAAACCGGCAGTTGCACCCTCGAGGTGGGCTGTCGGCTTTTAATTTCAACTTGACTATTTTAATGTCCCAGCGGATACTGAATTTATGGCAAAATTTTATGTGGTGGCGACGCCGATCGGAAATATGGGGGACATAACTCTGCGAGCGATCGAGACGTTGAAAAGCGTGGATTTGATATTATGCGAAGATACCCGAGAAACTAAAAAGATTTTACAGAAATATAATATTAATACTGCAACGATGAGTTACCCATCCGACGATGTCGTCGGAAAAAACTCCAGACAAAGCAATAAATTTAGTAAAATTTTTGAATTATTAGAAGAGGGGAAAAATCTGGCTCTGGTTTCTGACGCCGGCACGCCGGGCATTTCTGATCCAGGCGCGATGCTTGTTTCAAAAATAAAAGAAAAATTTAACTGCGTTAGGCAAGACCTAACGCAAGAAGTACAGGTGATTCCAATTCCGGGTCCCTCGGCTGTAATAACAGCATTATCAGCTTCAGGCTTGCCGATTCACGAATTTACTTTTTTAGGATTTCTTCCGCATAAAAAGGGTAGGGAAACTTTATTTAAAGAAATTGCCGGCGCAAAACGTACGATGGTATTTTACGAATCTCCGCACAGGATTTTAAAAACCCTAGAATCACTTGTGAAATTTTGTTCCGTAGAAAATCCGAAAAAAGTTTGCATTGCGCGCGAGCTGACAAAAATTTATGAAGAATTTAAAACTGGTTCACCGGCGGAAGTTTTACAGTATTTAATTGAAAATCCAGAAAAACAAAGAGGGGAGTTTACGGTGATAGTTTCTTAAATTTTAGAGAAAAAAAATCTAGGAGCGACTCGTGAACGAGTGCTCCTAGGGTGACGACCTTCGATTACGATTACTTTTCTTCGAGGTCGTTGGGGATGTGTTGGTGGTGTTTTTGTTTCAGACGATGAATCACTCGCAACTCTTCTTCACGAGCGCTTATTTCGTTTTCTTGTCCAGCGACCACCTGCTCAATGTTGGGTCGAGAATTCGCTTCTGACCCAGCCTTTGATGGAAAGAACCACATATTACCTCCTTTTAGGTTAATGGGTTGTCTACTCTTCATTAAAGAATATAAACAATATCAAAAAAATTTGCAACAACTCATCTCAATTTGTGTTTCAAGCAAGTAATAATAGACCAATCGAAGCCGCCTTTTTCTGCCAAGTATTTCATTTTATCTAAAGCCCAAATAGAGTCGTCTAAAACCTCATTGCACGCTAGGTACAATTTTTTTGCTTCGCTGGCGAGCTTTCTGTATTCATATCTGCCCGTATAAAAATCTTTCGGCATTTTTTCCCAGCCGTTCATTTTGTAGTAACAATTCACAATTTCATGAACTGGGTTTACAGCTTGTTTGTGTTTTTTTAGGTTTGCTAGATACCCCGCAAACGGATTTTTTAGATCATCTCCCACACTTTGATTTTATCACAAAAATAATATATATTGGCCAGATGGGTATTTTTACTAAAAAACTGGGTATAGATCTAGGAACGGCCAATACTCTCGTATTCTTGCCTGGTAAAGGAATCATCTTGAACGAACCTTCAGTGGTAGCGGTTTCTGAGCAGGATAACAAGATTCTAGCGATTGGCTTTGAAGCCAAAGACATGATCGGTAAAACTCCAGAATCTATCATCACTTATTGTCCAATGAAAGACGGCGTGATCGCGGATTATCGGGTAACCGAAGCAATGCTGCGTTATTTTATAAATAAAGCGATGGGGCGTTTTAATTTTTTTAAGCCGGATGTGATGGTCTCCGTGCCAGCCGGTGTCACCAGCACAGAGAGGCGAGCGGTGATAGAAGCAGCCATTCGCGCTGGCGCTAAAAATGCTTATGTGGTGAAGGAACCCATCTTGGCCGCGATCGGCGCTGGCATTCCTATTTATGAATCGAGGGGGCATATGGTGGTGGATATCGGTGGGGGCACGACGGACGTGGCGGTCATATCTCTTGGCGGGATTGTTTCTTCTACCTCGGTCAAATGCGCTGGAAATAAAATAGATCAGGCTATCGCGGACTACATCAAAAAAACTTTCAATCTAGCGATCGGCGACAGGACAGCCGAAGAAGTGAAAATAAAGATCGGCGCGGCGGTGCAGTTGGAAGAAGAACTCTCGGTGACGATCAAAGGCCGGGATTTTATTCAAGGATTGCCTCGGTCTGCGAGAGTGGGAACCAATGAAATAGTCAAAGCGATAGACGGGGAATTAAAACAAATAATCAAAGCGATCAAAGATGTTTTGCAGGAAACTCCTCCAGAGCTAGCTTCAGACATCATCGATCAGGGCATCATTATGACCGGCGGGTCATCTCTCTTGCGGAATTTTACTGATTTAGTTTATCGCAAGACCGGTGTCAAGGCGGCTCTGGCCGAAGATCCGCTTTTTTGCGTGGTCAAGGGCACGGGCATCGCGCTGGAGCATTTGGATGTGTACAAGAAGACGGTTTTAAGTAAAAAGTAATATCTTGAAAATAAAATAGTTCTTAAGAAAAGCCTTGCGCAGGAGATTAGAAAATAAAAGCGGTACTCCGATTATTATTTTCTTGATCGACGAGCAGTTCGCTGGCAAAGCTTTGCCAGACAGATTGCTTTTTGAGAGAAGCTATTTTATTTGCAAGATATTTTGATAAAATGAAAATAAAAGAACATTTAGATAAAAAAAATTTGCATCATGCTTATCTCATTGAGGGGGATAGGGGCAAAATCGTGCCTGAGATTTTAGAATTCTGCGAGGATTTAGGGTTAAAAACTTCCGGTAATCCGGATTTTTGTCATATTGTCGTTGATAATTTTAAAATAGATGAAGCATTAAATTTACGCTCGATGGGAAGTGAAAAAAGTTTTTCCCTGAATAAAAAAATATTTCTTGTTTGTTCCAATAGTTTTACTTTGGACGCGCAAGGGACTCTGCTAAAAATGTTTGAAGAGCCAAAAGAAAATGTACATTTTTTCTTGGTTACGCCGGATGCAAATTCACTTCTGAAAACCCTTGTTTCTAGATTTTATTTTATCTCCACGCGGAAAGACCTCGCATCCGATCTCGAAAATGCCGAGAAATTTATAAAAATGTCTTTGCCAAAGAGGATTGATTTTCTGAAAGAATTATTACCTCCCAAAAAAGAAGAGAATGACGAAGAAGCAAGTGAAGTAAGTACAGAATCCAACAGCTCTAAAGCTCTAAAATTTCTAAATTCGCTGGAATCTGTCTTACACCAACAACTTATGTCAAAGCCCGCCTTTGACATGGGTTGTTTTGAGCATTTTTTCAAGGTACGTGAATTTCTCCGCATGCCCGGCAGTTCCGCGAAAACGTTGATGGAATCTGTGGCGATGATCACACCTGTGCTATAATAGAATTATGCAATACAACTTTTCAAATTTTAAAATAGAACTCAAAAAGGTGGGGGATTTTTTAGGGAATGAATACAGTCAATTAAATATCGGACGAGCGTCGCCGATGGTTTTAGACGGGGTGGCCGTGGAATCATACGGTTCGCGCGTTCCGTTAAAAAATGTGGCTTCTGTTTCTATCGAAGATCCAAGAACTCTGCGGGTAGCGCCCTGGGATAAGGGCCAAATCAAAGATATAGAAAAAGCAATCCAATCCTCAAATTTAGGATTGTCGGTGGCGACTGATGACCTGGGCATCAGAGTTATCTTTCCCCAATTAACTACTGAAAGCAGGCAATCTCTCGTAAAAGTTCTAAAAGAAAAATTAGAAGAACAAAGAATCACAATACGTCGAGAACGCGAACGTATCTGGGAAGATGTGCAAGAGAAAGAAAAAGAAGCGAAGCTGACCGAAGATGAAAAGTTTAGAGCTAAAGACGAATTGCAAAAGATTATTGATGAAGCAAATAAAAATTTAGAAGCAACTTTTGAGAAAAAGCAAAAGGAAGTGATGGGATAGTCGGCTAGCTTGTAGCTTGTAGGGGTTAGCTTTTAGAAAATTCATGTCAATTATTATATTTTTCATTATATTGTTAGTGCTTGTGCTTGTCCATGAGTTTGGACATTTTTTTACTGCGAAGAAGTTTGGCATTCGGGTGGATGAATTTGGCTTTGGTTTTCCACCGAAACTTTTCGGAATTAAAAAAGGGGAGACGGAATACAGCATCAATGCTTTGCCGTTTGGAGGATTTGTAAAAATATTTGGTGAGAATCCTGATGATGAAAATACAAATGGTCCTGATAGGGAGAGAAGTTTTGTCCATAAAGCAAAATGGAAACAAGCGATCGTCCTGGTCGCTGGAGTATGCGCCAATTTTTTGCTAGCTTGGCTTTTGTTTTCTATTGGGTTTATGTCTGGGTTCCCGACCTCAGTGGGTAGCGAGCCCATGAGTTCCAAGCTGACTGATGTAAACTTAACAGTTGTTTCTGTTATGGTGGAATCTCCGGCTTACATAGCAGGACTTAAATCAGGGGATAAAATAGTAACTCTCTCAAGTGGTGCTGACTATGTTGTAGATCTAAATCCTGATACCCTTAAATCATTTGTACTGTCCCATAGTGATAAAAAAATTAACCTTGGATATATACGCGGCAAAGATAAAGTTTTTCATTCTGCTGTCATTACCCCAGTTGTACCCAAGGGGAATGCTGAGCCTATGGTCGGTATATCTATGGACATGATTGGCATAGCCAAATTGCCCGTTTTTTCAGCTTTCAAAGAGGGAATGTCTCTAACCATCTCTGTGGCCAAAGGCACTGTTGTGGGCCTTTATACGCTTATTTCAGAGGGTTTACAGGGCAAAGGTAGCCTCGCCTCGATAACTGGGCCGGTGGGTATGGTGAGTATCGTGGGAGATGCATATCAATTTGGCTTTGTTTATCTTTTATCTTTTGCCGCGCTTATCTCCGTGAATCTCGCAATCATAAATCTCCTGCCATTTCCCGCCCTTGACGGCGGACGGCTTTTCTTTCTTTTGATTGAAAAAATAAAAGGTTCGCGAATTAATCCCAAATTTACTAACACAGCCAACATGATTGGTTTTAGTATTTTGATACTTTTGATGGTTGTCGTCACTTTTCATGATGTGATAAAACTTTTTTAAATTATGAAGCAAACAAAATTCATTCACGAAATTCGCGCGGTTAAGACTAAAAAAGAACTTTCAAATATAATCAGAGCGCAAAGGATAAGTGAGCAGGTCTTGCGAGATGTTTTGAAAATTCTCAAAACGGGTATTAGTGAAATAGAAGTTGCCAATTTTATTAAAAAAACATATATCAGCCATGGCGTAAATGTGTTATCTTTTCCGCCGATTGTTGCCTTTGGTAAAAATACTGCCAATATTCATCATACTCCCGGCAAATCCAAATTAAAAAAAGGCGATCTTATCATGTTCGATTTTGGTTGCACCATTAATCATTATTGTTCTGATATGACTCGTAGTTATTTTTGGGGCCAACCGACTCAAAGACAAAAGAAGATTTATGAGAGCGTTTTCCGCGCGATGAATTTAGCTATGAATAAAATTAAAAAAGGAGAACGAAGGGCAAAGATGATAGATAAAGCGGCGCGAGATTTTTTAAATAAAAAATACGGCAAAAAGAATTTTCAGCACGGGCTCGGACATGGAGTCGGTACGGTGATTCACGAGTGGCCGAATTTCAAGCCAAAAAGTGAAGATATTTTGCCTGCCGGATGTGTGATGACCATCGAACCCGGACTTTATTTTCAAGGTTTTGGGGGAGTGAGAATAGAAGATATGATTCTCATAACCAAGAATGGCTGTACGAATTTAACCAATTTTCCTAAAGATTTAAAGAGTGCTATACTAGGCACCATATGAAGAAAAAGTTGAAAATAGGGGTGCTTTTTGGGGGCAAGTCGGCGGAACACGAGGTCTCGCTGAAGTCTGCAAAAAATGTCATAAATGGGCTAGATAAAACAAAATATCAAATAACTTCAATAAAGATCAACAAGGATGGTAAATTTGATTTCAATAAAATAAAGAATTTTGATGTGATTTTTCCGGTAATGCATGGACCGTTCGGCGAAGACGGTAGTATGCAAGGTCTTCTGAAACTTGCCGGCGTGCCGTTTGTTGGCCCGGGCGTTCTCGGCAGCGCGGCTGGTATGGATAAAGATGTGACGAAGAGACTTTTACGAGATGCTGGTATCCCCATCGGTAAATTTCTCACTTTTAGAGCGGGTGAAAAAATAAATTTTAATAAAATAAAACAAGAGCTTGGTTTGCCCATGTTTATCAAACCGGCAAATATGGGTTCATCTGTTGGAGTCAGTAAAGTACGAAATGAAAATGAATTTAAAAAAGCAATCAGAGATGCTTTTCTTTACGATATAAAAATAATTATAGAAGAGTTTATTGATGGCCGTGAAATCGAATGCGCGATACTCGGCAACGACACGCCGATGGCTTCTATTCCCGGAGAAATTATTGCCAATCAAGAATTTTATTCTTATAATGCAAAATATATTGATGCGGGGTCTATCGCTGTCATTCCTGCCGAGATCGATAAAAGTACGACAAAAAAGATTCAAACATTGGCGATCCGCACTTTCCAAGCTTTAAATTGCGAAGGGATGAGTCGGGTAGATGTGTTTCTTACTAAGAAAGGAAATGTGTTTGTGAATGAAATAAATACAATTCCCGGGTTTACAGATATCAGCATGTATCCAAAGCTTTGGGAGGCGAGTGGTATTCCAGTATCAAAACTTTTAGATAGGTTGATCGAGCTTGCCTTGGAGCGATTTGCTAAAGAAAAAAAATTAAAAACTTCTGTAAATTAAATTTCAGTAAATCATAAAGTATGAATAAATTACAAAGAAAGGGACTCCGAACTTGGATTGAAATTGATCGAAAAGCTATCGCGCACAATCTTTCGGTTTTTCAATCGCTAATCAATAAAAAAACAAAACTCATGGCGGTAATAAAGTCCAACGCTTACGGCCATAGCCTTATTGATTTTGCCAGAGAAATATCCAAGTCTGGTGTTGATTTCTTCGGGGTAGATTCTATAGTTGAGGGTTTAGCTTTGCGAAAAGAGGGAATTAAAACGCCCATCTTGGTCTTGGGCTACACTCTCCCGGAGATGGTCGCCCTAGCCGCGGACAATAATATCTCTCTATCCGTATCAACTTTTGAATCACTCGAATATGTCGTCGCCAATCAAAAACATTTTACCAAGTCTTTAAATATTCATATCAAAGTAGATACGGGCATGCATCGTCAAGGATTTTTAATGGAAGATCGTAAAAAAGTTTTGAAAATTATTGATTCGCATAAAAACTATAATTTTAATGTTGCAGGAATATTTACTCATTTTGCTTCGGCGAAAAATCCCGCTTTTCCTAAAGACACAGAAATGCAAATGCAAGATTTTAAATTATGGGTCGCGGATTTTAAAAGAAAAGGCCTTAATCCGATCGCTCACGCGGCAGCCACTGCGGGTACTATGCTTTTTCCGGATTCTCACTTCGATATGGTGCGCGTAGGCATCGGGCTTTACGGGCTCTGGCCGGCGAGAGAAGTCAAAGCCGCTCTCCAAGATAAAATTTCTCTGAAGCCAGTGCTTGCATGGAAATCAATAATTACGGAAATTAAAAAACAACCCAAAGGCAGCAGGATCGGATATGATCTGACTGAATCTTTGCCAGATGCTGGCGTCGTGGCTATCGTGCCGGTAGGATATTGGCATGGTTATCCTCGCGCACTATCTTCACTGGGCAAGATGCTTGTAGACGGGAAGGAATGCAAAGTACTAGGCAGAATTTCCATGGATATGATTTGCATTGATGTCACCAAAATAAAAAATCTAGCTGTAGGAGATGAAGTGACAGTCATTGGCAAGGATAGCGATTCACCGTGCTCTATGGAAGGTATCAGCAATATCTTAGATTTGTCCTGGTATGAGACTGTAACTCGACTCAATCCCTTGATTAAGAGAATTTATTTATAACTGTGGTTTAAATGGGCTCAAATGTCTCGAGGTTGCTTTCTAGTGATTTTTAATATAATATCTAACCATGTCACAAGATAGACTTATAAAATTTGCTTGCGGAACCTGCAAACATGTAAATTACTGGTCCAGCAAAAACAAGAAACTCGTTACTAAAAAAATCGAGCTCAAAAAGTATTGCAAGTGGTGTCGTAAACAAACGAAACACAAGGAAACAAAAAAGTAGTTTATTAAAAAACTGCTCTATGTTAAAATACTAGTGAATTGTTGTTGTCTGTAAACCTTAAACCACAAATCTCAGGAGGCCCTTATGGTAATCGCTATCATTGTTTTTGCTGCGATACTTCTTGCCATTGTTCTATGGCACTGGGTTGCGGTATTGCGCGAAGGCAAATAATCTATATCGCCCCACAGCAGTTTGGTCTGCTGTGGGGCGCGTCTTTTTACATACAGCGCATTGCAAAAACCTTTCTGGAAAGGTATAAATAAAAGGTATCAAACCTTTTGATACGACGTCGACTCGGACATTGTGAATGAGAGTACTCGTTCACATGCTCCTCGCTAGTCGTAATAAAGCTACGGGTCCATAGTTTAGAGGTAGAATTTCCCTCTCCAAAAGGGAAGACCGAGGTTCGATTCCTCGTGGGCCCGCCTTCGGTTAAACTACTGGTGCTTCTTTTTCGAATGAGTGCAAGACAGCGCTCACGATTGCGAGCACTATACCGAAGACGAGCGCCCACCAGAAACTATCAACTGTAAATCCCGGCACAATACTTGCAGCCAACATAACGAGGAAGCCATTGATGACGAACACAAAGAGTCCGAGGGTTAAAATTGTAACTGGTAAAGTCAGCACCACAAGGAGCGGACGCAAGAAAGCATTTATAATTCCGAGAACCAATGCCAAGACGAGCGCCGCAACCAGCCCAGTCACATGAACTCCGGGCAAAACATAAGCCGATATTAATATAGCTACAGCCGCAACCAACCAATGAATTAAAATTTTCATAGTTATCTGATCTACTAATCTAATAATATTTTAATTATAACTTAATCTTCTATTTCTTGGCAAGGAAGTTTTCCACAACCATGTGATACAATACAAAAATGGCAAAAACAGCCAAAAACGTAGCTGAAATTATCGTAAATTGTCTGGAAAAACATGGTATCAAATATATTTTTGGCGTACCCGGGGAGGAAAATCTGACTTTTTTAGAGGCCGTTAAAAATTCTAAAATTACTTTCATCACCACTCGCACTGAACAGGGAGCGGCATTTATGGCCGCTACAGTTGGCCGGATGACAGGTAAAGTCGGTGTAGCGCTTTCTACTCTGGGCCCCGGGGCAACGAATCTAATGACAGGGGTGGCATATGCGGAGCTCGGAGGTTTTCCGCTTTTGGTTATTACCGGCCAGAAAGCAATTAAAAAGAATAAACAAGGGAAATTTCAGATTATTGATGTGGTGGGCATGATGAAGACAGTTACAAAATTTTCTAAGACGATTACTGCGGGCGATCAAGTGCCAAGCATGATGAGCGAAGCAATCAGTCTCGCCGAAACCGAACGCCCCGGCGCGGTGCATTTGGAACTGCCTGAAGATATTGCCGAAGAATCATGTGATGCTGTTCCGCTCGATCCAAAAAAAATTATTTATAATAAAGCAGATGATAAATCCATAAATCTAGCGCTGAATGAAATCCAAAAATCAAAACACCCGATCATTATTTTAGGCGGAGGATTAAATAGACAGACGAATAAAATTTTTTTACGCAAAGCAATTGATGCATTTTTAAAAAAGACAGGCATACCTTTTGTCTCGACGCAGATGGGAAAGGGAGCGGGGGATGAGACCTCTCAGCTATACATTGGCACGACGGCTCTATCGCAGGGTGAATATGTGCATCAAGCGCTTCGTCATGCGGATCTAATACTTATGATTGGGCATGATGTGATTGAAAAGCCCCCAATGATTTTAACGGCGCAAAAAATTATCCACATAAATTTCTTTTCTTCTATGGCTCCCGATGTTTATGTTCCGACACACGAAGTCATCGGAGATATTTCTCATACTCTTCTTATTTTAACTAAGAAACTATCTGCTCGAAGTGAATGGGATTTTGATTATTTTTTTAAGATGCGAGATATGTTGAAAAAAGATATCGCTACATTTTCACAGTCTCCTGATTTTCCACTTCGGCCGGAGAGAATTATTTCAGACATACAAAAAACATTACAGAAGGGTGACATTCTTGCCTTGGACAACGGCATGTACAAGCTATATTTTGCCCGCAATTTTATCTCAAGAGAATTCCACGGCATTATTCTGGACAACACTCTGGCGACCATGGGCGCGGGCTTGCCTGCTGGGATTTCGCTGAAAATTCTCTACCCTAATAAAAAAGTTTTAGTTGTCTCGGGGGATGGAGGAATCATGATGAGCGTCGCAGAATTAGAAACAGCTGTTCGATTAGGAATAAATCTAGTAGTATTGATTTTGGATGATTCGGGTTTTGGGATGATCCGCTGGAAACAAAAAGGAATGAATTTATCTTCATTCGGACTTTCTTTCAATAATCCAGATTTCATGACCCTTGCAAAAAGTTTCGGCGCAGTCGGGTATAAAGTTAAAAAAACGGAAGCCTTGCTTCCGTTTTTAGAAAAGGCGCTTAATTCTAAGGGTGTGCATATTATAGTTTGCCCTATCAATTACGAGGAGGCAAATGAATATTTAGGAAAAATAGTATAATGTAAAAATGCCAATTCAATCAAAAAATCCAGCAACTGAAGAAGTTTTAAAAAGTTTTAAAGAAATTTCAGATGATGAGCTTGAAAACAAACTTTCGCTGGGAGAGGAAGCTTTTAGGTCTTGGAAAAAAACTTCATTCAACGAACGAGCAACTTTGATGCGTAAATTAGCAGAATATCTTCGCAGTCATACTGAAGAATTTTCAAAATTACAGATGCTCGAGATGGGGAAAACAATGAAGTCTGGCCCAGTCGGAATCGAGAAATGCGCTTCTCTTTGTGATTATTATGTAGACAATGCAGAAACAATTTTAAAGAACGAAGTGTTAACTACAGACAAAAAAGAACAGTATGTCCAGTTTGATCCGCTGGGTGCGGTGCTCGCGATCATGCCATGGAATTTTCCGTTTTGGCAGGTTTATCGTTTTGCTGTGCCGGCTTTGATGGCTGGCAATGTCGGCCTGCTCAAACACGCATCAAACGTGCCCCAGTGCGCAGAAGCGATAGCAGAATCTTTCCGAGCTTGTGGGTTCCCCGAAGGCGTTTTTCAAAATTTACTTCTTTCTGCGTCTCGAGTCGAAGGTGTGATTCGAGATCCTAGAATTGCTGCAGTTACTTTGACTGGCAGTGAGAAGGCAGGTAGTGAGGTGGCACGCGTAGCTGGCGAAGAAATAAAAAAAGTGGTGCTGGAGCTGGGCGGCAGTGACCCTTTTATTGTTTTTGGCGATGCAGATATCAATCAGGCGGCTAAAATTGCCGTGCTCTCGAGACTTCAAGGCAATACTGGACAAAGCTGTATTTCTGCAAAACGTTTTATCGTCGAAGAAAATATCAAAGATAAATTTACTAAAATGGTGGTAGAAGAATTTTCAAAATTATCCGTCGGGGATCCGAGTAATAAAGAAACAGACATCGGACCTCTTGCCACAGAGCAAATTTTATCAGAAGTTCAAAAGCAAGTTGAAAAATCAGTATCGCTTGGCGCAAAAATCATCTATGGCGGACAGAGGAGGAGCGGGAAAGGATATTTTTATTTGCCGACAGTCATGACAGATATAAAAAAGGGCATGCCGGTTTATGATGAAGAAGTTTTTGGTCCAGTTCTGCCAATTATTTCTTTTAAAGATGAAACAGAAGCAATAAAAATCGCAAATGACACTAGATACGGTCTCGGCGCATCCATTTTTACTTCCGATATAAAAAAGGCTGAACGTATTGTTCCGCTCATTGAAGCAGGGAATGTGTGCGTGAATGATATGGTCAAATCTGACATACGCGCGCCCTTTGGGGGAATAAAAAAGTCCGGATACGGTAGAGAACTGGGCACTTATGGTATAAAAGAATTTGTTAATATAAAAAATGTTTGGTTTAACTAAAATATTTTTGATCTGAAAAAGGAAAACCAGCAGACTTTCTTGCAGAATATGCAGAAGTGATCTACTGGTTTATTGTGATTGTTTGGGTTTATTTAACCCCCGCTCCCAAATTGCTCATCGAAGACAATATCCGAGGTGGAGAAGTCTAGCTTTTTCAAAAATTCAGCTGACTCCCTGGCTCCGTGTTCGCGGTCCATCCCTCCGTCTTCCCATTCGACAGACAACGGGCCTGTGTATTTTATGTAATTCAGCGCACGGATGATGGACCTAAAGTCTACATTACCG
Organism: Candidatus Nomurabacteria bacterium RIFCSPLOWO2_01_FULL_42_17; assembly: GCA_001785985.1. Taxonomy (GTDB): domain Bacteria; phylum Patescibacteriota; class Minisyncoccia; order Phycocordibacterales; family UBA9973; genus UBA9973. The sequence continues at coordinate 56,356 of MFVE01000006.1, forward strand.
TGACCTAGGCTCTTGAAATCCCATGCGCGAATGGGATTGTGGAATTCGGTGTGCCCACCAAATACGCCGGCCTCTGCTTTTTCTCTCCAGATCACATCTTTCATGTGTACGTGGAAGATGCGGTCGGCGAATTCGTAGATAAAACGAACGTAATCCACTCGCTGGTACCCGAGGTGGCTAGGATCATAATTGATTCCGAAACGACGATGTTTGCCGACAGCCGAGAGGGCTGTGCGGAAGCTGGCGATGTCAAATGCAATTTCGGTTGGGTGAACTTCCAAACCAAAGTTAACGTTGCATTCTTCACAAACATCAAGGATCGGGCCAAATCTTCTGGCGAAGTCATCGAAACCGTCCTTGATCATGCTTTTCGGTACCGGTGGAAAACTGTACATCAACGGCCAGATCTTTGAACCAGTGAATCCGTTGACTACGTTGACTCCGAATCGACGAGCTGCACGAATTGTCGCGATCATTTCCTCAGCCGCGCGCCGTCGGACGTTTTCAGGATGGCCATCATCCCAGACGTGTGCGGGGAGTATAGCTTTGTGACGCTCGTCGATGTTGTCGCAGATTGCCTGACCGACGAGATGAGCTGAAATTGCGTGACACTGCATGCCGCATAATTCCAATAACTTACGTTTTATTTGACAGTAAGCTTCATCAGCTTTTTGCACTTCGAAGTGGTCTCCCCAACAAGCAAGTTCTAGGCCATCATAGCCGAAATCTCTCGCGTTTAGGGCCATGTCTCGGAGTGGAAGGTCGGCCCATTGGCCGGTGAAAAGCGTCTTCGGACGCCCATTGATTCTCATAGTTGTTTTCCTTTTTTTTGATTGGTTTGTTGAGTTGTATTAGCCCATTTTCAATGTGCTAATTTTGATAATTTTTAACACATATTTACCATTTACGCAAGGGGTCTTAAAACCTGTTTATTTAGCACAACTTTTTGAATTTTCGATGCATCCAACCATTTAATTTCTTTATCTCTTTTGAACCAAGTCATCTGGCGTTTTGCATATTTTAAAGTTTCCTGAATTACTTTTTCTGGAGTGGGTTTATAATATTCAAAGCCCAATTCTTTTAACCTTTTATCTGAAATTCCAGCCTTTTTTAGTTTTTTAATTTCTTTTAACAAACCATCTTTAAACATTTTTTCTACTCTTTTTTCTATTTTCTTTTTTAATTTATCCGACGGTAAATATAAACCTATTTTTATAAATCTATACATAGGTTTAACCTCTGTAATTTTTGGGACTTTACCAAGAGCTTTCGCTATCTCAATCGCTCTGATTAATCTGACTTTATTTCTCGGATCTATATTTTTTGCTCTTTCTGGATCAAGTTTTTGCAGTTTTAGCATTAGTACGCGGTCGCTTACTAATGCTAAGCGTTTACGAAGGGCATGGTTCGGTGGGACTTCTGGAAAAACAATACCTCTTGTCACTGCATCAATATAAAATCCCGTGCCGCCGCAAATTATTGGGATTTTACCACGGGCAATTATTTCTTTTATTTTATTTTCTGCTAAGTTTTTATATTTAGCTACAGTGAATTTTCTTTTTGGATCTGCAACATCTAGTAAATAATGAGGGGTACCTTTCATTTCTTTTTCTGTAATTTTTCCGGTACCAATATCAAGACCCTTGTAAACTTGTCTTGAGTCAGCTGAGATTATTTCTCCATCTACTTTTCGGGCAATTTTTACCGCCAAAGCGCTTTTACCTGTAGCTGTTTGACCCAGAATTACGATAATCGGTTTAAACATTTAGATTCTTTTTATATCCGCTCCTAGATCAGTCAGTTTCGCGACAATATTTTCATAGCCCCGATCAATATGATTTTGCGGATCATTAATGATAGTTTTTCCCGGAGCCACTAATCCCGCCAAAAGCATATCAATGCCTGCACGGACGTCGTGAGAACTCATTTCTGCGGGCCGCAATTTGACGGGGCCATAAACAGATGCGCCGTAAGTTCCACCCGGGAGATATTCTGAATCATTGAAATTATAATATTCCGCTCCGTGATTTTTGGGATGAAAAAGGCTATATTTTATTCCCATTTTTTTTAACTCTTCCAGATATCTCCAACGGGTTTCGAAAATTCTCTCATGAATGATCGATTCGCCCTTTGCCATAGAAGCTAAGAGGAGTGTAATAAGTGGCTGCCAATCTGTTACAAATCCTGGATGCATTTCGGTGGTTATATTAGTTGGTTTTAATGGATAATTAATTTTTTTTATCCTAGCAACATTATTTTTGAAACTTATTTCCACGCCCATGTCACCAAGCGCGCTGGTAAATTTATTTAAAAGCGCAGGAACTGCGTTTTTCACAACTATATGTCCGCCTGTCATTACGGATAATACTAAGGCAGTAGCTGCTTCTAGACGATCAGGAATAGCAGTCGTCTCTACTCCATTTAGAAATGGTTTGACGCCTATGATCTCGATCGCTCTAGGTTCAATTCTTTTTATTTTTGCTCCCATCTCGTTTAGGCATTTGATTAGATTATCTACTTCTGGTTCTTCCGCGGCATTTTTTAAAATAATTTTTCCACTATTGAAAACGGAAGCCAGAATCAAATTTTCCGTGCCGCAATGGGTATTTTTTTCAAAAGTATAAACTGCTGATTTTGGCCGTCGAGGCATGAAAATTTCTAAACAATTATTGCCCCTTTTTATAATTTTGCCGCCCAGGGCTTCAATGCCGGCTAAATGTCTGTTGATCGGACGTTTGCCGATAGTCGCATCTCCTTTGGGAGGATAGATGACCACGTGTCCGGTACGCGCCAAGGTTGCTCCGATGAATATCACCGACTGGCGAGCTGACATGGATTCAAGGGGAATTTCTGAAGAATAAATATCGGCGCATTGTATGGCGACTGAATTTTTTTTAATAAACTGAATTGATGCGCCCAGAGATGTGAGCGCGTCCAGACTTCGGTAAGTGTCGGAAATCCTCGCGATATTATGAAAAACGCACTTCTTTTTAGTTAAAAGAGATGCGATCAACAATTTAGGCGCGGCGTTTTTCGCACCGGATACAGTGTAGGTACCCTTTAATTTTTTCCCTCCATGAATAATAAATTTGCTCATATATTTTTATTTTTCTGTGCCGGGAGAGAGAATCGAACTCTCATGATGTTGCCATCAATAGATTTTGAGTCTATCGCGTCTACCAATTCCGCCATCCCGGCAAGTTTTACACATTTACACTTTACTAAATTTTTATGTTAAAATCAATTCATGTCTAACTTGTATTCCAATTCAATTTTTTTGATCGATACCGATAAAATCAAACCAAACCCGTATCAGCCCCGGCGGGATTTCGACGAAGCTCGATTGCAGGATTTAGCGGATTCGATAAAGCAATACGGCGTGCTTCAACCGCTGACGGTTTCTCGCATTGAAAAAGAAAAAGATGGGGGCGGGTTAGTGACTGAATACGAGCTCATCGCTGGAGAACGCAGATTGCGTGCATCTATTTTGGCTGGGGTTTCCCAAGTGCCGGCGATCATTCGTATCGGAGATACGGCTATCATGAAGCTGGAGCTTGCTATTATTGAAAATTTACAGCGTGAAGATCTAAATGCAGTCGACCGCGCGAGGGCTTTTTTCCGACTGGCAAATGAATTTAAATTCACTCATAACGAGATCGCCAAAAAGATGGGCAGAAGCAGGGAATATGTTTCCAATTCTTTGCGCATTTTGACGTTGCCGGAAGAAATCACCAATGGACTCTCTGAAGGAAAAATCACCGAAGGCCATACTCGGCCGATATTGATGCTGGCCGATCATCCCCAAGAACAGCTCGTGCTTTTCAAAGAAATTGTTTATAAAAAAATCACTGTGCGTGAAGCAGAAAGGCTCGCCAGAAAGATAGCTTATGATCGCGTTCGCAAGAAAGAATTTATGCCAGACCCCGAAATAACCGAACTTGAAGAAGAATTCCAAGAAAAATTGGGCACTCGAGTACATATAGAGAAAAAGGAATTAGGCGGACAAATTAAGATTGATTATTTTTCTACTAAAGATTTGCGTGAGATTCTGGATTTGATCAATAGATCGAGTGTGGAGAAAAAACCGGAAGAAATGTTTTTAAAACATATTGCGGAGAATGATGCGTCTGGTAGCGCGCAGATGGAGCCTTCGAGTGCGGAAGCCCCTCTCGACGACAGATCGAAAGAAGAGGTCAAGCAAGACGACGCAGAACTTTACAACGTCTCAAATTTTAGCATTTAAGATTTTCTAGGAGCGCCCAAAAGATTTCAATTTCTTTAGAAAACTATTTTTTTCCAAGTATGATTTGATGTGCTTTCGAGCCATCGTTGTTTTGGCATATTCCAACCATTTGACCGAAGGATGAGCGTCTTTATTTTTGATTATTTCCACGATATCTCTGTTTTTTAATTTTGAAAAAATTTGGCTCATCTTGCCGTTGATTTTTGCGCCAGAAGTGTGATCTCCGATATCTGAATGTATAGCATAAGCGAAATCTATCGGGCTGGAATCCTCCGGCAAATCCACAATATCGCCCTCCGGGGTGAAAATAAAGATACGATCGTTAAAGAAGTCCATTTTTAGATTTTCGATAAACTTCTTGGATTCATTGGGATGATAGTTTAGACTTTTTAATTCTTCAATCCATTTAAATTTCAATTTATCATTATCCGACTTTTTACTGCCTTGTTCTTTGTAGGCGAAGTGGGCCGCGATTCCATAAGCCGCCTCGGCGTGCATTTCTTTTGTTCTTATTTGAATCTCAGCTGTCCCGCCGGAGCCAGTAAAAACAGTGGTATGAATAGATCTGTAGCCATTTGGTTTTGGTAATGCAATATAATCTTTAATTCTGCCGGGGAGGGGATTCCAGATCGAATGTATAACTCCCAGCACCCTGTAACATTCTTCGATACTTCCGACCACTACGCGCAGGGCGACCACGTCGAATACTTTGTCTATATCCATCTCACGTTTTAGGAGCTTTTTCCACAAGCTGTACTTATGTTTCATCCTGTAATTAATCTCAACGACTTCAATTTTATTTTTAGCCAATTCTTTCTCTAGTTTTTTCTGCACTTCAGATAAGTTTTTTTGGTACGACTCCTTTTTTTCTTTTATGATTTCTTCTATCTGCGCGTATTCTTTAGGATAAGCAAAAGGAAAAGCGGCATCTTCTATTTCACCTTTGAGTTTTCCCATTCCGAGGCGATTGGCCAGTGGCGCATAGACTTCGATCGATTCTATTGCAATTCGGCTTCTTTTATCCTGCCTTACATACTGGAGCGTGCGCAAATTATGCAGCCGATCAGCAAATTTGATGATGACCACGCGCAAGTCGTTTGCCATCGCGATAAAAAATTTCCGCAGGCTCTCTACATGCCGTTCATGTCCGCGATATTTTAAAGTTCCCAAGTTTGTGACGCCATTTACTAGGAAAAGCACTTCTCCGCCAAATTGTTCCTCTAATTCTTTTTCAGTTATTTTTGTATCTTCCAGAACATCATGCAAAAGTCCGCCGGCAATGGTCTGTACATCCATTCCCATGGAAGCTAAAATTTTTGCCGTCTCGAATGGATGGATAAAATACGGTTCTCCACTCATCCTTTTCTGGCCCTCGTGCGCGCTCTGCGAAAACCTGTAAGCTTTCGTGATGAGCTCCTCATCTTTTTTATTAACTTCTCCTATTAAATTTAGTAGTTCTTTAACGCTTGCCATAAGCGGATTATATCACTATTTCATTAACTTATGAGGATTATGCATTGGGCAAGCTTTATTACTGCATCTCTCCGGTATGGTTTTAGTGCCTTCCATCATCAGACTTCCGCATTCTTTACATATCGCGCCAGTAGGCTTTGCCTTGATTGCAAATTTACATTTTGGATAATTAGAACAAGAATAGAAAATACCGAATCGTCCGCGACGCTCGCTGATGTCTCCAGTCTTGCACGTGGGGCACAGTACGCCAGTTTTTTTCTTTGCTTCATCGGCGGCGTCTGATTTTATAAATTTACATTTTGGATAACGGGAACAGGAAATAAAGGTGCCAGTACCGTCACGTCTTTGTCTGATAACAAGCTTACCATCACCCCCTTTTCTTTCTTTCTGACCTTCTTTTTTGCCACATTCTGGACACATCTCACCAGTTTCTTCTGGACCTTTTAGTTCTGTGCCGTCTAGCATCAAGGCCCCATCACAATCTGGATATTTAGAGCAAGAATAAAATTTGCCTCCGCGAGAAAGTTTGATAATCATCGAACTGCCGCATTTGGGACATTTTATATTCTCTGGCGCATCGCCTAAGTTTGTGGCTTTTTCCAATTTTTCTTTTGATTTTACGTCTTTCAAAAAAGGTCCGTAGAAATCTCTGAGTGTCTTTTCATATTCGCGTTCGCCGCGGGAAATCTCGTCGAGCTCGTCTTCCATTTCTGCGGTGAAACTGTCAGAAATATAATTCATGAAATGTTTTTCCAGGAAATCAGAAACGACTTCTCCCACATCCGTCGGGAAAAGAGTTTTGCCTTCTTTGTTCACATAACCCCTCTCTTCGATCGTTCTCATGATCGAAGCATAAGTCGAAGGCCGGCCAATGTCTCTCGTTTCTAGTTCTTTTATCAGGCCAGCTTCGCTATAACGGCCGGGTGGTTCGGTAAATTTTTCTTCACTATTTATATCAAGCAATTTTAATTCATCTCCAGCTTTGCATACGGGCAGTTCTACATCATCTCCACGCGCATCACTGTCTACTTTGAGCCAGCCGGGGAAAAGCAGGCGAGATCCATTAGCGGAAAAATAGGGGAGATCTTCATGGCTTTTTATAATTGCAGAAATCTTTGTTTTCAATAATTTTGCGTCGGTCATTTGCGAGGATACGGCGCGCTCCCAGATCAATCGATAAAGCCTGTCTTGATCCTCAGTGCCGGCAATCATTTTCTCTATATGGGTGGGGCGGATAGCCTCGTGCGCTTCTTGGGCATTTTTTGATTTTGTTTTATAAGTTCTCTCCTCTGCATATTCTGCGCCATATTTATTTTTAACGAAAGAAATAATTTGGGCTTGGGCAACAAGAGACAGATTTGTACTATCTGTTCGCATATAAGTGATGTGTCCAGCCTCGTAAAGTTTTTGCGCGATTTGCATCGTGCGCGAAGGGGAATAGCCTAGGCGGGAACTTGCCGTCTGTTGAAGCGTAGAGGTGGTAAATGGCGCTCGGGGAGATCTCTTTTGTTCTGATTCTTTTACTTCATCTACAAGCCAGGTGCCCTTTTTGCCTTCTGTTAATATTTTCTCGACGAGCTTGGGGTCGCGCGGTTCCTCGCTGCATTCGAGGGTAAGCTTGTCGCTCTTTTGTGTTTCAAAAAGTCCCACAATTTTCCAATATTTTTCAGGAACGAAGGCGCGGATTTCTCGTTCACGTTCCATTATTATGCGCAGTGCAGGGGATTGTACCCGGCCAGCCGAAAGTCCGTAGCGAACTTTTTTCCAGATAAGTCCAGAGAGATCATAGCCGACCAGACGGTCTAAGACTCTGCGCGCTTCTTGAGCTTGGCGCAAATGCGTATCGATTTTGCGTGGTGTCTTCAGTGCCTCTTCGACAGCTTCTTTGGTGATCTCATGGAAAGTCACTCGCGCTATCGGCGCTTTTATTTTCTTGTCTTCTTTTAAAAGTGTCTCAATGTGCCAGGCGATAGCTTCACCCTCACGATCAGGGTCAGTCGCTAAGATAATCTCACTCGCTTTTTCTGCCAAACTCTGTAATTCGCGGACCACTTTCTCTTTACCTTTTGAAATTTCATAACGCGGCACAAAGCCGGCCTCGATATCTATCGCTGTCTTGTTTGATTTTGGAAGATCTCGAATATGCCCGACAGACGCGCGCACAGTAAATTGATCTCGACCCGCCTCTCCGGCGGATAAATATTTCTCAATAGTTTTTGCTTTTGATGGTGATTCAACAATTAATAATTTCATGTCGTGCTAAGTATTACACGAAATATAATTGTTTAGCAAATCTCTATGGAACAAATCCATCCAAAATGCTAGAATTACTTTAATTGACTTAAATATCCATTATTTGCTATAATAAATGTATGAAAAGCTACTCATTTCGCACAATAATTGAAAAGGATGGCAAGCAATATCATGGTTTTGTGCCAGCTCTTTTGGGTGTTCACACCTATGGTAAAACTATAGAAGAAACTAAAAAGAACTTGAATGAGGCAATTGAAGGATATCTGATTTCTTGCGCAAAACATGGAGATAAAATTCCAAGTGATGATGGACTTCAATCTATAGAAACAGTTTCTATTCCAATTTTTCCAGTGAGCAAGAGAGTGTATGCCTAAGTTGCCAAATGTAAAAGGTAAAACACTTTTAAAGATTCTTGAAAAAGAAGGATATCTATTAGATCACATTCAAGGCAGTCATCATATACTTCGACGTCAGGATGGGAAGAAAACTACTATCCCAATTCATGGAAGTAAAGATATGCCAAAAGGAACACTTCTCGGAATTTTGACTGATTTAGATATTTCAAAGGATGAATTTTTTTTGTTGTTAAAAAAGAAGAAGTAAATTTTACACTTTAACTTTTTTCACTGTCTTGATGATTCGAGCGGCGACTTTGTATGGATCGGCGGCAGAGGTTGGCCTGCGATCTTCGAGCCAGCCCTTCCATCCATTTTCAACCGTGCCAATTGGAATTCGAATGGATGCGCCTCGATCTGAAACTCCGAAAGAAAATTGATCGATGGATTGAGTTTCATGCTTACCAGTGAGTCGCAGATGATTATCGGCGCCGTAGACAGCGATGTGTTCTTTGACCACTGGGCCAAAGGCCTTACATATTTTTTCAAAAGTTTCTTTCTTACCGGCTTTTCTTAATATTCCATTTGAAAAATTCGCATGCATACCAGAACCATTCCAGTCCGTATCGCCGAGTGGTTTGCAATGCCAATTTATAGCCACTCCGTATTTTTCTCCTATTCTTTCGAGCAAATACCTCGCCATCCAACACTGATCGCCGGCATTTTTCGCGCCTTTGGCAAAAACTTGAAATTCCCACTGGCCGGTGGCTACCTCTGCATTGATACCTTCTATATTGAGCCCTGCCTCAAGGCAAAGATCTAAATGTTCTTCGATTATATTTCTGCCAAATGCATTGTTAGCTCCGACCGAACAATAATATTGCCCTTGCGGAGCAGGGTAGCCTTGGGCAGGGAACCCGAGTGGTTTGTTTATTTCTGTGTCCCAGAGAAAATATTCTTGTTCAAAACCAAACCAGAAATCATTATCATCGTCTTCGATCGTCGCGCGGCCGTTCGTCTCGTGAGGTTTTCCATTTGCATCGAAGACTTCGCACATGACGAGAAAACCATTTTTCCGCGCTGGATCGGGGCAGATAAAGACGGGTTTTAAAATACAGTCTGAAGATCCTCCCGGCGCCTGCTTTGTCGAAGAGCCGTCAAACGACCATTCTTTGCAATCCTTTAACAAACCGCTAAAATTTTCTACAATTTTAGTTTTTGAGCGCAGGCTCTGAGTGGGTTTATAACCATCCAACCAAATATACTCCAATTTTGATTTTGTGTTTTTCATATTGCCCATATTGTAACAAAAGCATTTTTCAAAGCAAATTATGCCAGTCTAATTTCTCCGAGCTCTTCTTTTATCAGTCCTTTTATTTCCATCACAGAAAGTATCGCGTTCGCTGTCGGTATCGGCAGTTTGATCGCGCGAATTAATTCATCGCGAGCGATAGGTTCGCGCAACATTCCTGCAACTTTCTTTTCTTCAGGCGATAAATCTTCAAAAAGCCTTTTTTGTTTCTCTTCATCTTTTGGTAATTCAAAGCCCAGCGCTTCTAACACATCTTCAGTGCAAGTGACAGGTGTGGCGCCTTGATGCAACAATCTGTTTGTGCCTTTTGAGTTCGAAGAAAAAACCGATCCGGGTACCACGAGCAAGTCGCGATTGTATTCTGTCGTTAATCGCGCAGTGATCAGGGTACCAGATCTTTCTTCTGCTTCTATTATGAGTGTGGCCTTGGAAATCCCTGCCATCAGTCTGTTGCGCATCGGGAAGCTCCATTGTGTGGCTTTGAAATCAGGCTCGAATTCTGAAATTAAACATCCGCCTTTTCCAACTACTTCATTTATCAGTCGCACATTTGATTTCGGATACATTGCTTCATCCGAAAGTCCAGAGCCCGGAAAAACTACAGTCTTGAGCCCCACTTGCATAGCTTTTTTGTGGGCGATGGTGTCTATGCCCATAGCAAAACCGGAAACTATCACTATCGGATAGCCTTTCAATCCAGAAATTATTTTTTCGCATATTTCCCGTCCGTAAGAAGTGAATTTACGAGAACCAACAACACAAAGATATATCAGATCCTCCGGCGGTAATTCTCCGATGATCCAGAGATTTTCTGGAGGCTGAGGGATTTCCAAAAGCGCCTTTGGAAATTTATTTTTTGGCAGTTTTTTAATTTCCATGTTATGATTATATCATGCTAGACATAAAATTCATTCGTGACAACAAAGATGTTGTCCAAGCCGGAGCTCAAAAAAAGAGGGTAAAAGTGGACATCGATGCGCTCATCACGCTCGACGACGAGCGTCTAAAAGAACTCAAGGAGATCGAAGATCTGCGAGCAGAAATCAATCGAGTTTCCAACGATATCCCTCGCTCTCCGGATTCGGGCCTAAAAATACAGCTGATCGAAGAGATGCGCATTGTGAAGGAAGAAATCAAAGCTAAAGAAGAAAAATTAAAAAAAACAGTGGAAGAATGGCAGAAAATAATGCTGCAAGTGCCAAATGTTCCAGACATGACGGTGCCCGAAGGTGCGGGAGAAGAAGATAATAAAGAAGTTTTGACCTGGGGCGACAAGCCAAAGTTTGATTTTACTCCGAAGGACCATGTGGAGCTGATGACTGAGCTCGATATGGTGGATTTTGAGAGGGGTGTAAAAGTCCACGGCTTTCGCGGATATTTTTTGCAAAACGATGGGGCCGAGCTGGCCTGGGCGATCTGGAATTACGCTCGCAAGTTTTTCGGAGAAAAGAAATTCAAGAATTTTATCGCTCCAGCCATTGTCCGCAAGCAACATTTGTATGGCACTGGACATCTGCCTGGTGGAGCGGAAGATATTTTCCAGACACAAGACGGAGATTATCTTTCCGGCACGGCGGAAGTACCGATGATGGGTTATCACAGCAATGAGATTATGGAAAAAGAAGAATTGCCAAAGCGTTATCTGGCATTTTCTCCATGCTACAGGAGGGAAGCCGGCGCGCATTCCAAAGATACCAAAGGAATTATTCGCGTGCACGAATTTTACAAACTAGAACAGCTCATTCTTTGCGAGGCTAGCCATGAGGAATCCGTAAAATATCACGAGGAGATCAATAAAAATTTTGAAGAATTTTTGGAATCCCTAAATATTCCGTATCGCCGGTTAGAGATCTGCGCAGGAGATCTAAAGTCTGCTCATGTAAAAAGTTACGATACAGAGGCTTGGATTCCATCGCAGGGTCAATATCGAGAGCTTTCCAGCGCGTCATACTATCACGATTTTCAAACTAGAAGATTTAATATTCGTTATAAAGACAAAGACGGGAAATATCGTTTCGTGCATTCGCTAAATAGTACAGCGGTCGCCACTCCGAGGATCCTTGTAGCTATCGTAGAAAATTATCAACAAGCTGATGGCACAGTCAAAATTCCAGAAGTTTTGCGAGAATATATGGGCGGCAGGGAATTTATAAAATAGTACCTGTCCCGTACTAAATTTTTGAGTAAAATAAATGACCACTTTTAATAACAATTTAAAATTTTAGTACTGGGATGCAAAAGCGAAATATCTTAAATTCTCCACGTCTTTTAGAGTTAAAGAAAAAAAGACGCAGGGTTCTTTTGAACAAAATACTGCTTTGCGTTTTTGCGTTTGGATTGATTTTTGCCGCCTCTGTGTTCGCTTCTCGTGTTTCCGCTTTAAATATTACGGAAATAGAAATAAAAGGTAATAAAGTTTTAGACAGTAAAGCGATAAAAGCAGTGGTACAAGAAACAACAGGGGGGAGTTATTTATGGTTTTTTCCAAAAACAAATATATTATATTACCCCAAAAATGGTATCCGAAAAGAACTGCAGAGTAAATTTAAAGGGCTTGGGGATATAACGTTTTCTGTTAAGGAAAGGAAAATTTTAGAAGTTTCAGTAACAGAGCGAGAAGCAGAGTATATATGGTGCGGTGAAAATATTTCAGAAACTCCAATTAAGCCAGAAAATGACGTGTGTTTTTTTGTAGATAGAGATGGTTATGTTTTTGACCCGGCGCCGTATTTTTCGAATAATGTTTATTTTAAACTTTTTGGACCGCTTGTCGGAGATTATTTTTCTCCAGAGATTTTTGACAAAATTGTCGCTTTTAAAGATTTTCTTTCTGGTGTGGGCATCAAACCGAGCGCCCTCTATATCAAAGATGATGGAAATATTGAAATTTATCTCGCTTCGAGTATAGAACTGCCTAATTCTCCAAAAATAATCTTCAAAAAGGATTTTGACTTCGAAAAACTTGCTGAGAATTTGCAAGCCGCTCTAAATGCTGAGCCACTGAAATCTAATATGAAAAACAAATATTCTTCTCTCTTATATATCGATCTTCGATATGGAAATAAAGTGATATATAAATTTAGATGAACAATTCAGGATTTTGGGCAAAACTTAAAAAGCCATTTTTTTGCCTCGCGCCAATGTCGGATGTTACTGACATTGCTTTTCGTCGTATTATCGCAAAACATAGCAAGAATAGAGAAAATAGAGACAAGATTGTCTTCTGGACGGAATTCGTATCAGCTGATGGATTATGCGATCCTCTTGGCCGAAAAAAATTATCTCATATGCTTGAGTTTAGTGAAGGTGAGCGACCTATCGTGGCTCAAATTTTCGGCGCTAATCCGGAAAACATGAAGAAAGCTTGCCAGTATGTCGCCAGTCTTGGTTTTGATGGAATTGATATAAATATGGGTTGCCCAGACAGATCAGTAGTGAGTCAGGGAGCCGGAGCAGGAATGATAAAAAATCCAGAGCGGGCGCGCAAGATTATTCAAGCAGTCCACGCCGGGATAGCAGCAGCTGGATCAAATATTCCAGTTTCAGTAAAAACAAGAATTGGTTTTAATAGAGAAGAGATAGATACTTGGATTCCAGAACTTTTAAAAGAAGACATCGCTGTTTTAACTATTCATTTACGTACTTCAAAAGAATTATCTCTTGTGGAGGCTCATTGGGAACACATAGAGAGGATAAAAGAACTTATAAAGAAAAGCGGGAAAGAAATTTTACTCATTGGTAATGGTGACGTAAAAGATTTGAAAGACGGAGAAGATAAAATTTCTAAATATGGTTGCGATGGGGTAATGCTTGGTAGAGCAATGTTTGGAAATCCTTGGGTTTTCAATCCTCCTTCTGCTGATTCTCCAATAACGTTAGAAGACAAGCTACGAGTTCTACTAGAGCATGTGCAGATTTTTGATAGAGAACTTTTAAAACCCAAACATAAGAATTTCGCATCAATGAAAAAACATTTCAAAGCTTATGTGAACGGTTTCGATGGCGCGAAAGAGTTACGAGTGAAATTAATGGAGACAGAAAACGCCTCGCAAGTAGAGGATATTGTAAATGATTTTTTGAGTGGGATTTGATATACTAGCCAAATGCACGATTTGGCTTTATATCGCAAATACAGACCGAAAAGTTTCAAAGAAGTCTTGGGGCAGGATCATATTGTGAAGGTCTTGGAGAGCTCGGTGGAGACGAACAAAGTCTCACACGCGTATCTTTTTGTTGGTTCTAGAGGTACGGGCAAGACTTCAGTGGCTCGGATTTTTGCGACAAATATCGGAGTATCGGCAAATGATCTATACGAGATAGATGCCGCTAGCAACAGGGGAATCGAAGATATTAAACTCTTGCGCGACGGCGCGCGAGTATTGCCCTTTGATTCAAAATACAAAGTTTACATCATCGATGAAGCGCACATGCTCTCGAAAGATGCTTGGGGGGCGCTCCTGAAAATCCTAGAAGAACCGCCGAAACATGTCATTTTCATGCTGGCTACGACAGAGCTTCATAAAGTTCCAGAGACGATCATTTCTCGCTGTCAGATTTTTACTTTCAAAAAGGCTTCCGACGCTATTTCTAAAAAAATGCTGATTGATGTTGCGAAAAAGGAGGGCTTTGAGCTGGACGCTGGCAGCGCCGAACTTTTAGCCATTTTAGCCGACGGTTCTTTTCGAGACGGACTAGGGGAATTGCAAAAAATTCTTAATTTTACAAAAGGAAAGAAAATTAAGAGGGAAGATGTGGAAAAAATAACCGGAGCGCCGAAAACAACCCTAGTGAATGATTTTATTTCCGCTATTGCAGAAAAAAATATAGAAAAAGGGATATCCGCTGTGCGGGAGGCTTCAGAAGCAAATTTGGATATGAAATTATATTTTAAACTTATAATTCAAAAATTCCGTATGGCGATCATTCTGCGTTACGCGCCAAAATTAAAAGAGGGCATGGCAGGGGATTTAAGAGAGGCTGATCTAGTGTTTTTGCAAGAAGTAGTGAAGGGCGATAAAGAGGGGATGATTCGTTCTCCAGCCTTAGCTGTTTTACTTGAAGCTTATCAAAATGTAGATAACGCATTTATTGCCGAACTGCCGCTAGAAATTGCCTTGGTTAAAATAATAAACCAAAGTAAATAAGGTCAGTAGATATAATCATACCCGGCTCTTTTACGCAGTTTCAGTAACCCGCGATTGATTCTGACAGATGCTGTATTGGCGGATATACCCAAAACATCACCTATTTCCACTGGAGATAGGCATTCCACAAAACGTAAATAAACCGGATCTCGATATGAGGCTGCTAATTCATCTATTCTTTCTATCAGATATCTGCCCTCTGCATTGAAGGGGATGTCTTCAGTTGTCTTCTCATCTATCAGATCGTACATTTCTTTTTTATTTTCATTCATTCGATCTAGCGAAAAACTTTTCTTTTTACGATACCAATCAATGATCAAGTAGCGCGCTATGGTAAAAAGAAAAGCTCGCTTATTCAATATTTCCTGTTGCAAAGAGAGGCTCTGCCAAAAGCGCAAGAAAGTTTCCTGCATAATTTCCAGAGCTTGATCCCGATCGGAGACTCGAACTAGGCAAAATCGAAATATTGCATCTGATTCATCTCTATAAGCTGTTTCAAATAATTGGTTAAGATTTGTTCTCATAATCTTAATCTAATTTTAACAAATTAAAAATTAAAGTCAAGCCAAAAACCATAAATCCGCACTTTGATGCGGATTTATGGTTTTTTCGACCTTGTTGAATTTTCTAAAAATGATCCTTACATCTCTTTACCTCACTATAGGCAGAAGCTTGATGATGCCGTATCCCACAAAGAAGGCAACCACGGCTGCCACTGCTATCGGTGTCCATGGCAGAGTGGCGCCAGAATCATCAATTCCGCCTATTGCCGATGCCGCCAAGCTGGAGTTATCAACGCCGAGTCCTCCATTTTGAAAAGCCAGCGCTTCAATTTCTGGATCAAAGCCGCCTCCGGTTCCAAAATCAGAACTATTTGCATTTGAAGGACCCAAGGCAATGAGTCCGCTCGAGTCGACATCTGTACCTGCATTGACTCCTAGATTATTCTGATCGCCGAAAACATTGCCTGTGAGCCTAGCACTTCCACTTCCGCTTCCACCACTCGCGTTCGAATTTGAACCTCCGACAACAACTCCCCTTATATCACCGCTATTTCCCCCTCCACCTGTCCCTCCTCCTATTGTTCCCGAAGTTTCAGACGAAGAACTTGAAGATGCTGTCGCCGAGATTGTTCCGTTCAGACTTGATGATGAACCGGTGCCCGCATGCGAAGTGAGTGTGCCGCTCGTTTCCGAAGCATACAGAACGGAAACCCCTAGTGCAAAGATCATCGCTATACCTATTATTTTTTCTGCGGTTATGATGCGAATCATTTTATTGTTAATGATTATTCTTCAGTTGTTAAGATGCCCCAGTTTGTGGAGTACGAACCATTTAAGGTTCCAGATGGTACTCGAGTCTCCACTTTTACTTGTATCTGTCGTCCTGCCGCACTGCTATCTGTGTCGCCGGTAATATTGAGTGCAGGAGTCGAATACGTACTGGATGCTCCTATCACTACTGGGCTTGTGTCGCTTGCTTGCTGTGATGAGATTCGAATATTGCTTCCAGCCGTAATACTATTTGTGCCGTTCGCATGCATCCAGTCGTCAAATTTCATCTGGAGTGATGTTTCATTTGTTGGCACCGTTACGTTAAAAGTCCAAATCCATCCATCTTCAAACGTGCCGTTTGCTGTGGCAATAGACTGTTCTTGGGTAATCGAAGTTACTGCCAGGGTACCACTCTCTCCATCAGATCCGCCGGTAACATCACCTTCAATTGTTCCATCATCTTCACTGCTGTCAGCAGGAGGTTCTTCTCCATCGCCTCCATCCCCGACAGTTCCATCATCGTTCGTATCAATCGCTACCGTATTGCCATCGGTAAACGCGGTGACAGTCGTGCTTCCGTCATCATTTTGCAATGTACAATCTATTGATAATTCTCCTGCGGCAACTTCATCATCGGATGAGCCAATCAGATAATCTACTTTATAAAGTCCGTCGGTGAGATCGACTAATTCAGTCATTGCAACTCCGTTTACAGTACACGAACTTCCCAAGGAAAGAGTGCTAGTTCCGTCCGTCTCTTGAAAGAAAACTGTTATTGTATTTCCCGCAATCAAAGTTCCTGAGTCAGGCACAGCTGCTACTGCAGAAAATGAAGGAGGAGCGCCCTCAGCATTAGTAATGAGCGCGGTTGAGGCCACACCAAACAACCCTAAAAGGAGGGCGAGAACCGTGAACACAGCCAAGATTTTATTTTTGAATACACTTTTTAACGTCATTGGATAGTAATTCATAATTTTTTTTGCTAATTTAATTAATGATAATTCATCGTAAGGTGGTGCTGCTAAATAAACTGGGAAGAGGCCATCCAACAATTCACCTAACAACGCCAGCTTATGCTGCACGTATAAAACGTTATAAACTTATAATAAACCGACCAATATTACAGATACCTCATGGGTACTCGAGCTCGGGGCAAAATCCTGCCCACAGTAGTACCCGTACTAGTCGACGGTTGGGTAGCGGTATTATTACAGAGAATTTTAATCTAAATTTAATATTCGAGATGTGTCAAGATAGCAAAATTTCCTATTTATATAGTTTTTTTGAAGGATTTATGATATAAATTAAGATGTTTTGTAGCATTGCGGGATCGTCTAACGGTAGGACGTTCGCCTTTGAAGCGAAAAATTTTGGTTCGATTCCAAGTCCCGCAGCCAAAGTCTGATATAATATAAATATGAAAAATCCATTCCTGAACGCTTTGGCGGCAGCGCTTTACATAGTGGTTGTTGTCTTTGTTATAAGCTCAATAACATCGGACGCCCATGAAGAAACTCTTCTGATACCAATAACTATGCTTAGTTTGTTAGTACTTTCTGTCTCTGTGATGGGGTTGCTATTTTTCTACGAACCCGCACGCCTTTTCTTGGAAAATAAAAATCGCGAGGCAATTTTATTTTTCGTAAAAACTGTCGGGACTTTTGCTTGTTTCGTAATTATTCTTATTGCTTTGCTTTTTTATACTCCAATTTTGTAATAAAAAAACCAGGGGAGCTTCATGCATAATATGCAGAAGTATCCCACTGGTTCTTGTGAATTTTCCTAAAATTGTGGTGCGGTTTTTACCGCATAATAAATCGACGTTCTTTCAGCCGATTACGTAGTTTCGAGAAAATCTGCTTCTCGATTTTACAAACACATTGGCGTGATACACCGAAGTGTTTGGCGATTTGTTTCATCGTCTTTTGTTCTGATTCTATTCCAAAGTGCCAGCGAACGATGCTTAGCTCGCGCTCGGAAAGCGCTTTCCTAAGTATTTCGACTAACTCCTCTTTTTCAGCTCTCTCCTCGAACTCTTCTGAGGGTGAAAGCGCTTTTTCGTCAGGAATAATTTCAAAGAGATGACTTTCTTTACCGTCGCCGTTCCTGCCGATCGGAGCATGTAACGAAATCGGCTGTTTTACCGCATCACGCCACCTTCTGACAAGTTTCTCCGACATGCCCATAGCCTTGCCGATCTGTTTGTCGGTAGGTTCCTCCTCGAACTTTACATAGAGTTTTTTGGTGATACCATTGACACTCTTAAATCTCTCCATAGCGTCGCCAGGTATCCTAATGGTCCTAGGAAGCCAGGTTAGGGCTCGTTTTATTTTTTGCTTTATCCACCAGACAGCATAAGTGGATAGCCTGCACCTCTTTTTCTCGCTGAATCTTTCCACCGCTTTCATCAGCCCAGTGTTTCCTTCACTGATGAGGTCCAAAAGAGGTAGTCCCATGTCTGTATAATGGGACGCAATTTTCACTACAAAACGAAGATTGCTGTTTATTAGTGCCTCCCGGGCTTTTTTGTCACCTTTTTTCATGCGACGAAAAAGTTCCTGCTCTTGTTTCATACTAAGTCGGTCGAATTGGCCCATGTCTCGCAGATAGAGATGGAGAGCCGTTTTTTCATCGGCCTCCACGGCATCCTCTAAAGCATGATGATTCAAGTTTTCCATATTTGCCTTCCTCGCCGATAGGCGTTGTTATGCTCTGACTTTGGTCGGAGCGGGTTTAACTATCATTTTTCAAAGAATTCTTACCAATTTTTATATCATACAATGTATCAAAAGTCAAATCAGCCAAATGTTAAGATGTATAGATGCGCATGTTAAAACCCGTTACTAATTTTTATACCAGATTTGAACATCCGATTTCATCCCTCTTTCTGATTTTTGGATTCGTCTTTGACGCTTTGACCTTGAAGCGCGTAGATACGCTTTGGGAGAATCTCTGGATCGTGAGCTATCTGATAATTATCGGGGCCTTTATCGCATTCATTCACATCAGAGAAGATAAGTCTGGAGGCGAGAAAAATCTCACTAAGGCTCATTTTTGGTCTGTGAATATACTTCAGTTTGCCTTTGGAGGTGTTTTCTCAGCTTATTTAGTCCTATATTTTCGGAGCGCAGATATCATGGTGGCATGGCCATTCATCGCTCTTCTCGCGACGATTTTTATTGCTAATGAATTTTTCAAAAAACACTACGTCAGACTTGGCCTTCAAATAAGTTTGTATTTTCTTGCGATCTATTCATTCATGATTTTCTTAATGCCGGTAATCCTGCACAAGATAGGCTCTTGGATATTTTTACTCTCTGGCTTGCTTAGCCTTTTGCTTATCACTCTCTTTATCAAGGTTTTATTTCGTTTTACAAAAGACAAGTTTGCTAAAAGTAAGAGATTGGTAATATTTTTAATTTCAAGTATTTTTATTTTAGTTAATTTGCTTTATTTTCTAAATCTGATTCCTCCGATCCCACTTTCACTAAAAGATGTTGGCATGTATCATACAGTGCATAAAACAGAACATGGATATGTCATTATTGATGAAGAACACAGTTGGAAAGATTATTTCAATTTATATCCTGATTTCAATAAGACGCCGAATTCCTCTATCTATGCTTTTAGCGCTGTTTTTTCTCCTAAAAATTTGGATATTACCATTTTGCATGAGTGGCAACGTTATGATGAAAAAGGGGAGAAGTGGATAACGGAAAGCATCATACATTTGCCGGTAATTGGTGGGCGAGACAGAGGCTTCCGTACATATTCTAAACGTTCAAATCTAGCAGCCGGCAAATGGCGAGTAAACGTCAAAACCGAAGAAGGAAAGTTGATCGGGCGAATGCGATTTACGATCGTACTGGTGGATACGAACCCGCCACTTAAGATTTTGATAAAATAGAAGTTAATTTCTGAAAACCTTGTTCATCATAGAGAATTGTTTTTAAGTTTGGATATTTCACAAAATTTAGATCTGCAAAATGTTTAGCTTTGTCATCAATAAACACTACCTCTTCGTCTTTATGTCTCTCGCATATTTTTTCTATCGCTTCTTTTTTACCCTCTGGCACAATATTAATTTCAGTAAAAAATGATTCAATTCCTGTATTTTGTATTTTATCTTTCTGCCATGCCTCATCTGCGCTATGAGTTACAATGTAACAATTTTCTTTCCCCAATTTCTTAACAATGTCTAGTAAATCTTTGTTTATAAAATTTTTACTATCATCCAGTAATTTTACATATAAATTTCCTTTCACTGAAAAATGATCCAATATCTTTCTGAGCCCAAATTGGGCTCCCCCTACTTTTTTATAATATTCTTCTGCCTCGGCACGCGACACTCCGGCTTTTTCTAAAGATACATACATATGTTCCTTAAATTTTTTTGTATTATGAAACAATACATCGTCAAAATCAAAAATGAATTTCATATTAGTTATTTGATTATATTTATGATACTTTGGGCTAATTTTTCTGAATCATGCCTTATAAAACTTCGAATATTTTGTAAAACATCAGCTTTACTGTATGTAATAAATGAATTTGACAACAATGCTTCCCGAATAACTTTTTCATTCTTTAAATCATCAGTAACCAGAACTCCATCTCCTTCTTGGAGTTTATAGTGCTTTATTTGTTCAGCAGATAAGGGTTCATTATTAACTAATATAATATCAACAGATTTTCCAAGATATGATTCTATATCTCTGACATAATCACTCACTTTCCAATCCTTCGTGTGTCCCTGCTTGTTGGTGAGATTGATTGGAAAAATTATTTGTGCCTTACTTTCGCTTATCGCTTCTTTAAAACCATTCACGATAAGGTTTGGGATCACAGAACAATAATAATTTCCAGGGCCAAGAATAATATAATCGGCATTTTTTATTGCCAAACGCGCATTTTCATTTAGTTCAACATTATTTTTATAGAAAACCTTTTTAATACCGACGCTCTGAAGATCTGAATGATTAATTTTGTTTTCTCCTTCAATTAATGTTCCATCAGAAAGCAGAACAGACAATTGAGCTTTATTTTTTGTCACTGGTACGACATTTCCCTTCACTTTTAAAATTTCTGACGCTACTTCTACTCCCTTAACAAAATCTCCTGTAACTTTTTCCAAAGTAGCTAGAAAAATATTACCAAAACTATGGCCGGTCAAAGTTCCTTCGCTAAATCTATAATTCATAAGTTCTCGCACTACGTTACTATTTTCACTTAAAGCGACCAGGCATTGTCTCACATCTCCAGGAGGCAACACTCCGAGTTCATCTCGCAAGACCCCCGTAGATCCGCCGTCATCCGCCATCGAGACAAGCGCCGTCAAAGAAACATCCTCTAGATTTTTAAGTCCAGATAAAACAGTATAGCTGCCGGTACCACCACCCACAGTCACAATATTTTTCATTCTCTAATATTAGCCTAAAGTCTTAAATTTTGCTATCATTTTAACCATGTGTGGCATTGTCGGATACATCGGAAAAAGGGAAGCATGGCCAGTCTTAATCAAAGGATTAGAACGGCTGGAATACCGCGGCTATGATTCCGCGGGAATTGCTTTACTAAAAAAAGACACTTTTTCGGTTTATAAAAAAAAGGGCAGAGTTGCGGAATTGTCTAAATTCGTAAAGGAAAAAAGCGAACTTTCGGGTGGACTGGGTATCGCTCACACTCGTTGGGCTACACACGGCATACCTTCCGATAAAAATGCTCATCCGCATATATCTAACAACGGAGATATCGCAATAGTCCACAACGGAATATTTGAAAATTATCTTTCAATAAAAAAAATATTAACTCATAAAGGATATAAATTTAAAAGCGAGACAGATACCGAAGTTCTGGCAAATTTGATTGAAGATATAAAAAAAAATGCAAAAGTTTCAATAGATGAAGCAGTACGGCTCGCGCTTGCGGAGGTCATCGGGGCTTACGCTATCTTAGTTTTATCCAAGGATGAACCGGGTGTGATGGTAATAGCTAAGGTAGGCAGTCCGGTAGTCATCGGCATAGGTAAAGATGAATTTTTCGTAGCTTCTGACGCCACCCCGATCATTGAACATACAAAAAAAGCAGTTTATTTAGAAGATGGAGAAATGGCCGTAATCAAAAGAGGTAAACTTTCCATAAAAACAATCCAAAATAAAATAATAAAAAATCCCTACGTCCATACCCTAAAAACAAAAATAGAAGAGCTGGAGAAAGGAGGCTATCCGCATTTTATGCTCAAAGAAATTTTCGAGCAACCAGAATCCTTGAGAAATACTATCCGAGGAAGAATTGTGTATGACAAAGGAAATGTAAAATTCGGCGGGTTGGAAAAATTTGGAAAGGAACTCAAAAATTTGCGCAATCTTACAATCACAGGAATGGGGACGGCGCGTTTTGCCGGCTTGATAGGTGAATATATGTTTGAAGATTTAGCTGGCATACCAACAAAAGTTGAATATGCTTCAGAATTTACATATCGCAACACAGCGACGCATCTCCATACAGGCCTTATCGCTGTCTCGCAATCTGGAGAGACTGCTGATACCCTGAATGCTATTAAAAAAGCTAAAAGGGAAAAAATGTTTACATTAGGAATTGTGAACGTCATTGGATCAAGTATTGCCCGAGAAGTAAATGCTGGAATTTACAATCACGTAGGGCCTGAAACAGCGGTGGCTTCAACTAAAGCATCGACTTCGCAGGTGCTTTTGCTTGCAATGCTGGCCCTCTATCTAGGGCGAATGCGCGGAGTGTCGAAATCTAAAAGCCAAGAAATTTTAAAAGAAATTCAAAAACTGCCAGATTTAGCGGAGACGATTCTTAAAAAAGCAAAAGACATAAAAAAATTGGCAAAAAAATATAAGAACTCCAAAAATTTCTTTTTTCTTGGACGTAAATACAATGCGGGAACGGCGATGGAGGGGTCGCTCAAAATGAAAGAGTGTTCTTATATTCATGCCGAAGGATGCAATGCGACAGAACTCAAACACGGCCCTCTTTCACTTATTGATAAAAATTTTCCTTCGCTCGTCATTGCGCCCAAAGACAGCATG
>MFVE01000007.1:0-1018 GCA_001785985.1 Candidatus Nomurabacteria bacterium RIFCSPLOWO2_01_FULL_42_17
CACTTACGGAAGCTGACCGTCGGTTCTGACGATGACGCGGGGTAGAGCAGTGGCAGCTCGTGTGGCTCATAACCACAAGGTCGTCGGTTCGAGTCCGACCCCCGCTACCAAAGTAAAGACCTCATCAAAAGATGGGGTTTTTTCTTTGATAACAGCGTGAGTCGGCCCGAACCGGCGACAGAAATTTTTCTTCCAGAAAAATATCGTAGTCGTCGGTTCGTTGGAATGAGGACGCGCGCAGGTGCTGGCACCGAGCACGCCGGAATGGAAAAGTGTTTTTGGCAAAGCCAAAAATGTGCGCTGTCCTGCCCAAGCTCAATTCGTAAATATCCTATCGATTACAGGACTGTATTCGTAGACGGATGGCCACAACACGACAGTAGATTGATTTATTTAATATAGATGTTATAATCATTGCATTGTGAGTGAAGGATATGAAATAAGCCAGCGTATTAAAGCTTTAGATAGCGCTCGAGCAGAGGAAGAGGCTTTAAGAGCAGAAAAGGTTGTAGCAAAACAAAAAGGAGATGAAGCGCAGGCTAAAAATCTCCTTGTTTATAATGAGAAGTTGGTAGCAATAAAAGGTCTTGCGAGTAGGTTTGCAACATGGGCTAGCACAAATGAAATTCCTTTCGATTTTGATGGACGTCGGAGCCATGATCCTAGAACTTTGTTTCAGAGGCTGAAAGGTGAACAGAAAACTATGCAGCAATATGGTGATGCTGGTTGGAAAATTGCTAAACGCATATATGCTTATGAAGCTCGTACATATGGTGGTGAAATGAATACTTATAGTTACGTAGAGCATTTGAACGTATCTGAAAAAGGCATATTAATAGCTGCTAAGTTCAATAAACCTGCTGAAGATGAATACATAGCAAATTATGGTACTCATCAAATTTATGACCGAATTGCTGAGCTTTGCGTAGCTCAAGAGATAGTATGGCAACCTGAGTAATAGATTATATTTATAGATACCCGGTGCTCCTAAAGTAAAATACGATAAGTCGTAGGTTCG
>MFVE01000007.1:1029-7016 GCA_001785985.1 Candidatus Nomurabacteria bacterium RIFCSPLOWO2_01_FULL_42_17
TCTGTTAGAGATCAGTTCTCCAGAACGTTTGGCTATGAACCACAAGATGCTGCCGAATAACAGCAAAGACAGTAAAAATTAAGATTGTTAACTCTATACTGCATCGTAAATTGAAACAAAGCCAATTGGCTCAATGTAAGGGGTTAGGCTTCTAACTTCGTCAAAAAGACCTTTTGGAGTTACGATTTCTAACTCGGGAAGTTTGGCTATTTTTACCATTCCTTTACAAGCAAGCTGTACTTCATCCTCGCTTAAATTCTGACTGACCACCACAAAAAAGAGCCTAACCGACTTGGGAAAATCCAAATATTTATCTATTTTAAGAGCAACGTTTTTCTGAAGATCGTGTTTTGTCTCTGTAGTGAACACATCGATTCCAAAATGTCCGTCCATAGTGTAAACAATAAAATCTGCTCGGTTTCTACCTGGACCATAATACTTTTCCGAATGCACAAAAGGTTCACCAAATAATTGAGCTAGTTCTTGTTCTAATTCCCGTTCAGCAGCTTTTGCTCTTAAATTGCCTCTTGTAGCAATTCCGGATCGGCTCGCTCCACTACCAAAATCAGTCACCTCATAACCAAGTAACTCTCGTAAAGCTTTTAATCCACCGAAGCGGCGCTGTATTTGTCTAGAAGAGGGTAAGTAATCGGTGCGGTCAACTTCCGGTGCTGTCGGTAACCTACCATTTTCAGATAAGAATCTGTCAAAGGCTATTTTAAGGCGTTCCGTTGACCAAGTATTGTCAACACCCTTCATCGTCTAAACTGCCTATTGATTGCTGTCATTCTTATCCGGTATTCATACAGATTCGAACTCACGCAATAGTCTTCTAAAATAGTTTCCTTTGGAACGTGGCGGTAGTGTAGGTGTTGCAATGCGGTGCGAGGGAGCAATAGCGAACCTGCAAGCCAATCAGCTTCTTCTTCCTGCTTATCGTTGTAATCCCTAAGTGCAAAACCATCCTCAGTTACGAATACCCTGCTTCCGCTATGTTCGAGCAATACGTGGGCAAGTTCATGCATTATGCTATTTGAACAGCGTCCAACAGAATGTTGGGGGTTTGCAACAATAATGATCTTGTCCGGGCTAGCAACTGTAACGGCTGACCACTCGTCACCTTCAGGGGAAGAAAGATAGTTTATTGATTCTTGGCCTAAATTAGCTAGGCCATCAAGCTTACGAACTTCTACACCTAGATAATCTGCAACTTGTTGCCACGTAAGTGGATCATAGGCTTCCAGTTCAAGTTTTTTTCTAATTGTTGCGGAAGTATTTTCGCACCATGACTTAAAGCCTCGTTCAAGCAGAGTGCCGCTGTTTTTCTTGGTAGCTGTGGTTCCCGGCATAATTACAACTCACGGTTCATTGCTTCTATGAGTTTTGCTAAGTGTGACGCTGTTGCTGAGCTCATTATTTTCTTAGCGCGAAAATGAGCAAAAACCTGACCAGTTGCATCTCCGAATTCAAGGTTCTTAGCAGGAGAAGATTTCTTAACACCCAGTAAAGTATTGGGGTCAACGTCTAACCATTTACATAATTTCTCAAATGTAGACAGGTCCGGTTGCTTACCACCTTCTACCCGAGAGAGTGTAGCAGGGCTTACTCCGGCTTCTTGTGCAGCCTCACGAATTCCCATAGCACCACGCCTTTGTTTAACTCTTAATCCTAGCTCTTCCATGTCGACTCCCGTTTCATATAAGTATAGCAAACTTTTTCTTGAAAAACTGTTTCATGTGTGAGACACTTATTCTCAAGAGCCATAAAGACTGCTCGGGTGGGGAAAGTCCTAGCGGTTCGAAATACACACTAACCATCAATAATTACAAGAAAGTGAGGGTATCACAGATGGGGAAAAAGGATTATCACATAACAAAGCGGTCGGACGGCGACTGGCAGTATAAGTTGCCTGGAGCCGATCGAGCATCAGGCATTACACCTACTCAGGCTGAAGCTGAACGGGCAGCGAAAGAATCAGCTGCGCGCGGTGGTGGTGGCGAAATTACCATTCATCGACCTAATGGAGAAATCCGTGATCGTGACACAATTGCACCTGCAAATGATCCGAATCCACCGAAAGACATGAGGCATTAGCAATGAGTTGGCATCTAGGACCGGATCCTAATGGACCCCTTGTACCACCAAAGCCCCCTCGCGTACCACGCGCACCACAAGCGCCGCGACCTCCCAGACCTCCTCAACTACCGCGGCCACCAAAACCTCCTGCTCCCCCAGGTTACAGATATACATGGAGGTCAAAATGAGTGAAGCTAAGCAATTAAAGCATCTGGAATTTATTCAGGCAATTGTCGCACGCCAAGCTCGAAATTCATTTCAGTGCAAATCTTGGGCAATAGTACTACTTGCCGGATTGTCGGCGCTCAGTCGTGGGAGTAAAGACGACATACTTTTAATAAGTGCTGGTGTTGTATTGCTTTTTTGGCTACTTGATTCGTACTACCTATCAAAAGAACGGCTATTTCGAAATATGTATGAACGTGTTGCCAAAGAAAAAGCGGATGATTTGTCACTTAAGCCTCGTAAATCTGATTGTGATAAGTCAAGTTCGTGGCTGAAGTGTGCGTTTGCACTCGTAGAAGCGCTACCTTACGGCGCAATGCTACTAGGAATTTTATTAATAACTCTAAGGAGATAAGTTAATGGCCAGAAAAATATTTTTCAGTTTCCACTACGCTAGGGATTCCTGGCGAGTGCAGAATGTTCGACAATCAGGTTCAATTGCCAAATTCGATAAGACGCCGTTCTATGATAAAGCAACATGGGAGAAAATTAAGTTGGGCGGTGACGAGGCTATTAAAAATTGGATTAATGATCAGTTAAAAGGAACTTCAGTTACTGTAGTTTTAATCGGTGCTGAAACGTACAAACGCCGTTGGGTTAAATATGAGATAAATAGAACGATTGAAGACGGACGCGGATTAATTGGCGTTTATATTGGAGGAATCAAGGATCAGAACGGTAATACAGAAGATCTTGGACCAAATCCTCTACCATCAGGCTACCCTACCTATCGGTGGAATAAGAACAATGGTGCACAAAACCTTGGTGAGTGGGTTGAGAAAGCAGCTGTAGCTGCTGGTTATTAAACTCATGGCGTTTTACAGAGTTTACAGGGTTTTACGGGCCGTACCTGTAACAGATAGGCAATTTACAGAATAACTAGAATCTCTGTTTAGTTTCATAATTCCGAACACGCCGGAATGGAAAAGGACGAAGTCCACTGTCCTGCCCTATCAAAAAACGTTCACCGAAATATAGAAATCAATAAATTTATTGATTCATAACCGTCTTAACGACAAAGTTACTGAGTGCGCCCTTCCAAGCTTCGATCATCTGTTCAGTTTCTGTTTCAGATGGCTTATGTGTATCAACATAAGCACTGGAAGATTCCGGGAAACTTACAAGTAGTTCTTGCACATTAGCACTTGGCATATCTGCACTATTGTTAAGTGGCCCCTCGCTACAGAACTTTCTATTTTTAAACCACACTAAACAGTCCGAAAATCTATACAAATTTCCATCTACGCCCATTGCTTTACCTTTAGTTTCTTCCCAAGATCGCATTTGATAGCCATCACCATCAGAATGCGTACTTGTTTGTTTGCTGATTATCCATGAAGGCATGGGGGTTGTAAATGTCTTTTCGGCAATAAAAAATCCAGCTTCGCGTTTGCGTCTAACTACATGAATCGTAGAGTTTGGACTGGCATGGCTCTCCACTAAATAATCTGCAGATTCAATTGCAAGTTGTCCCATTGTTGCAAGAATTGGTTTCCATGCTGAAACTGCACTTTTTTCTAAAACTTCCTCACTCTGTGATCTCTCGCATTCTATCCGACGCCTTTCTATGGCCTGTTGATGTCTATGAGCTTCTTGTTGCTTTTCTCTCTCAATTGCTCGATCTAAATCCTGACGAAATCTTGTCATAATGGATAATTAATAACATACTTTCTACTTTATTTCAAGTAACCCATCCTCTTAAAGAATATATAATCAAAATCTTTTTACGGTCATTAGTCTGTTGCCCTAGTAAACTCGGCGCACAGATTAATGTGCGTATGCCCTGCCCCCGCTACCAAGAAAAATTTGTGCTATAGTTGCTTCATTATGCTTCACAACAAACGTCTTTGTACTTGGTCTGGCTTTATTGACCACCCCTCCGGTCTATCCAGAGAGTAGTGTTGATTTGATTTGTATGACTGCCCTCTGGGTAGTTTTTTATTTTCCCGCTTAACCAAGGAGTAGTTATGAATAAATTATTAGAAACATATATTGACCCGCAATATGTGTACAGGTTTACCCAAGGGCCTGATGTAGTTCGCAGCCGTGAGGATGCCTTGCGTGACGGTATCAACTGCATTTCGCTGGCCCACCTCGCGCTTAGGGACCTTTTTGACTATGAGCTTCCTGCTGAACTTTTTTGTCTGGAGCTTTACTATGACAGGGAGCATTTCACAGAAGTCGGTGGACTGGAAAATATGCAGGCAGGGGACCTGGTCTGGCTGGGTTTGGCCAGCCCAACTGTCGAGATAGAAGATTTTGTGCCCCGCTACAAAAACGGCCGCCTAACAAATTGGTCAGAGTCGCCGGTAAAACACGCGGCTATATTTACAGGCGAAAAAGACCAGTCAAGCGACCATTTGCTATTGCACTCCACGCCTTACGAAGGTACTAACGCGGTATGGCCATTAAAAATGTTTAGCCGCCATAAAAGATACAGAAAAGTGTATGGCATTACCCGGCTACAAATTTCATCTGATACATAACCTACTAGATTTTGCTCATGCTTGCTAATTGTAGATTGAGCTTTTTTGATAAATTACAGGGTGGTTTTGCGGAGCAATTGGGCATTGATGGCTACTACGACTGTGGATAATGACATCAGTACCGCTCCCAGCGCCGGGGCAAGTAATATACCAGCGCTGTACGCTACGCCCGCTGCCAGTGGTATGGCCAGTACGTTGTAGCCGGTTGCCCAGGCTAGGTTTTGAGTCATCTTTCTATATGTCGCTTTAGATAACTGTATGATTTTGACCACATCTTTTGGATCACTTTTAACCAGAATAATGTCCGCGGATTTGATAGCAACGTCTGTGCCCGCGCCAATGGCGATCCCGATATCAGCCTGCGTAAGTGCCGGCGCGTCATTAATGCCATCGCCTACCATTGCCACTTTTTCGCCGTTTGCTTGCAGTTCTTTCACCTTGGCGGCTTTGTTCTGGGGATGAACTTCGGCAAAATATTGGTCCAGGCCAAGCTGTTTGGCAACGTAGTCTGCCACGTCCTTGGAGTCACCCGTAATCATTGCTGTTTTTATGCCAAGGCTTTTTAACGCCAAGATTGTTTGTTTGGACTCATCACGGATTATGTCGGCCAGGGCAATCGCACCGATGACTTCATTGCCTTCGTTGATCAGATATACTTCTGTTTTCCCCTCTTTGGCAGATTGCTTGCTGTATTGCTCAATCTCACTTGGAACTATGAGATTGTTTTCTGTTATATAACGGTAGCTTGCGGCTGTAAACATATCTTTTCCGTGCAGCTTCCCCCTTACGCCCAACCCCGGCAGAGCCGTAAATTCCTCAACCCTATCCAGTTGCACGTGATCGTCCTGAGCCTTTTTGACAATACCTTTGCCAACTATATGCTCACTGTTCTGCTCCAAACTAGCCGTTAGGTGAAGAATGTCGTCCGTTTTATAACCTTTTGCTGCCCATACGTCCGTTACACCATGCTCGCCACGGGTCAACGTGCCGGTTTTGTCAAACAATACCCAGTCAAGATTACGCGCTGACTCCAAAGCCAAGCGATGCCTTACAAGTAATCCGTTCCGTGCCGATAAAGCGGTAGAAATAGCCACGACCAGCGGTATAGCTAAACCAAGCGCGTGAGGACAAGCAATGATTAGGACCGTTACGGACCGTTCCAGCGCAAAGCTTGCGTCTTTGGTTATAAACCAAAAGATA
>MFVE01000007.1:7031-8957 GCA_001785985.1 Candidatus Nomurabacteria bacterium RIFCSPLOWO2_01_FULL_42_17
CAGCGCAAAGCTTGCGTCTTTGGTTATAAACCAAAAGATAAAGGTAGCTATACCTGAAATGATGGCAACAATGGTCAGCACAAACGCCGCCTTGTCCGCCAAAATCTGCACATTGGATTTAGACGCCTGGGCATCAGCTACTAAACGCATAATCCCAGCCAGAGCCGTGTCCTCGCCCAGTTTGGTCACCTTTATTGTCAAAGCTCCGTCCTGGTTAATTGTTCCGGCGATTACTTCATCACCAACGGCCTTGCTTGTTGGTTTGGATTCACCCGTTATGGCTGCCTCATTTACAGACGATTTGCCCTCTGTAATTTCCCCGTCGGTAGGAATACTTGTACCGGGACGAACCAGAATAAGATCATTAACCTTAAGCTCACTAACAAGAACCTTGCGTGGCTGGCCATTAACAAGCTTTTCGGCTTTGTCTGGTAATAGCTGCTTGATAGCATCCAGAGCACTTTCGGCCTTGGCAACAGATGCCATTTCCAGCCAATGGCCCAAAAGCATTATGGTCACAAGCGTTGCCAGCTCCCAGAAGAACGCCTCGCCGGGTAAACCAAACTGCACCGCTACGCTATAAACATAAGCCACCGAAATAGCCAGGCTAATCAACGTCATCATACCTGGGCGCCTGTCCCTTAGCTCGCTCAAGGCGCCTCTAATAAAAACTAAGCCGCCATAAAAGAAGATAACCGTGCTCAGAATAAATGGTACAAGATTTGATCCTGGGAAACTTGGTGGCGTAAAGCGTAGCCACGCCTGTATATGTTCCGAATAAGCCAGCACAGGAATTGTCAATAAAAGAGTCGTCCTAAACTTATCACGAAACATAGCTACCGAATGCCCAGCGTGTTTATCGTGCCCTGAATGCTCAGCGTGTTCATGGCCTTCATGCATGTTGTTTGTGCTCGATATGTTTGACTCAATAACCATTGTTTGAATTATACGCTCGGGAGTACATCCCCACTAAATCTCTTAAAATAGAAGTTATTAAAAGGAGAGGAATGACGAAGATTTTTTAAGCTGTACTGGAAGTTACTCCTGACCATTAGAATAAGGCTTCCCTTGTAGCCAACCTTGTCCTGAGTTGTGTTTTCTGGCAGACACCTTCCGCACATCAATATTTGCGTACTAATTAATAATATGCTATTTTGTCAACATGAATGAAACATACCCTGACAAAGGTGGAGCCGATTATATTGAAGAAACGCAGCCTATTTTGCCCGCAGAATATTTGCCTGTGGAGCCTGCGATTAATGCAATAGTTGAGGAAATAGCACAGCTTCCCCAGCCCACTGATGCCGATCTTGCCAGCAATGGTGATAATTCAAACAACATACATGAAAACAATAATTTAATCGATGAATTTGCATTAAAGGGAAGATTGCTAACGCCCCGCGAGGTTGCGGAAATATTTAGAGTAAACCCCAAGACTGTAACCAGATGGGCCAAGCTGGGCTGGCTAAGCTGCACAAAAACATTGGGCGGGCACAGAAGGTACTACGAAAAAGACATCGAAGAACTTATCAATACGCACACCACACAAAACCACTAGACCATAAATACATATTATTTAGCCATAATCTCAAGCTGTAGCAGATATTGACTATACAAGGTTGTAGGCTTAAGCTTGAATCACGGTTATGCAATCTAAACAAGGAAAGACATCTATGAGAAATTTTACCCACTCTAGGTGGGCTATTGCTGTTGTCACCGTATTTAGCGTGGCAATGGTGGGAGGCGTAGCGGTAGCCGCGCCAAACGCTCGGGCCGAAGAAGCCCAGACGACCACCCAGCAAACCGCCCAAGAACGCAAAGATGCCGCCCAAACCCGACTAGCAGACGCCAAACTGAAGGCCTGCCAAAACCGTGAAAAAGCCATCAACAACATAATGGCCCGACTAGCTGACAGAGGCACCAAAC
>MFVE01000007.1:9019-9174 GCA_001785985.1 Candidatus Nomurabacteria bacterium RIFCSPLOWO2_01_FULL_42_17
ACGCTCAGCAACTATGATGCGCTAGTAGCCGAAGTAACCGCCAAGAAAACGGATGCACAGACAGCCGTTGACGCCGTAAAGGCCGGTAGCGTGACATTTCAGTGCGATGGCACAGACCCCAAGGGCGCTGTTACTGTTTTCAAGGACAGCTTAAA
>MFVE01000007.1:9208-9393 GCA_001785985.1 Candidatus Nomurabacteria bacterium RIFCSPLOWO2_01_FULL_42_17
GCTGTTAAGAACTTGGTAGTTGGCGTCAAGTCCGTCCAAGGCACAACGTCATCATCAGAGAATGGAGCAAACCAATGAAATTACGCGCAAACCAAGCAGGTTTCTCGCCAGTTGAGTTAATTATCGTACTTGTCGTTGTGGCGGCGCTAGGTTTTGTTGGCTACAGCGTCTATAACCGCCAACAG
>MFVE01000007.1:9421-17325 GCA_001785985.1 Candidatus Nomurabacteria bacterium RIFCSPLOWO2_01_FULL_42_17
GCCAGCAGGCTGCCGATGAGTCAGCAACCGCTAACGACGTCAAGTCAGCACCAACCATTAGCTCTACTGGCGACCTAGACAAAGCCAACGCCGTGCTAGATCAAACAGACCCCGGCGGCAGCAACAATACCGATGCCAGCCAGCTAGACAGCGAACTAGCAACGTTCTAGAACCCAAAACTCTTTGTAATGGGGGGATGGTATCCGCTGACAGCAAAAAGCAGTGGCGCGCGCTCAATACGTTTCAGGCATATTAGACCACGATTGTTTTTGCGCCAACTAAACTAACCCCTATAAAACCTCCGCAATAAGGGGTATAGTGGTAGTTCTGACAAGGATTAAGCTATGACTGAAGCCGTTACACAAAAGATTGAGGACTTTTTTGCCCAATACAGATTACGGAAATACACAAAAGGGCAAGTTCTGATCCTAAACGGCGACGAGGCAAGTTATATTTACCATCTGGTTAATGGCACAGCTAAACAATACGACGTTACATATCGCGGTGATGAAATCATTCTGAATATTTACAAACCGCCAGCTTTTTTCCCGATGTCGCTAGCAATCAACAAAACTCCCAACCCATACATTTACGAAGCCGAGACCAATATAGAAATCCGCCAAGCGCCAGCTGACGAAGTAATCGCCTTTATCAAAGCAAATCCCGATGTCATGTTTGACCTATTAAGTCGGGTTTACCGTGGAGTGGATGGAGTGCTAGGACGCGTGGTTCAACTTATGGGAGGGGGAGCCAGAAGCCGGCTGATTTATGAATTGATTATAGAGGCCAAGCGTTTTGGCAAAATTCAAGATGGGAAAAGTTGTTTGCTTGATATTAATGAAAAAGATTTGGGCGCGCGGGCAGGTTTAAGCCGTGAAACTGTCAGCCGTGAAATACATAAACTTAAAACCGAAGGTATAATCGACATCCACAGTAAAGGCATCCTGATAAAGCATCTGGACGAGCTAGAAAATAAAATAACGCGGGAAGGCGCACTCTGATTATTGCACCAACTCAAGAAGTTGGTGTGTGCATAATCACTGTACAAAGGTAACTCAAGTCAAGGTAAAGAATACCGAAGACTGTTTTAATGAATGTAGGAGGAATCATAAATGTACCTACTACCCACTTCCAACTATCTAAAAAGAAGCTTGTTTATCAACCATCCTACTGCTAGGTCGTTGCCACCCAAGCTTACGATTCCTATTAGCCACAAAGACAGGGTTATGAAGGAACTCAAGGACTTAGGACTCTCGAAGTTCAGTTTGACGCGGTCCGAAAGCCGTTACTTGCCTTCTATCATCCACCCCGACGAACATCTCGGCGGTGCAATTTATGGGCATCACAAAGACGGCTTCGCAATGTTAGTCGCAACTGATAGACGAATAATCTTTTTGGATAAAAAACCATTATTTATCAATGAAGATGAAGTTAATTATTACGTAGTCAGCGGGGTTAAATTGAGCCGAGCGGGATTTGGCTGCACTGTCACCTTACACACGCGTGTTAAAGACTACGAATTGCAGACATTGAACTACAAATCAGCCAATATTTTTGTTGAATACATTGAATCACGCAGTCTAGAGCACGCAAATGGGAAGGATATATACCATGATCAGTCTGGATAGAACTGGCCTGTATAGGCTCATTGAAACCAAACATCACACTAAGATTCTATATTTGGATGATGATGTGTACGCATGGGTGGAGCCGCCAAATATTGGCGAAATTCTAGTGACTTCACATAATTTTCACAAGACCGACTCGGTGCTAAGCCTAGGCCATTATCGTTTGTACAATGTTGACAATGAACTATACCTGCATGATCAAACTCATCTGGAGTTAGAAGTCGGCAGAGGCCGTTGGCAGGGGTATTTGCTTCTAAGCGGCTTGCCAAATGATAGTAAAATACGGGGCCGAATCATCCCCACAGGGGAAGTAATTTCCGGTAACCCAAAGTTTGCACTAAAAGAATATGCCCTATTATAAAAACTCTACTTATTTAATTTTTAGGACCACTTTGCCGCGGTGCTGGCCTGCTTTCAGATAGGCTTGAGCCTCACCTGCTTGGTCCAGCGGGAAAACTTTGTCTATATTTACTTTTACCACGCCTTTGTCTAACAATTCTGCCAGTTTGGCTAGTTTCTCGTTGATTACTTTGGTTACTTGGCCAATGACTTTAATGCTGTATTGTTTGGCTAATTCATCGTCCGGTTTGCCTGCCATAGTTACCAAAATCCCGCCTTGTTTTAGCACCTCATGCGACCGCACGAATGTTTCGCCCCCAACTGTATCGTAAACTACATCGTAATCTTTGATTAACTTCTCGAACGCTTGAGTTTTGTAATCTATTACTTCATCCGCACCCAAATTTTTTACATATTCCGCATCACCCGCTGATGCAGTAGTGGCTACATATGCGCCCAAATGTTTAGCCAGCTGGATAGCAAACGTTCCTATCCCACCTGCCCCGCCATGAATCAGTATTTTTTGTCCTTTTTTTAAGCCAGCGTGGTCTACCAGTGCTTGATACGCACTGACTCCAACCAGCGGTGCGCCTGCGGCATTAATAAAATCTAAACTATTGGGTTTAGGAGCCAGTGCCTCAGCTTTCAGCGTCGTAAATTCGGCATATGAGCCCTGGCCACCTAGCGCGTTGGCCTGCCCGAATACCGCGTCGCCTACCTTGAACTCCATTACACCTTCTCCAATTTCAGAGACAATACCAGCCAAGTCGCCGCCAAGCGTAGCAGGGAACTGCAATTGCTTGACCTCTTGCAGCTTGCCTTCCCGCACTTTGATGTCAAATGGGTTCACCCCTGCCGCATATACCTCCACCAGCACTTCGCCTGCACCTGCCACTGGTTTTGGGGCGTCAGCTGATAACTGCAAAACATCTTCACTACCATAGCTATTTATCTGCGCTGCTTTCATATGATTCCCAGATTTAATTTGTTGCCAGCTGCAAAGCGTATTTACCAAGCAAAACTGGAGGCTTCAACATATCACTAAGCTCGTCCAAAAGCTGAGACATGGCCGGCTTTTTCTCATGAGTCCCCTCATCAATAATTGTTTTGTCTGCCATTTGAGTCTGGATTTCTAGCATTAGATTGCGTATCAGCTGGCTGACGTTTTTGGCACTCGGTTCTATGCCCATACAAACCAGCATACGCGTACACAATACCTCCAGCTCTTGTTCTATGGCTTCACTTTCTTGTCTGTCCTGAGTTTCTGGAACAATTTCTAGCAATGACTGAATTTTTTCCATCATGACTTTCAGTATTGCCTCGGCTTCCTCGGCCTGTGCTGGCTCCAGTGCCTGAATATACTCGGTAATCTGCTCGCTAATTGCTGGCACAGGCTCTACTATTTCCTCAGACTCCACTGTATCTAATTCATGCACTGCGCTTTGCGGTAGCGACAACTCCAACACAAAAGGCAATTCAGCCAGTAGTACTGCTGGCGAGGCTACAATGTCCGAATTAATTTCAGTTTCAATTGCTTCACCCGTATCTACTCGTGAAATTATTTCATACAGGGCTTCTTCCGGTTCAGGCACTTCAGCAAATTCAGATTCTGTTATCTCAGTTGGTTCTTCGAAATTAATTGGTATTGCCTCACCAATCTCAGTAATATTGGGTAAAATTGCCTCTGTTTTTGGTATCTCAGGTTCTGCAAATACTTCTGCAAGTGGGATAATTGGCAGCAAGTTAACGTCTTGATTTTTTATAACGGGACTAACGGTGTTTTTAATATTTAACGGCTTGGGCATTGGCTCAATTGTTTGTTGAATTTTCGGAGTTAAAGGTTCAGGAGTTTGTTTGTCATTGTTTGGCAATAAGCTCCGATGCACAATTTCAGCCCTAGCAATTACCTGCTGCCGTTCAAAAGTATCAATTATCTTCTCAGAGATATTAGGCACTACTACCTGTTTGTTAACAATAGATTGTTCTTCAATTTTATTACTAATTATTGATTTGGCTTCCGCCTCTGTTTTTTTATAAATTTTTTCGGCAATTTCAGGGGTAATGGACTCTGTTTCTATTTTTTCTATTTTTTCTATTTTTTTTTAGCTAAATATTCAGCGAGTGTTTCGGTTATATGTTCCTCAGGTATAGTAACTCCGGCCTCAACTAGAATATCAGCGGTCCATTCTTCTTTTTTCTGTGGGTCCATCTCGCTTACTGGCACTGGGCACAAAGCAATCAAATTTCCCATTTTTCCAGTAATCCCCTTGATGGTCACTTCTAAATCTGCGTATTGTTCGAAAAGCGATGTTCTATTCGCTGTTTCTGCTTGTGGGAACCCTTCTGGCATACTTCAATAATAATCTTTAGCTCGATTCTTAGCAACCTAGCTGTCGCGGTGGAACAAAAAGCTCATCCACGCCTGAAAGTTTTTCTGATACTGAGGCAGGTCTTTTAAATCATTTGTTTTTGGGGATGTTTCGGTTTTAGGTAGCTCCTTGGCATGAGCCAGAGCAACGCTTTTTGGAACTAATAGTAGTTTTTCGCCAGCTGCGCCCATGCCAAACTGCTTACGGGCGGTTAATTCCAGATAGGTATCGGTATTGTAATATTCATTTCTCAGCTTCAGGTTGGAATTGCTCAGCTGGTTCAGCTGGTTTTGCTGATCCAGTTGCGCTATCTGTTTTTGCAGCACAAAGTTAGTCTCTATGACATTAACTCCGCTCCAGCTAGCCAGCAAAGTCAGTACACCAAACACCATAAACCCCAGCATACGCACATCGCG
This sequence comes from Candidatus Nomurabacteria bacterium RIFCSPLOWO2_01_FULL_42_17, assembly GCA_001785985.1. GTDB lineage: Bacteria > Patescibacteriota > Minisyncoccia > Phycocordibacterales > UBA9973 > UBA9973. The sequence goes on from MFVE01000007.1 coordinate 14,174, forward strand.
CAGCTGTCCCCAGATAGGATTTTTGATGATTTTTTTTATTTTTTGTACCACTATCATCATTATACCAACTAATTGCAAATTTGGTGGGGGCGGTAGGAATCGAACCTACTACCAAGTGGTTATGAGCCGCCTGCTCTAACCGATGAGCTACGCCCCCGCGTCACATACGACGGTCAGCAAAAATACTAACAGAGATGAGTATATCAGATTACCGTAACAAGCCGAGAAGTTCTTCGGCTGATTTTGCCTGCATTAGTTGTTCGCGGAGTTCCTTGGCGCCGTCGAAACCGTTTATGTAGATTTTGCAGAATTTGTTTAGGGTTATAGTCTTGCGTTCGCCGTTTGACCAGGTTTTGGCAAACAGCTCCACATGCTTAGCATACAAGGACATTTTCTCCGCCTTTCCCATAGTTCCCCATGGGCTGTCAGCCGCGAATATATATGGGTCATGGAAGATACCACGGCCAATCATGATCCCGTCCAGTTTGTATGTATCTGCCTTTAGTTTTCCATCTTTTAAGTTTAGCACGTCGCCATTGCCAACAATCAAAGTAGTGGGGGAGAGTTTGTCCCGCAGCTTCCTAATCTCACCTATGGCCTCCCAGTTTGCAGGGACTTTGCTCATTTGTTTTTTGGTCCTGCCGTGAATACTTAACATGTTAAGTTTTTGATTTAGCAAGAATTCGTGCCAAGTATAGTCAATGTCGCTGAAACCCAGCCGAGTTTTGACGCTGACAGGGAAGTGCTCGCCCGCTCCTTCCCTGACGGCTTGGATAATCTCCCCTGCCGCTTCTCTGTTGGCCGGCAATATAAAGGCCGAGCAGGCGCCATTGCGCACCACGTTTTTGTCTGGACAGCCAAAGTTTATATCTACCCCGTCAAACCCCATCTCCACAAGTTCCTGAGCAGTTTTGCGAAAATTATCGGGGTCCTTGCCCCAAAGTTGTGCAATGATAGGGCGTTCTACATCAGTAAACTGCAAACGCGGGAGCGTGGCCTCCCTGCCCTTGCTCTGCAACGCGTCAACATTCACAAACTCCGTAAAATACACGTCAGGTGGCGCCGTCCCAGCAATAACCTGCCGGAACACTGTATCGGTCACATCATCCATGGGCGCCAAAACAAAAAAAGGCTTTGGCAACTTGTCCAAAAAACTCATTAACTTATTCTACGTCAGTTTCTTCAGGAGTGTGAGTTTGGATATAATAATCAGCCTGAGCAATTTTATCGTTAAACAAAGCCAGCTTGTGGCTGTTATAAGATAAAGCTAAGCTTAACATTTCACGCCAATTCCGAAGATGTCGATTGTGGTCTCTGTCCAGAAATAGCCGGTATTCAACGGCTTTTTTGGCTAATTCAGCTTGTTCAGGGCGCCACTGACGGACGTGACGTATAGCCAGAAGCATATCGCCAAATATATTATTCAGTATCCACGAAACGTCTTCTCTGACACTGATTTCTTTGCGCCGTTGAAGACCTGGGTTGGAAGCCGATTCTATATAACGGGCAAGACGTGTATGGTTTGGGCCAAGTACGGTATTAGCATACCTTTCTATAGCAATTTTTTTCCCTTCAACTGCGTGAACACCGCCTCTCTGCGCGGCGGCGTTGTTATTGTCAAAATCAGTTTTATCGGGACGAGATTTTAGTACTTTGGCAACGGTTGTTTCCCCTAGGCTCTGTATACTACCCCTAACTAGCGGAAATTCCGTAGGCGTCAGCGCAATATACGTGGGGCTACGGTCCATTTGAGGATTAGCCACATAACCAACCACAAATCCTTTACTATTTCTGGGTAGGCCTATCAGCGAACTTCTCAATCTATTAGTGGTCGCAGCGCTTATTGCACGGCTTTCTAGGCCTGCATATTGTTCCAGATCCATACCCCAATATTCTGGCATTGCAACTTGAGCAAACACATTCTGTCTATCAAGATCATGTATAATCGGCACTTCTCCAACATCAGGAAAAGCCATCTGGCCTGGTCCAGGCCTAGCTTCACTATGTTTAATAGATCGTGGAGGCATAATTATTCCTTAGCTGACTTGTCTGTAGCATCTTTCAAAGCTAAACGTGCCACAGTTGCACCACTACGATTTATACGAGCCTGTCTCTCAATATCTTGGGGGCTCATGCCTTTTAGCATCTTCTCGCGTGTAATTTGTTCTGAATTGCTACGACCACGATTTTGCCCTGGCATTTCAAAGGGACGACGCACAACTTCAACTAAAGGTGGAGTGTTGAGAGGTACAGGTTTACCGATTTGATCGGCTTGTAAGTCTTCGCCGCGAAGTTCAACAATAGCATCACGACGAGCCTCTTGCGCGGCATATGGATTTGACGGAGCATTGGCTGCAATTGCTTCAGTATTTACCTCAACAACAGGTTTAGGTGCTTCTGGAAATAATCGCGGGTTAGATAGATTTTCTGACATAAGGGTATTATATCACGTTAACGGTTATTTTACAACTGTTTTTTGGCGGTTTTGATACTTTAGGAGATAAGTGTAGGCTAACGAGATTGCTAGGGTAATGCCATAAAAATACCAAATGGGGCGGAGCCAGCCTACTTGTAGCTGACTGCCTAGTTTGAGCGAGTGGATGAGTATCAAAAATATGGCGACGTCGCTAGCGTATTGGACGTATTTCCACCAAGGACGATTACCGTACATTCGACGCAATTCGTATGCCAGAAATATCAGCAGGCTGACCATAGCAATCACCACATATATACCCATGGAAGGTGACACATAATTTATCTCGCTGCCCGGCGGCAAACCCAAGCCGTCCCGCCACAACTGCCATGCCAGAAGCCCCGGATGCAGCAGGATTGCGGCTAGTACCATCAGACTGGTTATTTCAAAATAATTTCTCAGGACCGTAGTGTCCAGCTTTAGGTACTGGCGTAGAGCAGACATGGCATAATGCGCCCACATCAGGCTGAAAGCTAACAAACCAAACACCGGAAATACTTGATAAAAGCTCAGACCCGTCAATTGCCATCTGTTGTCTTGACCCCAAGCCACAACCGCTAAAACCACCGCAAGTATACTGATTGTCCAGGCAAATATCTGCAAATACCGTGCTTTCACACATCAAGCATACCAGATAAAGCGAGTGCTTCTAACCCAGAGGGGCCTGCAAGCGCCACGG
>MFVE01000008.1:0-83146 GCA_001785985.1 Candidatus Nomurabacteria bacterium RIFCSPLOWO2_01_FULL_42_17
GCTCGTCATTGCGCCCAAAGACAGCATGTATGAAAAAAGTAAAACATGCATCGAAGAAATAAAAGCGAGGGGAGGGAAAGTGATAGCGTTGACAACCGTCGGAAACAAAGAAATGAAAAATATCGCTGATGATGTGATTTATATCCCTGAAACCCTAGAAATGCTAACCCCGATTTTAGCTTTTATCCCGATGCAACTTTTTGCGTATTACATAGCGACCGAACGCGGCAATGATGTCGATAAGCCGAGAAATCTAGCAAAAAGCGTGACAGTAGAGTAAGATAGATAAATTAGAAATTAAATAAAATAAATGGAAAACCAAACACCAGAATATCGTGATGCAATAATCCAAAAAAAGCCCCGAAAAGAAGATCCGAAAGAAACAGCCATTACGGATAAAATAAAAAATCAATTATTTCGAGAAACATGGGCTAAGAACATGGTGGAGAAAATACGGACCTTACAAATAAGTTATTTGCGAGAAATAATTATAAACAAAAATCCTGCTTTTGTTTATAAAAAAACGCAAGATGTATTAAAGGAAATTTCAATTCTATTAAAAACTGAAATTGTAGAAGGCTCTGAATTTTTGGCAGAAATCCCAAAAGGAAGTCCAGTTTTAATAATGACCAATCATTTGGGTTTGTACAAACTAGCGGGCATTGATCCTAAAAAAGAACTAGGGATAGATATATCAAATTATAATTTCATGTATCCTTCACCGATGTATTTTGCCGGCTTAAGCCCTGTTGCAGAAGCAATTGGGGATAACCTTTCTTATGTTTCTGACGATTTCCCAGACATCTTCGGAGAAATTCATCGTGAATCAGGTTTTATACATGTTCCTCCGCCAAATATACAAAATATTAATAGAACAGAAGCTTTACTGGAACAAACAAAAAATGCTTTAATTGCTCGTCCAAACACCGGAATTGTTAATTATCCTGAAGGAGGAACAAGTGGAAAATATAGCGGACTTGGGCCATATGATCTCGATCCTTTTAAAACAGGGGGTTACGTAATCGCTTCAAAGTTAGGAATTCGTATAATTCCAGTAGCTCAATATTTTGATCCAAATAAAGGCCTTCAATTGAAAGTATTTCCATCTTATATTCCCGAAATAAGTGAAAAAGAAGGATACGAAAAAAAAGCAAAAAAAGATAGAGAAAGAATGCAAGAGTGGTTTAATAAACTTCAAAACTTGTAGCTTTTATGGAAATTAATTCTGATTTAAGTTATCAAAAATTTTTATTTCCTTTACCGATTTATCGGACCATAAAAATAGGCGAAGCTTTCAGTAAAGACAAAGAAAAATTTTTTATCATCGTCGGTCTAGATAAAAAAATGATAGAACAACTTAAAAAACTATCGATAGATGAAAACGATATAGAACTTCAAAAAAATACTTCGGACTTAAAAAGATTTGGCCTAGGATCGTATAAAAATTGGTATAAAAAAGAACGTACTCCTTTTATTCTTGTCCACACAAACACTAATACTTTAGCTGCCATAGTGTGGTTCGGACCAAAACCATTGGGTCGAAAATCTATCAAGTATCTAGAAAAGAAGGAGTTGATGGAGGATGAGAGTTTGTTAAATAATGACAATTGGCATACTATCTCATACCGTTGCTATCCCAATTTTCGAGGAAAAGGACTAGTTAGGGAATTTGTGATATTCGCAATGAAGATATATTTAAAAAATGTTCCCCACATTAAACTTTGGGCTGGAATCAACATAAAAAATATTGCTAGTGAGAGGCTCGCGGAAAGCTTGGGTTTTAAACCGTTAGAGAAGTTGTCGGATCGGAATTCAAATTATCTTGTCATGGTAAAATATTGAGAATTATTGTAGTATGTCCGTATGATCTTGCGGATATACGTAATGGGAAAGGCAGGGAACACTAAGGCAGATTCATATCTTATTGATTCTAAATTATCCAAAAAAGAGCTTACCAAACTAGCTGAAGCGCTCTCTAATCCAATTTTAGAAAATTATTATATAAATGAGTCTCCAAAAATAAGCGGTTTTTCTCATGCGATTGAGATAGGATTTTTGCCAGGGGTGACTGATAATATCGGTCATACAGTAAAAGAAATGGCGACAGACATGTTTCATTTTGGGAAAAATGCTGATTTCCATGTCTATACTTCAAAAATTTTCTTTCTGAAAGAAAATAAAAAAGAAGAAGTGGAAAAAATTGCTCTCACTTTATACAATCCTCTGATAGAGAGGGCATATATTTCACCCATAAAAAGCAAAAAAATAAATCTGCCGAATAAAATCCAAAAAGTAATCTTGAAAAAGAATGTTCCGGTGACAGAGGTAACGCTTTCCGTTTCCGAAGAAGAGCTCATAAAAATAAGCAGAGAAGGTATCAAGGACGAAAAGGGTCTGCGCCGAGGGCCATTAGCCCTTGATCTATCTTCGATGCTTGCGATCAAAGATTATTTTTCCAAATTAAAAAGAAATCCAACTGATATCGAGTTAGAATCTTTGGCTCAGACTTGGTCGGAACATTGCAAACACACTATTTTTGCCAACCCGATTGATAATATCAAGGATGGTTTATATAAAACTTATATAAAAGGAGCGACAAATTTAATACGCAAACAAAAACAAGAAAGAGGAGAAGAAGATTTCTGTATTTCTGTTTTTTCAGATAATGCTGGCGGAATAATTTTTGACGATGATTATTTGATCACGCACAAAGTCGAGACACACAACAGCCCTTCGGCTCTTGATCCTTTTGGCGGGGCAGTTACAGGTATTGTCGGGGTAAATCGCGATACAATCGGCTTTGGGCTTGGCGCGAAACCTGTGGCCAATACTTATGGATTTTGTTTTGGCCAACCGGAAGACACCAGGGCGCTTTTTCGTGACAAAGAAATGAAACAAAAGATGCTTCCGCCTAAAAGAATTATGGACGGAGTGATAAAAGGAATAAATGTCGGAGGGAATTGTTCCGGAATTCCAACTTTATCTGGATTTGTAAAATATGATGATAGATATAGAGGCAAGCCTTTAGTTTTCGCTGGAACTGTAGGTTTAATTTCAAGAAATTTACCCGCCTCTGGGGGAATTAGGAAAAAACTCTCACATGAAAAAAGCGCAAAAATAGGTGATTATATTGTGATGGTTGGAGGTAGAGTCGGACTTGATGGTATTCATGGAGCGACTTTTTCTTCTGTCACACTTGATTCAAATTCTCCTGCGACTGCCGTGCAAATAGGCGACCCAATAACTCAGAAAAAATTAAGCGACGCCATAGTAAAAGAAGCGCGTGATCTGAATTTATATAATAGTATTACCGACGACGGCGCCGGAGGACTGTCTTGTTCTGTCGCAGAAATGGCAAAAGAATGTGGTGGAGCAAAAGTATATTTAGAAAAAGTACCGCTGAAATATCCAGGCCTTGCTCCATGGGAGATTTGGATTTCCGAATCGCAGGAACGCATGACCTTGGCTGTACCAAAAACAAAATGGAAAACATTTAAAAAACTGATGGAGAGGAGGGGAGTGGAAGCGACGGTGATAGGAGAATTCACAAATTCTGGGAAAATTGTCGTGATGTATAAAGACAAAAAAATTATGGATTTAGACATGGAATTTTTGCATAATGGATTACCAAAGCATCATTTGAAGACAGAAGCAACCTCACCCCAACCCTCTCCTGAAAGGAGAGGGAGCTCCTTCCCATTCCAGGGGAAGGCGGGGGATGAGGTTTACACCAAAGTTTTAGAAAATTTCCTTGCTGATAAAAATATCAGTGGATTTTCTTTTATCTCCGAGCAATACGACCATGAAGTGCAAGCGTCTTCTGTGTTAAAACCTCTCTCCGGCCCGGGCCGAATAAATACTGACGCCCAAGTTTTCCGACCAGTTTTAAATTCTAATAAAGGAGTCGTTGTATCATCTGCGACTTATCCTTCATATGGAGACATCAGCGCTTATCACATGGCCGCCTGCGCGCTCGACACTGCAATTCGAAATATAATTTCCGTCGGAGGCACGCTCTCACACCTAGCGATATTAGATAATTTCTGTTGGTGTTCATCGAATGACAAGACACGGCTATATCAGCTCGTAGAAGCGGTAAAAGCCTGCTACGACTATGCTGTGGGCTACGGAACGCCATTTATTTCTGGTAAAGACAGCATGTTCAATGATTTTAAAGGCTACGATGACAAGGGTAACCCAATCGCTATATCCATCCCACCGACACTCCTTATTTCTGCAATCAGCGTAATGCCTGATTTAAATAAAACCGTTTCGCCGGAATTTAAAAATAGTGGGGATGTAATTTATTTATTAGGGGAAACAAATGACGAACTTGGTGTACCAAAAGTAAATTTAGAAAAAAATTTAAAAACTTATCTGGCACTGGAAAAAGTTATTCAAAAAGAATTAGTGGCTTCTTCACTTTCTGTAACCTCTGGAGGTTTGGGAATCGCGCTCGCGAAAGCATGCGTCGGAGGAATGCTGGGCTGTAAAGTTTCTTTAAGCCAAATCTGCAGAAGCCTTGCTTCGGCAGATTTAAAGATGTTCTCAGAAAGCCAGGGCAGAATTTTGATTTCGGTATCGCCCAAAAATGTAAAAGAATTTGAGAAAATATGCGCAGGAATTTTCTGTGTGAAGCTGGGAACAGTTTCAAAAAACAATAAAATCATAATCACAGATGGCAAAAATAAAGTGGTAGAGACCACTGTCAAAAAATTGCACGATATTTACCATAAATTTTCAAATTCGCAAAAATGAAAAATAAAAAACCAAAAATTATAATAATGTCCGGATATGGACTGAATTGCGAAGAAGAAACAAAATTCGCTTTTGAATCAGTCGGAGGAATAGCGGACATAGTGCATATCAATGATTTGATCGCAAAACCAAAAATACTTCGAGAATACGACATTATGGCTTTCCCGGGCGGATTCTCTTATGGCGATGATACTGGCAGTGGAAAAGCTTATGCCAATAAATTTAAAAATCATCTAGCAAAAGAACTCGCTGAATTTTTATCTCGGGACACTCTCGTCATAGGCATTTGCAATGGATTCCAAATTATAACTAACTTGGGAATTTTACCCGGAGCGCTGACTCATAATAAAAATGGAAAATATATTGATCGTTGGGTTGATCTGAAAGTGACTGATTCCAGCCCGTGGCTTAAAGGTATTAAAAAAATATCGCTACCGATCGCGCACGGAGAAGGGCATTATGTTATTTTAAAAAAGGAATATGAGAAATTAAAAAAGAATAAGCAAATAGCTTTCACGTACGCAAAAGGAGAAATTTTTAAATTTCAAAATCTAGAATACAATCCAAATGGCTCGGACTATGACATTGCGGGCGTTTTAGCGTATAATGGGCGAGTCCTGGGGATGATGCCTCATCCGGAACGCGGGGTGTTTGCCCATCAAAATCCGATGTGGCATAAAAACAAAAAAGTTTCAAAAGAAGGACCAGGGCTGCAGATTTTTAAAAACGCGATAAGATACTTTGCAATATAACTATGGAAGAATTAAGGGAAAAATGTGGAATCGTGGGAATATACGGCAAAGGTTTGCCTTTATCTAGGCTAGCCTTTTTCGGCCTATTTGCTCTGCAACATCGAGGCCAAGAAGCCTCCGGCATCACCACGAGCGATGGCAAGAAGCTTCACACCCACAAAGGTGCGGGACTCGTAGCTCAAGTGTATACAGAAAAGAATATAGAAGACCTGAAGGGACATATAGGTATAGGACACAACAGATATTCGACTTCTGGTGGAAGCGCTCTCGATCATGCCCAGCCAGTCATCAACCCTCTTCACTCCTTTGCTCTGGCTCACAATGGAAACTTGCCGAGTGTGGCAAAAATGGAAAAATTTTTAGCATCAAAAAAAGCTTTGCAAAAAAATCGCTCGGATTCAGAACTTATCGCCGACACAGTTGATTTTTATATAAAAGAAGGCAATTCTCTCGAAAAATCCGTCGAGAAAGCTTTCCCTCTCATTACTGGAGCATTTTCATTAGTCATGATGGATAAAAATACTCTCGTCGCGGTGCGAGATGCCTATGGAATGCGCCCGCTTGCCCTCGGCAGACTCGACAAAGGTTACGTCGTCGCATCAGAAACGTGCGCGCTTAAAACTATTGGCGCGACATTTACCAGAGAAATAAATCCCGGCGAAATGGTTGTTATAAACGAGAATGGAATCAAAAGCGTTCAATTAGCGCCATCAAATCCAAAGCATGACGTATTTGAATATGTTTATTTTGCCCGCCCAGACAGCGTGCTCAACGGTAAATTAATATATGAAGTTAGAAAAAACTTTGGTAAAACTCTCGCTCGAGAATTCAAAGCAAACGTCGATGCCATCGTGCCGGTGCCGGACACAGCCACTCCGGTCGCCTTGGGATATAGTGAAATTTCCGGCATTCCGATGGAGATGGCTTTAGTGAAAAATCGCTATGTGCACAGAACTTTCATCGAGCCAGATAAAAAATCTCGCCGAAATAGCGTCGCGCTCAAACTCATCCCCCTGCCGCAAATTTTAAAAGGCAAGAAAATCGCCGTCATTGATGATTCGATCGTGAGGGGAAATACTTGCAAGAGATTAGTGGAGACACTTTTCAAATCGGGGGCTATTGAAGTTCACCTCCTCATCTCTTCGCCGCCGGTGCGCTTCCCAGATTTTTACGGCATGGATACTCCAAACCAAAATGAGTTGATCGCGTCTCACAAAACTACTGAAGAAATCCGCAAATTTTTAGGAGCGACGTCACTGCACTATCTTTCACTCGACGGATTAATAAAATCTATTGGCCTGCCAAAGGAGCACATTTCTACTTCATGTTTTACCGGCGTTTATCCTATTGATTTGAAAGAGCGTAAAGGTGAAGTAAGCTATGACGTTCCAAACAAATAAAAAATCCGAAAAAGCCAGAAAAACCAGATTAATTCTTCTTGTCCACGAAGGCGGCACCCAGACCAATCTCAAAGCAATCAGAGAGGCGATTGATCAAGGAAAAATAAATGCTGAGATTTCAGCAGTGGTTTCTGATAAAGAAGACTCTCTGCCTATAATTGATAAAATATCACCGGATTACATTTGTCTCAGTGGTTGGAAGAAAATTATCCCCAATCAGCTAGTGGAAAAATATCAAAATAAAATTTTGAATTTACATCCAGGCTTGATTCCCGACAGAATTGATGGAAGCGTAGGAAATCCCGACAGTACGAACGCGCTTTGGAACAAAGGAATGTACGGCAATAAAGCAATTCAAAATTTCTTAGACCAAAAAGCTACCTACGCCGGATCTTCTATTCATTTTTTAACCTTAGATTTTGACTTTGGGCCAGTTTTGGGCCGGACTTTTGAAAAAGTTCTCGCTGATGACAATGCAGAATCTCTTTATGTAAGATTAAAAAAGAAAGAAAATGAGCTGTATGTAGAGGTTTTGGAAAAACTATGCAAAAAATGACACAGAAAAAACAAAAAATTTTAATAATCGGCGGCGGCGGAAGGGAACACGCTATTGGCTGGAAAGTATCACAATCGCCTCGCGCGGGAGAAATATTTTTTGCGCCCGGAAATGGGGGGACATCGGAGATAGGAAAAAATATAGATATCAAAGCCACTGACATTCCAAAATTGATCGAATTTGCTAAAAAAGAAAAAATTGATTTGACTCTAGCGCTTCCGGATGATCCGTTGGCGCTCGGCATAGTCGATGAATTTCAAAAAACAGGTTTGCGAATCTGGGGGCCTACAAAATCAGCCAGCGAGCTTGAGTGGTCAAAAGCATATGCTAAAAACTTTATGAAAAAGCACGGTATACCTACTGCGAAATACGAAATATTTACTGATTTTGAAAAAGCTAAAAAATATGTAGAGACGGGTGCTGTGCCCGTGGTGGTTAAAGCAAGCGGACTTGCCCTCGGCAAAGGTGTCACAGTCGCACAGACTAAAGGAGAAGCGACAGAGGCGCTTCATAAAATATTTGTGGAGAAAATATTTGATAATGCCGGCAACGAAGTTGTAATCGAAGAATATTTGTCAGGTATAGAGATCTCGATCCATGCTATTTCAGATGGAGAATCCTGGAAAATATTTCCGGCATCACAAGATCATAAACGTATTTTTGACGGCAACGTCGGACCGAATACAGGCGGCATGGGGACAATCGCGCCATTACCTTTTGTAGACCAAAAAATGATGACGCAAATTGAAGAAGAAATAATTAAACCAGCTATCCTAGGGATGAAGGAGGAAGGTAGGCCTTTTGTCGGAATATTGTATCCAGGAATAATGCTCACCAAAGAAGGTCCGAAGGTTTTTGAATTCAATGCGCGCTTTGGCGATCCGGAGACTCAAACATATATGAGACTTTTAGATACCGATATATTAGACATCGTTGATGCCAGTCTTGATGGAAAAATTTCTAGTTTAGAAATCAAATGGAAAAATCTTTTTGCCTGCAATATTGCGCTTGCCTCAGGAGGGTATCCGGGAATTTATGAAAAGGGAAAAATAATTTCGGGCATTGGTTCTCCTCTTGAGGAGTACCCTTTAGGGGGAGGTGGAATGGATTTATCCACCCCGTCTCGCAAGCGAGCCACCCCTCAAGAGGGGAATGACATCGTCATCTTCCATGCTGGTACAAAAATAGAAAATGGCAATTTGGTTACAAATGGGGGACGAGTCTTGGGAGTTTCGGCTGTCGGCAATACTCTACAAGAAGCGCTAGAAAAAGCATACAAAGCCATCGAAAAAATTTCTTTTGAAGGCATGCAGTACAGAAAAGACATCGGCAAATCCGCTCGCTGATAATAGCATTATAGCAACGGCCGTATCTATTATGCTATTACGGTGATTTTTAAGGAAAATGAAAAACCCTAACGAATCAGGATTTCTCATCCACCTTTCGTTAGGGTTACTTTAATCTTTTTCCACTTACTTTTCTTGTAATGGTTGACAGAATATTGAATATGCCCCAGAAAATCAAAGCGACTATCGCGATGATCAAAAAACTAAGATCTTGTACATTTTTCATTCGAGGTGCTTTCGTTGAGGTTCGCTAACATTAAATAGTATTTAAGCTTAAAAAGCAAGAAATTGAATACCCCCTTTATTTATCCCAATTGAAAAAGTGTTCTCGGTCTGGACCGGTGCCGACGGAGATGATTTTTACATTAAGGTCAGAAAGTTTATTTTTTATATATTTTAAATATCCAGAGAGTTCTTTGGAAACTTTCTTTTTCTCTCTCACTCCATAATTAGCTTGACCCCAGCCCGGTATTTCTTCAGTGGTCACACTTGTCACCTCAGTTAAATAAAGCGGAAATTCTTTTAGAACTTTTTTATTGTTTTTATATCCAGTGACCACTTTTATTTTATCACTCAGACAAATATCGGCCTTATTGATGAAAATTTTATTGGCGCCAGAGAGACCGATCGCATAACGGAGGGCAAACAGATCCAACCAACCGCACATCCTCGGTCGTCCGGTGGTCGCTCCAAATTCATAGCCAGCATCTTGAAAAGCTTTCTCCAAAGCTTGATCTTGTATTCTGGCTGGAAAGTTTCCACCGCCAACTTTAGTCGTATATGCTTTGATCACGCCATATATATCGCGCAAATATGTGTGAGGCACACCGAGACCGAGGCAGACATTCGCAGGTAGGGTATTACTACTCGTAACATTTGGGTAATCTCCGAAATCCATATCCAGCATCACTGCCTGTGCGCCTTCTGCTAAAATATTTTTACCCTCGGACAACCTTTTTTGAATTAAAAATGACAAATCGCAAATCTGTAATTTTTTGAGCTCCCTCACAGCCTCGTCCCATTTTTCTTTCGCTTCTTTTATTTTTCCGAGCCTTTCCGCATTCATTTCAAAAGCATATTTTTCTTCATACATAGATAGAAAATTCGTATGAAATTCCGTCAGAGTTGCTTCTTTTTGGGCAAACTCTGGAGATAATATATCACCGATCAAGAGAGCTCTGCGAAATCTGACATCGCTATAAGCCGGGCCGATGCCCCTCGAAGTAGTGCCTATTTTCGTTCCTAATTTATTTCTGCGATATTCATCAGCTTGATCTAGAAAAGGATGCAAATGAGAGACCAGCTTTGCGCGATTGGAAATATAAAGACGTTTTTTAATATCAAAACCTAAATTTTTAAGCTCGTTGATTTCTTTAATCAAAGATACAGCATCGACAACAACGCCATTGCCGATATACAGCTCGACATCTTTTTGCAGACAGCCCGAAGGTATGATATGCCCTATAAAAGTCATATCTCCAAGTTTGAGAGTATGCCCGGCATTCGCTCCGCCCTGAAAACGCGCCACGCCGGAATATTTTCCGTGAGACAAAAGTTCGTCTATGTTTTTTCCCTTACCTTCGTCGCCCCATTGTAGGCCGACAACCACATCAATAAATCCCTGTTTGTTTTTTAGTTTACTCATAATAAGTACGCGAATTAATTCCCCAGACTGTAATTAGGAGGTTCTTTGGTAATTATAATATCGTGCGGATGACTTTCTTCCATGCCGGATTGCGTAATTCTGACAAATTTTGCTTTTTTCTGAAAAGTTTGAATATCTTTAGATCCGCAATATCCCATGCCCGCTCGAAGACCTCCGACCAGCTGATAGATCACTTCAGAAAGTCCGCCTTTAAAAGCGACACGACCAACGATTCCTTCTGGAACAAGTTTCTTGATGTCATTTTCCATGTCTTGAAAATATCGGTCTTTAGAACCTTGATTCATCGCCTCGACAGATCCCATCCCGCGATAAGTTTTATATTTTCTAGCATCTAAAATTATCGTTTCACCCGGCGATTCTTCCACTCCAGCAAAAAGACTCCCAGCCATGATAGAGCTCGCCCCTGCGGCGATAGCTTTACCGACGTCTCCCGTATATCTGATGCCTCCATCCGCGATCACAGGAACACCGGAGGCCTTAATCGCTTGCGCTACTTCATAGACAGCAGAAAATTGAGGAAAGCCTACTCCCGCGATCACCCGAGTAGTACAAATTGACCCTGGTCCAATGCCCACTTTTACCGCATCGGCTCCAGCGGCAACTAAATCTCGAGCTGCTTCCGCAGTAGCGATATTGCCGACGATAACTTCTAATTTTGGAAATTCTTTTTTTATGTGGATTAACATTTCGATTACTCCCTTGGAATGTCCATGGGCAGTATCGATGACAATCACGTCGATGCCGTTTTGATCAAGCATTTTGACTCTCTCTAGGGTATCGGCAGTTATTCCGACCGCGGCGCCCACCCGCAGGCGCCCCAGGCTGTCTCGAGAAGATTTCGGCCGAGACTTTACCTTCATTATATCTTTGAAAGTAATCAAGCCGATAAGTTTATTTTGCTTGTCCACCAGCGGGAGTTTTTCCACTCTGTGCCTCATCAATATTTTTTCGGCCTCAAATAGATCTGTGCCGATACTGCCGGTTATCAAATTTTTCTTGGTCATTATTTCTCCGACCGGCGTGCTCATTTTTTTCTGGAAACGCAGATCGCGATTGGTCAAAATACCCACGAGCTTCATGTCTTTATCGACGATCGGAATTCCGCCAATTTTATTTTCTTGCATTATTTTGATCGCTTCTTTTACCGATGCTTTTGGTGACAGAGTAATAGGGTCATGGATCATTCCGGACTCAGAGCGTTTTACTTTGCGTACTTGTTCTGCCTGCTGCGCAATGGTCATATTTTTATGCAAAATTCCGATACCGCCTTCTTGCGCCATCGCTATCGCCATGGCTGACTCGGTGACAGTGTCCATCGCGGCGGAGATGATCGGAACGCTGATTTTTATTTTTTTAGTTAGATGCGAGGTCGTATCGACATCTCGCGGCAAGACCTCAGAATATTGTGGCACCAACAAAACATCGTCGTACGTCAAGCCCTCTTGGAAATTCTCTCTGTCTTTCGTTTTTACTTTGGAAGCCATAATATATCGTGTATACTAGCATATTATGGCTGATATACAAATTCTGATCGTAGATTACGGATCGCAATATACTCTGGTTATCGGCAGAACTCTGCGCGAACTTGGCGTGCGAAGTGTGATCTTGCCTCCCAAAAAAGTTGATCTGTGGCTGAAAAATAATCACCCGAAAGCCGTCATCCTTTCCGGAAGCAATTGGAGCGTACACAACGAGGGAGCGCCTGAGGTTCCAAAATCTCTAGATATTACGGGAAAAAAATATTTAATTTTAGGCGTATGTTATGGAATGCAACTTCTTGCACACAAGCTCGGCGGCAAAGTCGAGCGGCCACTCTCGCATCGCGAATATGGGCCAGCAGAAGTGATACTGAATACATCACATCCGCTTTTTAGGGGCGTTAAAGAAAAAACAGATGTTTGGGCAAGTCACGGAGATACAGTTATAAAATTACCAAAGGGTTTTACTAGGGTAGCCACCTCGGCAGGTTGTGCGGCGATGAGCGATAAAAATAATCGTATCCTAGGAATCCAATTTCATCCGGAAGTCGCTCACACTAAAGAAGGTAAGAAAATATTGCAAAATTTTTTAAATATTGCTAACTGCAAAAAAGATTGGAATCCAATTGATCTAATACATCAAATCCAAAACGAAGTCTTGGATATTGTAAATCCAGCAAAAAAACAAAAAGTAATCTTGGGAGTTTCGGGCGGGGTAGACTCTACCACTCTCGCAGCCATTTTGGCGCCTGTTTTAAAAGAAAAACTTATCTGTATAGCAATAGATACTGGCGGACTGCGAGCAGATGAACTTTTTGAATTAAAAGCAAATACTGCGAGCGCTCTAGGAACAAATCAGGGAAAAAATTCTGCAAAAAACTTTGTGATCATAAAAGCTGGCGATGAATTTATAAAAAATATCAGCGCGACTATCGATGGAGAAGAAAAAAGGGGAAAATTCCGCGAAGTTTATAAAAGAATATTTGAAGAACAAATAACAAAATACAGTGCTGGTTTTATTGTGCAAGGAACACTCGCCACCGACATCATCGAGAGCGGAAAAGCCGGGGAGTCGGCCATGATCAAGACGCATCACAATGTGGGCCTTTCTTGGGAGGTAGATGATTTACATCCTTTTAGAAATTTATTCAAATACGAAGTCCGCGAACTCGCCCGGGTAATGAAACTCCCCAAGACGGTGTACGAGAGAAATCCTTTTCCTGGTCCCGGACTTTTCTTGAGAGTCGTTGGCACTCCGGTCACAGCCGAAAAAATAGAACTCGTGCGTGAAGCTGATAAAACTGTCGCGGGTATTCTAAAAAAACATAATTTAGAAAAAAATATTTCCCAAGTCATCGTCGCACTCCTAGGTATCAACTCTGTCGGAGTAAAAGGGGACGAAAGAGTTTACGGACATTCTCTAGCTGTCCGAGCTGTAGAGACAGTTGATTTCATGACAGCGAAAGGATTTTATTTTCCATCAGCCGTTGTGGAAGAGATAACTAGTGCGCTGACAAAACACAAAGACATCGTGCGTGTATTTTTCGATATGACTCCGAAACCCCCAGCCACCACGGAATTTGAGTAGAGATATTATTGTGTTAGTATTCGTGTATAGAAAAAATTATGAAAAAGAAAATTAATTCGGCGCTGGTTTCAGTTTTCAATAAAGACGGACTTGAGGAAATAGTCAAATTGCTGAATAAGCATGATGTAAAAATTATTTCTACGGGCGGGACTGCGGAATTTATTCGCCAATTAAAAACTCCAGCAAAGATTCCAGTGACGGAAGTGGAAACTATCACGAATTTTCCATCTGTTTTCGGCGGCAGGGTAAAAACTCTTCAACCGCAAATTTTTGGCGGTATTTTAAATCGTCGAGATAATGCTGATGATCAAAAAGAAAAAACTAAACACAAAATCGAAGACATCGACTTGGTAATAGTCGATCTCTATCCATTCGAAGAAACGCTCGCGAGCGGCGCGCAAGAGAAAGAAATTATTGAAAAGATAGATATCGGGGGAATATCTCTCATCCGCGCCGCCGCCAAAAATTTCAATGACGTAGTTGTCATTCCCTCTAAACATCAATACAAAGAGCTGGCGCAAATATTAGAACGTGGTAATGAGACCAGTTTAGAAGAACGAAAAAAATTCGCGGGTGATGCATTTGAAATTACGAGTAAGTATGACAGCGCAATCCGCGGATACTTTCAGGGTACGCCTCTGCGTTACGGCGAGAATCCCCACCAGAAAGCAGAATTTATCGGAAGTTTAGAAGAAAGCTTCACCCAGCTCCACGGCAAAGAACTTTCTTATAATAATCTCATAGACACCGAGGCGGCTATCATGGCTATCTACGATTTCAAAGATCCCGCTTTTGCCATCATCAAGCATATGAATGCCTGCGGACTGGCTGTGCGAAGCGAAGGAAACAAAGAGAGTTTGTTTGAAGCCTATGAAGCGGCCTATAATGCTGATCCGATTTCGGCTTTTGGCGGAATATTGGCGGCCAATAGGATGGTGGATGAAAATATCGCCGCGCTTATCAAAAAACAAAAACTTTTTATTGAAGTCATCATCGCTCCGGACTTTTCGGAAACTGCGCTGCAAATATTAAAAGAGAAAAAAGATTGCCGAATTTTAAAATGCCTGCCCGCCGATGCCTTCGGCCTCGAGCGATGGCAGGCGGGGAAAAATCCCATGTTCCCAAATAGACAGATTCGAAGTTGTTTCAATGGTTTACTTGTCCAAGACAGAGACAGCCATGTCGAAAGTGAAGCAGATTTAAAAATTGTTACTAAACGCGCACCGACAGAAAAAGAAAAGGCTGATCTGCTCATCGCAGCGGTAGCGACTAAACATTTGAAATCCAATTCCGTAGCCCTAGTAAAGGGTGGCACGCTCATTGCCATGGGTTGTGGACAAACATCCCGCATCGACGCACTCAAGCAAGCGATCAACAAAGCCCAAAAGTTTGGTTTTTCTTTAAAGAACGCAGTGCTTTCTTCAGAAGCCTTTTTTCCATTTCCTGATTGCGTGGAACTAGCGGCCCAATCCGGCATCTCGGCCGTAATTCATCCCGGAGGTTCAAAGAATGATCAAGCGTCTATCGACATGGCGAATAAATACAATATGGCGATGGTCACAACTGGCTTTCGACATTTCAAACACTAATTTTAATTTAGATCGCTTAATTGCAAAAAATGATTTAAGTGATATTATTTGTATGGCTTCTGTTCTTTATGTAATTCTAAGAATGGAGGTCATAGACACCAAAACCAAGGAGAGAAAGGGAACGAAAAAATGGAGACTCAAGAAAACCAAAACTCGGAACCGACATCAGATTCGGTTCCATTGGTTCCAGCCCACGAGCTGGCAGATGGGGAAGTGTTGCTCAGAATGGCTCCTCCATCGGACTTCCAAATGCCTGTAGGCATTAAGTCGTTCGGAGGGGGATAGAAATCTCCAAAAGTAGATCAAAGGGGTCGACGGTTCACGCTGTCGACCTCCTTTTTATTTTATTTCATTTATTTTTGCCGAGTTGTTTTATATTTAAATAATGTTAAGATAATCTTAAGATAAAATTGCAATGAAAAACCTAAAAATTGGAATAATTATGGGCTCAGATTCGGATCTAGAAGTAATGGCTGAAGCAGCGAAAGTGCTAGAAGAATTTAGCATACCTTACGAGATTACTGTCGCTTCTGCGCACCGTTCACCAGAAATTGTACATAAATACGTGACTAGCGCCAAAGACAGAGGACTTAAGATCATCATCGCCGGCGCCGGCGGAGCGGCGCATCTGGCAGGCGTGGCTGCTTCGCTCACTACCTTGCCAGTAATCGGCATTCCAATGAAAGCAAAAAGTTTAGACGGGCTTGATTCGCTTTTATCCACTGTCGGAATGCCCCCGGGAATACCTGTCGCCACTGTTGGAATAAATGCCGGGAAAAATGCGGGAATTTTAGCGGTACAAATACTAGCGACCTCTGGAAAAGATTTAGAAGATAGATTGATCGCCTACAAAGAGAAAATGAGCGGCGAAGTTGAAGCAAAAGGCAAAAAACTTTTGGAAATTGGATTTAAAAAATACTTGGAAAATAAATAGGAATAAAAATGACTAATCTTTACACAAAATCCGGCGTAAATATTAAAAAGGGCGGTGAAGTTGTGAAAAGAATAAAAAAAGACGTCGCCTCCACACACACTCCGGCAGTGCTCCAAAATATTGGAGGATTTGGCGGGTTATACGCTCTCTCGGAAATAATAAAAAAATATAAAAATCCTGTTTTAGTCCAAAGTATCGATGGAGTAGGCACCAAGCTCTCGATAGCAAAAATGCTTAAAAAATATGATACCGTCGGACAAGATATTGTAAACCATTCTTGCAATGACATCTTGGCGATGGGCGCTCGACCCCTGACCTTTCTAGATTATGTAGCCAACGAAACTCTGGTTTCAAAAGAAATGCAAGCGATAGTCAGCGGTATGGCAAAAGCTTGTAGAGAAGCAGGTGTGGCGCTCATCGGCGGTGAAACAGCCGAAATGCCCGGCGTATACATGAAAGGAGAACACGACATTGCTGGTTGTATCACTGGAATCGTAGAAAAAGATAAAATCATTACCGGTGAAAAAATAAAAAAGGGCGATATAATTTTAGGTTTTCCTTCAAGTGGACTCCATACGAACGGTTTTTCTCTAGCGCGTAAACTGCTTTTAAATAAAATGACAAATAAATTGTCAGGTGAAATGATAGCGAAAACTCTGCTGAAAGTTCATATAAATTATTGCAAGCCCATTTTTTCACTTTTAGACAATGGTATTGATATAAAAGGCATTGCGCATATCACGGGCGGAGGATTTATTGAAAATATTCCGCGTATCTTACCGAAAAATCTGGATGCAGAAATTAAAAAAGGTTCTTGGCCGATGCTCCCTATCTTTCCCTATATGCAGAAAATTGGTAAAGTATCAGAGATGGAGATGTACAAGGTTTTCAATATGAGTATTGGATTAGTGATAGTAGTCAAAGAAGAAGAGAGAGAGAAAATTGAAAACATTTTAAAAAATCAAAATATTTTTTGGATTGGCAAAATTACTAAAGGAAAAGGAAAAACAAAATTAATATGAATCCCGTTAGAAGTTGACTAATGGGAAGTTAAAAGATAAATTATAAATTTTAAAACTTCTAACGGGATGAATATCCTCAAAGAAACAAATTTTAAAAATCTAGGAGAAAAATACACTGGCAAAGTGCGAGATGTTTATAATCAAGACGATAAAGTTATTTTGATTTCAACCGACAGATATTCAGCTTTCGATCGTAATCTTGCGCTCATACCTTGTAAAGGCCAAGTGCTGACTCAAATCAGTAAATTTTGGTTCGAGCAGACAAAAGATATTGTAAAAAATCATGCTCTGGATTTTCCTGATCCAAACGTAGTCGTAGGAGAGAAATGCACTGTGCTGCCGGTAGAAATGATCGTACGCGGATATATTACCGGCGTTACTTCGACCGCTCTTTGGGTAAATTATCAAAATGGGCAGAGGGATTTTGGAGATTTTGTTTTACCCGAGGGAATGAAAAAAAATCAAAAGTTGGAGAAACCAGTAATTACTCCTACCACCAAATTTGAAGCGCACGACCGACCGCTCACCAGTAAAGTCATTTTGGATGAAAAAATGATAGCGCCAGAAATTTGGCAAAAAATTTGCGATATAGCTTTAAAACTTTTTACGCGCGGACAAGAGGTCGCGCTCGAAAAAGGATTGATATTGGTAGACACAAAATACGAATTTGGCCTCACAGCTGGTGGAGAAGTGATGCTCATAGACGAGATCCACACGCCAGATTCTTCCCGCTATTGGCAAGCCAATTCATATCAAAAAAGGATCGCCGAAGGCCTGGAACCAGAGAATTTCGACAAAGAATTTTTACGCTTGTGGTTCAAAGACAACTGCGATCCTTACAAGGACTCGGTGCTACCCGAAGCGCCAAAAGAAATGGTGCAGGAACTCTCGAGAAGATACATAAAAATATACGAACAAATCACCGGATTGCCTTTCAAGATTGAAGAGGGAAATATTGAGGAGAGAATAGAAAAAAATTTAGAAAAATATAAAATATAAAATTATGAAAAATGCGATCAACCCACTAGACGGAAGATATTTTGAAAAGACTCGCGCGCTGGCAGAGTATTTTTCTGAAGAAGCATTGATGAAATATCGAGTGATGATGGAATGTGAATATTTGATCAGTCTATCGGCTTTGAATAAAACAGCTTTAAGAAAATTCACACCAGCTGAAATAAAAATCATTCGGAGTTTATACGAAAAATTTGACGACGCTTCTTATGAAGAAATAAAAAGGGGAGAAGCCATCACAAATCATGACGTCAAAGCTGTGGAATATTTTTTGAAAGAAAAACTTGCAAAAACTTCTCTGAAAGACAGCATTGAATGGATTCATTTTGCGCTCACTTCCGAAGATACAAATAATATAGCTTATGCACTCATTCTTTCTGATTCATTGGATCAGGTGATGAAGCCAGAAATTTCAAAAATAATCTCCGAGCTAGATAAACTTGCTAAAAAATATAAGAACTTGCCGATGCTCGCTCGCACTCATGGCCAATCCGCCAGCCCGACAACCTTCGGCAAAGAAATGAGGGTTTTTGTTGCTCGTTTAGAAAAGAGATTGGCAGGATTACAAAGTATAAAAATAGAAACAAAACTGAACGGAGCTACGGGAAATTACAATGCTCATATCACTGCTTACCCAGATGTAGATTGGCTAAAATTCACCAAAGATTTTATTCTTCAGCTTAATAAGTTACAAGCTACAAGTTACAAGCTACAAGCTAATTTAACAACTACCCAAATTGAGTGCCATGATAGTTACGTAGCTGTTTTTGACACACTTAGGAGAATAAACACAATTCTTTTAGATTTTAATCAAGATATGTGGAGATATATTTCCGACGGCTGGGTGGGGCAGATACCGAAAGCAGGGGAGACGGGTTCGTCCACGATGCCACACAAAATAAATCCGATTGATTTTGAAAATAGCGAGGGAAATCTGGGCCTAGCAAATGCCTTGTTTGAATTTTTTGCCCGCAAACTGCCGATCTCCCGACTGCAGCGCGATCTCTCAGATTCCACCGTCGAACGCGCTTTTGGCACTGCCTTTGGACATTCATACTTAGCTTACGTCTCACTCTTGCAAGGCTTGAGTAAAATCAAAGTGAACGAAATAAAAATAAAAGAAGAATTAGTAGCGCATCCGGAAGTAGTAACCGAAGCCATTCAAACAATTTTGCGCCGTGAAGGAGAAAAAATGCCTTACGAACAGTTAAAAGAGCTGACTCGAGGCAAAGAGGTTACACTTTCTGACATTCATGAATTCATCGATAACTTGAAAGTCAGCGAAAAAATAAAAAAAGAGTTGCTAAAAATCACGCCGGAAAATTACACCGGACTGGCTTCCAAACTGGCTTCAATGTAATATAAGAAGATGTCATTTAGTTTTTTTGGAAGAATTTTAGCCGCTATCATACTTCTTCTTTCAGTGCTTTTCATGCCCTTTTGGGTGTCTGCCATTTTAGCTTTAGCGGGCATGATATATTTCCCATTTTTTCTCGAAGCCGTACTGGTATTCCTCCTATCAGATTTGCTTTACGGCACTCCTCTATCAAAGCCTTTTAATATTGTTTTTGTCTCTTTTATTCTAACACTCGCTTGCTTTATAATTTTAGAGTTATTAAAAAAGAAATTAAGATTCAATAAATAAAAAGACCTGTCCCGTACTAAATTTTTGATTACATGGTATATTGATAAATATTAATAGATAAAATTTTAGTACTGGGATGGTCTTCCGAAAATTTAGAAAAACCCCCCGCCATGGCGGGGTAAACAAAAGTAAAAATACTTTCGTCGAAACGGACGAAATTTTTCTTGATTCAAAAAATCTGCAAAACTTTGACCGCCAACAATTCGAAGGCCGGATAGAAAAACCGATTCCTAAAAAAACCATTAATTTCATCGGTATTTTTTTCCTTTTTATGACAATTATCTTTGCGAGTCGCCTGACAAATCTGCAAATCCAAAATGGCGATGTGTATAAAAAGAGAAGTGAAAATAATATTTTAGAAAAAGTGAATATTTTTACGGAGAGAGGAATAATCTATGATCGAAATGGACTTGAACTAGCTTGGAATAAAAAGAGAGAAAATGAAGAAGGGGATCCGTCTCTCTTGTACACTCGCGCTTATATGTCGCCTGGGTTCTCACACATCTTGGGATATGTGAGCTATCCAGCCAAAGACAAAGACGGAAATTTTTGGCAAACTGAATTTATAGGTAAAGATGGCTTGGAAAAACAATACCAAAATAAAATAAAAGGCGAAAACGGATCAAAAATAATAGAGACAGACGCTCGGCGGGTCATCCATTCGGAAAATATTATCAACATTCCTGAAAAAGGAGACGATTTAAAGACAAGCATTGATCGGAGAATTCAGACGGCATTATTTTCTTTCATTAAAAATTTGGCGCAAAACAGCGGGTTTTCGGGCGGAGCTGGAATCATCATGGACATTCGAAATGGAGAAATCTTAACTGCTACCAGCTTTCCGGAATACAATTCTGAGATTCTTTCTTTGGGTAAGGATGCAAACAGCATTAAAAGCTATATCACTGATAAAAGAAAATTCTTTTTAGATAGAAATGTTTCCGGACTTTATACTCCGGGTTCAATCGTCAAACCCTTTTTTGGCTTGGGCGCTCTAGTGGAAGGCGTGATCGATCCATACAAAAAAATCCTTTCGACCGGCTCTATTTCCATTCCAAATCCCTATTTCCCGGATCAAAAAACTGTTTTTAAAGACTGGCGAGTAAATGGCTGGACAAATATGGCCGAAGCCTTAGCAGTTTCTTCCGACGTTTATTTCTATGAGATCGGCGGAGGTTTTGAAAACCAGAAAGGGATAGGCATCGCCAATATCGAAAAATACGCGAAGATGTTTGGTTTCGGAGAGAAAACCGGAGTTGACTTGCCGGATGAAACATCGGGCACAATTCCCAGTCCAGAGTGGAAAGCTGCAAATTTCAAAGGAGACATCTGGCGTATAGGAGACACCTACAACACGGCTATCGGGCAATATGGTTTTCAAGTCACTCCCATAGAAATGGTTCGAGCGATCTCCGCGATTGGAAACGGCGGCAAACTTTTAACACCGCATTTTATCTTGGGTGATAAGGAAAAAGAAAATTCAGTCAGGGCGGTAAATTTACCCAAAGAGCACTTCGATGTGGTGCATGAGGGCATGCGCCAAGCGGTCACTTACGGCACCGCGTTAGCTTTAAATGTGCCTTATGTAGAAGTAGCAGCAAAGACTGGTACCGCTCAGCTGGGAGTAGCTAAAAATAAAGTGAACTCATGGGTTGTCGGTTTTTTCCCTTATAAAAATCCCAAATACGCTTTTGCAATAATGATGGAAGCCGGCCCTGCCGCCAATTCGATCGGAGCTTCGTCTGTAATGCGGGAGCTTTTAGACTGGATGGCAATCAATACTCCAGAATATTTTGTTTTGCATTAATCCCGATATATTGATATAATGTAATCCATGCGTAGAGCATATAAACTTTTGATTTTGGGCATTTGGGTGGTGATATTACCATACCTCGGATTTCCAAGTTTCTGGAAAAATATTTTAGTAACCATCTCTGGGCTCGGACTCATTTTTTTTAGTTACGTGTTATATAAAGAATCCAAAATAAAAGAAGTAAAAAAAGAGAAAACTTTTGACAATTTTTCAGAAAATAATAATTTTGCTGAAGAAGAAAAAATCTAAAAGCCTTATGCAGAAATTTTTGAAAGAAAGATGGAGCGCGGTGATTATCTTGTCCGTTTTGGGCGCTTTTTTTTGGGGTGTTCATGTCGGGGCGAACAATGTACCCGCAATAGACAAAGTATCTTTAGTTAATAAAGAAACTCAAGTTGAAACAGAGGCAGATTTTGCTCCTTTTTGGAAAGTTTGGAATATTATAAACGAAAAATATCCGAAGGCCGACAAAATTGACCAAGAAAAAATCTACGGAGCTATTGCCGGCCTTGTAGACTCCTTGGACGACCCCTACAGCGTGTTTTTTACTCCGGATGAGGCAAAATTATTTGAAGAAGAAATAGCTGGCAATTTTACTGGTGTGGGCATGGAAGTCAGTATAAAGGACAAAATCTTGACAGTCATTGCTCCGCTCAAGGACACCCCCGCTTACAAAGCCGACATTCGTCCGGGCGATAAAATCCTAAAAATTGATAAGACGATCACTGCCGGCTTAAGCATTGAAAAAGCGATCAAATTAATCAGAGGAGAAAAAGGCACGACAGTAACATTGACGATCGCTCGAGAAGGAGAAAAAGAACCTCTAGAGATAAAAATAGTAAGGGATACCATAGACATACCGACCATAGACACGGAAAAGAGACCAGATGGCATTTTTGTTATCAAACTTTATAGTTTTTCTGCCAACTCGGCCAGCCTTTTTCGCAATGCGATCAAAAGCTTCGTAGATTCTAGAAGCGATAAATTGCTCTTGGATTTGCGAGGAAATCCGGGCGGATATTTGAATGCAGCTGTTGATATGGCCAGTTGGTTCTTGCCAAAAGGTAAAATTGTTGTGACTGAAGACTACGGCAACAATAGAGAACCGGAAGTATTCAGAAGCAAAGGTTATGCTATTTTCAATGATAAATTGAAGTTTCTTATTCTGATCGATGGCGGATCCGCTTCAGCATCGGAAATCCTAGCTGGCGCGATGCAGGACTACGGACGCGCAAAGCTTGTGGGCAGCCCAAGTTTCGGCAAGGGCTCTGTGCAAGAAGCGATCAAAGTTACCTCCGATACTCTTTTGAAAATCACCGTAGCTAAATGGCTCACCCCGAATGAAAATTCTATTTCAGAAAAAGGACTGACTCCAGACTATCCAGTGGAAGTTACAAAAAAAGATTTAGAAAATAAGAAGGATGCGCAATTAGAAAAGGCCGTAGAGTTGTTGCTTAGTGGAAAGTTATAAAGTTCTTAAAGTTATAAAGTAAAGATGAAAGTAATATTCTTACAAGATGTGCAAAGAGTGGGTAGAAAACATGATGTAAAAGAAATAAATGACGGTTATGCGGTAAATTTTCTTTTACCTAGAAAGTTGGCCGAGCTTGCAACTCCCAGGGCAATTTCTGAATTAGAAAAAAGAAAGAAAAATATAGAAATAGAGAGGGAAGTGCAAGAAAATTTACTCCTGAAAAACTTAGAAGAAATAAAAGGGAAAGTGATAACTATCAAAACAAAAGCTGATGAAAAAGGACATTTATTTTCTAAAATTCACAGCAAAGAAATCATTGCAGAAATGAAAGCGCAAAATCATGCTCATATCGGTGAAGAATTTATTGTCTTAGAAAAACCAATCAAAGAAATAGGGGAGTTTGAAATTCCCATTTCTATCAAGGGAAAGAAATCTTCGTTTAAACTTGTAGTGGAAAAAATCTAAAACCAGAGCTATATTGTCTAAATAATATTGACTATTTTCTTTACAGCTGTCTTGCCGTTAAAAGAAGTCTTGCGTCTAGAGCCAAACTTTACAGTACCGTCCTTTAGAGCGAAAAGAGTGTCATCTTTGCCTATACCGACGTTGTTGCCAGCCATGACCGTAGTACCGCGCTGACGAACGATAATAGCCCCAGATTGGGCCTTTTCCCCATCATAAAGCTTAATACCGAGGTATTGTGGATTTGAATCTCTTAAATTTTTGGCGGTTCCGCCAGCTTTTCTATGTGCCATAAAATATTGTATAATCCAATAACAAAATCAAGTATAATTCATTATATGGAAAAAATCAAGCAATTCTTGAAAAGTGAGCAGGGAAAAGATGTTTTGATAGTTATTATCGTCATTTTAGTGGGCTTGGGTTCGTTTGAATTAGGCAGATTATCCAAGGAAAACAGCTCTTCAGGCATAAAAATCGAGTATAAAGATCAAATAAAAAACATAAAAAACCAGGAAGCCAGCGCTATTTTATCTGTGCCTGCAATTTCAAATTCATCTCAAAAATCTTTTTTTGCCTCGAATAGGGGAACAAAATATTATTCGATCGGATGTTCGGCTGGTAAAACTATTAAACAAGAAAACAGGGTCTATTTTACCACCAAAGAAGAGGCCGAAACGGCGGGATATGAGCTTTCCAATTCGTGTAGATAAAACACATGGTACACAACATATATTGTGCGACACGGTATTTCTTTCAACAAAGGGCTTTTAGACCACTTCCCTTTAAATTACTTCACACTATTAAATAGATCTTTGAACCAATTTAGAATCCCAGCCCAAGTTAAATGAAAGTAATCTAGAATACCTGATATGGTGATCCCGAAATAACGCATCAAAAGCAGAGCGATCACGATAATAATTATTAGTTGTAGAAATCCCCTGTTTTGATTTTTTAGATTATTTTTCATCTTTATATTTTATCATAGTTATTTATACGGAGGCAAATAATTCATTGGGTCAAGATAAGCATTGGTGGCTGAAATTGGCTGGGTTAGAGTTTTACCTGGATAAGACTTACTATCAAATGAGTCTACTTTTACTCCACTTGATACATACAAGGACAAATGCAGATGAGGACCAGTAGAAGAGCCTGTATTGCCACTGTATCCTATCACAGCGCCTCTTGCCACTTGTTGTCCCACTTTTACTTTACTTAGAGACAGATGCGCATAAGTACTAGAAAGCCCATTATTGTGTTCAATAAATATCCACTTACCAAAAGATGCTTTTGGACAACAAATGTCTGTATCACCGACTCCTTTGACGATACCATCTGCAACAGATTTTACTGGAGTGCCTACAGGTGCTCGAAAATCTGTTCCACGATGAAATCCTCCCCATCTGGGAGCATATGGAGAAGTTACAAATATGCTATCAAGGGGCCAACCTAAAATTCTGCCAGAAGGTATCTTGGATGGATCTAGGATGAATTTCAATTGTGATTCATAACCTTCTAATTCCCTTTCAAAAGCCGCTTTCTTTGCTAGCTGATCTTTCAATAATTTTTGATAATTTGCTTCGCTATTTTTTGTCTGAATCAAAAGCTTATTCTTTTCATTTGTATTTTGAATTACTATCTTTTGCTGATCCGAAAGTTTGGATTTCAAGAGGACAAGTTCATTTTTGGCGCTAATAGTTTCCTCTCTAGTATCTTCCAACTCGCTTTTTATCTCTTTTAATTCCAATATTTTTTCTCTAATTTTTTCTCGAATAGCAACAATGTTATCTATATCATTCCAGACTGCCGTAAAATCATTTTTAGATAAGATGGTCTCCAATATATTATTTTCCTCCAATTCATAAGTATCTCGAATACCCAAGCTAATGGATTCCACATCATTTTCGATAGAATTTTGCTTCGCGCCAATATCAGAGCTCAAACTCTGTATTCGAAGATTTGTTTTATCGATTTTCGTTTGAGTGATATTTATATCAACTACTAATTTTTTCTTGGTCAGATCCAATTCTTTGATTGATTTGCTCAAAGAATTTTTCTGCTCGCCAATATTCCCCAGTTCAATTTGATATATTCTTATTTCTTCTTCCAGTTTGGCAATGTCGGCATCTTTTTGATTTATTTTATTTTGCAGTTCCTGTGCTGTCTGCGCGTTAGAAAAAGCTAGAGGAATTATCAAAAATACTCCAAAAAATATCAGACTAAATAGCTTTTTGTAATCTTGATAATGTTTCATTTTTTCCTATGATCGAAGCAATAATAAAAGGATCTGGAGATTTGTCCAAGCCTGATAGGGCATAGCGAACAGGGTGCAACAGCTCTCCCCTACTGCCTAGATTATTAGCGATCAGTATCAAAGTATTTTTAATAATTTCTGTAGTGAAATTTTCTTCAGTTAGATCTTCTAGGGCTTTGATCGCCAATTTTAAATTGCTAATAATTTTTTCTGGAGCTATATTTTTATATATAAGTTTTGCTTTGTCTATCGTGGGTGACTTGAAAAATAAATCGAGCTCTCCCCTTTCGATCATATCTTTCACATCTCCCCATTTTGAAATTCGTTCAAGAACAAGCGGAACTAATTTGGGATTTTTCATTTCAGCTGGCAACCACTCTAAAATATTTTTCTCTATTTCGGCTGGTGGCAGCCTTTTCATGTGTTCCTTGTTTAGCCAGTCTAGTTTTTCAGAATTAAACACTCCCCCGCTTTTTTGGATCTTATGTAAATTAAATTTTTCTATAAGTTCTTCTAGAGTAAAGACTTCTTGTTCGCCGCCTGGATTCCACCCAATCAGCGCCATAAAATTTATAATCGCTTCTGGTAAATACCCCAGATCTCTATATTCCAAAGCAGGTATCACTTCCGGATCTCGCTTGGAAAGTTTGGATTTGTCTTTACCTAGAATAAGCGGCATGTGCGCGTAAAGCGGGCGGGGGGCGCCGATAGCTTCTTGGATCAGAATCTGACGTGGAGTATTAGCGATGTGTTCTTGGCCGCGGATGACATGAGTGACCGCCATTTCAAAATCGTCCACCACGACTGTGAAATGATAGAGTGGCTCAGTAAGACTTCGGGCGATAATAAAATCTTTCAAATCTGTCGTGTCGAATTCTATATCGCCCAAAACAATATCGTTGAATACGATTTTTTTATTTGGATTCTTAAAACGAATTACTTCGCTTCTCTGCCCTGCTTCTTTTATCTCTTCTTTTGATACATAAGCAGATCCATCAGCGATCATTTTCTCTAAATATTTTTTATATATTTCTGTCCGCTCTGATTGCCTGAAAAATTGGTCCGGTTTTAATCCCAACCATTCAAAAAGATCCAAAAATCCATCTTCATATTCTTTTTTAGATCGCTCTTTGTCGGTATCTTCACTACGCAGAATATAAGTGCCCTTATTTTGCTTTGCAAAAAGGTAATTATATAAGGCCGAACGAACCCCACCCAGATGGAAATGACCCGTCGGCGATGGCGCAAATCTGGTTACAATCTTTTGGTCTGGCATACCTATATAATAACACAAAAATACAACCCCTCCCTAGCCCTCCCCTTATCAAGGGAGGGGAAAATACAAATACAAAACGAACCTATTTTTCTAATAAATGTTTAGTTTTAACAAGATACTCTTGAACATTTTTTATCTGTTCAAAATTTTTCACTTTATGACCGTACGGGAATTTCATATAAGCGTTCAATAAAATTGAAGCTTGCAGAGCTCTTTTATTATAAGGTTTTTCTTTAAAATACCCTTTAATCAGTTGCTCGCCAGCCCGAGATAGTCCGCCATCATTGGCTATGGTTCTCATTATGCTCCGCCCTAGATCAATATATCCATCATTAAAGCCTGGACTCGGATCAAAAATCGTCAACGGATTTGTAGCAAAGGTGTTGGAAGTTCCAAAGTCATTATGGCAATAACTGCTTTTTTTATTATCATTTATATGAGTAATAAGTATCTCAAATGCTAAAGACAAAGATCCATGCTCTTCCCCAAGAAGATTATTTTCTCTTGCGTATTCAATTCTCTTTTGCATTTCAGGACTATCAAGCCAATCTTTAAATTGATGAAACTCAGCTTTGATATTTTTGTTGTCTAGACTGCGGCCATATCCTTTTGCTTCAGGCTCATGCATCACGCGAAGAATTTTTCCCAACTCAACATAAATTTCTCTATTGATTGTTTCTCCTTTATGATAAGTTTCCGTTAGTGTTTTTGCATCTATAAATTCCATCAAAATGTACTGATGACCATTCAATATTCCATCTTCAAATACATGTGGAACTCTAACCCCCGCCTGTTCCCAGACTTTCAAAAATTGAGCATCCCCGAGGGTGTGCGTGAGACTTAAAGGAATTCTAAGAACCAACTTTTCGTCAGATGTTTCTATGATACTTATGAGTGATGAAACACCCTTGTCGGCAAATGTAACACTGACATCTTTATCTTTAAATCTTTCATGATTGGAAATAAAATCTTTAACATGCGGAACAAGAGTCATTCGTCTTTCGTTGAATTTTTGATCTACTTCGTGTTCAGATAATTTTGGCTCGTTATAAAAAGTAATTTCTGACATTTTTCTTATGTAGACGTCCGACGTCTACAAGTGTTAATCATCATTAAAGTGAAAGTCGATTTCTTCTAAATTATCACGTCTATCTTTAAAAGATTTCTTCCCCCTACTCTCTCGCACTATATCAATTATTTCTTTTCCGTGTCGGTAAAAATTTTCATAACCGCCAAACCATTCAAGAAATTTATTTCCTTCTTTGGGATTTATAATAAAAAAATTACCTTTTTCATATTCTTCTTCACTACTACGCACTAATTTTAATTTATTTTTTGAAATATTATGCACTTTATAATTCCACATTACATAAGCAAAAATCATTTCAAAATAATTTTCCTTTTCAGCATAATTTGATTTAAATTTCCCTTGAAGCAACGCTCCGCTTCGCCGATTTTTGTCATTAAAATATCTTGTGTATCCTCCTTGTAATCTTTTCATAAATTCACTGATACCGCCATCAATTTCCTGTTTTAAAATAAAATGAAAATGATTCGGATTAAGACAATATTCAACAATAGAAACCAATCTTTCTTTATTTTTAGGAATTTGGAGACGTCGGACGTCTACAAATGATTCTTGTTCGCGAAGTGCTAGTTCTAAACTTCCCACAGGATCTTTATAGGAAAATAATTTCATAGATAATAAAAATCTTGCAGCATCTTTTTCATCCATGAAAATAGAGCGCTTATCAACGCCTCTATTGTAAATGTGGAAATAAGAACCAGAAATAAAGGGATGTTTTCTCATATCTTTAGTATATCATTGTAGACGTCGGACGTCTACACGGTTATTTCTCGTGGCTCAAAGCGATATCCACGAGAGCGCGAGCGATTTTCATCGCCGCATCATGTTTAGCAAAGGCTTTGGCGCTCTGTACCATCGAGTCGTAAACTCCTTTGTCCCCCGTTATCCTTTCAATTTCTGAGCTCAAAATATTGGCTGTCATATTCATTTCTTCTACTACACTGCAAGCGCCCGCGCGAGCATAATTAAACGCATTTTTTTTCTGATGATCCATGTTGGTATGTGTGATCGGTATCAAAATGGATGGCACACCCCAAGAGGCTATCTCAAAAAGCATTGACCCCGCTCGAGAAATGATGATGGTGGCCGCGCCGGCAGCCATTTTCATCGCGAGAGGATTCAAAAAAGCCACCGAAAGATACCTGGTCTTGTATTCATTCTCACTTAGCACGACTTCCGCCCTGTTCGTCACGCTCGTAAAATTCCTGACACCCGTCTGGTGGATAATCTGATAATTATTCACCAATCTAGGCAATGCATCTAAGATAGTATTATTGATAAGTTCCGCGCCTTGAGAACCTCCCAAGACGAGGATCACTGGCAAACTCCCTTCAAGCTTAAAATAATCCAGCGCCTCTTTTTTAGGAGCAGGATTTTCTATTTCTGTTCTGATAGGCTGGCCCGTCCAAGCGATTTTTTTCTTTGGGAAGTGATCAGCCGCTTCTATGAAAGAAACAGCGATTTTTTTGGCAAAATGGCCAGCCCACCTATTCACCCGCCCCGGAGTAGAATCTGATTCATGGATCACTATTGGAATACGTAAAATTCTCGCGGCAAAAATCGCCGGAAACGAGGCATATCCGCCCTTGCCAAAAACAACGTCTGGATAAATTGAAAACATTTTATAAAGCGCATTCACGGTACCAAAAAAAATCTTTAAAATATCCCGGATATTTTTTAAAAAACTTTTAAAAGAAACATGGGTGCGCATTTTGCCAGTCTTGATCTCTTCATATATCAGCCCATTTTCAAAAAGCATTTCCTTGTCATAAGGATTGTCCGAGATATAGTAAAGCTTGGGCCCTAATATATTCTCGTGATCTATTATTTGATTGACTCTCTCGGTAACGGCAATAATGGGATAAAAGTGACCGCCCGAACCACCGCCTGTAAAAACTATTTTCATATACTTTATAACTTTATGAACTTTTTGCTTTATAACTACTTTTAGATACCTGCAACACGATGCCAATCGCCATGAGGTATATCATGAGCGAAGTGCCCCCATGGCTCATGAAAGGAAGTGGGACGCCGGTCAATGGAAAAACTCCAGTAATCGAAGCAATGTGCATAAATGACTGCACGGTAATCAGTATAACAATTCCAGAGACCAAAAGTCTACTAAAGAGATCCGGAGCACTGTTCCCAATACGAAATCCACGCAGGGCAAAAAGCACATAGATAAATATGACACTGGCCGCTCCGACAAAACCCAGCTCTTCACCCACTACGGCAAAAATGGAGTCCCCTTGCGGTTCTGGAAGATAACTGAACTTTTGAATGCTTTGACCAAATCCCCTGCCGAATATTCCACCTGACCCCATGGCAATCAGCGATTGTTGAATTTGATAGGAAGATCCCCTAGGATCGGCAGATGGATCGATAAAAGTTTTTACTCTCTCTTGCAAATAGGGCGTAAAAAAAATTAGAGTTCCCAAAAGAAATACTCCCCCGACACCCACTCCTAAAATATATTTAATAGGAACACCGGAGATAAAAAGCATCACGATTCCAGTTACGGTGATTAAAATAAAACTTTTAGTATCGGGTTGTTTAAGTAAAATGACAGCGATGAGCGCGAGCATTATAGTAAATGGCAGAATTCCAAACTTGAAATCCTGCACTTTGTTCTTTACCCAAGACAGCCAAGCGGCAAAATAAATCACGAATCCCAATTTTAAAAATTCCACCGGCTGAAAAGAAAAACCACCGAGCTCTATCCATCTTTGCGCGCCACCATGACTCCAGCCAAAGTGGGGTATAAAAACAGCGGCGGTTAAAAGTATTGATCCTAAAAAAATCAAAAAAGAATATTTGCGCCAAAACTTGTAATTTATTTTTGAACAAAAATACATGAGAGCGAGCCCAACCCCAAGACCTAAAACCAGCTGGCTAAAAAGAACTGAGTAAAAAGTTTTTGCATTTTTAGCCAAGATCCCCAAGGACGCAGAAACAAACATCGCAACTCCAAAAACAACAAGCAGAAATATTATTATCAGAAAAAATCTATCTATCTTCTTTTCTCTCATGATTTAATGAGGCAAGACCTAACATGTTAGGTCTTGCCTCTAACTTATCTGCTTATAATTGCTAAAATTATACCGATAATGGCAAAGATGACGGAGATAATCCAAAAACGCATCGTAACCTTGTAAGAAGACCAGCCAATTGCTTCAAAATGGTGATGAAGCGGGGCAAGTTTGAACAATCTTTTTCCTCCTCTAAATTTTTTCGAGGCCATCTGTAAAATAACCGAAGCAGATGTGAGAACTAGGGGCAAAGCGACAATGGGAAGAATAAAAACTGAATCAGTCAAAAATGCCAGCGTCGCGAGGGTAATAGTGAGGCCCATGATGCCCGTCTCTCCCATAAAAAATCTAGCCGGAGGAATGTTGAACCACAGAAATGCCAAGATCGCCCCGGTAATAACGGCTGAAAATGCGGCGATATCGATCTGATTGTTGGCATAAGCTATCGCCGAGTAAGCGGCAAAAATAGATGCTAAAACCCCTCCAGAAAGTCCATCGATCCCATCTATCACTCCCCCGGAAAAAGTAGCCAAGGCGACGATGATAAAAAATGGAACAATTAAAATGCCTAAATAGATTTCTCCAAAAAAAGGAATATGCAGCGAGGTTATGCCTAATTTATAAAAAAACCACATTCCTATCATAAGAGACATAAAGGTAATGAGAAAGACTTTCCATTTGCGCCAAGATTTATCGTCCCGAGCAAACCTGCCGCTGCCATAAATCTGAATCAAGTCGTCCCAAAGCCCGATCAATGACCCTATCAAAAGCGTAAAAATAGGTATGAGGGTTTGATTGCGGCTCAAGAAATTTATTTCAGAACTATAGCTGGAAGGAAAGAAAATTGAGGCTAAATAAAAAATAAGCGTGGTCGTCAAGACAGAAATCCAGATGATCACCCCGCCCACTCTGGGTGTGCGGAGTTCCTCCTTCTCTTTATTAATCTTTTGAAAATCTGAAGTGGTTCCGTTAGCGCTCCTAGAATACCTCTTCCACATTTTATATTTGTAAAAAAAATGAGTCGCGATTGGAGTAAAAAAAAGCCCGAAAAAAAATGCAACCGCTGTCGGCAAAAATATTTTGATTAAGCTGAAATACATATATCCACTATACCATTTTTTGATTAAAATGCATCAATGTGCTATTGTTTTCAAGTGAAAAAACATATTTCTAAACTTGCATTGTCTTTCGCCACATTTCTTTTTGTATTCCTGTTGTTTACACCCTACTTTACGACAGACTTCATGGATTTAAGACAGCAAAAAGAAAACGAGGAAAATTATCAAAGATTTCTGCAAGAAAAAATTGCGCAAGAAATTGCAAAAAGAAACGCTGAAGACAAAATCTACTTGACTGGCAAATTTGACCCGAATCTGCGGGAAGATTTTGCTCTGGTGCCCTCACAATACAACATCGCCAGATACAAGATGTATTTAAGAAAAGAGACTTTGGATGCTTTTGGGGACATGGCAGAAGCTGCCGCAAAAGATTCTATAGAATTGAATATAACTTCCGCTACCAGAAATTTTGATTACCAAAAAGATCTCTGGAATAGAAAGTGGGACAGCACGACGTTGGCAGAAAAAAAAGATCTATCAGAAGACATGCTCGATGAGATAAAGAGGTTTAAGAAGATATTGGAATATAGCGCTGCTCCCGGCACATCTAGACATCATTGGGGCACAGAAATAGATATTAATAGCGTAACTCCAAAATTTTTTGAGACAAGCGAGGGTAAAAAAGTATACGAATGGCTCCAAGTAAATGCTCCCGTCTTCGGATTTTGCCAGACTTATAATGAAAAGGGTGAAAGCAGACAAGCCGGGTACAACGAAGAAAAATGGCATTGGTCCTATATGCCACTGTCCCGAACTCTCACGCAAGAATATAAAAAATTGATAAAAGATGAAGACATCACAGGATTCTTGGGCGACCAATATGTCCCCGCTTTAAATTTAATCAATAATTATGTACTCAACATCAATCCTGATTGCTTTTAACTTCTTCCTCTAAATTCTTTGCCGCAACATCTATGGAATTTATAACTTCAGCATAGCCGGGCAGTTCTTCTACTGATTTTATACCCATAAAGGAGATCAGCTCAAAACTTGGTTTGTAGATAAAGCGCCTATTGTCTTTCGGATCTGTTATTTTTTCTACCAGCCCGCGGACGGACAAAGCGCGCAAGGTGAAGCTCGAATTCACGCCCCGGATATAATCAATCTCGGCGCGGGACACTCCATTTTTATAAAGCACAATAGACAGTGTTTCCAGACTTGCCTTGGAAAGTTCTTTATTCAGTTCTTCTTTCTGTAAATTCTCAATCAGATCGGACAACTCTGGCGCCGTGCCGAGCATAATTTCCCCGCCTGCATCAGCTATGCTTGAAGCATTGCGGGCAGGTTTTTCTTTTTCCAACAAAACTATCCCCCTGTCTTTTAAATTTTCTTTTAATTTTTCTACACCTTTGTTTATTTCTGTCTCTTCAACTTTCAAAATCTCCGAAAGTTTTTTACGTGCAATCGGCTCCCCTTTCCAAAATAATATAGCTTCTATCTTTTTTTCTATTTCCATAAATTTTAATTTGCAATTTGCTCCTGCTTATTAAATATAATATCCCCCTTATCGCCTTCTTGGACCGCATCGATAATTCCTTGCCTCACAAGCTCTAATAAAGCCAAAAATCCGACTATCGCAACCACTTTTTCCTCCCGAGTCGTTATTTTGCCGTGCAAATCTTTAAAATTCATTTTCAGAGAATTTTGTATTCTTTCGGTAAGCCGATCGATCATCTCTTCAATACTGATGACTTTGCGCACTTCCACCTCCGGCAAAAATACTTTCTTTGGCATTGAGCCTAGGACATTTTGAGCAAAACCCATCATGCTTTCTTTTGTAATTTGCGCATCCGGCAAAAATACTAGAACATCACTCTTTCTTTCAAGTGGCGCAAAAATTATGTTTTTACCAAAATTGTTTTTGATATTTCCTCCAAGTTTTGTAAAAAGTTCGTACAATCGCAATCTCTCCTCCAGATTTTTTATATCACCTTCTTCCTCCAACGTCAGATTCAGATTAGGCAAAAGTGATTTTGATTTGATCAAAATAAGGGTTGAGGCCACTAAAATAAAACTAGCGATTTGGGCAGAAGAAATCGAACCAGAAGCGCCAAGTTTGTTCATGTAACTCAAATAATCTTCCGTCACTGCCGAGAGCGAAACATCGTTTATGAAGAATTTGCGTTTTTCTATCAATTCCAAAAGCAAACCAAACGGTCCTTCAAAATTTGCCATTTTTATTGTATATGCGTGCTCCCTTTGGGTTTCCACCCTTATATGCTAGCATTTCTTTATGCAAAAGAAAAATACTGCGAGAAATTTCACCCGCCACAAAGGAGGGGTCCGCCTATCAAAAAATGTCATACCAATAGAATACGACATACAACTAAAACCAGATTTAGACAACTTTACTTTTTGGGGTATGGAAGTCATAACGCTTTTCATATTAAAACCGACCAAAATATTAACTCTGCATTCTAAAGAGCTCGAAATTGAAACAGTTAGGATTGCAGATGTATATGCCAAAATTTCTTATGATGAAAAAAAGGAAACAGCAACTTTTTTATTTCCCAAAAATATTTTAGCCGGCAAAAATAAATTAATAATAGTTTTCAAAGGAATATTGAATGATAAAATGCGCGGATTTTATCGCAGCCGTTATACTACCGGTGGCAAAGAATACCACATGGCGACAACCCAGTTTGAAGCTACAGATGCGCGCAGAGCATTTCCTTGTTTTGATGAACCAGCGCAAAAAGCTGTCTTCTATGTATCGCTCATCGTCCCACTCGGCAAGACCGCGATTTCCAATACGCTTCCCGTTTCCGTAGCAGAACATGAGGCGGGCTATCAAATAGTAAAGTTCTCGCCGACACCCAAAATGTCCACATATCTGCTCGCATTTATCGTCGGAGATTTTGAGTATATAGAATCCAAAACCAAGAATAACGTACAAGTGCGGGTCTTTACTACTCCCGGCAAAAAACATCAAGCCGAGTTTGCTCTCGACTGCGCGGTAAAAACTTTAGAATTTTACGAAAAATATTTTGCTATTGCTTATCCTCTTCCTGTCTTAGACATGATCGCTATTCCGGATTTTACA
Source organism: Candidatus Nomurabacteria bacterium RIFCSPLOWO2_01_FULL_42_17 (assembly GCA_001785985.1). Lineage (GTDB taxonomy): Bacteria > Patescibacteriota > Minisyncoccia > Phycocordibacterales > UBA9973 > UBA9973. The sequence goes on from MFVE01000008.1 coordinate 35,302, forward strand.
TCCGGAGCAATGGAAAATTGGGGCGCGATCACTTATCGCGAGTCCGCTCTTTTGGTTGATGAAGAGCATTCCTCACTTTCGAATAAACAATGGGTAGCGCTGGTCATTGCCCACGAGATAGCGCATCAATGGTTCGGCAATCTAGTGACAATGGAATGGTGGACTCATTTATGGCTCAATGAGGGTTTTGCTTCATATATAGAATATCTCGCAATAGACAAACTCTTCCCGCATTGGGATATTTGGACGCAATTTTCGAACAATGAGCTGGGCACAGCGCTTAGACTCGACGCCCTACTTCATACTCATCCGATCGAAATACCCGTGCATCACCCGGATGAAATCGGCGAGATATTCGATGAGGTGTCTTATTCCAAAGGCGCATCGATCATCCGAATGCTCGCGGATTATTTGGGTGAAAAAGATTTCAGAGACGGCCTCCGGCATTACCTAAAAAAACATAGTTATAAAAATACTGAGACATTCCACCTCTGGGAATCATTTGAGAAGATTTCTAAAAAACCTGTCGCCAAAATGATGCATAATTGGACTTCCGAGCCTGGATATCCAGTAGTAAAAGCTCAAATGATAAAGGGAAAAATAAATTTCTCTCAAAGTAGATTCTTCGCGAGCCCGATATCAGCAAAAAAAGTAAAAGGTAAAACAAAATGGGAAATCCCGATAAATTTCAAAAAAAATAAGGTAAATTTTGGTGAAGCAGGATTCTTTAGGACTGCATATTCTCCTGAACTTCTCGAAAAATTAAAAATCCCGGTTGAAAAAAAACTTTTGTCCGCTCGCGATAGACTCGGCATCATCCGAGATCTATTTGCTCTCGCCGAAGCGGGCACGATACCGACTACAGATGCACTAGAATTTTTGTCCGCATACAAAAAAGAAGACAATTATACCGTTTGGCTTGAAATTGCAATGGGTCTAGGGAGGTTAGAACAACTTTTGGCTAAGACCGACCTAAAAGCAAGACTAGACGGGCTGGTTTTCTCCCTATTCTCCCCTCTTGCCAAAAAATTGGGTTGGAAAAAGAAAAGAAACGAAGCTCACACTGATGCGCTCTTGCGTTCCCTGGCTATCTCTCGCGCCGGACGCGCCGGACGTTCGAGTGATGAAAAAATAATAAACGAAGCGAGAAAAAAATTTATTTTAATGCAAAAGGGCAAACATGTGCATCCCGATCTGCGCGGAGCTATTTATTCCATTATCGCAAAATGGGGAGGAAAATCAGAATACGATCTTTTTATTAAAAAATATAAAAAAGAAACACTACATGAAGAAAAAAATAGAATCGGTAACGCTCTAGGAGATTTTCGTGATCCAAAATTATTAAAGCTTGCATGCGAATTTGCATTTTCGAATAATGTCCGAATGCAAGACACCATCGGCATCCTTTCTTCTGTAGGAGGAAATCCACTGGGACGAGATATCTGGCTCAATTTTATCCAGAAGAATTGGAAAACATTAGTCTCGCGTTACGGCGACGGCGGGCATACCCTCGCTCGACTGGTCAAAGCCATTTCCGGAAGCGCCGAAGAAAAGCATTTGAAAGCTTTTAAAAAATTCTTTGCCACGCACGACGCTCCGGGCGCGCAGCGCGCGATAGAGCAAGTCAAAGAGCGCTTAGAGGGCAATATCGCATGGCTGAAACGAGATCATGAGAAAATCAATAATTTCTTGCTATAAGATAGTTTTTATGATATAATACGAGAAACGTACAAACAGACCCTCATGGTCTTCACAATTTAAAAAAGGAAACAAAATGAACAAAAACAACTCGGGGGAGTATTGGGATTCCCGACTCACCCAAAGTCCGGAAAATCCATTCCCCTTAGCCCCTAAAGACTGGATTGAAAAAGTGATGGCTAAATGGAAATCTGGTAATGATGCAGAAAGGGGGAAGTATGAGAGAAAGTATCGGAAAGAAAATCGACGGTTCGGAAATTTCTGCCGCAAAAAGATGTTGGTCGAACTTAAAAACATGGATCCTGGCAGGATAAATGTTTTGGGTTTAGGCCTTCGAAGAGACATTGCGTGGACGGAAATGGCCGTTAGAATGGGGTTCGGAGTCAGTATCTGGGACATGAGTCGATTTGCGTGTGAAAACGCAAGGCGAGAGCTAATGATATTGATGAACATCACCCAAGTCGAGATAATGGCTGGTTGGAAATCCGGGGAAATCGATGAACAGGATGCAGTAGCATATTACGCCTGTCAATTCATCGAACACCAGGGTGACGAATTACCAATGTTCATGCATCATTTGGGAGAATTTCTCCGGGTTCCTGGACGCAAAGTTTATTTAATCCTTCCACGTCTGGAAGACAATCCGTCCAATAAAGTAAAATGGAACTCGGCTTCCCCACCTCTCGACCACCAATGGCAGAAACCGTTACTGGAAGGATTCGGGGGGCAACTCAATATTTATGTCTTAGGTAAGCATAAATATTTTAACCGGATGTATACATTTGTCCGGATCAGCATGTAGAAAAAATCACTAGGGAGGGAACGAGGACAATCTCTTCTCTCCCTTTCTTTTTAAATTTAGTATAATCCCAGTAGTAGAGCAAAGCTCACTACAGGATAAATAAAAAAAATGAAGCAAAAAATAAACACAATTTCAGAAAAAATTACTTTACTGAATAAAACTATTCTTGACTCAATGGCGGAAAAAGACAAAGGTGCTATAGTCAAAAATTTTACTGAAAACAGCATCAAAATTTTAGGAGCTGATTTTGGCTTCGCTTGGTGGAAATTTAGCGACAGCGATGAATACAAATTGGCTTATAAAAGTCCTAGCACTCCCTACAATCCATTTTTACCAAGAAATAAAGCAAGCCATTACACGGCTATAAAAACTAGGAGACCTCTTTTTAAAAGCACGATAAAAAAAGAAGATTACGGATCATCTAATATTACTCCCTATATGAAAAGTTTTGTTATCATCCCCATTTATCATAAACAATATATTTATGGCAGCATCACATTGTGCTATAAAAAACAACACAATTTTACGGAGGAAGAAATTACTTTATCTCAAGCAATAGGACATACCACCGCTCAAGCTATCACTACCCATAGACTTCTCAAGACAGACGCTCTTCTTAGAGAAGAAAAATCCAAAACAGAGTTTATTGCAAACGCGACTCATGAGCTTCGCACTCCGCTGGCTGTCATGAAAGGCAACATAGATTTGGCGTTGATCGACAAGAAAAATTCAAAATTAGCGCATCAAGCTTTAGAAGCCGTAGACATCGAGATAGACATCCTATCTAATATCTTTAAAGATCTAGCCCTACTGACTTCTCCTAAAAATAGAAAAAATTTGATAAATCCAATTGATATTAATATCACAAACTTGCTGGAAAAAACAATAAAAAGATTGGAAACCATAGCTGCAGAAAAAAATATAGAAATCAAAATAGAAACTCCGGAAAACCCTAAGCATCAAAATATTTTTGTATTGGGAGATGAAGAATATTTAAATAAATTATTTCTCAATCTTATAACCAATGCCATTGCCTATGGCAAAAATGACGGAAGTGTTTTTATCGGCATATCTAAAAACAAAGATTTTGTGAAAATAAAAATAGTAGATGACGGCATGGGCATATCAAAAGAAGATCTGCCGAAAATATTTGACCGTTTTTATAGAGCGGACAAAGCTCATAATTCTTATGGCAATCATTCTGGGCTAGGACTCGCAATAGTAAAATGGATAACGGAAATACACGGGGGTATGATAAAAGTCCAGAGTATCCATGGTAAAGGTAGCATTTTCACCGTAACCCTACCGATCTCGTCACAGTTGAACTAGACTTTTTGTGCATAAGTCTGTGGAAAAAGTTAATATAGATTTAATAATTGAAGTTATCCACATCTTATTCACAAAAAGATGCAAAAGAGCTAATTTTTGATATTGACAACAATATTCATAAAAAGTTAATATTAAAACTAGGTTAAGTTTTTTAAACAAACTAAATCTAAAAAGTCGATCAACATTAAAAAATTACGAAGAAATAAAATATGTTAAAAAAATTTATGAAAATAAAGAAGGGGTCACAAAGTGTTCAAGAGAATAAATCTAAAAAAGAGTACGGCGTTTTAAAAATGTGCAGAAAATGTTATGCATTCCAATACGAAAATGGATGGCATTTTGAAAAGCCTGCTCATTTACTAGAACGAGACCCAAACGAAGAAGTCACAGTGCAATTCAGCCAATGCTCTGCTTGCGTTGAAGAAGCTCTGGCTATGTATGATATGGAGTACGTTTAAAATGAATAAAACTACAGAAAGAATCCTAAAAGAATACGAAGCGAAAGCTGATTTATATAAAAAGTTTACCGATGCGATCCGTTTCCTCTTCGAGAACATACTAAAAAAGGGAGGCTATAAATATTATATTTATGCCCGCCTCAAACAGATAGAAAGCTTGGAAGAAAAAATTGAAAGAAAAAAGCTGAAAGGTAAAATATATAAAAGACTAGAAGATATAAAAGACATCGCCGGAATAAGGGTGATCTTTTATACTGAGAAGGATAGAAGAAAATTTATCTCAAAAATACAAAAAGAATTCAAAGACTCCCTAAAAATCAAAAAAACCCATAAAATATCAGGTTATCGAGCTGTTCATGCAAATGTAGTCTTGGGAAAAGAAAGACTAAAATTAAGCGAATACGAAGCTTTTAAAGGATTAAAATGTGAAATACAACTTTGCCTCATTTTAGAGCACGCTTGGGCTGAAATCGAACATGATGTTCTATATAAAGAAAATATAAAATTGAGCGAATCCGATAAGGTTCATTATCTCCACATGAAAGACAGAATGCAAGGAATTATGCAAAATTATATAAACAAGGCATCAGTCGAACTCGAGCGCGTTGTTTTGCAGTCTAAAAGAATAAAAAGAGATAGTGTGGGAAAATTAAAATCCGAGATCCTCGTTCACTAATATCATTCTGATTTTTCTGCCCATCATTTGATGCTCACCATTAAATGTTACGATCTTGTTGGGCGCGGTGCCGACGCCGTATTTTTCTTTCATATGCTTGTCTTCGAGTGGTATAACATAGTCATAGAGACGATTCATCGCATCCGGCAAAGTCGGAACAATTTTCTTGGTACTAACTACAAAAATAAGATTTGGAGAGGTAAAGACTATGTGCGGTAATTGGCTCCCAGTATTCGATGCAATAATGAATTCACCTGTCTGCGCAAGAGCATGCACACTGCCTAGATAATAATCTGAAAGAACGGCAAGCTTTCTAAGTTGCGCTTGCTTGACTGGATCTTTTTCCGCAATTATTCCTTCATGCAGATTGTTCCAGCCGTGCTTCCCTTCTTTAAGAAAATCCACGAAACCCAACTGCTCGAGCGTCACCGAAGCTCCATTCATGACCGATGCGCCTTTCGGAATGAGTTCTTTGATTTTTGCAAGTGCTTCCGATCCACTTTCCACCATAAATGCTTCCGTATTTCTCGCACTAAGAGCTTTAATAGTTTTATCTACGACTTCTTTTGTAGCTAATTGATCGTATTTCATACTTTTATATTATATCAAGAATCAATTAATTATTCGCATCTATTTTTGTCGCAACGATGAAGTCGTTTTCAGAGAGTCCGCCGATGGCGTGAGTGGAAAGTTCGAGAAGAACTTTATTGTAATGTATGTGAATATTTGGATGATGACCTTCTTCTTCAGCAATATCGGCGACACGCTCGACGAAATTTATCGCCCCGATAAAATCTTTAAATTTATATTCTTTGGAGATTTTTTTAGCCTCGCTGTCTAATGCCCAACCTGGAGTTTCATCTAAATAATTTTGCGCATCAGCCCTACTGAAAGGCTTAATCCCCTTCCCTTCGCACGGTACGCACTTTTTCTTCAGTAAATCATTCATAAAAAATTAAAGTTCATCTAAATTTAGAATATGCCCCATTTTATTGCGCTTGGTAGTCAGATAAGAATGATTGTGTTTATTTGATTTTATTTCTATCGGAATATTTTCCACAATCTCTAGACCATACCCCGCCAGCCCCGCGCGCTTTTTTGGATTATTTGTCATAAGTCGCATTTTGGAAACACCCAAATCTCGCAGGATCTGCGCCCCGATACCATAATCTCGCTCATCCATTTTAAAACCAAGTTTTAGATTTGCATCCACAGTGTCAAAACCCTGCTCCTGAAGCTTGTATGATTTTAATTTATTTAAAAGACCTATTCCTCTGCCTTCTTGATTCATATACACGATCACACCTTTACCTAAAGTATTTATCATCTCCATCGCCATGTGGAGCTGAGGTCCGCAATCGCAACGCAAAGAGCCAAAAATATCTCCAGTAATACAAGAAGAATGCACCCGCACCAAGATAGGCTCGTCTTTTTCCCATGTCCCTTTTACTAACGCCAAATGTTCTTCGCCTGTATCTTTGCGACTATAAGCATATAAATCAAAATCGCCCCATTCAGCCGGCAATTTTACTTGTACTTCTCTTTTGATTAAAACTTCATTTTTTAATCTGAAAGATATTAGATCTCCAATACTGATAATTTTTAAATTAAATTTTTTCGCTATTTTGAATAATTCAGGCAGACGAGCCATCGTGCCATCTTTATTCATAATCTCGACGAGAACACCAGCCGACCCCATGCCCGCCAAGCGCACCAGGTCAACCACTGCTTCTGTATGTCCGACTCTCCTTAAAACTCCGCCGTTCATCGCTTGAAGGGGAAAAATATGCCCTGGACGACCGAGGTCGTGAGGCTTTGTAGATGAATCGACTAAAGCTTGCACTGTCTTTGCTCTATCGTGAGCAGAGATGCCAGTCGTGCAACCATGACCAAGCAAATCAACCGAAACAGTAAAAGAAGTAGAATGAAAAGAAGTATTTTTGGCAGCCATCATCGGGAGTTCAAGTTCTTTGGCTCTTTCTTCTGTGATGGGCGCGCAGACGAGTCCCCGTCCATGAATCGTCATAAAATTTATAATCTCAGGAGTCACATTTTGGGCGGAGGCAATAAAGTCTCCTTCGTTTTCCCGATTGGCATCATCCACCACGATCACAATTTTACCCGACTTGATATCTAATATAGCGTCTTCGATAGAATTTAATTTAAATTCAGTTTTTTTATTTTTTTTCATTTTAATAAAGCTAGTTCGAGAGCGGCTTCGGCCGCTTCGCCTCCGACATGGATCCTGACTTTTGCTTGTTCGAGATTGTTCATTGTTAATACACCAAAACCGACAGGAATATTGTCTTCAATCATTATCTTTAAAACTCCTTCTTGCGCCATTTTACAAACATAATCAAAGTGTGGAGTATCTCCACGAATAATGCACGCAATCGCTACTAGAAAATCATATTTTTTTGATTTTGCCAATTGGTGTAAAGCAAAAGGCATCTCCACTGCCCCAGCGACACGCACAATTTTAATATTTTTCTCGCTGAGCTTAGATTCCTTTAGAGTTTTCAGAGCGTTCACTAAAAGCTCGTCTGTAATTTCAGAATTCCATCTAGCAACGACAATACCAGCTTTTAATTTGCTTCCATCAAAATATTTTTTATTCTTTGTTTTATTTTTTATTTGCATATTTAATAAGTATATCAAATTCTAAATTTAAAAAGTCACCCTTCTTTTTGAATTTTAAATTCGTATGTTTTAAAGTATATGGAATAATTTTCACAATAAAAGAATTACTGGAAACTTTAACAACAGTCAGACTAATCCCCTCCATTGTCACCGATCCCTTATAAACCAAAAATTTCTTGAAACTTTTAGCCGGTATTTTTATTTCAAACGCTTGTGAATTTCCTTCTTTTTTTATATTGAGAATTTCCCCTTTACCATCAATATGCCCAAGCACGATATGCCCACTTATCCTGTCGCCTAGACGCATTGATCGCTCGATATTTACTGTATCATTTTTCTTTAAAAAACTTAAATTTGTGATCTTCAGAGTTTCTGGCATATATTCAAAATAAATATTTTTACCACCCCCGCCTTTGGATGGGGTAAATTTTTTAACAGTTGAACAAACACCATTTACAGAAATACTTTCTCCAAGTTTTATTTTCCCTAAATTATTAGCAATTTTAACAAACAAACCATCTTTGGCTGATTTTACCTCGTTTATTTTTGAAGTTTTAGAAATTATTCCTGTGAACATAACTGGATATCTTTTTTTATCTGAGCAATTAACTCTTCTTCTGTATTAAATTTTTGATACTCTCTCAAGAATTTTTTAGGGTGGAGAGTGACTTCTTTCCCGTATGCATCTTGACTATATCCTATCAAATGAGCTTCCACCTTTTCGGCTGGTCCTATCACAATGCCCGCGCAATATTTTTGATTTTCTAAAATTGCATCTCCAACATATACTCCGGCTTTGGGGAGCTCCTGATCATTTATTTCCAAATTCACTGTCGGAAATCCAATCTTCCTGCCATATCCGTCGCCCTTCACTACCTTGCCTGAAATTGTGTATTGCATTTTAGAATTTATTCCGAAAGTCTGCTATCAATCCGAGTCATATCTCTAGGAAAAGCAGTTGCCTCTTTTACGTTTTGAAGCTCAAGCATTCGAGCGGTAAAACGTTCTAGTCCAGTAGATGCTCCTCCATGGGGCGGCATGCCATATTTAAAAATTTGGAGATAGTATGAGAACTTTTCTGGATCCATCCCTCTTTCTATAATACGTCTTACAAGATCTTCATAATTATGCATTCTCTGTGCACCACTGTTTATTTCCAATCCACGAAACAGTAAGTCAAAACCACGAGATAAAGGTGCCTCACTTGGATCTTCATACGTATAAAAGGCGCGCTTTTTTGTGGGAAATCTGGTAATAAATACAAAATCAGAATGAAGATTTTTCTTTACATATTCACAGAGTTGGCGTTCGTCTTCCGGAGACATATCATTCGTATCCTCGATCGTGCGATTAAATTCTTTAGAAACAAGAGCTTGCGCCTCGACTAAAGTAAATATTGGAATCTCCGCAGGAATTTCAGGCACAGTCGTATTGAAACGCGCAAAGATATCTTTATGTAACTCTACCACTTTCGTTACTGTGTCGCGAATAGCATTCTCCAGAACTTTCATTGGCTCTCGTTCATTCTCAATGAAACCCATTTCAAAATCCATTTGAGTTATCTCACTCAAATGTCGCGTAGTCGCGCTTTTCTCTGCGCGAAAAACTTTAGCAATGGTATAGGAACGTTCAAATGGCCCGATCATTATCTGTTTGTAAAATTGGGGACTAGTGGCGAGATATGCCTTATGATCTTTGAAATAATTTATAGAAAAAACAGCCGCCCCGCCCTCAGCATCTCCCCCAACGATCCCGGGAGACATAAATTCTGTAAATCCCTGAGACCTTAGCGAAGAACGATACGCTTCAAGGATAGTTGATTGCATCATAAAAATATCTTTGGCTCGCTCAGTGCGAAGTGTATAGGGCAAATAATCTAAATACGTATCAAGATTCACTTCGGCACTTAGCTCAAATGGCAGATCTTCCGCTTGACTTAAAACTTCAATGTCCGTAACTTCTAGCTCTGTATCGCCGTTTAATACCCCTGCTTTTATATTTTTATCTGGGCGTTTGTTCACCATCCCCGTAATTTTGAGTACCCACTCCGGTCTGATTGTTTTTGCCTTTTCTATCGCAGATGTCCGGCTGGGCAACGCCACGCATTGGACTTTGCCAGTCATATCACGCATATCAAAAAACACCATTTTTCCTTGGTCGCGTCTGACATCCACCCATCCAGCGATGACAACTTCTTTACCTACATTATCTTTTAAATCCTTGATATATACTCGATCTTTCATGACAAAAACATTTTAACATAAATTAAAAAAGAAAAATAGGCTAAATAAAAATAAAAACCAGCAATATTTTCCTCCTTTCGAGTATTGCTGGTTTTTGAAATGTTGATTTTTCAACAGACCCGATCACCATCCCCATCCTACAGGCCTCCCTTCACGTCCCACCATGAGACCACGTATTTCACCACAATGGGCACATTTGAAACAATCAGTCCGACCATTAGGGTTAAGAAGAGGGTCTAGATCTACTTGCACAATTTTCACTACATTTTGGCAGGTAATACACCATGCCCTTTTTGGAGGATTATAGTCTCCACTTTGTTCATCTGAAGCACCCCACATATATAACCTTTCTTTTTACTATATTTTGAAATCACTTACATGGGTGGATTCCTGCACCTGAGAATTTAAAGTTTTCACAAACTTTTTTTATTATCAAAGAACAAAAAGTGACGCTCATGCGCCACTTAATGGATTCCCTGTTTTAAATAGTTTAAAAAGAAATCAACAGAGTAGCGCAAAAGCAAATGCCTTTCCGCCCCACCAAGATTTCATTAATTTATTTATTTTAAATTGATTTTTCATATTTGTCTTCGTGCATCCTCCTATCCATGCACTAGTGCATGGTAGCATACTATAAAAAGTCTGCAACTACTAAAAATTACAGACTGTGGATAACTCTCCACTAAAGTTTATTTGCCTAATTTTTTCAAAACTAGATTGAAGCCGCCATTTTTATTGCGGAGCATGCGAGACCCACGGGTCACAGTGCTCATTCCAAGACCTAAATCCCCCACTACAGACCTGTGTGTTTCTCCTTTATTTAATTTTTTAACTATTTGCCAACGCAAAGACAGGGCTTCAAATTCATTAGGAGTAAGTATGTCTTTTAAAAATAAAGCCACTAATTCTTTACTACTATTAATTTTAGAAAAAATCTCCACCAGTTCCTGCTTGTATTCTGGAATTTTTTTACTGATGTGCTTCATACTTGATGAGATCTTTAATAAAAGGTATCAAACCTTTTGATACGACGTCGACTCGGACATTGTGAACGAGGGGTACTCGTTCACATGCTCCTCGCTAGTCATAATAAACATTCACTCCGATTTTTTCTCGCACTTCATTCATTTTAGCCGATGCGACTTTTTTGGCTTTTTCGCCTCCGGCTTTTAGGATCGCCAACGCTTTCGGAATATCTTTCGCAAATTCTTTTCGCCTTTCTCGCAGTGGCGCGATGAATTTTTCCAAATCTTCTATCAACAACTCTTTTAATTCTTTATACTTTCCTGTCTTGCTCTCATAAATAGGTAAAAGCTCAGAAGCTGGGCGAAGTAGATTATGTATCGCATAAACATTTTTAGGAATTCCTCCGCTCGCATCTGTCACAATGCTCATCACCGCTTTTTTTATTTCTTCATACTCAGCAAAAAGCAGAATGGTGTTGCCGTAACTTTTAGACATTTTTCTTCCATCGGTTCCCGGCACCACTGCTACCTTATCCATAATCAAAGGCTCAGGTATTTTGAAAGTGTCTCCATAAATTCTGTTGAATTTTTCAGCTGTATCACGAGAAATCTCTATATGTTGTTTTTGGTCCGCTCCTACAGGTACGGCATCTGGACTGTATAACAAAATATCAGCCGCTTGGAGCAATGGGTAATTAAAAGTTCCCACAACTATATCTTTATTCTTCGCTTCTGCATCTTTAAAAGCATGTGCGCGCATTAAATACGGCATCGTGGTGATGGTGTCAAAAATCCAACACAACTCTGTGTGTTCTGAAATATCTGATTGCTTGAAAAGCGTCACTTTCTCTGGATCTAGCCCGACGGCTAAATAATCCAGAAGTAAATTCGTTATATTTTCTTTCATTTCCTTCGGATTTTGCAAAGAATGTAAGGCGTGATAGTCAGCTATGAAAATATAGCAGTCGTAATCATTTGATAAATCCACCCATTGTTTCATCGCCCCAAAATAGTTGCCAATATGGGCTTTTCCTGAAGATTGAATGCCCGACAATAATACCTTTTTGCTCATAGGCAACATAATATCATAAAAAGGCTCATTTTGCGATTTTTTGTCCACATTTTAATAACACTTTTATAAACTTTTGGCCCATTTTCTCATTTTGATAATTTTTCTACTGTGCTAGAATGCCCTTATGGAAAAATCGGCTACTAAAGCAGTAAAAAACATCAGACCAAAAAATTTGCGCATTCCACCTCAGAGCATCGAATCAGAAATGGCAGTCTTGGGTTCTATCATGCTCCGCAAAGACGCCATGCACGAAGTAGAAGACATGATCAGCCCAGAATCTTTTTATGTAGAAAAACATAAAATGATTTTTCAGGCCATGCTTGATCTGTCGAACAAGAACGAGCCGATAGATATGCTCTCGCTCTCGACAAAGCTCGGAGAACAAAAATTGCTCGATAATGTGGGCGGAAATGTTTATCTGGCCGAAATAGTCAACGTCGTCCCCTCCTCTACCAACGTCAAACACTATGCCGATATCGTACAAAAAAAATATGTCCTGCGAAGTCTGATCGAAGCCGCCGACTATGTGTCGGAGCTCGCCTTTGAAGAAGGAGACGACCGCATGGACGATATCTTGGACATGGCGGAAAAGAAAATTTTTAGCGTCGTCTCCAGCCCAAAAAATCAAAAATTCGTAAACCTAAAAGATGCGCTACCGGAAGCTTATGAACGATTAGAAAAATTACATGAACACAAGGGCATGCTGCGCGGACTGCCGACTGGTTTTAAAGATTTAGATAACATATTATCCGGCCTACAAAAGTCTGATCTAGTGATTCTCGCCGCGCGGCCGAGTATGGGTAAGACTACTCTGGCACTAGACATCGCACGCATGACTTCTACGACTCACGAAAAATCCGTGGTGATATTTTCTCTGGAAATGTCCTCCCAACAATTAGTGGACAGAATGCTCTCGGCCGAGAGTCGAGTAAATGCGTGGAACTTGCGTACAGGACGAATATCAGATGAAAAAGGAGACTTTATTAAGCTTCAACATTCACTTGATAAACTCGCCAAAGCTAAAATTTATATTGACGACCAGCCAGGAAATTCAATAGTTCGAATGAAGGCTCTTTCGCGCCGATTGAAAGCAGAAAAAGGGCTTGACCTCATCGTCGTAGACTATCTGCAACTCATGTCTACTTCAAAAAATTATGATTCAATGGTGAATCAAGTGACAGAAATCAGTAGATCGTTGAAAGGCTTGGCAAAAGAACTCGACGTGCCGGTTCTCGCACTCTCCCAGCTTTCTCGTGCGGTGGAATCTCGCGGTGGTAAACCTCGCCTTTCTGATCTTCGTGATTCGGGATCTATTGAGCAAGACGCAGATGTCGTAATGTTCCTACATCGAGATGATAAAGGAAAAGACGAATCAGAAAAAACAAATATCGTTGAAATTTTGATTGAAAAACACCGAAATGGCCCGATTGGGAAAATAGAACTCTATTTCGATGAAAAAACCACTACCTTCCAAAGCCTAGAAAAGAGCAGCCTAAGTGAATTCGCTCCGTCAAAGGTAAAGGGAGATTTGGATGCGTTTTAATCAGCTATGGATATCATAGACAAATTATCAGAAATTTTTAAAGAATTTCCCGGCATTGGAGAGAGGCAAGCTAGACGCTTTGTCTATTTTTTGATGTACAAGAATCCCGCATATGCGGAAAACTTATGTTCCCTGATCGCTGACTTGAAAAAAGAAGTAGCGCAATGCAGAGAGTGCTTTAGATTTTTTATTTTAAATAAAAGTAAAGAAAGATTGTGCGATGTTTGCGCGAATCCAAACGTCGACTCTTCCACCTTGATGGTGATCGAAAAAGATTCTGATTTAGAAAGTGTGAAGAAAAGTAGAGTCTACAATGGCAAGTATTTTATTCTGGGTGGACTCGTTCCTATCGTTGAAAAAACCACAAAGAGCAGAATTAGAATCGAAGAATTAAAAAACAAAATATCCAAAGGCAAAGATTTAAAAGAGATAATTCTAGCATTTTCCTTGAGTCCCCAGGGAGACCATACCGATTCTTATGTCCGAGAACAAATAAAAGATACAGCAGAAAAATCTGGAATCAAGGTTTCCTCTCTCGGCAAAGGCCTCTCCACCGGCACCGAACTCGAATACTCCGATAACGATACCCTCAAAAATGCGCTAAAAAATAGACAATAATAATCCCGCATCGGCGGGATTATTTTATAGAAGTAATTTTCACTTTAAAAAATGGCTGGCGGTGGCCGTTCCTGCGTAAGTAACGAGATTTTTGTTTGTATTTTACGACGAGGATTTTTCGAGCGCGGCCGATTTCTACAATTTCCGCATTTACTTTTGCGCCAGTGATATATGGAGTGCCGATAGTAGTATTTTTGCCATCATCAACGAGCAAAACCTTGTCAAAAGAAATTAGTTCCCCCTTTTTGTAATCGCCAGACTTGCCGCCCTTTATTTTCTCAATAGAAACAAGGCCTCCCTCGGAGACTTTGTATTGCTTGCCGCCTGTTTGTATAACTGCAAATTCCTCTGTATTCATATGGCTCATATTATATGAAATTTCATAAAAAGGCAAGCCCCGCCTCATTGAAATTAAAAATTTGGCGGCGGGGCAAGTATTTGATATACTTACCCTATGCAAACAAAAATTATTGAGAAGTATTTTTTCTTCGGTTTATTGCTCACGACCTTTCTCTTTGCTTTTTTTATTTTCCGCCCTTTTTGGATAGTGCTGGTGCTTGGCATCTCTTTCTCGATCGTTCTCTATCCGGTATATGAATGGTTTCATAAAAAGCGTCTGCCAAACTGGCTTTCTGCTCTTTTGACAGTTTTTCTTTTTATCATCGTACTTTGTGGTCCGCTTTTTACCATCGGCGCGGTGGTTTTCAAGCAAAGCCAGGACGTCTACCATACAGTAACGAGTAATGAAAGCACCGGGGCATTTTTGAACTCAATCGAAGAGAAAGTAAATAAAATATTGCCTTCCGGGATGACTTTTGATGTTGAGGAAAAAACAAAGGAATTTATCTCTTTCGTCTCAAACAATGTAGCCAGTATCTTTACTGCCACAGTCTCAGCATTTTTTTCATTTGTATTGGTCCTCTTAATTATGTTTTATATTCTCAAAGATGGAGCGCACTGGAGGAAAGCCATTATCGTACTCAGTCCGCTCGGAGACAAAGATGATGAAAAAATAATCAATAAATTGGCGCAAGCGGTAAATGGCATAATCAAAGGATCTCTTTTTATAGCTCTGATTCAAGGCGTATTGCTCGGATTTGGGCTCTGGCTTTTCGGCATCAATAACGCGGCTCTATGGGGCGTGGTGGCGGCTATCACGTCTCTTATCCCCACTCTTGGAACTTCCCTTGTCTCAATTCCCGCAATCGTTTTCCTTTTTGCCACTGGGAATACTCCTGCCGCTATCGGCCTTTTGATCTGGGCAGTGGTGATGGTGGGAATGATAGATAATCTCCTGGGTCCGCTGATCGTAGGCAAAAAAATACAAATCTCTTCCCTTTTGATTCTTTTCTCCGTGCTGGGAGGAATCTCGCTCTTGGGACCAGTCGGCGTCTTGGTCGGACCTTTGACCATAAGCTTGCTCTACACTCTGATCTCAATCTACACGAATGAATTTAAACAAAACACATGATTTCAGGTAAAAAAATAATATTGTATAACACTCTCTCGCGGACAAAAGAAAACTTCGCCCCTATTAATAAAAAGGAAGTTCGAATGTATACTTGCGGACCGACGGTGTATAACTATGCCCATATAGGAAACCTGAGGTCTTATGTCTTTTCTGATATTTTACAAAAAACTTTAGAGTATTCTGGATATAGAGTAAAACGTGTTATGAACATCACCGATATTGGGCACCTTTCCAGCGATGCTGACTCGGGAGAAGATAAAATGACAAAGGGACTTTTGCGTGAAGGTAAAACTCTTACGCTCAAAAATATGCGTGAGCTTGCAGAATTTTATACAGAAAAATTCAAAGAAGATTTAAAAGCTTTGAATATTAAAATACCTACCGATCTATACTTCGCGAGTGATTATGTCAAAGAAGATATCGAACTCATCCAAAAATTAGAAAAAAAGAGTTACACATACCAAATTAGCGATGGGATTTATTTTGATATTTCTAAAATGCCGGATTATGGAATTCTGTGGGGAGGCAAAGGGAATAAGGAAACCAAAAATGAATCGCAAACTAGAATTGGAGAAAATTCCGAAAAAAGAAACTCGGAAGATTTTGCTCTGTGGAAATTTGATAAGAAAATAGGTTTTGAGTCGCCTTGGGGTACAGGATTTCCCGGTTGGCATATTGAATGCTCGGCAATGGGTATAAAATTCTTGGGCGAACAATTTGATATTCATACGGGAGGAATTGATCATATTCCTGTACATCATACTAACGAAATCGCGCAATCAGAATGCGCAACCGGCAAAAAACCTTTCGTGAAATATTGGATACATCACGAATTCTTAGACACGAGCAAGGGAGAGAAAATGGCAAAATCTGGCGAAAATTTTATTACTTTGCGCACCTTGACTGAAAAAGGAATGCACCCGATAACTTATAGATTCTGGCTCTTGATGGGCCATTACCGCACTAAGCTAAACTTCGTCTGGGAGGCCCTGGAGGGCGCAGAAACGGCCCTAAAACGGCTTTATAATCTATATAGTGAGCTCGGCCCCTCCTCCGCCAAGGCTTCGGCGGGCAAGGAAGATGTCGGCAAAGTAAATAAAGAATACCAAAATAAATTTAAAGAATTTATAGATGATGATCTGGATACTCCGAGAGCTTTGACCGTCTTGTGGGATGTATTAAAAGATGAAAATATTTCCAATGCCGACAAAAAAGCGACCGTTTTGGATTTTGATAAAGTACTGGGGCTAGGCTTCTCCACCCAAGGCGGACCAGCCTCGGGCTGGGAAAATGACCCTAACGCAGAAAAAATTTCTACATTAGTAGAAGAGCGCGAACAAGCTCGCCAAAATAAAGATTTCCAAAAATCCGACGAGCTCCGCAAAGAAATAAATTCTCTAGGTTATGAGGTAAAGGATACAACCGAGGGACAAAAGATTTCTAAGATTTAACCCAACTTCCCTCCTAATACCGCACCATCTTTGTCGGGCGTAATTAATATCACCTTTCCTTCTGCGTTAACCACGCCGAGCGTCAGAACTTCTGACTCAAAGGGTCCTACTTTTCTAACCGGAAAATTTACTACACCCAGAACAACCTTTCCCATCAAATCCTCTTTCGTGTACAAAGCAACGATTTGAGAAAAAGAATTCTTAATTCCAATTTCAGGACCAAAATCTATTCTTAACTTATATCCAGGCTTTCTGGCTTCTGGATAATCATTTGCTTCGATTATTTTCCCCACCCTAATATCTAATTTTTCAAAATCTTCTATTGTTGCCATATAATTTTATTATACCTTAAAAATTTTCTTGCGATATATACAAAATACGATAGCTATATTTATTAATATATTATATATACCAAAAGAATAGATAGTGAAGATCCAGTTTTTGATAATAAATAAGCCCAAGATGTTACCAAATATACCCGTTATGTAGGTTACAGAGTTTTCTGTTTCTGGAAATTTCCATGACTTTATGAGCGTGGGTATTGCTGCTAGGCCATCGCTTAGGATTGCAAATACTATTGATATGCCTAGATTGTGAGTTACTACATAGAGTATCAAGGACAGAAGAGCGAGTAACCCACAAATTATATCTAAAGTATTTAACTTCCAATAAGCATTTTTTTTAAAGAGAAAAAGAACGATGACAAGAAGAGGTCCAAAGCCAGCCATAAATACAGGCAACACAGAAAGACCTGCTCCAGCTTTTAGCTGTAGAAATACCGCAATAAAAGGAGCCAACATCCAAAGAAACCAAGAAACTAAATTGGGTCGCGTATTCCCGTAAATAATACTCTTGAGATACCAAAATATACCTACAAGGCTTACGAAAACTCCAATATAAATGATTTTTTCGGGAAGCATATATTATATGCCCTCTTTTTTTAGCTCTTCTATGAGTTTGCGAGATTCGCGAGAAAGTTTTCCGGGAAGTTTGATGTTGAGTTTGATCAAGAGATCTCCGCGTTTGTTTTTCCCGATGGGCACGCCCTTTCCTCGCACGCGCAGAATTTCATTTACAGATACGCCCTCCGGAATTGTAACTTTGATCTCACCATCTAGAGTTTGGATTGGATATTCTGTACCCAATAGCGCTTCAGAAAGCTTTAAATTCAAATTCATCGATAAATCATTGCCATCACGTTTGAAGACCGGGTGAGAAGCCACATTTATTTTTATATAAAGATCGCCAGTAGTACCCTTCGAAACGGCTTCGCCAAAACCCGTCATTCGAATCATTTCCCCATCTCGTATGCCAGCTGGAATAACAATGGAAACTTCTTCCTCACGACGGAGCACCCCTTTGCCTTTGCATGTCTCACAAATCTCTTTTGGCACTTCACCTGTACCTAAACAAACTTCACAGATTTTTGTACTCGCGATATTTCCAAAAATTGTTCTTTTTGATTCACGAATATGCCCTTGGCCATTGCAAGTCTTGCAAGTTTCCATCTTTGTTCCCGCTTTCGCTCCAGAGCCATGACAAGTAAGACAATTGGAAGTTTTGGTAATCAAAATTTTTCGATTAGTGCCGAAAATAGAATCAGAAAAAGAAATTTGAACTTCGGTCGAAATATCCCGCCCACGTCTCGCTTCCCTTCTACCTCCGCCGCCGCCAAAGAAATCACTGAAAATGTCGTTCAAATTTCCAAAATCAAAATCCGCCCCTCCACCCCGCTCGAAACCAGAAAAATCGAAGCCTTCAAACCCAGACTGCGAGCCGCCAAAGCCTTGAGCGTCGGCGCTGCCGTATTGGTCGTATTTTGAACGCTTAGCATCATCAGAAAGCACTTGATATGCCTCATTCACTTGCTTGAATTTTGCCTCATTCCCCTCTTTTTTATCAGGATGATATTTATGCGCGAGCTTGTAGAAGGCCTTTTTTATTTCGTCCTTGGATGCGCCCTTATTTACTCCCAATGTTTCGTAATAGTCTTTTGCCATAAATTATTTATATCATAGGCTCGGCTTCTTGTGAAGTTTTTTCTTTTTCGCCTTTCTCTTTTTCTTTTCTTTTCGCTCTGCCTTCGATGATCGCTTTTTCTTCAGCGCTACGAATGATCGTGGCCTCTTCTTCCGCGATCAGTTTGGCCGCATCGTCTTTTGGTATTGAATACTTTCGGCGCGAAGCATCAATAATTTCTTTCCTGAAAGATTTATGAGTCGCCGGCAAAACCCGGAGAGTTTCCGCTGAAAAAGGATCATATGATTCACCGTCGATCGTCATTTTCACATAGATTTCGCCAACGGCGAGATTGATCATGTCTTTTACATCGAAAAGAGGCGCAAACTCTGGCTTTAATTTGACCGCATCTTCTCCACCGACGCGAAAAGTTATAACATTTCCCACATTTCCGAGCACTGCTTGATGCACCTTGGGCAAGATCTGGCCTACATACTGGTGCGCGATGGTCAGGTTTAGCCCGTACTTGCGAGCTTCGGATAAAATATTTTCGAAAGTTTGAGTAACGACATTTTGAAACTCATCTACGTATAGATAAAAGTCTAGGCGATCTTTTTCCGGAATAGCCGCGCGCTCCATTCCCGCCTGCTTTATTTTAGTCAAAAATATCGAACCGAGAAAAGAAGAATTTTCTTCGCCCAGACGGCCCTTGGAAAGATTGATGAAAATTATTTTCTGTTCATTCATCAATTTGCTGATATCTATCTTATTTTGTTTCTGGCCGAAAATGTTGCGTAAAAGCGGATCCGAGAGGAATTGCCCGAGCTTGTTTACTAGTGGAATGATAGCATCAGTATCAAACTTCTCGGACCAATCGGCAAATTCGATAGCGAAGAATCTTTTGACCATGTCATCCGTGATGTATTCCACCACCTTCTGTCTGTAATTTCGGTCAGTCAGCATCGAGATCATCCCGCGCATCGTCGCGTGCGGATAATCGAGAAGCGCGAGACAAGTAAAACGGAAGACGTGCTCCAAGCGCGGCGTCCAATTTGCCCCGAATTGTTTCTGAAACACTTCGATGAGTCCCTGCGTCAGCTGAAACTTGAACATCGGGTCCACATTCGCGAGCGGATTAAAAGATGCCGGGAAATCAATATCAGCTGGATCAATAATACACACGTCCTCCATTCTCTCTTTCGGCACATAGTCCAGCATTGCATCGATGACATCTCCATGCGGATCAATCAGGCAGAGACCATGCCCATAGGTCACATCTTGCCGAAGCATCAGTTCGAGCAGTTTCGTTTTGCCCACGCCGGACTTGCCAATAATATAAAGATGGCGGCGGCGGTCCACCCGCTTGATGCCAAAGATAAATTTCTTTTCCTCTAAAGCGGCCACATAATTCGTCCGCCCAATGAAAGAAACATCTTCAGGTTTGACCTTGCCGAAGACCGGCAACTCTGGCGGCGGCGGTCCGTATTTGATTATTTGCACTCGATTCGGCTTTGGCATAATTTATTATTGTATCATATTCCCCTCTTGAGGGGTGGCTTTAGCCGGGGTGGAAAATCCATCCACCTCCCCCTAAAGGGTACTCCTCAAGAGGAGAACTTAGTACACTTCTTGCTGATAACATTTCTCACAATAGACTATTTCTGGACGCTCGGGAGCATAATTTGTAGTTATTTCTTTTTTACATTTCACGCAATTACGATCCCAGAATTTATATGGACCGCGATGCGTAATGCGGTCTCGGTGGCGACAATAAAAACATTTTCGCGGTATCGGAAGGTTCATTTTTCGATAAAATAAAAGCTCTTGATTGATGATTTTATAATTACGATTGCAATCTATACACTTTAAAATTTCATCCGTGATAGAGTCTGACACATCTTTTATATGATCTGGAATATCCTCTGGTTTCATCGTTTCCTTCCCTTCTGTTTTTTGGATATCATCTTCCCATCTAAAACCAGTCTTTAGCACTTCCTCTTTTGTCATAGGCATATTGTCTTGCGCAATACTTTCGTTATAAGCAAAAGGTGCAAGCTCAGGTGGAATCATTAGCCCATATAAATCTTTTTGTTTTAATTCTTCAATTATTTTCGCTCGCAGTCTCTCATATTCTTCTTTTGAATACTGTTTATTTAAAATTGAATATTCGCCATGATGTAACGCGTCGCAACCGATGCAATTTTTACAATTTCTGACATAAAATCCATATAAAATATCTGTAGAATTCTCTGCGCCATATGTGCCAATCACATTACTACATAGACCGGTGGCAACCACTTCAAGCATTCGTTCTGATTTAGTGCCATAGCCGATAGTGTCCATAGAATCCTTGACTCCTTTTGAGGAAAATATATATCTAGAATCTTCTGCATTGGTAGCTTCAAAAGAATCTTTAACATTTTTGCACTCAAATAAATAATCTCCAGTGGAATTGACTGTCTTAATATTATTATTTTCGCGCATTGGAAAATCTAGAATGAATTTTTGAAATTCTTTTTTGAATTCTTCTATCTTTTCATAACTGCCCATGATTTCACCCACTTTTTTCTTATACTCTTCTGGCTGCATTGGGTGATTAAAAAAATAATACGATTTATTATTTAAATTCACACAACCGAAACAATTCATCAATCCTCGGCAATTTAAAACAAAAGCAGAATCCACTGAACCGGTGATATTTTGGCCAAAAAGTATGCCCGCAGACTCTTGAACATTTATAGATTCATAACATCTTTCAAAACTGGTGCCAAAATACATATCAGATGAATCATTACCATGCCTGACTCCCCTTGAATAAAGTAATTCTTCGGCCGGACTAGTATTAAAAACTAAATAGCAATTTCTACAGCCAGTAGACATATTTGTGTATTCACTATTCACGTTTGCTCCGGAACCCAGAGAAATATATGTAGTAATTTTTGGCACTTTTTTGAGAAGCTCGCCGAACTGCTCTAAAAAAGATTTATTTTCATCATAGTCCATCGCGTAATTTTTCGGCTCCCATTTTTCGGAGTAAAAACAATCGTAGCAATAAATAGTGTAGGGAGATTTTGGATTATACATAGAGATAATACCCTTCCCGCAAAGTCCGCACTGACGTCCAGAATAAAGAGTCGTCTCATTTCGAAACATCGCGCGCATTTTAAAACGGCACGGAGGGCAGACTTTTGGTGATGGCACCTTCATCTTTTCATAAAATCCAAGATCGTCCAAATCTAGAATAAAATCTTGCCTGCATTTTTTACAATTTTGCTGCATAGTTTTATATTTATGCGCTAATATACTGATACTGATTCATAAATTTATAAGAAAAAGGTTCTGCGTATTTTTCCAAAATACGTCGCTCAAAAGCATCCAACTTATCGTAGCCAAGAATAAAATTTTTAATTACGCTCCATTCTTCGCGTCCGGCCGGTTTAATATCTTTAAAAGATAAAATGTTATTAACTATGCCCAGCGCGCGATTTTTTGCATTCTCCGCGGCCTGCACTTTATGTGAATCAAAAAAAGAAAAAAGTCTGCCTATTTCAGGATATAAGTTCGCCATATAAAAAAGAGAGTTCTTTTCCATCCCAGTACTAAAATTTTAAATTGTTATTAATATTGACCATTTGTTTTACTCAAAAATTTAGTACGGGACAGGTAAATTATTTTAGATCAATAAACTTATAAATAATCTCTGTGGCTTTTTTTGTCGTTTCTTCATTATTTATTCCACGCGAGCGATTACCAGAGTTTGGTTTAATATTAACCATAGAATCAAATTCTAAAACTCCATCAGGATTTTCCTCAAAACGAATATTAAAACCCCACACATCTTCAAATTTTGAACCAGAAGCCGTCAGCATTTCTGAAGATTCAATATGATAATCCCCTCCCAAAGCAACTCGTCCAAGCTCGACATCAACAGTGCCCTTAATCATCGTGCCATACCAAAAATCAGCCATTTTTTTTACTTCTTCCATGCTTATTTTATTATCTAAAATTTGTATCTTCATTTAAGTTTATTCTAAAATCTTCCGCAAGACATCTTCTGGAACTTCTTTTACTTTTTCAGCCTTAGGTTGACCAGCCTCGGGCTGGGGTTTTTGAGGTATAGAAATGGGTAGAGGAGATGGCGCAGTTTTTGATGAAATTAAATCCTTCAATTTATTCATATCCTCCGAGCTCGCGGCGCGATCAGAGCCTGTGTGGATAGGCTTGGCAGAGACAGATTCTTTTATTTTTTCTTTTAGGGCATCAAGTGAAACAGGTGCTGGAACGGGTTCTTTTATCACTGATTTCTGTGGGGCAGCTCCGTCACTAGTGATTTTATTTAGCACTTCTCGTAACGCTAAATTTTCCTCACCGGTGCGGGCAGGTTTCGGCTTTGGAGCTATGAAAACTTTTTTAATAGCCCCGAGAATCCCAGGTTTGGGATTGATATTAGAATGAATCGTATTTGAATGCGTACCTGCTCTAAAAGGAGGCTTAACCCATTTTTTATCTAGATGATGATCCTCCCTCTCTGGATATCTTTCTTTTTCTTCATCAATATTTTTTTCCTTTTTCTCGAATTCTATACCCAAATCGGCTAGTGGTTTGAAAAAAGTGACCTCATCATGCTTGATCTGATTTTCGGAGCCTTTTTCTACCTTTACTTCGCCAGATTTTATTTTAGCGATGCAATCTTTGCAATAAACAGCTCGGCCCGGATCGGGTTTGAAGGGCACGGTCGTTTCTTTTTTGCAGAGCGAACAAATAGCTGGAAATTTTTCTAGATTTCCGCTTCCAGTGTCGGACTCGTTGCCGAGGGACATTCCGCTCCAATTATTGATCTCTCTCTCCACCACTTCTTTGCTCTTGCAGTAAAGGGCGCGCGAAGAACGGATCACTTCTTCTTCGATCTTTTTATCGCCGGACTTCACTAGAGGTGGCAAAGTTTTGGCGGAAAAGGGACGAGAAGTAACCCCGTCGATCATCAGCTTTAGATAAATTTTATAATTCGGCAAGTTTACTATGTCTTGCGGGGTGAATTCCGGGTCAAATTCGGGCTCTAAAAATTCTGCATCGTCCGCCCCAACCCGGAAAACTATCGTCGTACCAACGTTGCCGAAAACGGCGTCTCGCACAGCTGAACTTTTATCTACTACGAGCTGAGCAGTATATTGATGGGCTACGGTGAGGTTGAGTCTGTATTTTCTAGCTTCCGAAAGAATTCCGGCGAATGCGTCCGTCACGAAATTTTGAAATTCATCCACAAAAAGATAAAAATCTTTTCTACTTTCTTCGGGAATACGCACCCGTTCCATCGCCGCTAGCTGAATCTTGGTAATGATCATACCGCCCAGAAGCCCGGAATTGTCTTCACCAATGCGCCCTTTGGAAACGTTTACTAAAAAGATCTTGCCTTCGTTCATCATGTCAAAAATATTTATCGTGCTTTTGGATTGACCGACGACATTTCGAATGATGCTGGTGGAGAGAAATTGCCCGACTTTATTTTGAATCGGCGCGATTGCTTCGTTTCGAAATTTATCCTGCCAGGCCTCGTATTCGTGTATCCAGAAAGCCTTGATGACCGGATCTTTTAAATTAGAAATTATTTTTTGGCGGTAATCTTTGTCCACCAACATTCTGGGGATACCGAGGAGAGTCGTACCCGGAGTGTCGAGTAAGGCCAAAATCGCATTGTTTAAAATATATTCCATTCGAGCGCTCCAAGCATTCGCCCAAATTTTAGTAAAAATTCCCATCAGACCCGAAGCCACCAAATGTTTGTATTGCGGATCAATCAATTCTAAAACATTAAAGCCGATATGATGATCTGCGTCGGCTGGATTGAAATAGACGACGTCTTTGACGCGCTCGGGTGGAATGGCCGACAGGACTGCTTCGACATTTTCTCCATGAGGGTCAACCATGCAGACCCCATCTCCATTTTTGATATTCTGAATAATCATGTTGAACATCAAAGCCGATTTACCTGTGCCGGACTTTCCAAGAATATAAACATGCTGACGCCTGTCTTTGCGCTTGATGCCAAAAAGCTGATTCCTGTCGCGATAAGTGCTGACTCCGAGATAGGTAATCTCCTTATTCTGAGGTATTTGGGGTATTTCTGGCAGATCCATATAATGCTATTTTACAATAAAATGGCTCTTTGCGCTAATTTAACTTGACTTTTGTCTAACTTTAGAATACACTGGGAGTGTAAATGCTTTCCTTGTCGAAAGCTCCGAGAAACCCCCGAAAGGGGGTTTCGTATTTTATAAAATACTCCCGCCCCCGGAGGGGCTTTTAGGAAAAATTTTATTTCTTCGGCGCCTCGCCTTCAGGCTTCTCTCCTTCTTTGAATTCCGCATCTTTTACTTCCGCTGGTTGCTCTTCTGGAGCTCCGGCTGGAGGAGTAGTCGTACCACCAGCCTTTTGTATTGCTTCCCCTATTTTGGACATTTCAGCCGAAAGTTCTTCGGTCGCTTTTTTGATTGCCTCTCCATCCGTGCCATCTTTAGTAGTTTTGAGCGCGGTAATTTTCATATTGACGCTGTCTTTTAATTCCGCCGGAATTTTAGCTTCGTTATCTTTCAACGCCTTTTCAGCGGTATAAATAATCATCTCTGCGGTATTTTTCACATCCACCACATCTTTTTTCTTTTTATCTTCCTCAGCGTGCATTTCCGCGTCTTTCTGCATTTTTTTAATTTCCTCATCTTTGAGTCCAGAGCTTGCTTCTATTTTGATCGATTGAGTCTTGCCAGAAGCTTTGTCTTTCGCCGTGACATTCAAGATTCCATTCGCATCCACATCGAAGGAAACCTCGATCTGCGGCATACCGCGAGGCGCTGGTGGAACTCCGTCTAAAATAAATCTTCCTAAAGATCGGTTGTCAGACGCCATCGGACGTTCTCCTTGAACTATATGGATCTCTACGCTAGTCTGATTGTCAGCAGCCGTAGAAAAGACTTGAGACTTGCTGGACGGAATGGTCGTATTCCTCTCGATTAATTTGGTCGCCACTCCTCCGAGCGTTTCGATGCCGAGAGAAAGAGGAATGACATCGAGCAAGAGAACATCGCGCACATCTCCGGCGAGTACGCCGGCCTGCACCGCCGCGCCGAGCGCCACCACTTCGTCCGGATTGATAGACATATTCGGCTCTTTGCCGAAAAGATTTTTCACTGCCTGCACAATCGCCGGCATTCTGGTTTGTCCGCCCACCATGATGATTTCATTTATTTCTTCCATTTTGAAAGGTGAAGCCGCTAGTGCCCTCTTGGTGATCTCAATCGAACGATCAATCAGATCTTTCGTGAGAGATTCAAGTGTGGCACGAGACATCTTCATCAATAAATGCTTCGGTCCTCCAGCATCCGAAGTGATGAAAGGAATATTTATTTCTGATTCAATGGTTGTAGAGAGTTCATGCTTTGCTTTTTCCGCAGCCTCACGAAGTCTCTGATGAGCAAGCGGATCTTTAGTTACATCAATGCCAGATTCTTTTTTATATTCTTCCGCAATCCACTTCACTATCTTTCGATCAATATCGCCTCCGCCCATGTGACTGTCGCCATCTATAGATTTAACCTCAATAACATCACTGCCTATCTCGAGCACGGACACGTCAAAAGTTCCTCCACCAAAATCATAAACCACAATCTTTTCATTTTTCTTTTTATCAAATCCATAAGCGAGCGCGGCAGCCGTCGGCTCGTTTATAATTCTTTTTACATCTAATCCCGCGATCGCTCCGGCATCCTTGGTCGCTTTTCTTTGCGCATCATTAAAATACGCCGGCACGGTGATAACCGCTTCGGTTATTTTCTCTCCGAGCTTTGCTTCCACATCTGTCTTTATTTTTTGCAAAATCATCGCAGAAATTTCTTCCGGTCGGTAAAATTTATCTGTCATTTTAACTTTCACTCCGCCGCCATCGCCTGCTTCTATTTTAAACGGCGCGGTTCCGCGGTCTTTTTGCACTTCCGGATCGTCAAAACGATGCCCCATCAGACGCTTAATTTCCGCAATTGTATTTTCTGGATTTGTAATTGCTTGCCTTCTAGCTAAAAGCCCGACAATCCGATCGCCATTTTTTGCAGTCGCCACCACCGAAGGCGTCGTGCGATTACCTTCAATATTTTCAATAATCTTCGGCGCGCCTCCTTCGATGACAGCGACCGCTGAATTTGTTGTACCCAAATCTATACCTATTATTTTTGCCATATGTTTTATTTTATTAACTAATAAATTTATTAATTTTAAAAAATCAACGCTCCCAAAACGAAACCAACTATAAACCAAAAGATAATGAGCCTAGTTCCTGTTTTTTCTAATAATCTTTTTTGTTCTGCTAACGTATCATTTACATTTTTTTCGTACATATATTTTATATAAAATTAATTAATAATTATTTAAATTTAATTTAACTACGAACCAACTAACAATAATGCTAATAATTATCGGTATTAATAAATTCCATATTGTTTTTGGTAACCAAGATTCTCTTTTATCGATTAAAAAATTTCTTTTATGCTCTAAAATTTCTAATCTATGAACTAATGGTTTTTTTGCTTGGTCAAATTGCCCATCAAGGATTGATTGAGGTATGGGTTTACGCAATTTGTTGGGCAAATCAAAAATCTCCTCCTTTATTTCTAATATTTCTTTTTCAATTTTATAGAACTTACTCATACGCGATAATTATATACCCATCTTTAATTTTTAGCAAGTTTTTCGTGACCACGAAATACTTGTCAAAAGTTAGTACATAGTATAAGATATAACATGTCAACTTGTGGAGGACGGTCCTTCACAGTATGATATAAATATGCAACGACCTCATACATTTTCTATCGACGAGTACTATCATTTATATAATCGCGGAACTGACAAGAGATCTATTTTTCTAGATGTTAATGATTATCATCGATTTATTATGCTTCTCTATCTTTGTAATACAATCGAGCCATTTGATA
Source organism: Candidatus Nomurabacteria bacterium RIFCSPLOWO2_01_FULL_42_17 (assembly GCA_001785985.1). Classification (GTDB taxonomy): domain Bacteria; phylum Patescibacteriota; class Minisyncoccia; order Phycocordibacterales; family UBA9973; genus UBA9973. The sequence continues at coordinate 63,202 of MFVE01000008.1, forward strand.
TGCAAAAGATTTTCCGCACTAACGGTGAAGGACCGTCCTTCACAGAAATATTTAAACTTCATCGAGGTCAGCCCATTATTTCCATAGGCACCTGGGTACTCATGCCAAATCATTTTCATCTATTGGTAAAAGAAATAGCTGAAGGAGGAATCACGACATTCATGCGAAAAGTGAATACTGGATATTCAATGTATTTTAATAAAAAATATGGGAGAACGGGAAATCTATTTCAGGGAAAATTTAAATCAGAACATGCCGATAATGATAATTATCTTAAGTATCTTTTTTCATATATCCATCTTAATCCAATAAAATTAATCAGAGGCGAGGATAACTGGAAAGAAGTTGGAATTACAAATCTAAATAATGCAAAAGATTTTTTATCTAAATATGAATACTCAAGTCTGCCTAGTTATCTAACTATAAAGACTAATTTTAACAAAATTATTCAGAAAGATTTATTCCCTGAATATTTTCCTGATCCAAATAATATATGGGATGATATGACAGAATGGCTTACTTCTAAAAAAGAACCCGAAGAAAAAATTATGAAGGACGGTCCTTCACAGAAATAAAAAAATGAAAAACAAAAAACAGAATTACAAAGAAAAAATATTAAATTTATTGTCGGAAAGAACTGCAGTCTCTTTTACTGAGATTAATAGATTCGTGAAGGACGGTCCTTCACAGAAATACGCTGTAACCCGTTCAATAAAGGGCTTGAAGGAGGCTGGACTAATAGAACAAATAGCATCTCCGCAAAACGAATACGCTCGTTTGACAAAAGAGGGGCAAAAAAAAGTACATATTTTAAAATTAGATAGTGATACGACACTGGTGAATACCACTTGGGATGGATTTTGGAGAATTATTTTGATAGATCTGCCAGAAGACAGAAAAAGTGAACGCGAAAGTCTACGTTACCTTCTAAAAAAAGCCGGCTTCGTCTGCTTGAAGAATTCTGCTTGGATCTCCCCTTTCCCCTTTGAACATTTGTTCACGAATATAAAAAAAGACTTGGGACTAAGAGAAGAAATGATGATCATTGTCACCGAATTTGTGGACGAAGAGACAAAAAAATTTCTATTTGAAACTTTCGGGAAATAAACTAATTTACTATTATTATGCTATAGCATTATTATAGTAAATTTTAATAAACCTCTTGCTGATAGCATTTTTCACAATAAATTATTGGGGAATATTTTTCATCATAAACTGTTTCGACTTCGGTCTCGCATTTTGAACATTGACGTTTAATGGTGCAAAGCGGCGGACGTTTTTGCAAACGACGAGTATGTCTGACATCAAAACAAACTCGCGGAAGTGGCAAATCCATTCTGCGATAAAAAGAAAGTTCGTTAGAAGTAATACGAAAAGCTCCCGTAGAATACGGCTGATCTTTTTCGGCGCACTCAATAATTTCATTCAAAATAGAATCATCGACTTCTGCTATTGTTTCCGGTAAATCAGAACTTTTGATGGTGGTCGTATAATTTTTCTTTTCTTTCTCTTTCCAGCTGTATCCCCTTTTCAGCGCTTCCGTCTTAGAAAGTGGATAAAAATCTATCGCCGCAGTTTCATTATAGGCAAACGAAGACAAATCGGCAGGGAAAAACTCTCCATATCCATAGGATTTTCCTGTTTTATCTACATATGGCATATCCTGCATATGCTTGATGATTTTTGGCAACAATACCTCATATTCTTCCTTCGTATATTTTTTATTTAAAATAGAATACTCGCCCTTCTTCAAACCTATGCATCCAAAGCAGTATCTAGAACTTGGACAAGAATCACAGTAGTATAGATCATGGGCGCCAGTCCAACATTGTGAACAGAAAAAAATTCTTGAATCGTTTATGCCACAATTTGCTGATTCATAAATAAGTTCAGAAGAATCGCCCCACTGGAAATGATCCATGCAGTCCTGTTCGTTGAATGCGAAATAAATATATTTGCAATCCTTTAAATTCATACAGCCGAAAGAATTTTTAACATTTTCACAATTAAGAAACCAATTACCCGAAACTTTATTTGATTTTAAAGACATAATTGCTCTCTCTGGAAACTTCTTCCTAAATTCATTAAATTTAACATCCATCATGACAATACCTGAATCAGTATTCAATTCAAACTCTTTGAGTTTTTCAAAATATTCTTCTTTGGTGTATTGCTTATTGAAAATACAAAATTGTTTATTAACCAAATTAACACAGCCAATGCAGTCAGAGCAATTTCGACAAGCGTATAAAAATATAGAATCACGACACTCAGCGCATTCTTGAGAAAATCTGGTTTTATAACATTTATTGCAATCTATACATTCGTAGCATAGCTCGCAATGGTTCACGTTAAAACAATCTACACAATTTTTCACATTTCGAGCCGTATAAGTATATAGCGAATCTTCACAATCCGAAGCTCGGAAAACCATATAACAATTCTTTAAATCGTGCACTCTATGTGTGTATTCACTATTGATAGAAAAACCCTGGCGGACAAGTGCCATGCGCGGAACTTTATTAAATAATTCTTGAAATTGTGAAAAAAATGGCCGAGAAAAATCGTATTCTTGGCCATATTGATACGGATCCCATTCATCAGAGTAAAATTCTTTGGTTTCGTAGACCGGAAAAGGCGCTTCGGGTGGATACATACTAAAAATATCTTGCCCGCTCAAGTCAGACTTTCTTTTGTAAAATACTCGCTCATTGGCACCCACCATGCGTCGCACTGACCGGCACTCTGGACAAAAAGTTGGTGGCGGGACTTTTATTTTTTCATAAAAAGAAAAATCATCCAGTTCGATGGTGAAATCTTTTTTACAATTTTGACAATTTTTTGTTTCGTTTTGCATTCTATAATTCTATAGAATATTAGAATAGATTTTTATTCTCTATACTCATACACATTCACTCGCGCTGGGCGCATCACTCTATCGCCCAACTTGTAGCCTTTTTGAATTACACTTGAAACTGCATGATCGAGTTCCTTTTTATCGGTTGCCATCAATTCCATGGACTGATGAATGTTAGGATCAAACTTTTCCCCTACTTCGCCTATAGGTTTCACTCCATATTCTTCAAAAACTGTATTCATCTGTCCGTAGATATATTCCACACCGCGTCTCCAATTCTCATCCACTTTCTCCCATGCCTCACGGTTAGCGAAAGCCATATTGAAACTATCCACCACCGATAGAAAACGGGTCAAAATCCGCTCGCGCATTGATTCGGAAAACATCGCTTTGCGATCATCCTCGCCTTTTTTGTAATTGGCAAATTCCGCCCGCTCCTTCTGCCAGCCAGTAAGATATTCTTCCTTCTCCTTTTTGCACGCTTTCAAATCTTCCCTAAATTTCTTTAGAGTCTTTTTTAAATCTTCTTCCCCATCTTCATTGAATTCAAATTCCAAAACTTCAGAATCAGTTTCTGGAACTATATTTTCAGGATCTTTTTTAATTTCCCCGCCTGCATCGTTATGCGAAGCATTGCGGGCAGGTTCATCAGACATAAATGCATTTTAGCACAAAAAATCCCCTTCGGAAAGGGGATTTTAATTAACGTTTGCGGCCACAACTCTCATCCTCGCCGTCGCTCGGACTCGGTCGCAGCCCCCGCCTCGCTTTTACTCACTGCTGTTCGTAATAGAGCTCCGGCCGAGCAAGCGGAAAGAAAAAGCCGGCGCAGGCCGGCTGTTTTCTAACGCTTGCTCCATTGTGGCGCCTTTCGAGCTTTTTTGAGACCGAATTTACGGCGTTCTTTGGCTCTCGGATCGCGTTTTAGAAAACCTAGAGTTTTCAGACCTCCACGTAATTCTGAATCTGTTGATACAAGAGCGCGGGAAAGACCATGGCGAATCGCTTCTGCTTGACTGTGAACCCCTCCACCTGAGACATGGACTTCCACACCCCATTTCTTCGTAGAGCCGGTCGGTAATCCTTTTATCATTGGATCTAAAATCAAACGACGCTCCCCTTCTGTTTTAAAATATTCTTTAGCATCTTTGCCGTTTACAACAAAACTTGCCTTTGCAGATTCAGAAATGCGTACTCGCGCAGTAGAAGTTTTGCGTCTTCCTACTGCTTCTATATATTCACCTGTTTTTGTTTCTTTATCCATATTGCTGATCTTAATCAGTTATTGTTAAATGCTTCATCATTGTCCTGCGCAATTTGTTTGCTGGCAACATCTGCTCAGTGGCCAGCCTGATCAATTCTTTCAATCCTTTTTTCTCGGCTGTTTCGGTACCTTTCAAAATACGCAATCCTCCGGGAATACCAGAATATCTGGTATGATAAATACTTTCCAATTTTTTTGCGGTAATGCTAAGCTTGGAAGCATTCACAACTTTTACCGGAAACCCAGAATATTTGTTGCGCTCAAAACTAGGCGAGGTCTTGCCCATGAGAGACATAGCCACCTCGCTCGCCACTCGGCCCAAGGTTCTACCACTCGCATCTATTGTTTTCTTTTCTTTAATTTTTTTGTTTTCTTTTTTCATATTTTTTATTTCCTAAGCTACAAGCTAACCAGCTACAAGCTGTTTATACAAATTCTATTATTGCCATTTTCGCGCCATCCGACTTTCTCGCCCCTAATTTCAAGACTCGGGTATACCCTCCTTTTCTGTCTGTATATTTCGGCGCGATCACATCAAAAAGCTTTTTAACTTCGGGTTTGCGATTGAAAAGTGAAGAAATTACGATTCGACGAGTTGCTGCATCGCCCTTTTTTGCGCTGGTAACCAACTTCTCGATAAAAGGTCGCAATTCTTTCGCCTTTGGTTCTGTAGTCCTGATTTTTCCGCGCACGATCAAATTGAGCGCCAAAGAATTTATCAAGGCCTTCCTGACTTTCCTAACTCTGCCGAATTTTCGTTTGTTATTGCCGTGTCTCATATTAATCTTTTAAATTCAAGCCGAATTTGCCAAGCACTTTTTTAATCTCCGAAATTCCTTTTTCTCCAATGCCTTCGACTTCCAAGAGATCCTCTCTCTTCTTTCGAGCGAGCCCGCCTAGAGTGCGGATATTTGCCCCCACCAAAGCGTTTAGCGTCCTGGTAGAGAGCTCCAAACTGTCAGTCCTAGTCTTCAAGACATCGGCAAAGACTTCACTTTTTTTCGCATCGCCGCCCTCTTCCTTCTCTTTCGAGGCATTTGCAGTCGTGGCTCCGGTTCCTCCCTCTGTTGGAGCTGGTTCTTTGAAGTCAACGATGGCCTTTAATTGATTGATCATGATAATTATAGACTGTGAAAGAGCTTCGCGAGCCGAGAGTGTGCCGTCTGTCTCGATGGAGATTCTTAAACGATTGTGGTTAGTCTTGTCGCCCACACGCATATTTTCAACTTCATAAGAGACTCGACGAATTGGGGTAAAAATAGCGTCGACAGCGATAGTGCCGACATCCACTTTTTCTTTCTGGAAAACTTCCTTAGAAATAAATCCTAGCCCCTTCTCTATTTTCATTTCGATATTTAAATTGATTTTTCCGGTAACCTCCACGATATGAAGTTCTGGATTTAAAATCTCTACTTGTCCGCCCGTTTTTATATCTCCTGCCGTCACTGCCTTTGGGCCTTTGATCGAGAGGGTGACTGTCTGAGGTTCGTCAGAAAGCATTTTGAAACGAGTCTTTTTTAAATTTAAAATCATTACAATTACATCTTCTTTGATGCCATCGAGTGTCTGAAACTCGTGGCTGACGCCCTCGATCTTGATCGATGTGACACTGGCGCCAGGAAGTGAAGAGAGAATAATCCTGCGAAGACTGTTTCCGAGAGTATGACCATACCCCGGATAGAGACCATCTATCTCAAACACTCCTTTATTTCCCTCTTCCACTACGACACGAGGCTTTGAAGGCATAATTATTTTGTATTCGGACATAATTTTAAAAAGTTAGCTTTTAATTTTTCCACCTTTGGCGGAAATAATATTAATAATTATCTACTATAAAATTCCAACACGGCATTCAGGTCAATAAAGCTTTCTGTATTTTTTGGCTTATCCAAAACTTTACCCTCCATACTGCCGACATCAAAACTAAGCCAAGCTGGAGGATTGTAATCTTTTATTTTTTCGGCTATGTTACTAAAAATTTTCTTTGCTTTCGACCCTTCGCGTATTTTTATAACATCTCCGGACTTCAACCCATAGGACGGAATGGTAACTCTCTTGTCATTCACAATAAAATGTCCGTGGGAAACCATTTGCCTAGTAGAACGGCGAGAACTTCCTAGGCCCATTCGGTAAACTGCATTGTCTAGGCGAGACTCAAGTTCTTCAAAAAGCGTCGTCGCTGTGCCAGAGCCCCTGCTACTAATAGCCTTCTTGACATAGTTTGAGAGCTGGCGTTCGGTGATGCCGTAAGAAAAGCGTATTTTTTGTTTTTCGATCAGCTGCGCTCCATATTCCGAAGGAGCCTTTGGACGACGCGCATTTGGAGACATCGAAGCAGAGGCAGCTGAAAATTTAGCAGTCTGACATTTGTCGTATACCCCGGGGCCTAATCTTCGGCAAATTTTAAATTTTGGTTTACTTATCATTGATTTAGTTGAAAGTTATAAAGTTCATAAAGTTAAAAGTGCAAATTAAACCCTGCGAGGTTTTTTTGCTTTCGGTCCGTTGTGAGGCACTGGCGTACTGTCGGAGATAGAAGTGATCTCAATCCCATGCGCCATGAATGCTCGAATTGCGGGCTCCCGACCAGACCCGACTCCTAAAACCATCACATCCGCATCTTTTACTCCTAGAATTGCTGCTTTGCTCCCGATCACATCCCCTACCTTCGAAGCCGCAAAAGGAGTTCCCTTTTTTGCCCCTCTAAAACCCAGAGACCCGGCACTGGACCAAAACAATGTATTGCCTGCCTTGTCTGCAAAAAGCACTTTGGTATTATTGAAAGTAGCTTCAATCGAAAGAATCCCGGAAATCACTTTCTTTTTGGGTGTCTTAGGCACAACAACTTTCTTCTCTGCTTCTGTTGTTGCCTCTTCTTTTTTTATTTCTGTTGTTTTTTCTTTTGCCATGTCAACTTTTCACTTTATGAACTTTATAACTTTAAACTCATCTACGTCTTTGTCTCTTTTCTCTTACCTGATGCCATCGTCTTTCGGACATTGCCCCGAACGGTTCTGGAATTTGTCTTGGTTCTCTGGCCTCTGACTGGCAATCTCTTCATGTGGCGAATCCCTCGGTAACTTTTAATATCTTTCAATCTTTTAATATTGGCAGATATTTCCCTTTTTAAATTTCCCTCTATTAAAACACTTTCGATAACCACGCGAATTTTATTCTCTTCATCCAAAGATAGATCTTTCGCTTTTTTGCCGCGATCGATCCCCACCTGATCTAAAATTTTACGCGCTTTTGGAATGCCAATGCCATAGAGGCAAGTCAAGCCAATCTCAAGTCTCTTTTCATTTGGTACTGTGATTCCTAAAATTCTCATATTTCTGATTATTGCTTTTGTTTATGCTTTGGATTAGAGCAAGTGATCCGCAGGTGCCGCTCGCGTCTGACCATTTTACAATTATCACAGATTTTTTTTACTGCTGATCTAATTTTCATAAAATATTTCAAAAATAACTTAAGAATAACTAAAAAAAGAAAAACAAGGAAAAAACCCTTATTTTTCAATCTATTTTCTTTTTAAAACCGCAGTTAAACGGTAGTCAATATGATACACTATTCCGTAAAAAATTACAAGCCAAATTGACTAAAGCTACAACCTTTTGATTATTCTTCCTTTTCCTCCATAAGAATCAAGCACGACTTCGACCGCATCTCCGATCAAGACCTTGATCCTATGCATACGCATTTTCCCTGAAAGGTAAGCTAAAATTTCCTGCTCAGTATCTATTTCATTTTTGTCGTCCCCGCCTGCAACGCTTTGCGTAGCATTGCGGGCAGGTATCTTCACTCTAAACAAGGTGCTGGGCAGAGCTTCGGTGACAATTCCTTTCACCACCGACAATTTTTCATTTTTTTGGTCACTCATGTATTGGTGTAACTATAATAAAATTATAAACTTGTGTCAAATTTAGATCCGAAGAAAAATATAAATTATTTGGGATAATTTATGATCAATTTTATGTCTTTGGTTTGCTCCGGCAGAGATATTTTCCAGAAAGGACTGATCGTCAAATCAGCAGACTCAATATTGGGATATTGAGCTAATAACTGCCTGAAATCCTTTTTTGATTTACCCAAGAGGTCGGAGAGGAACTTGCCTTCATCCAACTTCCAGACTATTCTGGTAGCGCCCTTTAAATTAAAATTAATATTTTTCACATCTGCAAATGAAGCATTGTCTTTACCTAGGAGAGCAAAAGACAGATCTCTGATATTTGATATGTATACGGGACTGCCATCGAAATCCTTGATTTTATTTTCCGCAATTTTTTTCGTTAACTTACCCTCATCAAAGAGCAAACCATAGAGGGTGCCTTTCACTTTAATCGGAAACTTTCCATCCTCGGAAGGCAAGGAGGGGGCAGGAAGATCGAGCTCATCCTCTTCTATATCGAGATAAGTCGAGCCTTTGAATAAAATAAGTCCGCTTGGAATCTGGCTAGTGGCTTTTTGGAAAAGCCGGAACTGAAGAATATTTTTTAGGTCATTCCGAGCAATTTTCTTCTCTTCATCGGAGATAACAGGCGTCTTGCCTTTGAATCCACCAGCAATAGGACCCTTCGATCTGGCATAAAACTTAGAATATTTAGGGGTCCCTTTAAACCCAAAAATCGTGAAGTCGAGCGGATCACTATTATATTCGGCGCCAGCATTTGCTCCATAGATGCCTACCTCGACGGAACCGGGAACATTGCCTTGCATGCCGGGCACGACTACTTGCCTCTCGGTTTTATAAATTTTGCCATTTGAACCTTCGAGTCTGGTATCTATATCCAATCGCTGGGTCTTTGAACTGAAAGCATTGTAGATCAAGACTCTACCCCGAGCGCTCAAAGAAACGTCTTTTTGCCCCGTCGCCTGCACTATTTTCTCCTCTTCTCCTGGAATCGCAATCAGATGAAAAGGCAGAGCATCCGTCGTGACGGCATCCAGACTCGCAGATAAATCCTGATTCAAAGTTACGGCCTGCACTTTTGGATTGACTTTAACCACTACTTTTAAAAACATAAAAGAAAGCGCGAAGAGAAAAAAAATGATAGAGATGATAGCTACACCCCAGAGCATATATCTGTGCCTGTCCTTGGGAGCAGAATGAGCAGGTGGATTTGGCTCTTTTGGGATAGGGTCTGAAGTAAAACCCGCAGACTTATTCGGCCTTATTCTTTGGCGTTTTACTTTTACCATATCTTGAAATAAATTTTTGGGCATAATTATGTTCGAATTAAAAATCTATTAACGTAAATGGAACTAATGATCAAAAATGGATCCCGGACTATATCTTCCTCAAACTTTGCCAAACCATGAAAAACTTTTGGACCTAAAAAGACGACTTCAAATTTTGATTCGGTCAGAGTATATTGGTTAAACTGTTCATTTTTAATTATCTCCGAAAAAAAATCGGCCAAATCTTTGTCCACTGCCAGATAAATAGTCGCCGGAATAGAAATATCGTTGGAAAGATTCGCTAAAGATTCTTGAAATTTTGTCAGCCAATCCATTTTTAATTTTTCCATAACCGGACCAATATTTTTTACTACAGCATCTCCTGCATGCCCATCCTTCCAAAGAGAAATCAAGGATTTGGCTTCTACTAGAGAAGAGCTAGACATAGAGGCGACACCGCGCACCATAAAATTAAACCCCAGCGGAAAGGACATAGATTCACGCAAAATATTCTTCTTGACCATGGAAATGTCCGTGACTTCCCCACCGATATCAATCAAAAGAAAATTCTCGCTCTCTCTATATACGTCGCGCACCACTGCGAAGCTCGCCAGCGCAAAAGAAGAGAATTTTATATCCTTAAAATGAAAATACTTTTTCACCACCTCTTCGATCCCTGCCAAGATCTGCTCTCCGGCGATTGAGAAAAAAATAGTCATCTCAACTTCTTTCACTTTTTGGTTCAAAGGATTTCTCGACTCGTAGCCATTCAGTATTGTCTTAACATTTTTAAATTCGATTGTTTTGACCGATTTCTTGGAATTCGAATACTTGGCTAAATATTCCTGTTCAAAAAAAGATATTTCTTTTTGAATCAGACTATCCGCCAACTTGGAAGTGAATATAAAAGGCGTATTTTTTTCCAGCCTGATAATTCTAGTTTGAGAAACATACCAAAGCGAAGAAAGAACGCAAAATATTTCCTTTGGAGCGCCGAGGCCGGAGCGATGGATTTGGCTTGCAATATTCTCTAGCGCTTTTATGGTTAAGGCAAAAAATCGATCGGCCTCAACATTCTGCTCCAGAGCTATCGGCTCGCGAATAGAAAAAACTATTTTCGGAACTCCAGACCTTTCCGTCCAAAAAAGAGCCCCGTTCACCGAAGAAGACCCAATATATAAAACTAGCACCAGCTTTTCTTTATTTTTATTCCACCCAAAAATTCCCATTTGGTTAATTATAACATAAAATGAAAAGCGTGGGCTAGGGAAACACTAAGTTGGATTTGACAAATTGCCACTTAAAGCGTTGAATAGTTAAGACAGATTCTTTGCCAACCAAATAAACTTATGAACAAACCATCGTCAGTAGCGGTATTACCGTTTCCGCTTACCGCAGCGGCATTGTTTGGCTATGGAATCTTGCGATTTCTTGGCCACATCGATGAAAAAACACATACGCGCTTCACTCGCGTATCGGGCTCTCGTGCCAACCTTTTTGGCTGCCAAGAGAGAATCATCAACCTTCATTGTGGCGAGTTTTATCCGAAAGTTTTTGGGCTGATTAAATCAGACGCCCAACTTAAACGGATACTCTACTTTGCTGTATGTGGAGATAATCACCAAAACAGAACTAGACATGTGCGACTGGTAGCTGCACTGCAGAAGTTAAACACTGATACCAGTCGAAGAGCGCTCACTGAAGTTTTTCTCCTGGTTAGAATGCTAAAGGAAAAAAGTGACGACATCTGGAAATCCGAGAAAATTCTCGAGAATTTCACGATTATGCTTGAGTCACTTGAGGTGCAACCAGTGGTGACAACTTATCCTCCGGACAAGCGTATTATCTCCCTTCCTGTATTCCAAAAGAAAGACGGAATTCCGACAGATGACGACGTGACAGGATCCTTTGAAGTTACGTTGTCTGAAGGCCGTGCTTATGAACTCCAAGACAAACATATATGTCTAGTTGTTGGAGGGCCGAGTGGAAGTGGTAAAAGCACTCTGTCTGTGTCTTTGGTGGCTGAAATGGAAAATTGTATAAGATCGTTAAAATCTCGCACGAGTTTCTCGGATCTACAATTAACTGTTGGTCTTGCAAATCTTGACTTAGCCACACCGACGACTCAGGCAATCGCTGAAGGATGGGCGACTGATCGAGAGAAAGTCAAAAATCTGAAACAACCCTGGACAATGGAGCTTGCAGAGCAAGCTCAACAAGAGCTCCTCCGATCCCGAGCGCAACACAATATCGTGATTGGAGACTTACCAGGTCGTGTGACTGACGTTACCGAACTCTTGGCGGGCACTGCCGATGCCAGTATTATCATCACCAAAGACTGGACAGTCCTGCAAAAAGAATGGAATCCGTTTATGTCCTCTGTCGGATTGCCAATCGTTTCAAGAATTAGGAGCCGTAGAAGTGACGAGACGGGATTCTCAAGTCTCGTCACTCATCGACGTCCTCAACAACGATTAAGCGGAAGGATAACAGCTCTGAATAGATACCATAAGTCTTGGGACTTGTTCATTCAGTGGCTTGCAGTTTTTCTGCTCTTCGAAATTCTACCAACCCAGTTTGAGGCTGGGTCTTAATGGCTTCGGATCGCTTTGTGCGATGTCGAAGAAAATATGTAAAATAAAAACAATCAACCGTAAGGGCCAGCGATAATTTCAAAGGCCCTTTCACTTTTTAACTCAACCAAATTACAAGGGTAACCCTTGTAATTTTTGTAATTAGATTAATACACCTTTAATACGCCTAATTCCCTGCGCCACTGCTTCTTCTTTTTGAATTTTGAATTTTCCTAACTGATTAGTATTGGTGACATGCGGACCACCGCAGAATTCTTTGCTGAGAGCATTATATTTAGAATCCGTCGGGCCGATAAAATATACAGATACAGTATCAGGATACTTTGCTCCGAATTCCATTTCAGCCCCTATTGACTCCGCTAGATGACGCGGCAATTCTCTCTTGGTAACATCCAATCCTGCTTTTATTTTTTCATTCACCCAATCTTCCACTTTTTTCTTTTCCTCATCCGTCAATTTATGATCGCATAAAAAATCTATTCTTAAACGCTCTTCGGTAATGTTGCTCCCTCTTTGTTTTACACTCGGACCAACGACAGCTTTCAGAGCCGCCAAGAGCAAATGATGCGCAGTATGCAGTTTGATCGTTTTCTCATTATGATTCGCAAGCCCGCCCTTGAACATGCCGACGGAAGCCGTGCGAGATTTCTCTTGATGTTCTTTCAGAGCTTTATTAATTTCATCTTCATCTACCTTGAATGCCAACTTTTTTGCAATATCTGTCATTAAATCAATGGGATTTCCAAATGTTTCAAACAGTTTATATATATAAAGACCTGAAGCTGTATTTTTATCTTTCAATATAGATACGTCTCCCATTTTCTTAATAACACCAAGTTTTGCGGCTTCAAGATCTAAACGATACACCTGCGCTCCTTCAAGAGGTTTTTCAAATAATTTTTCCTCTTCTTTTACAACTGAAACAATAAAATCAGATTTTTCTTTTATTTCCGAATAAGTTTTTTCATAAATTCCAGTTATTATAGTGATGAGTTCAAGCCAAAAATTACTAGGAAGTTCCATCGTGGAAGCCTTGGTGAAAACTCTGCGAAGCAGACGACGCAAAACATATCCGCGACCGGTATTAGAAGGCGTGATGTTATCAATAATAATAAACACCGCTGCGCGAAAATGATCAGAAATAATTCGCGCTGATCTTTCTTCATAGTTTGGAGAATTTTTTTTAATAAACTCCATAATCGGAAAAAATAAATCCGTCTCAAAAACATTTTTCTTTTTCTGCACTGTTGCGAGCAATCTTTCAAAACCCATTCCTGTATCAATACCCAAAATCGGCAACTTCTTCAAAGAAGCCTCGCCCGCATCGAGTTTTTCTCGAGAGCCATCGCAAAAATACTCATTAAAGACTATATTCCAGATTTCTACATCGTCACCATTTGCATTCTTGCAATAAATTTCCGTGGTCGGACCACACGGACCTGAATCCCCCGTAGGCCCCCAGAACACATCTGCGCCCTCGGCGCGGATGTCCCTGATTCCGAGCAGGGCCCAGATGTCTTTTGATTCTTCATCTCTGTCTACCACGCCCTTGCCTTCATAAAAAGTCACATAAGATATCTCCAGCCCCAACTCTTTGGTGATAAATTCATACGCATAAGTGATGGCTTCACGCTTGCCATATCCGCCGAAAGAAAAGTTCCCTAACATTTCAAAAAAAGTCAGATGAGTCGCATCTCCAACTTCATCGATGTCTCCAGTGCGGACGCATTTTTGAATTGTAACAATATTTCTGCCGCCGAAATCTTTATCGGCCGCTTCGGGATTGATGTAATACGGCTTAAATTGCTGCATACCAGCAGTCGTAAATAAAACTGTCGGATCTCCGGGAATCAAAGAAGAAGAAGGAATTATTTTATGTCCTCCAAAAGACTTCTGTTCGAAAAATTTTAAAAACCTTGATCTAATTTCATTTGAATCCATATTTATCCTAACTAACATCCGGCTTATCTATTCCACTAGAAATTTTTCTGATCGGTTTCTCTAAAAAATTAACCACGATGAGTACTAAGAGGACAAGGACAGTGGTGATCACCGCCAAGGAATGAAATCCAAATCCGGCGGCCATACCGATGCCAGCCGTCACCCAAAGTCCGCCAGCGGTCGTCAGACCGAGGAGCCTATTGCCCTGCAGGATTATCGAACCAGCGCCCAAAAATCCGATGCCGACAATTATCTGCGAAGCAACTCTAGAAGGGTCAAAACCTGCCGCGGCGCCATATTTAATGGCTATCATTTCAGAAATAATTACAAAAACTGCTGAACCGAGAGACACGAGAGCATGCGTCTTCATCCCGGCTTGTTTGTGCATCCAGAGCCTCTCCCCGCCTATTAATAATCCGAGGCCCACTGCGATCGCTAACCTTATAATAACTTCATGATTTTGTGTGAAAAATTCAGACATATATACATCATACAACAACTCCTCCGCCAAGACAAATATCCTTGTCGTATATGACGCAAGATTGCCCCGAAGCCACTAGCACCGGTTTGTCAAAAATCACTTCTGCGGAAGCCTTGCTTCCGCAGATGACTTTGCATGGTAAAAATTCTCCGTGGTAACGAATCTGGCAGGAATAGCTGGTAGCTTGTAGCTTGTAGCTTGTAGGAGTTTGAGAAATCCAATTTGTATTTTTGATTCTAATGTTCTTTAGAATGTTAGAATGAGAAATGTTCTTATTTTGGGAAACTACTAAAGTGTTTTTGTTTATGTCTTTACTCACAATATAATACGCTCCATCTTTTGGACTTTTTTTGGTTATGGTAAAACCATGCCGTTCACCCAACGTGTAAAAGACTACGCCATCATGATAACCGATTTCTTTCCCTGAAATATCAACAACTTTCCCCTTTTTTTCTTTAATATAATGTTTCAAAAATTCTTTCAGATCTATATCACCCAAAAAGCATATTCCTTGGCTGTCTTTTTTCTCGGCGACCGGTAGACGGAATTTCTTGGCGAGCTTTCGAACCTCTGCCTTTTTAAGATGCCCAACAGGAAATAAAATTTTCTTCAATTGCTCTTGTCGCAGAGTCCAGAGAAAATAGGCCTGATCCTTGCTAGGATCAAGGCTAGTTGAAAGTTGAAAGTTGAAAGTTGAAAGTATCGAATTCTTACTTTTTACTTTATGAACTTTATAACTTTTAACTTGCGCTGTGCGTGCATAATGCCCCGTCGCGACATAATCCGCGCCCAGCGAAATAGCTTTTTTAAGAAAAGCTCCGAATTTCACATGTTGATTGCACATCACATCGGGGTTCGGCGTCCGTCCAGCTTTATATTCGGATATCATATAATCGGCGACATGTTTTTTATACACGTTTTCAAAATCAAAAGTAAGAAATGGAATATTCAAGTGCGCCGCCACTCGCATAGCATCCCGTCGCTCTTCCTCTTCATTGCACTCTAAAAAATCCGGATGCCAAGTCTTCATAAAAACTCCGACGACTTCATAACCCGCTTTTTGGAGCATCGCCGCGCTGACCGCGGAGTCAACACCCCCAGAAATCCCTACAAATACTGTCTTTTTCATAGTTTCAAATACTTTAGCACATTTTGCCTGTGCTCAAAGAAAGATTTCGCATAGTGAATATCGCCATTTTTATCGTGGAGATAATAAAGATAAGGCGAACTTTGTGGGTGAATAGCTGCTTTGATGGCTTCCATCCCCGGATTGCTGATTGGATTTTTGGGCAAGCCTCTCGTCTTGTATGTTTCCGGCGCCGCATCCACTTGGAGCGGCATACCGATTTTCATCCTTTTCCATAAAATGCCAGAAATAAGACCACGATCCAGATCGCCCTTTGCTTCCCGCTCTACTATTGAAGCCATGTTTATAATTTCTTTTTCTTTTTTTCCGGAAGAAATAATCTCTCCGGCAAGCGGTGAAAGCTTTTTCTTAAAATTCTCTCTCATAGACTTGAGGACGGCGGCTTCGGTATCATTAATAAGGAAAAAATAAGTGTCCGGAAATAAATAACCTTCGAGCCCTGCGGTCATTTCTAAAAATTTGATTTCGTCAAAATTTGGCAGCTTGAAGGAGAAAGTCTCAGCGATTTGAGCCGTATCAAAACCCTCCGGAATGACAACCACGATCGGTGCCAAGTGATGTTCGCCTTTCCTAATACGCTGCGCAACTTTCCAAACTGGCAATTTATTTTCAAAATAATAATCCGCTTCAACTACCTGTTTTTCTCCGCCAAAAATTATCACAAAAGCCTCAAAGGCGAGGCGGGAACGTATAACATTTTCATTCTTTAATTTTAATGACACATTTCGGAGTGTATCTCCGTGTTCTACTTTAAATATAGTCCCGACGGGAAAATCCGCCGGCGGCGAGAGAAATAAAAAATAGAAAAACACCAAAAATATGATTGCACCCAGAGCATAAAAAATATTTTTGTTCTGCATCCCATTAGAAATTTTAAAATTATTGAGCATAATTATCTTAATCTGTCCGTAGAATTTCTAACGGGACAAGTAAAAAATTACATCGGCAAGTTGGTAGGCGGAGAAGCTTCCTTGGATTCAATGCGTTCCAGAGTAGGAACTTTCAATATCTGGCCTGGGAAGTGCCACATCGTTGCGATTTCCTCCACATTCAAGACAAAAGTGTGCGTATGAAAATACGCCTTGATGATAGCGTCGACGGTAAAAACGTCGGGAATAGGCCAGCGAAAACGACTCTGAGAAAAGATCTTTTGCCGAAGAGATTCGTGAAAGAAAGAACGTTCTCTGTATTCCTTGAGCATTCTATTTGCTAAGAGCATGACTGTCTTTGGAGAGGCGGTAAAGACGCCGCTATAAGCATCGCCTTGGGTGCTGTTGAAACGCAACAGTTGATTGACGTCCGGCTTGGCATATTGGCGGAAGATCAAACGGAGATTTCTACGACTGCTCATATTGAAAACTTCTTTTTTAGCGGCGTAATAAACTCTAATGCCGGTATCAAAACCAATCTTCGAAGTCTTGGCGTTCATTCCCTCGATCGCATTGTCCAAAAAGTCCGGGGTACGAAATTCGAGAGTATACCCTGCTTCCTTACCATTAACATATTTTTTATTTTGGCGGGCGTAAGGCAAGAGCAATTTTTTGATTTGGATTTTTGACTCCTCTACCCAATCATGCTTGCCAAACAGAGTGCCGTGCGTATGCCATGTTTTCTTAGTAGGCATGATGACGATCTGCATCCACATTTGTTCTCCTTTTTGCATCGAACTGAAAAGTTCTATCACCGGAGAAATTGGGTCGACTTTATATTCTTCTTTAGGATCTTTGTCCAGTCCAAAATCAACGTAAGTTTTTATCGGATAAGCTTCATGCTTCTCTAATTTAAATTCACATCCCCAGCCATTCCAAGCGCTATCTTTAGAGATCTCGTCCACCGCCAAGGTATAATCTTCCACCGCCTTTATCTGCGCCTGGGGGTACTGCGCATACATCTGGGTTTCGATCAGTCCTCGCACACGGGTCGGTGTGCGGATATAAAAGTGCACTTGTCCTTCGATCGAAGCGATCTCTAAAGAAAACCAAAACCAAACAGCTCCTTGCCAATATTCTTCCTTTCCTCCCTTGTTGCTCTGATGATACAGAGCGTTCGTGATAAAGAGCTCCATGGCTTTCGGACTTCGCAGTACATCACGCGGAGGTATGATCTCGAGCAAGACAAAATCAATACCGGAAATAAAATTTTGCTGGATATAATGAAGCCAAAAAATCCAGGCGATCTTGCCCAAAATTATCACTCCGATTAGCGGCAAAAGTTCTCTAAAAAAACCAGACAATAGATTAAACTGCCAAAGCAAGAATACGAGAATGCCAGCCAAAAACCAAGGCCAATATTCCTTTATTCCATCTTCGATAGCATCGAAAAACTCACTCATTCCTATATTTTATCTAAACCACGCTATAAAGTCCACCTTTGTTTTTCTTGAAATACTTTGGATTCGCCAGATTCACTAAAATAGTATTCTTTTTGAAATATCTTTCTTTGTTCACTTTTTGCACGATCTCTTCTTTGGAGATCGGCCCCTCGCGCTTTAAAATGTCTGCAATGACTTCCCGCGCAATGCCTTTCTTGTAACCCCATTCGGAAAGAGCGTATATTCCCCTGCCGACTAGAACAAATCGGGAATCTTTGATCAGTTCATTGTGACAAGTGGCATAGTGAATTTTTTTACTAAAAGTTTTTGAGATAGAGTCTGCCACTTCTTTGAAATGCATCGGCGAACCGTTTTTTCTCATCACTAGAAAAGCGTAGTCTTTGACCCCGCGAATGCGAATATTCGGCGAGCTGGACTTACCCCATTCTCCGAGAGGATTTTTAGCCACCTTTTTAGACATGGAGAGCCATCTCTTGACCATCTCTAGATCTCTATATTCCCCTGCAACATCTTTCAAGTGCTCTAAAAACTTTTTAATCATTTCAGTTTCCGACACAAGATCTTCATCGCTCAAACCCGCGTAAAGTTTGCGGAGAGCTTCATGTATCTTTTCGGCCATCTCATCATCTACACTATAACGAGTATGAAAATGATCGTCTTCGCGGTGTTTCTTGAAGGCATCTCCCAAAGTCAGAAAAAAGTGAATATGATTCTGGGTCGCTTTGTCTTTTGAAATGTGGGGCAACAGCTCGTGTTCAGCGACGATACTTCCGAGCTTATGCATCAGCTGTTTCAGCTCTTCAAAGATCGCTTGCTCCGCTTTATACACATTGGACTTTTTGATAAAATTCAAAGCTGAATCTTCAATCTGACGAACACGCTCTCTGGTGATATTATATTTCTTGCCGATCTCTTCGAGGGTTTTCTTTTCCCCCTCCGCAGTCAAACCAAAACGATGCATGATCACATCCGACGCGCGAGGCGAAAGCTGGGAGGTTATCTTTTGAGTGATTTTTTTTGGTTTGAAAGATATTGTTGGCATAATAATTTGGTTGAAAGTTATAAAGTTCGCAAAGTTATGAAGAATTCTTTTTTCGATCAATCTCGGTTAAATATTTTTTGCGGAGTCGGATAGATTTCGGCGTGATTTCCAGATATTCATCTTCGTTCATTACTTCGAGACCCCGTTCGATATTTAAAGTAAAGACAGGATTCAGAGTGATCGCTTCGTCGGTGCCGGAAGCCCGCATATTGGTGAGCTGTTTACCTTTGGTGGGATTCACCGACATATCATCTCCCTTCAAAACATTCCCCACCACCATCCCCTCGTAAACGCTCGTACCATGCTCTACGTACAATATACCACGTTCTTGTAAATTTGCAAGAGAAAACGCCACCGCTTTACCGGAAATCATGGAAACCATGGAGCCATACTCGCGCTTCTTGATCTCTCCCGCATATTCCTTGAATCCGGTAACTCTGGAGCTCATTATTCCCTCTCCCTTTGTGTCTATAATAAACTCTCCGCGATAACCCAAGAGTCCGCGAGTCGGAATGTCAAAAATGATTCTAGCCACACCGTGCTTTTCTACCATGTCTTTCATGATGGCGCGCCTCTTGCCAAGCTTTTCGATCACACCCCCGGAGAATTCCATCGGGACATCGATCACCAGCTCTTCATAAGGCTCTGTCTTGAGTCCATCTTTTTCTTTAATAATAACTTCCGGCTGAGAAACCTGCATTTCAAATCCTTCTCGGCGCATATATTCCAAAAGGATCGCGATATGGAGCTCCCCCCGGCCATATACTTTAAAAAATGAAGGGCCGGATTTATCTGATTTTTTTTGTCCTTGGTCCGGCCCGCCTGCATCAGCTATGCTGAAAGCATTGCGGACAGGCGAAAAATCGACTTTTAAGCCGACATTTATTTCCAATTCTTTTTCCAAGCGTTCTTTGATTTGTCTAGAAGTGACAAACTTCCCTTCCTGGCCTGCAAAAGGAGAATCATTCACCAAAAAATTCAGAGACAAGGTGGCATCGTCTATGGTAATGCGCGGCAAGGGTTCTACGCTTTCATCTTCACATACTGTCTCGCCGATATATATATCTGGAATTCCAGCTAAAAGCACAATGTCGCCAGAAGTGGCAGAA
>MFVE01000008.1:83174-104905 GCA_001785985.1 Candidatus Nomurabacteria bacterium RIFCSPLOWO2_01_FULL_42_17
TTTCTCCCTTCACAAAAACAGGGGCGCCAGAATTTATTTTTCCCGAATAAATGCGAGCTACTGCGAGCCGGCCCAGAAAATTGTCGTAACCTAGATTGAAAACTTGGGCAGACATTTTCTTTGTGTCAAATGTGTCAAAGACCGTCTTTGACAGGCCTGTCAAAGACGGTCTTTGACACTGGCTGGCATCTGGCACTTTTTCTAAAATTAAGTCGAGGAGCGGAGAGAGGTCAGTAGATTTATCGCCTAATTTTTTGAAAGCCACTCCTTCGCGCCCGATGGCATAGATCGTCTCAAAATCCGCCTGCTCCTCATTTGCGCCCAATTCAAAAAATAATTCTAATATCTCATCGTGCACTCTGTGCGGCTCGGAAGCCGGCTTGTCTATCTTATTGATGACCACGATCGGCCGCAGGCCGAGCTCGAGAGACTTTTTTAAGACAAATCTGGTTTGTGGCATCGGCCCCTCTACCGCATCCACCAGCAAAAGCACGCAGTCTACTGCGCGCAAAACACGCTCTACCTCACTGCCGAAGTCCGCATGGCCGGGAGTATCCACGATATTTATCTTTGTGTCTTTATAAAAGATAGAGGTGTTCTTGGAGTAAATAGTAATACCCCGCTCTTTTTCTAGGGCGTTTGAATCCATCGACAATCCCTCTTCTTGCAGTCCACCGTTTTGCTTCATTAAAGCATCGGTCAGAGTGGTCTTGCCATGGTCAACGTGCGCTATGATTGCTATATTTCTAATCTGCATTTTTTTGGATAAAATAATCATTCTTAATTAAACAAAAAACCCCTGAGGGTTTTTTGGGCCTTTTTGAGATCTATTTTATAATAACATACTTTTAAAAAAATGACAAGTTCCTATTCTTTAATTTTATTTAAAATAACTTTTTCGGCCGCTTCGATATCTTTTTTGAATTGATTTATGAACAAACGATCCTCATTAGACAAAGATTCCAGCGCTTTGATCTTTTTAAATATTTTCACTTCTTCTTTTACATCTTCATCTAGGATATTAAAGCTCTTAGATACGACATTTCGGGCCTCGATCAACTTTTTCTGCATATATTCCCGATAATGCAGTATATGATGCCAACCCCAGATCATCAGCAAGATGAGCAAGATGATAAGGGCGAGGATAGGTATGATTATTGAAAGTAAGCCCATAATATTATTAGGGATCAAAGTGGACAGAAGGGGCGATACGGATATTTTAATCGGCAAAGTTTTCTCGCTAAAGACCCCGTCCGGATAGTGCGCCTGGGCGGTGATCATATAGGTGCCACTTCTTGCTTTTTCTGAAACATAAGTAAACGCGCCTTTCTCGTCTGATTTTACGACTGCCAGCACATGGGCAACTTCTTGTGTAGAGGAAAGAACAGCATCAGAATTTATAAATATCTCTGTGTTGGGATCGGCCAAACCTTTTACAACCAAAAATTCGCCTTCATGAATATCTTTGGAATAATCTGTAAACACCGGCGTTGAGACCTGAGTCTGAACTATCGGCTCCTCTGTGGCAACCTTTTCTTTCAAAGGAGAGATGCTAAAGTTCGCCTGGCCGGAACTTTTTATGATATTTGTCCCTTGTCCGTCATTTGCCAAGACTGAAGAACTGGCAAATCTAATATTGGCATTTCCTGCCGCTTTAGCTTTAAAATAGAAAGTGATAATGGTACCGTTCGAGCCGGTATAACCGTTTAAGATCACACCTTCCATGTCGGCTGTGCCATTTACATTTGAGTAGGACGGCTCGAGAGCCCAAATATTTACCAATGAATTGGTTTTGGAAATAGAAGTCAGAGTTAATAAGTTTTTTGAAAAAGCAATATTGGCAGCTACCGCATTTGCGGATTGATCGGTGCTGGACAAAATGATTCGCACACTAAAAGCATCTCCGACATTATATGAACCAGAAGAAGGAGACAAGCTCAGACTAGCGGCGTAAGCCTCGTGCGCAAAAAACAAAAGAAAGATAAAAGAAAAACCAAAAACTATTTTCGCGCTGAATTTTTTCGCAGACGGATACATAGATACATTGTAACAACAATGAATGTAAATAACAATAATATTATCAACACCAGGTAGGGCGAAGTCAGAGTAGCAGACGTGGAATTGCCGTTTTGATCATAAGCGTTTACTTTTATGCGATAGAAAGATGTTTGGTTTTTTAGCAAGTATGGGCTCTCCTCTAGGGTACAGCTCCAAAATTCACATATTATGTAACGATCCACCCCGGAAATTTTGTCTAGAGTGCTAAAAGCGGCAAACCATTTATTGTCATAGATGGAAACGTCCCGCGCGCGGACTATTTTGAATTTTTCCGGCGGGACTGTATCAATTATTGCTACACTCTCCGGAGTGCCAACCACATTGCCGGAAATCTTGAAACTGGCATTCATGATTTTCGCTTGAGCTCGCGACCCTTCTCCGTCATTCAGAAATAAATTTACATTGTTTAGTGACAAAATAGTATTTCCTTCTTTTTGCGCTCGGAAAATTATTCCAAAGGCTTCGCCAGAAGTAGCAGAAATACCGCCCGGAGTTATGCCAGAGAAATGAATTGTTCCAGGGGTTTTCAGATCTGGTTGCTCTATCCAGAAACTTATGAAAGAACCGCCGATATTCACAGCCTCAGCCTGGAGCAGACTCGCATCATAACGTAGATCTCCCTCTATCGTGTTGATAGACTGCCCCTCTGTATTTAGAAAAATAGTCAAATTCACTATCTCTCCGATCTTCGCTTCTTTTTTTTCTAAATCCAAACTTAAAGTCGCCGCCGAGGCCTGCGATGCCAATAAGAAAAAACTAAAGAAAATTAGAAATTTTAAATTGTAAATTGTAAATTTATTCATATTACTTGTAGTGAGTGTAGTCGAACTACCCTGTCCAATAATAAGCCATGATACTAAAGTCAACCAAATTGATTTTACCATCTCCGTTCAATTTATTTATTTCAAGTATTATCGTAGCGGAATTTAACGGTTTTTTATACCAAAAAGCCGCGATGGAAAAGTCCACCAAGTTCACCCGGCAATCGCTGTTCAAATCGGCTTTAGCCGGACATTTTTCTGCTGGTTTTAGAATGGTTTTGGTTCCGACTGTGAAATTTACGCTCTTACCAAAAGAGCTGATTTCCCCAGCCAAAGCTGCCTTGGATTTCGCCGAGTGTTGCTCGATCGCCAGAGGAGAAGTGTCAAAATTTAACAAATAGATGCCGTCGGCATCGCTTTTTATTTTTTCAAAAAATTCTTGCTCGGAATTGATACTAATCGTAATCTCGGAAACGGGAGCGCTCTGTCCAAAAATAGCGATATTGTCTCCCTGCTTCACCTCACTCTTATCAACTGAAATTGAGGGCGCAATAAAAATGCCGCCAACATTGGTGGTGACTCCAGCCGTCACAGAGACTGGAAAAGTTAAAAGCGCGGAACGGATGCCTCGATTGTCTTCTCCATAAACGCTAAAAATATAACTTCCGGCAGAAATGCCGGTCAGAGTAATCTGAAACATGGCATCACTGCCCGCGATAGTCGTAGCCGCCACTTGCGCATCTTTCAAAAGCGTTATGGAACTCTTCGGATAAGCTCTTCCAGAAAAAATAACAGTAGTGTTTGTTGAGCCGGTACTACCACTACTGCCTCCTCCCCCACCACCGCCGCCCCCACCACCGCCGGGAGGAGGCGTAGATGCAACTGGAGTCGCGCTCACTTCCGCCGATTCACTCAAAAAACTTCCAGAGGCGTAAGAACGGACTTTGAAATAATAGGTCGTGCCATTTGTGAGACTAGTGCGAGTAGAAGTCAAAACATTTCCGACGGTAGTGTAAGTGAAAGTCCCGCCCGAAGTCGTACTGATGCCGACATCATAACTCGTCACATTGGCGAAAATTCCCGTGGCAGCCGTCCAAGATAGAACCACTTGCGCATCACCAGCAGTAGCCGTGACGACCGGGCTGGTAGCCGTGGGAAAATATAAAAATCCGGCATTTTGCGCAAAAGCAGTGCTAGTGCTTTGACCACCTGTCAATTGCCCGGTAGTGGAGAGATATTGGAAACTGGTTGAGGTAGACTGCCCTCCTCCGATGATATTGATCGGATTTTCAAGGTTAAAACTAGTGCTGGAAAAATCCGCAAATAAAACACTATGAGCAAAAGTAAAAAACGCCAATCCAAAAACGAGAATAAAAGAAAGTTTTTTACTTAAGAAGTTCATCTACATATTTAAGTATACGATAGAGGGATCTACTGCGTCAATTACGGCTTTTTATTTTCCTCAGTAGTTGTCTTGGTTGCTGGCGGAGTGACTGCTTTTTGGGTACCGATATTAAGCGGCGCAACCTCGATAATTCTGTTCAATGTAACGCTGTAAAGTATCGCCTTTTTCGCTTGAGCATAGATCAAGACTTTGTCGCCTGCTTGCGCTCGCGCAAAGAATGCCTGATCTTTCAAAGCCGCTGGATCTGAAACAGTGGCAATGGTAGGAGTCTCGCCTTCTGGAAGCACTATAAGCTTTGAAACTTTCGCCACCAACGCTGAGACCTCTGCTTGCGCGGCCGCTTGCGGATCTTGCTGTAACTTATTCATCTGCATATAAAAATATGCGGCAAAAGCGACTGCGACCAATGCTACGACTGGAAACAAAATTTTACTGACTCGATGCCTTAATATTTTATCCATAAATAAATTTTATGAAATTAATTTTAATAGCTATATTATAGTAAACTAAGAACTTTTATGCAAGCAATTTTATGGAGTTTCAGTTGGCGTGTCCGCTCCTGTCTCTGCAGGGTCGGACGCTGGCTCTGAACTAGGCGATGGTTCGGCTGCAGGAGCAGGGGTAGATTCAGGCTGAGGGGTTGATTCTGATTCCGGTTCAGGAGCGGGTTCAGAAGTAGGTTCTGAAACTACTTCTGGTTCTGTCTCTGCTTCATTTCCCTCTTCTGGGGTGGCTTCAGTAGAGGTGGAAGAATTATCCACCTCCCCCTCCTGAGCTTCGCCAGAGGCTTCGTCAAGGCTAGCTGGGGACTCCGGAAGAGGAGAATTTTCGGCTTCGCCCGCCGAAGCCTCTGGCGAAGGCTGGGGAGCTGGCGTAATCACAAGCCCTGTCATGACACTCTCAAAAACTTTCGGATCTTTGGAAGCAAAAGCTGTCCAGGAGAAACGAATATCGTGTGTGGATGGTTTATTGAGAAGAATTGTAAATCCGGAAGCACTTTTGTTTATTACAAGCGATTGTAATCCTTCGGCGAAAATCACTGCCGCTGTGTTTTCGTCGACATTGTCCGCGCTCTCAAATGTCATGGTTGTATTCACGGCTGGTTCTACTGCGTAAGTGTTTGTAAATGTGATATCTACTTTCTTATCTCCTGCGTGAATTACTGCAAATCCGGCAGTGTCATTATTAAACATCGGAGGTAGATTGAATGTTACTGATCCGCCGAAACTAACTTCTCCATCAAACTGCGCTCCGCCGGAAACAGTGAGACCATTATTAAATACATTTGATTGCGTTTGATTTTTTAGAGCATTAACATCATTTGTAAGTATTGTTATACTTCCTTCAATCGTATCAACTCGGCTTGTGAGCAATGTCAATCCGTCCGAGGCAAGAAGTGCGTTGGCGTCAACCTTGTTATCAAGCTCCTGAATAGAATCTATAATAACGGCTGTAAATTGCAGATAACTTAAAGCGGCTGGATCACCGTTTTCGTCATAGTCCACAGCATCAGGGAAAATATTATTTACTTCCTCGGCAATAAATCCATGTTGTCTTCTGGAGGAATAACCAAGCCCTGGTTTGTAGTCAAACGTAACTGGTCTTAATCCGTTAATAATGTCCAGGCTGAACGATAAATCTTCTACGTTATCCTTGAATTTTATGGATGACCCAACAGGGCATGCACTTGGAGTAGTAGCAGACGTACTCTTTTTTATTTCATCAACGTTGGTCACGGAAGTCGTTGAGCAAACAGCAGCAGCTACAGTAGAACCAGAAGCAGCGCCAGTAAGTTGAGCAAAAATCCCGCTTCCATCTAGGCTAATGGTTCCTCCTGCATTAATAGTAATGGCATCATCAGCATCAATATCTATATCACCACCCGTTCCCGTTGCGTCAATATCAATCGCTGCTGTGCCTGTACCGTTTGATGTGAGATGTAGGGTAGATGTAGTTCCGCCTGTTGCCTGAATAAGCAGGGCAGAGGCAACCGCTTCACCAGCGTCAATGACAACCGAGCCGGCTGTTGAGTCAATCGTAATATCTATACCCGCGCCAGTCGTGGTGAAGTTTGAAGCGGCCGCCGCATCAAGCGAAATTGCACCAGTGGTGTCCATAATAATTCCACCGGTCAGCGCATCGATATCTATTCCACCCGCTGCACCTGATGCATTTATGTTTATAGCATCAGCTGAACTTAAACCAGAGGTAAGAGTCAGCCCGCCGACATCTGATAATACATTTACAGAATCAACGGCCGTACCTTGGTCGTTGTATATGAGGATAGAACCAGTCGTGCCTCCATCAGATGTAAGCGCTATCGCGTTTGCCAAGTTCGCAGTGGAGCGAAGTTCGACTCCACCGGCATCTGATAGTATTTCAATAGAAGCGGCGCCTTCAGTAACCGAAGTTCCTTGATCAGCGTGAAGTTTGATAGTTTCAGAAGTTCCGCCGTTGGCGTGCAAGTAGATTGTGTTGGCCGCGTTTTCAGTGGCATCAAGGTTAATTGAGGCATCGGTTGTAATGTCAATGTCTTCCCCGGCTTCTGACCCACTAGAACTGATATCTATTCCACCATCAGTGGTAGAAATCAAAATTGCTTGAGCAGCGTTTAGAGTAGAAGTCAGAGAGACCAGACCAGAACCATCTACATCAAAAGTGGTACCATCAAAGTCGAACGATCCATCAAAATCAACCACTCCATCAACTTCCAGCGCATCTTGCACTATGAGGTCTCCATCACCAGTGGCAGTAGCGCCTCCTGGATCTGTTCCAATAGCAACGAGCCCCCCGTCAATATCGAGAGCTACGGCAGTATTGTTCCAGGCAAGGCTGATATCGCCATTCCCGCCAATATCAGTTGGTGTACCAAACCAAATTTCAAGATCGTCTTCAACAACGATAGCTTGTTCAAGAGTATTATCTAAATAAATACCTGCGATGCCGGCAGATCCCGTGGCATCAGAGCTTGCAATTGAAAGACCGTATAAAGCAGAAGTAGCGGCAGTGGAATCATCATCAAGGTCAATCACCATGCCAGCAACCACATCATTATCGGCTCCAGATGTTGAGATAACACTAATGTTTGCGGCTTCGGCACCATTTGTAAGTGTACTAAAATTAATATCCAGGGCACCGTCGGTATTTGTGGAAACAGTTGTTCGTCCATCTACCACCAATGATCCACCGGCTGTAAGCGCAGCAATGATGTCACTCGTGGCTCGAAGTTCAATAGCTTCGTCAGTACCCACTGCCGCAACTTCGCCATCGCCCGCAGTAATATGCACTCCGCCAGTATCAGCCGTTGCGGCGATGACTAAGGCGTCATCTTCGGTCGAAGCAGAACTCAAACGCATTTCAGTCGTAGCGCCAACTGTGGTAATATCTAAATCTTCTCCATCTAAGTTTCCAGTGACAGAAATATCAAGTCCACCAGCCGTAGTCGTAATCTGCATTGCATCAGCAGAGTTTCCTGCTGATCTCAAGACCAGACTTGTATTAAAAGCGCCGATTAAATCAATCAGGAAATCTTCTGCATCGGCGCTAGCCGTAATAGCTATTGATGATGTCGAGCCCGTTGGAGCAATATTGAAATCAAGCTCTGTCGCTTCAATAGCATTAGCCGCTATATTAAGAGCTGTTACTATATCAGCGTCGGAGAGGTCAAGGGCATTTGTAATACCTCCACCTGCGGCGGTAACAATAAGGCCACTGGTAACCGCTTCATCAGTATCCGCGTTGTGTAAAGCAAGAAGCGTCTCAGTCGTGCCAACTCCCGTACCCGCTGCATCATTATTAGTAAGCACAAGAATTCTCTGAACAAGCCCGTCGGTGTCGGCGTCGTTTGTTGAGGCAAAAGTTAGATAATCCCTGGTATCAGCGACGGCATCAACGCCGACATCATAGGTAAATGTAGTGGTAAATTCCTGATGATCAAGCGAGAGTGCTCCGGTCGGGGCGGTAATCGCGTTCCACGCTCCGGCGGCGTCAAGGTCGGAGAGGGCGCCGTTTTGACATTTCTTTAATTTATTTTCTCCCGTATCCGAGTTTGCCCAAATGCGATATTCTCCGACGGCACAGCCCGCCGGATTTCCCGCTTCTTCGGAAAATGAAAGATAATCACTACCCGTGCCATCGCCGACGAGCATAATTCCGGATGTTTGTGTTGTTGGTGCAGTAAATAAAATCGTGCCGTCAACATTATTGCTAATAGTTTCATCATTCTGCAATTGTATATCGGTCGTAATGTCGGCGTCGTTTATATCTATTGCCGTTGTGATTCCCCCGCCCGCAGCGTCAATGAGAAGTCCAGTTGTAACCGCAGTATCGGTATCGGCATTGGTCAAGCGAAGAAGCGCGTCGGTCGTATTCGCCGATGCAAGATTCTGAATTTGTAGGCCATAAATCACATCGGCCGCGTCACCGCTCGTTGCAGTTATGTCTACAAGTTGCCCAATGAATGTCTGATCCGCGTTTGCATCGTCTATTGCTTCATAATTTATATAGAGTCCATTGTTTTGGGAAGTCGCCGCCGGGTCGGCGTCAATAACGAGCTCAACCGTTCCGCTTGTGGCGCCCACTACCGTTGAATTCACATTGGTTGCGGCATCAACCCGCAACTGCCCGGCCGCGGTCAGAGAGAAAATATTGTCGTCCTCCGCCAGAAATTCAATGTCGTTGCCATTCGCTATGACTGTCGCTTCGTTATCACCGGCAATAAATCGCAGACCCGAAGCGTTAGTGGACGAATCAAGAATAATAGCATCAATCGCCGCCTCCGTTGAAGTTAAATTGATTGACGCGTTTGTCGTAATATCAATATCCTCCCCCGCTGCGGCGCCAGTGGAAGTTATATCAATTCCTCCAGCGGTGGTTTTAATTTGCAGTGCGTCTCCGGTGGTTCCGGTGGAAGAAATAATAAGAGAATTGTCGGCAGAACCAGCTTGCGCGATGGTGAAATCCTCATCGGCGGCGCCGGTGATAGTGAAATTGGAAGTTCCCGTGCCATCAATAGAAATTAAATCAGCGTCCAGAGTGAAATCAGCGGAGGCGCCGGTGCCAGTAATGACCATGTCTCCCGTTCCGTAATCAATATCAATTCCGCCGGCGGCGTTACTGGCGTTAATTGCAATCGCGTTCGCAATCGCTTCAGACGCATTAAGCGCGATTGACCCGCCGATGTTCGTTACACGAAAATCCTGTCCAGCGGTTCCCGTGATATCAAATCCCACTCCGCCCGCCAGAGTAAATGTCAGTCCCTCCGCGGTGTCGGTCGTGTTTATAATCGTCCAGTCGCCTCCCGTCACAATATTATCTCCAACATTCAAAGCGTTCGTAATTTCCGTATCCGATACATCAAGCGCATCCGCGATGGAGTCGGCGGTCGTCGCGCGAATCAAAATCGCGTCAGTCAGATCAATATCTGTCGCTTGTAAATTTTCAATAAGAAGTCCCGCCGTCGCGATTTGCCCTCCAGCGTCCTCGGCGACAATTTGCATTCCGTAAGTAGTAGAGGAAGCGTCGTTCGAGGTAATGCCAACATAATTTCCGGCAACTGTGTGCGACTGCGCCACATCGGTATCTATCGTCACATTCGTCCTATTTCCATATACGGTTAAATTTCCGGTAGAATCTTTCACTGTAAAGTCAAGCGCGAGTCCGCCGATTGCTGTATCGGTGGTTGTATCCACATTCAAATCAATCATTCCTTCCGTCTGTGTAGAGTCGTTTGTTGTAGCGTCAACCACGAGCGCTTGGAAATTGACCGCAGGAGTCGTGATAAACATCTGATCGCCGGCAGTATCGGAGGAAAATATAATTTGCCCGTCAACGCTCACATCAAAATCAGTCAAATCAATCGCCGCGGTCGTGCCGACAATGCTGTTGCCTCCGATACTTATCGCGTTCCCAATATCCGCGTCAGAAATATCAATCGCAGTAGCAAGTCCGCCACCCGCAACATTAAAGAGCACGCCGATTCCCGGCCCATCGGTCGTGTCTAAATTTTCAAGTAAGAGTAGTTGCGCCGGAAATCCAGTGTCCGCGCCGTCCAATCGTGAAATTGAAACGGTGCCAGTCGCTCCGGCCGCCACATCAATATCTAAACTCGCATCGGTCGTCGTATTGTCAAGAACAATATCTATGTCGCCGACGGCGTCGGTTGTCGTTATGGAACCGCCGTTGTTATATGCAGTCTGAAGGGTAGAGCTCCCGCCCGCGCCACAACCCGCATCAGTGGTATTACAAACAACTTTTACCGTTCCACCCTCTACAATTTTAAATTTATTAGCGGTTGTATCATACCAGACAGTGCCGTTCGTCGCCGTCGGAGAACCTGCGCCACCAGTGATAATTAGCGCTCCTCCCGCTAGGGTGAGTGCATCTGTGGAATGGGTAAGTGTTATGTCTCCATTAAAATCAACCACTCCTCCGCTTGCCAAGAAAAGATCAGACCACATTTTAGTAGTAGAACCAAGCGCCCCGCCGTCCGATGTTCCCAAAAGCAAAGAAGTGTTGATGGCAACGGAAGCGAGGTTGTCAAGAGCAGTGCTTGCTCCGCTAGCGCTGCCGCAAGATTGCCAAGCGAGGAGCGCACCGCCGCCAGTTTCAGAAGTCAAACAAAATTCATCGGTGGCAGTGCCTTGTGTGGCTAGGTCGCCTAGCGCTACAGTCGCATCTAATATTTCTAGTCCGGAGATAGATCCGTCAGGTAAAACGACTTCCGAATCCCCTGTACTGTTTGTTGTCACTGTGAGCGCAGAGAGATTTGAATTACCGATTGTTAATGCGCCCGCCGCGCTCGGTATAATACTTCCTCCGGCAGTAATCGTAAGTCCGGTTGATGTTATGTTACCTGTCAGAGTAAGCGCCCCAGAACTTAACACCGGAATCTGACTACCAGTCGGAGTTTGAGATGGAGTAAATCCACCAACTGTTTTGGAGTTGATCGTATAACCGGAAGATACCACGCGCTGGCGAGGACTCAATGTTTCAAAAGAAGTTATACTGGCGCATGATCCGCTCGCAGATTCCGCAACCTCGATATTCAAATAAACTTCATCGTTAGTATTAAAATCAAAATCCAAAGCATCGCCACCGGCCGAGGTATCTCCAATGTCCGCATTCAAGACTCCGTTCTTCACATTCACTGTCATTTTGCTTGGCGTACCGCTCGGCCAAACCTTGGTATCAGGAGCACCGACGCCCGAATCGTCATAGATAGAGAAACGAAAACAATAATTCGTGCCAGAACTCCCGCCGAGCAGATTCCCCGAAGCATCCAGCAACCGTCCTTGATGATGTAAAATAAGCGGTACTCCAGCAACAGCGAAAACATTGTTTGTAAAGAAAAAAGAAAACAAAAAAACCACCAAAATTACACTTGTGATGCTTTTTTTAGAACTTAAATTTTGTAGAATCTTTTTTCTAAAAGAATTCATTTTTTGTTGGGCAGACAGACTCTTCACCCACATACACATTATACCAATAAAGAAGGAGTGTGGACAAGCAAATCTGTCTAATAACTTAGAGAGATATGTGAATTGTGCAAAATCATTCTTTCTTATTAAAATACATGAGTAAAAACGTAAAAAAAAAACGGAAGCCTTGCTTCCGTTTTTTGCTTAGTGCGCCGGGTTGGACTCGAACCAACGATGCCCGAAGGCGGGTGATTTACAGTCACCTGGAATAGCCACTATCCGACCGACGCATATAGCCAAAATATAACTGGGTACAATATTTTGACGTCTCTCGGACAAAATGAAAGCAAGCTTTCGCTTTGATCCTCGTTAGTCAAAATAACACAAAAAATAATTTTTTGCATCTTTTACATAATTTTAAAGAGATAATATCTCTACTAAATTTTTTGCTTTTTTTGTTAACATCTTGTCATTCGTCACCAAAGTCATTCTTCGTGAAATAGCTGTAGCTAGAATAATAGCATCAGGTAACGAGAGATTTGAATTTCGCTTTAAATCTGCTGAAAGTGAAACAATATCTCCAAAAATATTTATTTCACGAAACAAGTTCATAAATTTTTCTGTTTCATATAAATTATTTTCCCCTAATCCTGGAAAACTCAACAGCTCTATTTTACTAATTGTCGATATACACAAGGAATCTGTAGTTATCCTTTCCTTTATCCAATCTTTTATAGAATTGTTTCCATTTAGATGTCCTATTAAAATATTAGAATCTAAAACATACATAAAGATTGTGGTTAAACCGATTTTTTTGAACCAATTTTGTACTGCCTCTTCAATCTAACCTCCCATTCTTTGCGTATTTTCCTTTGCCAAGCCACAGGCGAAATCTTTAATTTGCCTTTTAGTATCCCAGCACTTTTCTCAAGTATTTTGAGCGCGGAATCAGACCTTCCTATAAGTTTATTGAGGTTTTTCTCGTAATCTATGGTTTCTGTTTTATTTTCCAATGATAAGTTATTCATACTTTTTATTATAGCAAATACAAAAAACAAATCAAAATTCTACACCTCCGAACGAGAGCCCACCCGAAATGGACTTTTGATTTTACTTTTTTTCTTCTCAATCACGAGTTCATTATTTTTTACTGAAACAGCCACAATGTCCCCTTTCTTCACTCCATTTGAAATAATATATGACGCCACAGGATTCAAAATTTTATTTTGAATCAGGCGATTGAGTGGACGAGCGCCGTAATGCGGATTGTAACCTTCCTTGGCTAGATACGACAGCGCCTCGTCAGAAATTTCAAAATTAATGCCCTTGCCAGCAAGACGATCGTTGACCACTTTTATTCTCAGATTGACTATTTCTTTGATCGCTCCCGGAGACAGCACATCAAAAACAAGAATTTCATCCAAACGATTCAAAAACTCCGGACGGAAATTATCCTTCAGCGCTTCCATGACTTTTTCTTTCATATTGGCATAGTCCTCCCTGCTTTCATTATTAGAAAATCCAATCGATTCCATTTTCTCCACAAATTGCGAACCGATATTGCTGGTCAAAATAATTATAGTATTCTTGAAGTTTACGACGCGGCCTTTGCCATCGGTCAATCTGCCTTCATCGATGACAGAGAGAAGCATATTAAATACTTCCGGATGAGCTTTTTCAATTTCATCAAAAAGAATCACGGCGTAAGGCCTATGCCGCACCGCCTCAGTCAATTGACCCGCTTCATCATAACCGACATACCCCGGAGGTGAACCGATGAGTTTAGACATTGAATGTCTTTCCATATACTCAGACATATCCACGCGAATAATCGCTTTATCGTCGTTGAACATAAAAGCGCCCAAAGCTTTGGTCAGTTCGGTCTTGCCCACTCCGGTCGGACCCAAAAAGATGAACGAGCCGATAGGACGATTTGGGTCTCCAATACCCGCGCGCGATCGCCTGATGACATCTGCCACTCGCTTGATGGCTTCATCTTGGCCGACTACTCGCTTATTTAATTCAGATTCCATTTGTTCAAGCTTGGCGCGCTCTTCCTCCAGCATCTTGGTGAGTGGGATACCCGTCCAACGAGCGACAACTTCGGCGATGTCTTCCGCGGTGATTTCTTCTTTCAAGATTCGGCGAGATTTTTGCAGTTTCTTTAATCGTAAAAGTTTTATTTCTAAATCTTTTTTCAAAGCGGGAATTTTCCCATAGCGTATTTCCGCAGCGCGAGCCAGATCAGCCCGCATCTCGGCGTTCTCTGCTTCTAGACGAAGAGACTCCAAGTCTTTTTTAATAGCGCGAATTTCAATCACGATTGATTTTTCATTTTGCCATTTCAGCTCCAGCTCTTTGGTTTTTTCACGCAAGTTGCCTATTTCACTATCCACTTCTTTCAGCCGATTTTTTATTTCGCCCAGTTTTGTTTTTTCTCCGCTTAAATTCAAAGAATTAATTTCTTTCTTGAGCGCTTCTTTTTCGATTTCCAAACGCATTATTTTTCGGTGCGCATCTTCCAATACTGGCGGTTTATTTTCCAGCATTATTTTAAGAGAAGAAGAAGCTTCGTCTATCAAGTCCACCGCCTTGTCCGGCAAAAATCTGTTGGTGATATAGCGCGCAGAAAGGTTCACAGCTGAGATTATGGCATCGTCGGTAATGCGGACACCGTGGAAAAGTTCGTATTTTTCTTTCAATCCGCGCAGTATTGCGACAGCGTCTTCGACGCTGGGTTCATCTATGTACACCGGCTGGAAACGCCGAGCCAAAGCCGGATCTTTTTCAATATGTTTTTGATATTCGCGCAAAGTCGTCGCGC
The DNA here is from genome assembly GCA_001785985.1 of Candidatus Nomurabacteria bacterium RIFCSPLOWO2_01_FULL_42_17. Taxonomy (GTDB): domain Bacteria; phylum Patescibacteriota; class Minisyncoccia; order Phycocordibacterales; family UBA9973; genus UBA9973. The sequence continues at coordinate 97,641 of MFVE01000008.1, forward strand.
CGATAGCCCGCAACTCGCCACGAGAAAGCGCAGGCTTCAACATATTTGAAGCGTCCATCGTGCCTTCTGCTCCGCCCGCGCCTACGATCGTATGAATCTCATCAATAAAAAGAATTACTTTGCTGTCCGATCGCTCGATCTCTTTCATGATGCCCTTGAGCCTTTCTTCAAATTCTCCGCGATATTTTGTGCCAGCCACCAAGAGCCCCAGGTCGAGCGAGACCAGCTCTTTGTCTTTCAAAGATTCTGGAACATTGTTTTTGACGATGAGCTGGGCGAGGCCTTCCACCACAGCCGTTTTCCCCGTACCGGCTTCCCCGATCAGAATAGGATTATTCTTCGTTCGGCGAGATAGTATTTGCATGATACGTCTGATCTCGTTGTCCCGCCCGATGACAGGGTCGAGCTTGTCTTCTTTGGCGAGCTTGGTCAGATTGCGAGTGTATTTCAAAAGCAATTTAAATTTTTTCGGCTCGGTCACATCGGTAATATTCTGGCTACGCAACTCTCCCAAAACTTTCATGACGGAATCTTTGTGAATCCTAAATCGCGCCAAAGTCTCTCTAGCCTCGGACGCCACTTCCAAAATTGCGATAAAGAGATGTTCGGTGGAGACAAAATCATCCTTCATCGATTCTGACAATTTAGCCGACTGCTCTATCACTTGCGCCAGATCTGGATTCAGATAAATCTGATATGAAGGAGAAAGAGTACTGCGGCTCTCGGGCAATTCTATTAATTCCAAAACAGAATCCGTCAAAAGCATGCTGTCGATTTCTAGTTTATCTAAAATAGAATTCACCATGCTCTCTTCTTGCAAGAGTAGTGCGCCGAGCAAATGTAAAGAAGATACGTGGTTTACCCCACGCTCGATAGCCAGCTCGTGAGCTTTTTTGATGGCGTCTTTTGCTTTAGTTGTAAATTTATTTAAAGGTGGCATAAGTAAGTTATAAAGTTATAAAGTCTTATTGCGTAGTAGATGGTGCAAGTATAGGAGCCGCAGGCGTTGTGCCTTCAGGATTTAGAGAGAGCTTCAGGGCGCTTGCAATAGCGCCGATCGGGGCAAAATTATTTGTGAATTCGCCAAACAGAGCTATACCCAAAGCGTTCCCGTCGAGATCTAGTACCAACGCTCCTCCATTTGATCTTGGGATGCTCATTTTCAGATCTTTGTTGCCATCAAAAATAAAAGCAGATACGCCGTTGCCTAAGACTAAAATCTTTTGTCCTATTTTCATTTTGTCTAGATCCCCAAAAGTAGGCACAGTAAGGGCGAGTTTGTCTGTCCCATTGACAGCCGCTCCTATTTTTAAAAATGAAAATCCTCCTTTATCGCTGGACATAAAATCCGCCTTAAATTTTCCGCTCCCATTTTTCACGTAATAGGGTCTGTTGTCATAGGCAAGCATCCCGTCCGCGACGATCACCGAATCAGAAACAGCAAATCCAAAACCGGCAGAAATCTCTATAGTCTTGCCTTCCAAGTCTTGCGATTCTTTGGTGATGCTAAATACCGCGGATTTATTTTTAGCAATCGCGTCTACTACTAGATCTTCTTCTTTCACAATCACTGTCTGCGTGATCGTCTTGCCTTCGACTTGCTGGATCTTTTCGATCGTCTGCTGAATGACCCGATTGACCGGAGCGGTAAAAGACGCTGGCGCCTGCTGCATCAGAGTCACAGTCGTGATGCCAGTAGCAATAGAAGTCACGAAGCTCAAAAGCACCGCTAAAAGTATGAGTTGTGGTTTATTTAGATCCTTGATATCCATACCTTAATAATACCACGTTTTTAATTTAGTCAAAATTTCAGATAAGGCTTTGAGAGTATAATCAATATCTTTCTTGGTCGTTTGTTTACCCAATGAAAATCTTAAGGACCCGTCTGTCTCTTTTATATTTTTATTAATGGCTTCGATCACATAAGAAGCTTTGCCATCTCCAGCTTTACAAGCGCTTTTCGCGGAGGCCATGATCCCCTTTGCTGACAATTCAATCACCAAAAGATCGCTCGGAATATTCGGAACGGTAATATTTATATTATTCGGCAATCTATTTTTTAAATCGCCGTTAATTCTCATTCTAAAGTTCGTTAGAACATTAGAATGAAGTAATTTTTTCAAAAAGTAATCGTGCAAGGCGGTCAATCTTTTCAGTTCTTTCTCTTTTATTTTCTCAACAGCTTGAAGCGCTTGGGAAAATTTCAAAATCTCCGGCAAATTTTCCGTCCCGGGTCGCAAACCCATTTCTTGATCTCCCCCGCCGAATATATTTACCATCGACACAGATGATTTTTTATAAAGCACGCCGACTCTGCCCGCGCCTTCAATTTTCGAACCGGATAAAGTGAGCAAGTCTACTCCGAGCCGCTCCACATTCAGATCCAAATAATTCGCCGCCTGTACTGCGTCGGTGTGGAAGAAAGGAAACCCAGCAAATGAAGAATTTGCGATGGTCTGGCTGGGGCGGGGGGCCCCAGAGAACCGAGGACCTCGCAAATTCTTCATTTGCTGGGTTTTTCTGCAGTGCCTAATCGCTTTTGCAATTTCTCTGATCGGCTGGATTGTGCCGATTTCATTATTCGCATAATGTACCGACACTAGCACCGTATTTTTTTTGATTTCCTTTTTTATTTTTTTAGGATCAACAATTCCATTATCTTCAACGGGCACTATAGATATCTGCGCAAGTTTTCTTTTTTCTAATAGTTGAAAAGTTTCCAGAACCGATGGATGTTCTATGTTGGTTGTTATAATATGCGGTATTTTTGGGAGCCGAGCTCCCACATGGGAGCTCGGCTCCCAAAAATTTAAAACCACACCAGCAATCGCCAGATTATTACTTTCGGTACCACCACTCGTAAAGATTATTTCCCCGAGTCTAGCGCCTAGCACATCGCTAACAGCTCTCCGTGCATTTTCAAGTTTGTTTTTAGCTAAAACCCCTTCTATATGTATAGAGCTAGGATTTGCCGACACACTAGAGGCATAATCTAAGTATATTCTCCTTGTTTTCTTTGTTGATTTAGCCATAAAAATAGTATATATTGAAAACTTATGAATACAAGGCCAGAGATCGCTTTTTTTGTTTTTATCGGAATCGTCATTTTAATTGGCGCTTTCTGGGCGATCGTTACAGAGAAGCGCCTAAAAAGATTTTTCCTCGGTAAAAAAGCGAAAGATCTGGAAGACACCATTATGATTTTAGAAAATGATATTGCTGATTTGAAAAAAGCGAAAGAAAATACACAAAAAGATGTTTCTATAATAAATACAAAACTAAAAAAAAGCATCCGCGGACTCGAGACTGTGCGTTTCAATCCTTTTTCCGATCAAGGCAGTAACCAAAGTTTTGCGATTGGAATGTTGAACGAAGAAGGCGACGGTGTCGTATTTTCCAGTTTGTATTCCCGTGAGCGGATGAGCATCTTTGCTAAGCCAATCAAAAATAACAAATCAGAGTACGAATTAAGCGCCGAGGAAAAAGAAGTTCTTAGAAAAGCCGAGGTAAAACCCCAGTAGTAGAGCAAAGCTCACTACGGGGCAAGTAAAAATATGCAAAAAGATAATTTAAAAACAAATAGGCCGCCAGTAGTGGTGATTATGGGTCACATTGACCATGGCAAATCAACGCTCTTGGACTATATTCGAAAAACAAATGTGACTGAGGGTGAAGCTGGAGGGATCACACAGAATATTTCCGCTTATGAAGTTCTGCATAAAGATGAAAAAGGAGAGGAAAAAAAGATCACCTTTTTAGACACACCCGGACATGAAGCTTTTTCAAAAATGCGCGAACGCGGAGCGCTGATCGCGGACATCGCCATTTTGATTGTCTCCGCCGAAGACGGCGTGAAACCGCAGACGATTGAAGCATGGAAAACAATCACCGAAATGAAACTCCCCTCGATCGTCGCAATAAACAAAGTAGACAAACCGAGCGCGAATGTGGAAAAGACGAAACAAGAATTGGCGGAAAATGAAGTGTATTTGGAAAATTACGGGGGCAAGATCCCCTATGCGGAGATTTCCGCCAAGACTGGCGCTGGAGTGGACGATCTGCTGTCTCTGATTTTGATCTTAGCCGAGATGGAAAATTTCACTGGCAATACTGAAGAAGACGCCACTGGTTTTGTCATCGAAGCGGATCTCGATTCCAAACGTGGAATCCAAGCAACCTTGATTATCAAAAAAGGGACTCTACAAAAAGGAATGTTTGTTGTTGTTGAAGACGCCATCGTCTCCACGCGCATGATCCAAAATTTTAAAGGAGAAATGATCGACAGCGCTTCTCCCTCCTCGCCAGTGCGTCTCTGCGGTTTTGATAAAATGCCGCAAGTCGGAGCTCCATTTAAAAGTTTCAAAAATAAAAAAGAAGCAGAAAAATACGCCGAAGATCATAGAAATTCGGTAGTAGCAGCACCGCTTGGTACTCCGACTACCAAGTCAGATGAGGCAAGTAAAAAAATAATCCCAATTTTATTAAAAGCCAATGTCTCTGGCTCGCTCGAAGCGATAGAAAAAGAAATCGCTAAAATCAAAAATGATGGAGCAGAATTCAAGATTATAGCGCGAGGCGTGGGACCGATTTCGGAATCAGATATAAAAAATGTATCAAATAGCGAAAACGCTATTATCATCGGATTCAATGTAAAAACAGACAAGAGTGCCCTCGAGATCGCGGAAAAAAGAGGTATTACGATTTCTTTCTTCGATATTATTTACAAAATGACGGAGTGGCTGGCAGAACAAATGGAAAAGAGGAGGCCGCGAGTAGAGACCATAGAGACGACCGGCCGAGCGAAAATCATCCGGGCTTTCAGCCGCACCAAAGAACGCCAGATCATCGGCGGCAAAGTGATAGAGGGACAAATGCTACTCAACGGCACAGTCAAAATTATGCGTCGAGAATTTGAGATCGGGCGCGGAAAAATCGTAAATTTGGAAAAAGGTAAAGTAAAAACGAGCGTGGTAGAAGAAGGGCTTGAGTTCGGCATGATGATCGAATCCAAGATAGAGATCGCGTCGGGCGATGTAATAGAATTATTTTCCATAGCGCAGAAATAAATGATATGAAATTCTTTCTTGGCATACTTTTTATAAAGCAATCTATCTGGCGGTGCTCCGCCAGCGAACTGCTCGGCTCGTCAGCCTGCGCAAGGCTTTCTAAAAAGTACGCCTGCGACGAATTTCATTTATGAGTGAACGAAAAGAAAAAGTAGCAAATTATATCAAAGAACTCACGGCAGAGTTTCTTGGACGCGAAAATAATAAAACTTCGCTCATTACCGTGACTTCTGCGAATTGTTCTCCTGACCTAAAACGCGCGACCATCTTCATCACTGTCTTCCCTACTGATAAAGAAAAAGAGGCGTTAGAGTTTGCTAAACGCAAAAGACCAGAATTGCGAGAATTCTTGAAGAAAAATATGACGACAAAAAATATCCCTTTCATTGATATCGCTATTGATCTAGGAGAAAAACACAGACAAAAAATTGACGAATTGCTTCGTAATGGTTGATAGCTTATAGGTTATAGGTTATAGTTTCCAAATGGCCTGGTCGCCAAGAAGTAAGGCAACTCTCTGCAAAAGAGTTATACGTGGGTGCGATTCCCACCCAGGCCTCCAGGCAGAAAGAGAATGCCCGAGTGGCGTAATTGGTAGCCGCAGGAGACTTAAAATTTCCCGACCGCAAGGTCATGTGGGTTCGATTCCCACCTCGGGCACCGCACGAGAGCAAGCAAATTTATTTGCTTGCATGTGGGTATCGAAAGGATTTTCGTTATTGAACGAAGTGAAATCGAAAATCACCTGGCTATGTAATAGCCGATTCCCACCTCGGGCACTAGAACTCATCATCCCCAAAATAATTTGAGTGTATTCTCCTTATGGAGTATAATAGAGGTATGAATAAATCATACATACATTTAAAAAGAAAAGCTATTTTACTAAGGAAAAGTGGGTTAAGTTATGGCAGTATTGCAAAAAAGTTAGGTATATCAAAAAGCACTGCGAGTCTATGGTTATATGCTATTAAATTAAACTATGAACAGAGAAAAAATCTTTATAGTAATCAAGTTAAACATTTAAATACTGGAGAAAACAGCCAGAGGAATAGAAGGGCAAGAGAAGTAAACATTATTATTAATGAGGCAAAAACCAAGATTAGTAAAAAGATAAGTCTTGAGAGTTATCGTCTTTTTGGTACGGCTCTTTACTGGGCAGAAGGAAGTAAAAATAAAATGTTTCATATGACTAACTCTGATCCCTCATTAATTGTTTTTTGGGTAAAATGGCTAAAAAAAATATTTAATATCCAACCCAATATCTTAAAAGTAAGATTAAATATCTATCCACAACAATCAGAAAAGTTGATTAGAAAATTTTGGTCTGAATTGACTAATATTCCAATGAGTAATTTTGGGAAAAGCTATATAAAACCACTAAGTAATAATTACAAAAAAAATAACTTATATTATGGAACTGTCCGTATTGAAGTACCAAAAAGCACAAACTATCGCTATATGGTTTATGCTTGGCGGCAGAGAGTAATTGAAGGTATTGCTCCGAATATCAAATTAGTCGAAAAAAGATGGGAAAAATTAAGAAAATTTGTAAAACCTGTGAATATGAGATAGACTGTTGAGACAACGCGCTCGTAGCTCAGTTGGTAGAGCAGCTCGCTCTTAACGAGACGGTCGGAGGTCCGATCCCTCCCGAGCGCACAGTGACTAGACAAGACCTAGTCAAAATATGTCGGGCAAGTGGCGGAATTGGTATACGCGTTAGTCTTAGGAACTAATGTCGCAAGACTTGGGGGTTCGAGTCCCCCCTTGCCCACCAAGGAGAAAGCAAATTTATTTGCTTTCGTGGGGACGAGAAAGGATTTTCGTTATTGAACGAAGTGAAATCGAAAATCACCTGGCTATGTAGTAGCCGAGTCCCCCCTTGCCCACCCCTTGACTTTTCTTTATGAATATGATATACTGTACACATATGTATAAAATAAATAACAAAAAAATAATCTTTAATTTGTTTTACAGCTTGGGAATACTGGCTATTTTGGGCATAGGCATAATGATTATGCCGAGAGACGCCAGCGCTCAAAACAACGGCCGAGTTACCCGATACAACAGTACCAGATTTGAGAGCGTATCAAGCAAAAACCGATTCAACACCTATGAAGAGCCGTATGCGCAGTTTCAAACTAATGTTCCCGCGCCGACTGTTTATTCCAACAGCGTAAATCCAAACGCGGTCAATTA
>MFVE01000009.1 GCA_001785985.1 Candidatus Nomurabacteria bacterium RIFCSPLOWO2_01_FULL_42_17
TAAAATATGATAGAACTATGAAAATTGCAGGCTGTAAAAAATCAAACAAAACAAAAAAAAGACACCTGCAAAGGCGTTCTTTTACAACCAAGGAGAATAGATCATGAAAAAACGCCCACTGACCCCATCGAACTTGCCGAAAGGCAAGCCGGTCGTTGAAGTCATACTGACAACCAACGGACCATTGCTGGTCTGGAAACCGTTGTGGTTCTGCAAAGAATACAACGTGAAATACGGGCCGGCAATCAATGGAGCACACCAGATCGTGGAGAAGGTTGGAAAGACATCTTTCCAGATCCCTGCGAACTTGTTAGACGGTGAAGTGACTTACTTCGCCGTCCAAGGAGTGAACGCGGCCGGTGGTGGCGATTGGTCGGAATGGATGTCGGTCAAGAAACCGGCAGCACCAACGCCAGTGCCAACACCGGTAACACCATCACCCCCAGTACCTACCCCAACACCGCCACCGCCAGTGCCACCTACGCCACCGCCCCAAGTTAGGGAACCGGTGAAAAAAGAGTGGCCTCTTGTTGTTTTGGCCATCGTGGCCATCGTGGCCATCGTTTGCACGGTATGGGCTGACGGCAAGGCAATGGGCTACTGGAATGGGACTACAGCAGTAGCTTCACATCCTGTCACGCAAACCAACTACGTCGAAGTGATAAGCCATGTCACAAACAACGTAGTGGCCGTTGCCTGGGCCACCAACACTGTGATTGTGAGTGTCACGAACACTTATGTGGCAACAGCGGTGGAAGTCGAAAACAAGACTGCCCCACAGCCAGCGCCACAAGTGATATCCCCCTTCACTCTCCAAATGGCTCAGCCTTTCATAGAGGGTGAAGGCTGGACGCGAGTCGCCTTGGTCGTTAACAAGGAAGACCCTAAACCACGAAAGGATGTGTTGGAAGCTCCGATAGGAACACCAACACCCCTAGTGACAGGTCCCAACGGGACGCAAGTCACCGTTGAGATTCTCAGAATCCGCCGAGGAAATGAATATTTCTCGGCTTGGGGGACCAGAAGTCCCCCACCTTGGGCAATACCCAAGGACTAATCAAGTTGTGAGTGTCGGGACCGGATTATCCCCGTCCCGACTCTCCAACAATTTTTTATAATAGAAAATAATTCCAAAAAAGAAAAATTATCAGAACAAATTTTACAAAATTTTCAAGAATATCAAAAAAAGTAAATAACATTGTTAGATTAAGAAAAAAATATGAGAAAAATAATAAAAAACTTTTTGTGCAGTTCGCTCGTAGTCTCGGGCATTTTTGCCATTTTTGCTTTGGCTCCAACGCTGGTTGCTCAAGCACAAGAATACTCTAGTTATGATAACTATAGTCCAACTTACTCTGGGTATGACAATTACAGTCCTAGTTATTCTAGTTATGATAATTACAGTCCATCATCTTATTCTAATTACGATAATTACACTACATCTTATTCTAGCTATGATAGCTACGCTCCTTCTTACTCTAGTTATGATAACTATAGTCCTAGTTACTCTGGATATGATAGTTACAGTCCAACTTATTCTGGGTATGATAGCTACGCTCCTTCTTACTACTCTAGTTATGATAGCTACACTCCGAGTTATTTTGGGTATGATTATTACACTCCATACTACACTAGCTATGACAGCTATAGTCCAACTTATTCTAATTACTATAATCCTAATTTCTCTAGCTATTCTAGCTATCATAGCCCAACCTATTCCACCAACTATGGCCGCGCGCTTCCTCGGGTATATGTCACCCAAGTTTGCCAAGACACAAGCGCGATAAATTATCATGGCTCATTGCCTTGTAGGTATGCTTCGACAACTTGTCTAGACAGACATGCCACAAACTACGGTGGAACACTTCCTTGTGTTTATCCACCAGTAAATCCTCCTGTAATAATCACTCCTCCTACGATCGTTCTTCCTCCGACAAATGTTAATAACAATAATAACAACAATAACGTTATAAATATTAGGTAGTAAAATTGGGCTTGACTTTTATAGCTGAATATGCTATATTCCACGACGAACAATGTCAGTGGCTCTTCTTGGCTTAGCAAGTCAAAAGACCACCCATACAACCAAAGGAAAAATGAAAAGAAAGAAGAAGGAAGTCCGGTTCGACACTCGGGTAGTCCTAGGAGCACTGATACTGTTTGTTATCAGTATCCTTGTCACCGGGTGCGGAACCACAGGCGGTGGTGGTGGACCGGCTACGTCTCGTTTGGATGCCAAGGGTCCTATTGTCACCCTCACAAGGACAGTGAAAATCACAACCGATGCTAAGGGCATCACCACCACTAATCTGGTGGAGGACTACTCCAACATGTCCCCTGCCGCTGGGGAGTTAGCACTCAAAAAAGCCGAATTCAAATCACGGAAAAATCAGGGTAACCAGGGTAACCAACCAGTCAAAAAAGGCTGGTTCGGATCCATCCTTGGCCCAAACCCCGTATCAGTCTTCGGAAGTGGTGTCTCCCCGGGATTCATCCCAATTCACGGGAACGGAAGTTACTGGGGAGGACGATAAATCCTCCACAAGGAGAAAAACAATCAAAGGCGTCAGTGCGAGCCGGGAAAGGCTTCTCACGACGCCTTTTCTTTTCCCCGAATGGGGGTTGACATTTATACCCGAATATGCTATACTGTACCCATGTTTAAAACAATCAACAATTCAATAGTTTTCGTCTTTGCCCTATTAGCTGTTTTGGCTTTTGGACTTGTAGCGATACAGCAAGCGAGCGCCGCTTCTGGATATTATGGAGGCACGAGCGTTGATAATAGTTATTATTCAAACCAAGCAAGCTATCCTGTATATACTAAAAATAATTCTGCGCCAGCGACAAACTCTACCAGCGCAAGTTCTAGAAATAGCACTGGAAATAATCAGAGCTCTAATTCTGGGACAGCGACCGCGAACAATTCATCTGCAACATCTAAAACAGCAGATGGCACGGCGGAAAATGGTAACGACCTAGCCTCTAGTGCTATCCTCGCGGGAGCAGGTTCCCTATTCTCTGGTTTAACTATGTGGATAATCGTTGCAATCTTGATGCTATTAGCAGTCATATTTATCCGAAGAATTTTCGGCGCAGATCATAGGTATCATGCAGAACCGATGAAGCACGACTAAATTAAAAACCCCTCCTTCAAACTTGGGTCCTTATCCCAAATTTGCCCCTTATCAAGGGAAAAACAAGTAAAAAAGCCCTACAAAATGGGGCTTTTTTACTTGACTTTTACTATGTTTTGTGCTATACTTCACAGGTAGATTTCTTTGAAAAAAGAATACAAACAACAAACCAGCTCCGACCTTGCGTCGGAGCACAACAGCGTCCTCACGGACGCGGAAGGAAAGTATGATCGCAATGGCACTAATAATCTTTGTGATTGGAGGAATTTTTCTCCAAGGGTTACGTAAGATTTCTGAAGATCCACCCTACAAGGGACAAAGGACCCGATGGGGTAAACGCCTCGAGGGTGAATTCGTTGACGAGGGGTGGCACTTCTTCTTGCTCTACCCTTTCTTTGATGGATTCGTTCCAGTAAAAATGGAACGAGTAACCTTCAAAGTGGTATCAGAAAAAACCCGGACTCCAGACAGAGCAGATTCCAAAGTTCCTGTCAGCGTCACCTTTCGTCCCGACTCTTCTCTTCTAATCACATATCTCAATAATGGAGGAGAGGAAGGGATAAAAAAGCAACTCGAAGGAATGGTGATGAAACGTATCCGTGAGTGGGCCTCGGGCAATGAAGAAGGTCCTGCGACTTGGGTAGAATTAAATCAGTCGCAGGCGGAGGCGGCGTCGGTGCTTGTCAGAAAAATTGTGGGAAAACATCTTACTGACATCGGCGACGGTCCTCAACAAGAGGTTCCTACCTGGATTTGGTTACGTTATTTTTCGAGACCAAGACCAACAAAGCACTCGGAAAACGAAAAAATCTGGGCAGATCCTGATAATTCATGGAAGAAGGTTACTGACGTAATCAAAAAAATCGAAGACGCACAGCCAGGATCCTCGACAACACTTGAAAAAAAAGTGGGAGAACGACGAAAGGAAATCTCTGAACTACAACAAGGCACAGCAAGAATATCACTACCCGACTTGGGAATAATCCTTGAGCGCCTTAATCTCGAGGATATTGATGTTCTGGGTGAAGTCGCAAAGGTAGCCGAGAGTGAAGCAAGAGAAGAACAGGAACGAAAGGCAGAAGACCTCGAACTTAAATTCGTCAGGGAAAGAATTGCGGAACTCATGCTTCCGCCCTTCAACTACGACAAGGGCGAGGCTCGAGACATCGTCCAGACCGAGAGAGGCAAGGTAGTCAGAGCAATTAAGGACAATAAGATCAGTGTGGACGCCACAACAGCCGAAATGGTTGTAGCAATCATGGGGAGGAAACCATGACCACCACAGAACCAAAAGACAAGATGGTGAGTCGTTCCGCTCCTATCTGGACCTGGACACTTCTTTTTGCAATCTTTTTGCTCCTAGTTATCATGGGATGGGTAAAGGGTTGCAATAAAAAAGCTGAAGCTGAAAAAGTGCGAGAGGCAGAAAATGCTAGCACCAACGCACCAACGACCACTGTGGTTGTTGTAAAAAAAATTGGCAAGGAAAAAACCTTGTACAAATTCCCTCCTGACGGGTGTATCACTATCTTCCTACGCGGAGATTGGACAGATTACCCAAAAGGCGGAAAAATCAGCTTCACTTCCCTTGAAACGGGCAAAGTGGTGCTGTACGATGAACCTGGGGTAAACTCTAGTTCATCATTACCGGCAGGTAACTACCTGATACGAAAAGTAGATCCCAACGCATGGGGCGTTGAGATCTGGCAATAAACACAACAAAAAAAGGAGAATGGCCTAAAATCGCGCTGGCCAACGCAAAGGGGCTCTCAATTACGAGAGCCCCTTTACTATTCTATCTAGTCGGTTTATTCAGATTATTTGGAGTTGATGGAATATAATCAGGCAGTTTCACTGTCCCCGCTTCGGGATTTATATCTTTGATATTGAAAGTGTTCAATATAAGACCCAGAATGAACCAAACTCCCATCATGATAGTCAGTCCGACAATTCCCCAAAGCATGTGGCTTCGTCCTATCGTCCTCTTCTCATCATTATTCGCATTAGCAATAAATTGGAACAAGCCGAAAAGAAAATAAACTACCGCTAAAGCAAAGAGAAATAGTATGAGCGGGTTTATAATTTGCGCATTAACCTTTGCAATAAAAGAATCCATGTTAACATCCAGGCGTACCGACAATACAAGGCACAGATACTGGACCTGTTACTTCCGGATTAAATGTCCTGTTGAGAATACCCACCAAGCCCCAGACACCCACGATCACCGCCAAACCTATAATCCCGTAAATTATTTTATCTCGGCCAGCCTTTTTCTTTTCTTCATCTCCGGCAATAACATAAGAAATGACTCCCCAAACGAAATAAAGAACGCCTAAAACTATCAAAAAAGGGATGATCGTGTTCATGATGCTTCCTGCACGACAAATGACAGTCTCTAGTGTTCCTCGATTCGCAAATTGGCCACAAGTCTGAGCGACAGCCGTCTGCGCAAACGCTACGACTGGAGCCAAACTCAAACCAAAACCCGACAATACAATTAATTTCTTTTTCATAATTTTACTTTATAACTTTATAAACTTTATAACTTTTTACTAATAAGCGACCTTAAATAATAATATATGCCCAGATTATATCACAACAAGGATTCAGGGGCTAGGGGAAGGGCGGACTTGGGGTAAAACTGAACCATTAATGCCAAAAGTAGAGCTCAAGATATTGACCAAGCCCCAGACCGAGACCATCACCGTCAAGGCGACAATCCCCCAGATCATAAACTGCTTGCCTTTCGCCTTTTTTGTTTCTTCATCACTATGTATGACATACTGCACCACGCCCCAGACAAACATCAGCACCGCTAAGGTAAAGATCAGCGGAATTATTGAATCATTGATGATACGAGTGATATAACACAAAAGATCTTGGAATTTCGGTTTACCTTCAAGGGTGCAATTCGCGCTTGATCCAAATTCAGTCAGTGGCGCCAAGGACGGAGCGTCTCCAGCCAAACCAAAAGTGTTCGTGATGATATTCACCAATCCCCACACTCCGACGATCACCGCCAGGCCGATGAGTCCGTATATTATCTGCTCTCGCCCCTTCTTTTTGGATTCTTCACTGCCCCCGATGACGTATTGCACCACACCCCAGACGAAATAAAGCACTCCTAAAGTCATCAAAAATGGGATAATCGTATTGAGAATTCGGTTCAGCTGGCAGATCACCTTGCCTACGCCTTGAAGAGAAGCACATGGGTCTGCCGAATTTCTGGCAATATGCTCCGCTACAGCTTGATCATAACTAGTCGGCTGAGCGGAAACCACAATCGGAGAAATTAGAACTGAAGCTAAGAAAATAAATAAAGATAATTTTAATAAGTTTTTCATGTGTTGATTTTACTTTATGAACTTTATAACTTTATGAACTTTTTACTCTTGCAAAGAAAGCACGGTCTCGGATATAAGCTGCGCGATGGCCCACGACCCTAAAAGTATCGCCGCGCCGATCAAAGTATACAATAGCGCGTCTTTGGCCTTGGTTAATTTCTCTGTATTACCCCTCGCTGATACAAAAAGAAAACCGCAGTAAATGATAGCGAGAGCCACGATAGGCATACCAACTTTTAGCACGCCCTCCAGAAGATTTTTTATAAGACCGTTCAGACTATCCGTCTTTATTGGGTTGCAAATTTTACCAGTAGCTGGATCACAATTAGTATTGTCAGCAAAAGAAATAATCGGCGCAACAACCAAAAAAGCCATTAAAATTAGCTGGAATAAACTTCGAGCCAGATTTTTCTTTATAAAACTCATAGACATATTGTACATCATCTTAAAATCCAATCCAAGCACCTTGATAACCCAAGATCGACAATATCGTCCTGATAATGAGCCAAGCGCCGACAGCAATCGCTAGACCAAGAACGGCATTAGTAAAAATTGACTTGGCTTTCCCCCTGGCTTCCGCACTGCCTCCAGAGGTTACCATCTTTAAACCAGCGTAAAAGAACATGATGGCGGCGATCGGTAAAACCAGAGAAAAAAGAATAAATTTGATTACGATGTTTATGAGATTCATGAAAGCATTAAAATCACAAGGCTGAGCTATCGTGCCATCAACCGCGGGTGTGTTGTTACAAGGCACCAGTCCTGTATTAGAAACTTCGGGAATTGAAGTAGATCCGGAAGTAGAAGTACTCGTAGTTGTGGATGAAGAAGGCGTTGTTCCTAAAGTGATAGGAGCAGAAGTAGTGGTAGGCGCAGTGTTGGTTGTAGTAGAGTTAGAAGTGTCAGTGTTAGAAGTGTTAGTGTTAGGAGGTGTTGTTGGAAGAGGAGTATTCGAAGTAGAATAAGTCGAACCAGGAGTGTAAGTAGAACCACTAGAGGTATTGTAAATTCTATAAGATTGGTACGATCCTCCAGATCCGCCACCGCCCGAAGTAGTGAATGAATAAGTTTCACTTGGATTTAAAACTCCTGTGGTATCAAACAATCTATATATATAGGTTTGCCCCGGCCTAAGACCAGCAGATAAATCAGCCACTCCACGGCCCGAATCATTAAAAGAAAATGTATTACTTTCCAAATCAAACTCCCCTTCGCCATACTCCGCTTTAAGCTTTAAACTTTTTGGATTACTATTGGAAATATATACTGTAATAGCATAGAGGCCGTCTGACGATACAGAACTGGCAGTGATTTCTATTGCACTTTTTGTTGTCTCTGCTTGAGCTAAAAATGGCGCAACAATTACTGTAAGGGTGAAAACAGGAATTAAAAATTTAATTGAATTTTTCATTTACTTATCGTAATAATAAAAGACCCATTTTTGCACTGGCGTCGGATATCGCGGCCTCCGGCGTCATGCTGTTCGAAAGCACGCTATCTATCATATTGCGGAAAATGTTGTTCGTATCTTTCTCTGACGGATCCATCCAGCTCCTGCTGTAAAGCGCCGAAGCATAAAAAACTGGATAATACGCATCGAGCGGCTTGATAGCCAATAAATCTCGACGGGCTGGCGCCGTGCCCGTCGCCGCAGCAAACCTAGCGGCAAAATTGCTGGTAGCGAGCAAGCTAGCGGCTGTGAAAGCCGTATTGAAATTCTTGGAAGAAGACAATAGGGCTATGCCTGTGACATGCGCACCCGTCAATTTAAATTTCGCATCCCGGATCTGCGGTAGCGGCGCCACCCCAAAGTTCTGATTTGGATTCCTGTTTATCAGAGGCACGAGCTCGCTCCCTAGACCAATATAAAATGCCAGATCCTCTCTCGAAAATGCATCATTAGAATTCGGGAAAGATTTGTTCCAAGAATAAACAGCTTTGTTTGGATCAGCGAAATCGGTATAGAATTTCAAAATTGACGCGAGGCTGTATTTCGGGTTGGTAGGAGTGGCGTTTAAATTAGAAATAAAAACTCCTTCTTTCTCGGCGACAATCCCGTTCCCCGCCTGCATAAAGAGAGCGGCTAAAATGTCTTTCGCATGAGTAACATTTAAAAAATGTCCGAAGGAGATAGCGCTTTTTATTATTTTATTTGAATCATCTTTTTGAGTAAGTTTCGGCACGAGACTGATCAGATCGTCCCAAAAAGCTGGTGGATAGATCACTCCATTTGCATCGAGGAGACCCCGATTGTAATACATCACCAAAGGATCGATGGATAAAGGAAAAGCTAAAATGCCTCTCGAGGTCAAGAATACTTCCCCGGCGCCGGCAAAATTATTCTTAAACGATGCCACCGGATAGCTCGCGTATGGAATAGGGAAAATTTTATTTGCGTAATGAAAGGCCAGACCGTCGGGCAATAAAAACATATCCGGCCCCATACCTTCTGCCAAAGCTTCCAGTAAATCTTGATCGAAACTCTCTACATCCTTTTGCTCATATTTCACTACAAAAGACGGATTGACAGTATTAAATTCTTCCAAAAGCGGCGCCATGGTCGCCTGCCTGACCGTCCCCCATAAGACGACAGTGCCGAGGCCCCCGGGTGTATTACTCTTGCCGAGCGGTATCGCGCCAGAAAAAACTAAAACGCCAAAAATAGCTAAAGCAATGAAGACAACGATTGTTATAAGTTGAAAATTTTTCATGTTACTTTATAAACTTTATAACTTTCTACTTTATGACTTAAGTAATATCATACCATAATGATGCGCTCCGGCATCAATATCGCGCTGCCACATAAAACCTTTCCGTTCAAACATTTCTCGAGCCTTGCTTGGCGGAACAATAATCTTAGCGCCCATGATTGATGGCTCGCTCCAATCCACCAACAATACTTTCCCCTTTTGTTTTAAAATTCTTTTTATTTCGAGAATAAATTGCTCTTTGTCTTCCACTTGAAAAAGGATGTTTGAGGCAATGACCGCATCCACGATGCCATCTCCTATTTTTGTCCCGCCGAGCTTTTCCACATTTCCCCAGATAATTTCTAAATTATTCACATGCGCTTCTTTGGCTTTGTTTTTTATCGTCTCCAAGAAATCTTTCTGCACTTCCACCGCGTAGATTTTTCCTCTACCGGCAATCCTTCCAGCCGGTATAGAATAAAAGCCAGTCCCCGCACCCAAATCCGCCACGATATCGCTCTCCGCGAGTCCCAAGGCTTTTAGATTTTTTACCGGATCGGTGAACATGATTATAAGTATATCATTAGATGCAGGCTAGGGAGGCGATGCCGTCGCCGGCGCGCAGACGCATGATGGTAACGCCTTGGGTTTGACGGCCAAAAGAAGAAATATCTTTCAGAGCCGTCCGGATGACCTGCCCCTTTTTAGACATCGCTACCAATTCCTCTTCTTCCCCTGATAACACTTTGGCCACGATTAGTTTGCCTGTTTTCGCAGTCACTTTCGCCGTCTTCACACCCGAGCCGCCACGCTTTTGAACTTTGTATTCCAAGAGCGCAGTCTTTTTACCGAAACCATTGGCGCTCATAGTCAGAAATGCCCCACCTTTGTGATCTTTCTTTATGACATCCACGCCGATCACCGCGTCGTTCTTGCCTAATTTTATTCCGCGCACGCCGCCGGCCGTCCTACCCATTTCTCTGACATCTGATTCTTTAAATCTTATAGACTGGCCTTCAGTTGTCGCAATCATGATTTCATCTCCCTTCTCGGTTACCAACGCGGAGATCAGCTGATCGTCTTTATCGAGGCGAATAGCAATGATGCCACTCCTGCGTACATCCTTGAAACTTTCTGAAGACATTTTTTTTGCGATGCCATTTCTGGTCACCAACACCAGTGAAGCCGGAGACTTTTCAGCATTCTTGTCCTCCTTGGGCATGGCAAGAATAGAAGTAACTTTCTCTTCGCCTCCGAGCGAGAGGAAATTCATAATAGATTTTCCTTTGGTCGCTTTACGCCCTTCCGGAATATCGTACATTTTCATCTGATACACTTTGCCGAGATTGGTGAAAAATAAAAGATTGCTGTGAGTCGAACCGGAGACGAGCATAGTCACAAAATCTTCTTCTTTGGTTTCTAGATCAATCACCCCGACTCCGCCACGCTTTTGGGCGCGATATTCAGAGGGATCAGTGCATTTGACATATCCGCCGGCAGTCAAGACGAGCATTGTTTCCTTTTCTGGGACCAAGTCTTCATCAGAAATTTCTTTCACCCCGCCTTTCACTATTTTTGTTCGGCGTTCGTCGGCGTATTTCGCGCGAATTTCTTCTAATTCTAGGGCAATGGTCTTGAGTATTTTCTTTGGGCTCCCCAAAAGATCTTTCATCTCGGCAATAAATTTTTGTTTCTCCGCGAGTTCATCCTCCACTGCCTGCCTTTCCAACCCGGCCAGTTTAGAGAGCTTCATTTCCAAAATCGCAGCTGCCTGCAGATCCGAAAACTTGAATTCTTTCATTAAGTTGATCTTGGCAATTTGAGAATTTTTAGACCCGCGGATAACCGTAATCACCCGATCGATCTTATCCAACGCTTTTTTCAAGCCCAGCAAGATATGTTCGCGCTCTTCCGCCTTGCGCAGATCAAAAATGCTTCTCCTCTTTACTATTTCTTTTCTATGTAAAACAAATTGCTCCAATATGGACTTCAAGGAAAGCGTCTGCGGGATGCCGTCCACCAGCGCCACGATATTGAAATTAAAATTTGATTCAAGCTGAGTATTTTTATAAATATAATTTAAAACTTTTTCCGGATGCGCGCTACTTTTCAGATCAATGACGATTCTGATGTCTTTGGTCGATTCATCTCGCAGGCCCTTAATGCCCTCCAGCTTTTTCTCTTGCACCAGTTCCGCTATCGCCATTATCAAATTTGATTTATTAACTCGAAAAGGAATCGAAGTGATCACAATAGAAAAGTTGCCGTCTTTTTGCTCCACTATTTCTGCCTCACCCCGGCAGACTACCCCGCCGCGCCCACCCGAATAAGCGTGAAGCATGTCTTTGTACCCATAGGCGATGCCTCCAGTCGGAAAATCCGGACCCTTTATAAATTGCATCAGATCTTCGGTGGTGGCGTCTTCATTGTCTATTAAATGTTTTACCGCATCTAGGACTTCGGCTAAATTATGCGGGGGAATGTTTGTCGCCATACCTACGGCAATACCCAAAGTTCCGTTCAAGAGTAAGGACGGCACACTCGAAGGGAAAACGATCGGCTCTTTGCGAGTCTGGTCATAATTTGGCCGAAAATCAACAGTTTCTTTTTCTAGATCCCTCAAAAGTTCGCTCGAAATCTTAGACATTTTCGCCTCGGTATAACGCATCGCGGCGGCGTTGTCCCCATCAATCGAGCCGAAGTTTCCTTGTCCTAAAATAAACGGATAACGATAAGAAAACTCTTGCGCCATACCCACCATCGAATCATAGACGGCCACATCGCCGTGCGGATGGTATTTTCCGAGCACGTCTCCGACGACTGCCGCTGACTTCCTAAAACGGGCCGAAGCGGTGAGCCCCATCTCATTCATGGCGTAGAGGATTCTGCGATGCACCGGCTTGAGCCCGTCTCTGACATCCGGCAAGGCACGCGAAGTGATGACAGACATGGCATACGCCAAATAAGACTCCTTCATTTCAGAGACGACATCTACTGGCAGAATCTTGTCTATCTGGTTTATCTTGTCTATATTGGTTTCTTTATCTGAAGACGAAGAATTTTTGGAATTTTTTGGCATAAAATTATTGAAATTATTGAAAATTATTGGTTTAAGCTGTTATATCCGCCGATTAAATTTGCCTTTAAAGCGTTGAGGGGTTTCAGATCATTATTGATCTTTGCTTGCGTGTCGGGACTGCTTAAATTTTTCCCCAAAGAATAAATCCAAAGAATTATCAAAATAATGCCAGCCACAAAAGTCAAAACATGCAATATATGTCGGCGAACGGCCTCTGGCTGATCTCTTAGGTTGTTAATAATTTTTCTCATTTTACTTTATGAACTTGATCACTTTATAACTTTATGAACTTTTTAGGACAACTACCTCCCCTTCTTTGCCTTCCAAATCTTTTAATTTAAGCGTTAGTTTTTCTACTACCTCCGCTTTTTCCTCACCCATTTCTTTCAAAAATAATTTGAGGCTCTTTTCATCATAATCCATTGGTATGATCAACTTCGGCTCAAAGGACGAAGCCAGTTTAGCAGCCGACTTTGCATCGAGCATATCTCCGCCACCGATCGGAACAAAAAGAATATCCGGACTATTTATCGCCTCTTGCGCTTCTTTTGAAATTTCCGGATTGGATAATGCCCCGAGGAACACAACATTTATATTGTCCACTGAAAAAATATAAATAGTGTTAATGTATTTTTTCCCAGCAATAACAGCTTCGGACAAAACCCCCTTGATAAAAATTTCTTTTATTTCATAATCACCCGGACCCATCACAGCAAAAGGCTCACGCTCTCCGTGCGAGAGCTGGTCTATCCCATTATAATCGGGATGATTGGTGGTCACAAGCGCAATATCCGCGCCGAAATGAGCACTGACACCGGACTTTGAGCTCTTGCTGACAGGATTGAAGGAGAGAACCGTCTCCCCTTGTTGAACCTTGAAAAATTGTTTTCCAAAATATGTAATTATCATCCCTTGCATTATAGCATATTTTCTGCTACATTAAAAGGAAGAAAATTATTAGTAAAGCATGGATTTAGGGTAACCCTATTGAGTGTAAGTTCCTCTTTAGAACCTAAGTCTTTTATCCGCTTGAAAGCGGATTTTTGTTTTATGATTATTAAAGAAGAATCAGTAGCAGACGCAATCCCGGAAGAGAATTTAGTGCTAAGTTCTATCGTCGCTCGTAGTGTAAATAAACCAGAAGTTGACTCTCTCGTGGAGGGCGCAGTTATTAGCGTAGAAAAAGCATCCGTCTATGTGGATCTCGCCCCTTATGGAGCAGGCATTATTTATGGCCGTGAATTTATTAATGCGAAAGATATTATTAAAAAAATACACATTGGAGACATCATCAAGGCAAAAGTTGTCGACACTGAAAATACAGACGGCTACATCGAGCTTTCTCTAAAAGAAGCCAAACAAGCGCTCACCTGGAATGAAGCGGAAAAAGCGATCAGGGAAAAAACGGTGATGAGTCTAGAAATAAAAGACGCGAACAAAGGAGGATTGATCTTAGAATGGCAGGGCATCCAGGGATTCTTGCCCGCCTCCCAGCTCAAAGCAGACCATTATCCGCGCGTGCTGGACTCCGACAAAGATAAAATCCTCAAAGAATTGAAGAAGCTCGTGGGTCAGCAGATTTCGGTGATGATCATCTCGACTTTGCCGAAAGAAGGCAAATTGATCTTCTCCGAAAAGGACAACAACCCTGAAGAGAAGAAGGAAATCTTGAGCAAATACGTCGTCGGCCAAGATCTAGACTGCACTGTTGCCGGACTGGTGGACTTTGGGGTGTTCGTAAAACTAGAAGATGGCCTCGAAGGATTAGTTCATATTTCCGAACTTGACTGGGGACTTGTAGACAACCCTCGCACAATGTTTAAAATAGGAGAGTCGGTTCGAGCGAAAGTGATTGAAATAAAGGACGGCAAAATATCGCTCTCAATCAAAGCCCTAAAAGAAAACCCTTGGAAAGAGTTTGAAGGAAAATTGAAAAAAGGCGACATCATCAAAGGAGTGGTCATCAAGTACAACAAACACGGTGCGCTCATCTCTATCAAAGAAGGTGTAGCTGGACTGGTGCATAATTCAACTTTTGCATCAGAAGCCAAACTACGTGAAAAACTAGAACTTGGAAAGAATTACAATTTCCAAATTACTTTGTTTGAACCGAAAGACCAGAAGATGACGCTAGTTTATTTGGAGTCATAGCACATAAATAAAATAAAAAACGGAGTGCTGCCTCCGTTTTTTATTTTACTTTATGTATTAGCAATAGCGAGTAAATCTTTCTTCTCGTCTGCTTCGCCAATAGCATTCATGATAGATATCACCTGCTCCGCATAGCGAAGCACAATTGAAGGCGGATTATAAGCGCGCAGAATTTGCATAGTCGTTTTGTCACCATAATGATGCGCAGTCTTTGGATTGTTACCACCCAAATTGCGCGCCACCGTTTCGATAGCTTTTTCATTGGAATCAAAACCGATCTTGCAAGAACCCCAGCCGAAAGAATTATTCTTTACTTTATTGCAAGCATGTTTGCCCCCAGTTGATTCTCGCACAGCGATAGCGGCAAGTAATCTCCAGTCCAGATCATTCTTCTCCGCTTCTAGAACCATCGTCATACCAGTGCCAACAAGTGGCATATTGCGCACCCTAAAGTAAGCATTGATAGATTCTGCTTTGATCTTTTGATCCTCCAGCTTTTGTTTTTGAGCGTCATTGATAGCGAGTGCTCCATAAGCTTGAGTAATATTATGTTGTGAAAACTCGATTGATGGAGCATTAACAATGTTTACCACAGCTTGCGAGACAGCTCCTCCCATATTCATTATGGACCCTCCCGACATCGTGAAAACTGGCAAAAGGATAAATGACTCCACAAATCTGATTAATTTTTTGTTTTTCATATGTTTATATAGACTTAAAACTAAAAAACCCTTATTTAATAAGCTTGCGCCTATAAATAAGGATACTTTAATATACTAGCATATTTATAATAAAATGTCAATAGTTAGACAACGATTTTGTGATATGTCAAACCCTAAAAAACCTTATAAAATAAGGGTAAAAATAGCGAAATCAGAAATAGCCTTTCCGAATGGTCTGGCCGGGGTGTGGGGAAGGGGTTGGAATCTGCTGGGAGCTGATTCCAAAAGGGCCTGAGGAAAGGCTATTTCTGATGAAGCGGACTTATTTTGAAGACTTTTTCGGCTACTTTATGAGCTTCGCCTGCCCCCATCGTCACAAAAACGTCTTTGGACCCTAGTTTTAGGGCTGAAACTGCATTTTCGGCTGACTGAAAATCCGGAAATGCTTGCACTTCGCCGCCCTCCAAGCAGATAGCCATAGCCAGTTTCTCGCTTGAAATACTCTCGTCTTTGTCTTCTCTGGCAAAATAGATAGGTAAAAGAAACACTCGATCTGCTTCTTTAAAACTTTTAGCAAAATCATTAAAGAGCGCTTTGGTTCGGCTGTAGAGATGCGGCTGAAATAAAACTGTGATTTTTTTTCTTTGGTTCGCCGAAGTCTTGGACGAAGGCGACGCATCTGAAGGATACAACTCCCGCAAAGCTTGCAGACTCGCTTTTATTTCCGTCGGATGATGTGCGTAGTCGTCGTAGATGATAGTCCCCTCTTTAGTTTCTCCTTTTTTCTCAAGCCGTCGCCAAGTGCCAGAAAATTCTTGCACCGAAACCTGCG